>CBFHUR010000060.1:0-15911 GCA_965658895.1 Binatia bacterium
GACATTGTTGGTGCAAGTGGTCAGGCTGTCGCAGCCGCCGTTGTTCGTGGCGCACTCGTTGATGTCCGTGCAGCCTGTGTCCCCATCGCCGGAGTAGCCGGACGGGCAGGCCCCGCAGGTGGGATCGGCGCCGACATTGTTGGTGCAGGTGGTGAGGCTGTCGCAGCCACCATTGTTGGTGGCGCACTCGTTTATATCGGTGCAGCCGGTGTCGCCGTCGCCGGAGTAACCGGACGGGCAGGCGCCGCATGTGGGGTCGGCGCCGACATTGTTGGTGCAAGTGGTGAGGCTGTCGCAGCCGCCGTTATTGGTGGCGCACTCATCGACGTCGGTGCAGGTGGTGCCGTCGCCGGTGTAGCCGGCATTGCAGGCGCAGCTGAAGCTGCCGCCGGTATTGGAGCAGGTGGCGTTGGCGTCGCAGTCGTCGGTATTGGCGGTGCACTCGTCGATGTCCGTGCAGGTCTGGTCGTTTACGTTCTTGAAGTCCGCTGCGAGCGCGGCGTACCCGACCACCTCCGAAATGTGGGCGGTTTCGGAGTCGCTCGAGGCTTCTTCGTCGAGGAAGATGACCGCTTGTGATGCCGACACGGAGGAGGCGACCAGCACCGACGGATCGGCGCCGATGAGGGTCTGCATGTCCGCGATGAAGATCGGGGCTGCTGCAAACGGGCCCCCGGCGTACACCTCGGTCGTCGGTGAATTATCGACGTCGATCCCGTTCGAAACGAGAACGTTACTGGCGACGGAGCCCCCCGATGCCATCGCGATCCAGCCGATGCTCTCGGTTCCGACGCTGGGAGGCTGGTCCGCTTCTTCGACCTGCATGCTGACCGAGAAACCGGTCGAGGCGACCGACGCATTGCGGGTAAGAATAGGAGCTGAGCTATTGCCGGAAGAGACCTGGGAGAACACGACCGGGGTAGCACTGAAAGAAGAGCCGAAACTGACCGCGGAACTCGCCGCGTCGGTGGCGTTCACGAATCCGGCATCGACCCGGAGGCCGTTGGGGAGGGTTTGCGAACCGCTCGCGACCGCGATCCAGGCGATGCCTTCGGATTGCAAACGCAACCCATCGAGGTAGTCGTACTCGTCGATCTGGAATTCGAAACCGCTCGAGGTGATGTTCCGAACCCGGAGCGTGAACGGGTCGCCTCCGAGATCTTCGGCAAACATCTTCACGACCGGGCTGGCAATGGTTTCCGTGAAGGAAACGCTGTGCCACTGGCTCGCGGAGGACTGCAATACATTCGTTAGTCCCGTCAGTAGCGTTGTGCCATCGCCCGTGAAGCCGGCATCGCAGTCGCAGGTGAAGCTGCCGGTGGTGTTGGTGCAGGTGGCGTTGGCGTCGCAGTCATCCGTGTTGGCGGTGCATTCGTCTACATCGGAGCAGGAGGTGCCGCTGCCGGTGAAGCCGGAATTGCACGAGCAGGTGAAGCCGCCGGTAGTGTTGGTACAGGTGGCGTTGGCGTCGCAGTCGTCGGTATTGGCGGTGCACTCGTTGATGTCGGAGCAGGAGGTGCCGCTGCCGGTGAAGCCGGAATTACACGAGCAGGTGAAGCCGCCGTTGGTGTTGGTGCAGGTGGCGTTGGCGTCGCAGTCGTCGGTGTTGGCGGTGCACTCGTTGATGTCGACACAGGTGCCCGACGAGCAGTCCCAACCATCCTCTACGGTACACGTCGACGAACAGCCGTCATTGTCGTCCGTGTCGCCATCGTCGCAGGCCTCACCACTGGAAACAGTTCCGTCGCCGCACTGGCTGACCTCAGAACAAGAGGTCGGGCAATTCGATCCCGAGCAAATGCCGACGCCGCCGGTGTTCATGTTCTCGCAAGCTTTTTCCCCGGTGCAGGTGCGTTTCCACTGGGAAGTAATCGCACCTCCCTGAAGTTGGATTCTGGAGTCTTTGCAGGCATCCTTGCCAATGCAGATGATCCGGCCACTTTCGCTCCTGGGTTTGAACTTGGCGTTACCGGAACAAGAGGACTCCCCGTTGCAGGTGATCACGCAATAGGAACCCGCGCCGGTCGGACAGCTGCTCCCGATGTTAGTATCGTCTTTGCAGGCGTCCTTGCCGCTGCAGGTCGTTTGGCTGCAGCTCGCTACCGCTCGATCCGGGTCGAGGAGGCCCAGCCCGAAGAGGGCGATCAGAGCCAGGAGGGTACACAGAACCGGTTTGGTAGGCAGCTTGCGAGCAGAGGTCATGTGCGAGACTCCAGGGGGCTGGTTGAGACTTTCAGGTTGGGTAGAGAGGCGAAATGAAGCCCCGTCTTCAGGTGGGAGGCAAGGCCTCTGAGGACCCGCGGATCCACGCAGTTTTTGGTGGTCCGGATTGGCATCGAGGGCCGTTGGTTTGCAGGCAGAGTCTTCAAGTTTGCTCCGGGCTGAAGGCGTATGTGTCGACCAAAGCAGGAGTATGGTCTCCCTGAAATTTTGGTCTGGAAGCTGAGGTCCGACGTCGTTCCCAGAGCAATGGCTTGTGAAGGCTAATGAATCTGGGTCCTTTAGGCGAAATTCTAGTATAAAACTCGTTGTTCCGGAAGACTCTTTCGAAGGGAGATCGGCCAGGGCGGCTATATCGCCAGGCTTTCCGGGTGTTTTATTGTGGAAGGGTGGGGGATAACGGTTAGACGGGATTCGACTACCCGGTTTCTGGTCATGCGGCCGGCGGGTCATCTTGTGCGAACTCGACCCCCTCCGTCGTAAAATCAGGTTTTGGGCCCCTGTACACTATGCCCCAGCGGAGGGAATCACCAGTTCTCCCGCAAGAAAGGCACGTACCTCGGGTTTTGCAGCAGGTGAAAAGAATTGCTCGGCCGAGCTTTGGGCGACGACGCTCCCTTCGAGCAGCAAGAGGCAATTTCCTGCGATGCGGTGCGCTTGAAACTGGTTGTGGGTCACAAAGACAACGGTGGTGCCCTGCGTTTCGTGTTCCTCGAGCAAAAGCCTCTCGATAATCGCGGTATTCAGGGGGTCCAGATTGGCCGTTGCCTCGTCGAGAAGCAGGATCTCGGGCTGAATGGCCAGAGCGCGTGCAAGAGCGACCCGTTGCTGCTCACCGCCGGAGAGCTGCAGTGCCGGCGCCTGCGCGAAATCTTTTAGGCCGACTCGCTCCAGCAGACCGGCCACGCGTCCGGGGTCCGAGATCCCGCGCATCTCCAGACCGAGAGACACGTTTTTCTCCACAGATCGCGAAAGGAGTTTGGGTTTTTGAAAAACGGTGGTCACCCGTCGGCGCTGCCGCAGCGATGGGCCTCGATCAAGGTGGTCGCCGCTCAGGAAAAGCGCTCCTTGGTGAGGTGCCTCGAGCAGATTCAGAATTCGCAGCAGCGTTGTCTTCCCGGCGCCACTGGGTCCCATGATCGCCAGAAAATCGCCCTGATCTATCTGCAGATCGGGTACGTTGACCACGCACCGGCCGCCATAAGATTGGCGAACTCCTTCCAGGCGCAGAATGGGTTCAGTCGCGGCCACGCAGCCTCCGTCCTTCGCCGAAATAGACGAGCATGAAATTGATCGCGAGCGTCAAGGAAACCAGAATGAGTCCCAACGCCATCGCCAAGGCAAACTCGCCGCGGCGGGTTTCCAGCACAATTGCGGTCGTCAGTACGCGGGTCTGGCCCAGGATATTGCCGCCAACCAGCATGACCGCACCGACCTCGGAGATTGCCGCACCGAACGCAGCCGCGATCGCGGCGAGGACGCCGCCGCGAGCCTCGAAAAGTGTCCAACGGGCTACCTGCGTCGATGTGGCTCCGAGTGATATCAGCTGAGGCTTCAGCGCGGGGTCCACGCCCTCGACCGCGGCCATGGTAAGCCCGGTTACCAGAGGGAATGCGAGGAGGGTCTGTGCCGTGATCATGCCCGCGGGCGTAAAGAGCCAGCCAAGGTCTGCGAGCGGTCCCGTGCGGGACAAGAGAAGATATACAGCCAATCCGACAACCACTGGTGGCAGGCCCATGCCGGTATAGAGAAGCCCCCGGACCAGACGGCGGACACGTGGGCCGGCTTCAAGGCCGCAAAATGCGCCCAGAGGAAGGCCGATGCAGGTCGCAATCACGAGAGCTCCGAGGGAGACATGAAGCGTCATCTCGAGGATGTCCAGAAGGCGCGGATCCATCGTCACGACGAGGCGCAGGGCCTCGGCAAGCGCTGTTCGGATTGTCTCCCATGAGCCCGTCATCGGTCTGTCTCAGGAACCCGATTCGTCGAGCTTGAGGGAGTCAGCGGCCATCGTTCCGGCGTTCATTTTCGCAGGATAGAACAAGGGCTTGCCTGCTTTCGAGCTGCGGAAATCCGCAATCTTCTTCTGTGTCGGTGGCGAGGTGATCCACCGGGCAAAGGATTGAGCTGCAGCCACATTGACGCCTGGCTTGGACTCCGAGACGACCAGGACACCGTAGGCGTTCCGCAGTCGGTGATCTTGGTTGTCTGCTATCGAATCGCCACCGATATGAATCTTCAATGCAGAAAGATTTTTGGCCTGCGAGAGGAATGTTCCTCGGTCGGATAAGGTGTAGGCACCTCTCTCGTTTGCATACGTCAGTGTCGCTCCCATGCCCTGGCCGAGGGAATGGTACCAGCCCCCCTGCGGTTCGGGCTGGACGCCGGCAAGATTCCAGAGTTGTGCTTCGCGCAGATGCGTCCCGGAGTCGTCGCCTCGTGAAGCGAAAGTCGCCTCCCGGGAAGCCACGCGTTGCAGCGCATCCAGAATATCCGCGGCAGCCTTTGTATCTGCGGGATCGGTTGCGGGACCAACGAGGATAAAGTCGTTGAACATGACATCCTGCCTCTGCGAGGCATGGCCCGCGGCCAGGAAGAGCTCCTCTTTTTCTCGAGCATGGACGAGGAGGACATCGGCGTCCCCGGCGCGACCCAACGCCAGTGCCTGGCCCGTGCCGACCGCAATCACATCAACTCGGGTCTGCTCCCTGGCTTCGAAGTCGGGCAGGATGGCTTCCAGCAAGCCGGAATCCGCGGTGCTCGTTGTGGTCGCCAGCCGCAGGACATCGG
Source organism: Binatia bacterium (assembly GCA_965658895.1). GTDB lineage: Bacteria > Desulfobacterota > Binatia > UBA12015 > UBA12015 > UBA12015. The sequence continues at coordinate 5,011 of CBFHUR010000060.1, forward strand.
GCTCTCTGGCACTGCCGTCCAGAGGACTCAGGGTCAGGCTCAAAATGCCGGCGAGCAAAAATGCCACTCGGTAAAGTCGCCTCGAGCCGGAAGTCATGATGTGGGTCTAGCCATTCCCGCCGATATAGTCATCTGCGCCGCATCTCTGCCGGTGCGAATCGACTTTACTCGATGTATCCGAGCGCGCGTAATTGCTCGCGGTAGCGAGGATTTGTCGATGCAGGGTTCGTGCTGGCACTTTGGGCGTTTTGTACCCGCTCCCATTCTTCGACAGCCTTCTGTTGCCAAAGGGCGGCCTCGGGGTAGTCGGTTGGCGAAAGCGGGCGGGTTTCGAAGGGATCGGAGGAGCGGTCAAAAAATAGGTCTGGAGCATCGGTCCGAAGGATATAGCGCTTTTCTGCATCGTGGAGGGTGAGAACTTCGCCTTCGGTCCAACCGAGCTTGAGACGCTTGGTGGAGGCGGGACGCCTCTGCGCCAAATTCAGTCGGACGGGGTACTGGGAGGTGTCCCCGCGCGTCAGCCCGAGGAGAGAATAGCCTTTGCCCTGTGGCCATGCGGCACCCGCGGCGTCTGCGATGGTTGCGGGGAGGTCCACCAATCGAACAAGCTGCGGCACGCGGGTCCCGGGCTCTTCCAGATCCGCTGCATAGTAAATCAGCGGCACATGAAGTTGTTCGTGGTGGAGATAGCGGCCATGTCCCATGCGGCCACCGGTCAACAGCCCTTCGCCGTGGTCCGAGGTGACGAACCACCGTGTCTTTTCTGGTGCGCAGAATTGGGGGAGGGCCTGGTCGAGTCGCTCCAGTTGGCCATCAACATAGCGAATCCGGGCATCATAATCGTCGACCGAGTTGATCAGTTGGGGCAGAATGCGTTTTGCCCAACGAGGGGGGACGCCGTGCTCCTCCTGGAGGATTCGTTCCCAGTCGGGCGGCGAAGAGCTATCGTTCTCCAGCGCCGTTTTTGCGGCGGCATAGTCGGGGTCGGAGACCAGCGGCGTGTCCGCTCCCTGCATTTCCTGGAACTCGTGGACATCGAAGAAATGCAGCCACAGAAATTTGGGGTCGTCTTTCGGGGTCTTCTCAAGCCAGGTCAGCGCGCGGTTGATGAGGTGGTCGCCGCGGGTGTATCCCGAATGGTTCGCCGTGAAATTCTCGAAACCCTGACCGATTTGACGCAGCCAGCCGACGCTCGAGAAGGCGCCCGTGCGATAGCCGGCGGCCTGCATTTCGGTCGCAATTGTGGGAATCGACTCGTCGAGGCGATCTCCGTTCTTGCGAACGCCATGCTCGGAGGGAAACAACGAGGTGAACAATGAGGCATGAGAAGGCGCCGTATGAGAGGACGCGCTGAACGCCTTTTCGAAGACGATCCCGCGTGACGCGAGTTTGTTCAGGAAGGGAGCGGTCGGTCTGGGGTAGCCATACATCGGCAGGTGATCGGCTCGGAGGGTATCGATGGTCACCGTAATCAGGCAGGCGGCCGAACTGAGATTCTCTTTTCTGGGCGACGGTTCACAGGCAAGGCAGAGTGCGAGCAGGCACATTCCTGCAGTGCTTGGGAAACCGTGTCTGATGAAGGTCACGCCCGAGACTTACGCCCTGATCCAAAGAGTGTCCAGTCGCGCGGATGGCAGAGGTTGGCGCGGATCAGCGCCAGTATCCACCGATCCAAACTCCCGAACGCCAAGTCCCCGGCACCCAGGCCATGCGAGCCGATGGAGGCAGGACCCACGCCGCGGGGACCCAACGCCAACCCCGGGCATGCCAAACCCATTCTCCCCCGCGCCAGACATATCCGGCTCCGGGTCGAGCAGGTTTCTTCACGACAACCTTTACACGGGCAGGCGGGGCCACGCGGACGCGGATCGAGGTCGATTTCGGACGCCAGGCTGGCCGAACCCTATGGTGCCGAGCCGCGTCGGCCACCGGCGCCGCCAACAGTAAAAACGATATAAGCACGGTCATGGTTTTGATCATCGGGTCTCCTTTTCGAGCGTTCTATGCCCTCGAACCGCCGTGATGCCGAAACCCGTCGCGCGCAAAGGACTGGCGTGACCGTAATCAGGGTGTCTTGTCCGGCAGAAGCCGCACCGGATAGGCTTGACCCGCGGTGCCTTGCTGGGTGAGAAAGGAAACGCCTGCAGCCGATCTGTCGGGGCTGGCTCTGGAAGTGGCGCAGACGGAAGACGTCATGGCAGTGTAACTCCGGATTCGTCTTGCCCAGGTAAACAGGGGCAGAAATCGAGGCTGAACATGGAAATCTCACGAACTTCGCAAAGACTGACCGCGCTGCTGTGCAGCATTGTGCTGATGGCTGCATGCTCGGATAGCGATCCGGGCCCGGCATTGCCGACATGGGAAGACGCACCCTGCGAGACGGTCTCGTCCCTGAACCAATACGATGGTCTGATGTCGCGCTGGCGAGAGCAGACCGATGCGGCACCATTCGAGCCGGGTCGAATGGTATTCACGGGAAGCTCGAGTATTCGATTCTGGGAGCAATTGCAGCAGGAGATGTCTTCGTGGGCTCCGATCCAGAGAGGTTTCGGCGGGGCGATCGGCTGGAATCTGGTCGAATATATTGACGAAACGGTCCTGCGCCACGATCCGGCAGCTGTCGTGATCTTTGTCGGCACCAACGATATTGCGGTTAATCTCGGCTCGACGGTGGTGGTCGATGCCTACCGTTGCATCGTGGAAAGAATCTCGGACGAATTGGGAGATGACGTCTCGGTCCATTATATCGCCATCACGCCGACGCCGGCCCGCTGGGCACAGTGGGACGAGGCAAGCCAGGCCAATGAGGAGATCGCGGCTCTGGCAAGCCAGTGGCGTGGGCTTCATTTCATCGATACCACACCGGCCTTCATCGCAACCGGGGAGCCTCCCGCGGACGACCTCTTCATCTCGGATGGCTTGCATCTTTCCGATGCCGGCTACGAAATTTGGGCAGAGGAAATTCGTGGACATCTCGAAGCGACGGTGCCGACATTTACGGCGACGTTCGAGTCTCTGGCACCGGGGACCACCGTGCTTGTCGACCTTGGGCCGACAAACGAAGAGGATGGCCTGATCGTGCCCTCGCCAGATCGATTTGGACGCCATTGGAACTACTGGGACCCTGTGGCGGCAAATACGCTGTTGAGTTCGGGTGAACATCTCGGTGAATTGATCACCAGCGCAGGGGAGTCCACGGGCCTGCGCCTGAGCTTTTCGAGTGCGACGCAATCCTCCATGGGTTTGCGCGACGGTGGCCTTGTGGCGCCTTCCGAGGATTTGCTCGGCGATCTCGCGGTGGGCGAAGCTACCGCTGATTTTCTGCATGTTGCGGCTACCGGAACGGTGATCGGCGGGCGGGGATCGCTGACGCTTGAGGGGCTTGATCCGGAAGCCTCCTTCCAGTTGCGCTTGTTTGCCAGTCGCGCAGGTTCCGAGAGGGAAACCGTCGTCTACCGCGTTTCGGGGGCTGGCGAAGTGCAGTCCCGGACGCTGCTCTCTTCGGGCGGCGCAGGCGAGAATGGCGAAGGATTTGTGGGGAATCAGGATGTGATTGTTGTCTTTGAAGAGCTGGCCGCCGATGCCGGTGGGCGGCTGCACATCGATTTCGAATCCGAATCGGGAGAGCTGGGAAGCACAGCGAGCCTTTCATTGCTTGAACTCCGGATACGCTGAATCAGGACCCTGCACCAAAACCCTGCATCTCGGGTGCAGCAACTCACCTCTGCCCAAGCGCATCCGCCGTGCTGCCGCGGATCACCGGGTGCCTCCGGTGCTCGGATGCGTGGCGCTTTCCGACCAGATAAGGTTGTCGTCGGAGCAAGTTGCCTTTCTGGAGGAAGCGATGAGCAAGGTTCGATCGGGTGGAGTTTTCTGCCGGCACGCTGCCAGTTGTGCCGGAATGGTGGTGTCCTGACATGAATACGCCTGATCGAATCGAGTTCGGTCTTCAGCTGCCGGGACTGCCGGAATTGCAGGGGCTTGTTCGGGACTTTGCCGCTCGTGCACTGGACCTCGCGGAGTTTCCGGCGAGCCGTCGTGACGAACTCCTGGAAGCGTTTCTATGTGGTGTGGAGCTCGTCGAACGTACCCTCGCCGGAGAGGGTGACCGGGTCGTCCCGATGGAGATTTTTGCTTCGATCGATGCGGATGCTCTGGAGTTTCGCGTTCTCGAGCATGGGAGTCCCCTGGGCGGTTCTCTCCGGGGGGCGCCGGGGCGGGATATTCAGGAGCGAATCCGCCCGGCGACCGTTTTTGATCGTTTATGGTGGGTGCAGAAAGGTCAGGAGGGCTCGGAGCTCCATTTTCGCGCCATGCGAGACCATGCCTCGATCGAGGTTCTGGAAGCGATCCGACATCGTATCGATGCGGAGGAGGCTGAGGCGGCTGATGCGGACGTGCATCCCTCGGATAGGACCGCGGCCTATCAGGTACGTAGCTACCGGGCTGGTGATGGTATGGCTATCGCGCGGAGGATCTACGAGGCGTATGGCCGCTCCTATCCGAATCCGGATCTCTACGTTCCCGAGCGCGTGGACCGTCTGAACACCGAAGGCCGTCTTCATTCGATTCTGTGCGAATCGGAGACGGGAGAAGTCGTCGGCTACTATGCCCTCGAGCGTCCGGAACTGGGCCCGGTCGGCGAAGCCGGCCAGGCGGTGATCGATCATCATCACCGGGGCCATGGCCTCATGCAACCAATGCGCGCTGCCGTCGAGGAGGCAGGTCGAGAGCTCGGCTTGCTAGGGATCTGGAGCCAACCAACCGCGCGGCATCCGGTAAGCCAACGGATGAATTTGCGATTCGGGGCTCATCCATCGGCGCTCTGTCTGGGCACGACGCCGGCTGGCGCCAGTTTGCGAGGTGGGGTCTCGGGCGAGAAGGAAGATACCATCCATCCCGCCAGGCATTCCTGCTTTCTCTATTGGCATCCCCTTGTGGAAGAGCCCGCGTTGATCGCCCATGTTCCCGAGTCTCTTCTGGACACGCTGGGGGCAATCTACGAGGCGCGCGGACGGTCGGTGACCTTTGATGCCACACCCACAAAGATCACCGAGGGCGGTGAGCGCGTTCGAAGTCGCCTGGATTCGGTCCGGGGTGTCGCATGGATCGAAGTCGATCGCGTGACTCGTGGCTGTCTCGACGGAATTCGGGCGGCCCGCGAGGCCATGGAGAGCTCGGCGGGTGCGCAGACAATCTTTGTCGACCTTCCAATCGACGATCCGGGGTGTGCTTTTGTGGCCGAGGAGCTGCTTGCCGACGGGTTGCGCCTTGCCGGGATCGGTCCTCGGTTTCGTGCGGTGGCGGATGAGCGGCGCGGCGAAGACGTTCTGCGTCTGCAGGCGAATCCCGCGCCTGTCGACTTTGCCGGAATTGTCGTTGAAGGCGATCTTGGTCGCCGACTCGCTGATGCGGTGCTCCAGCCTGCGCGCAAGGTGAGTCCGGGATGAGGTCTGGGTGCTCGAGGCCGAGTTTTCTGCTGGCCCTCAGGAGGGTTGGCGGGGATCGGCGAGTCCATAGCGCGTAGATCCGTCGGGCTGGACCTCGCAGACCTCGAACCCGCTTTCGACGCGCGGCGCATCCGCGGCAAAAGCTACGGCAACTTTGTTCGTTGCATTGCGCGCAATATCCAGAACCAATTCCGTGAGTGCCGGTGGATCGAAGTTCTTCTTGATTCCACCAATGGCGGCTTCGGTGAGTCTTCCAGGATGCGCCAGGATCTCATCGACAAAGCGCAGGGCGGCGCTGGTGCGTGGATCGGTCTCTGTCGGTGCCCCATGGATCGCATTTTCGAGCATGGGGTCCGGTGCCCCGGCCTCCAATGCTGGTAGATATCGGATCGATTGGCAGAGTCGACATTGATGGAATCCTGCGCCACGCAGGCGAACCACCTCTGTCAGGATCGGGTCAAGCGATTCGAGCAGGGGTACCGAGGCAATCCACTCGTTGAACGCCTCGTCGAGGCCCGGAGCTTCCTCTGCCGGGCGCAGGGGCGTTGGCGCGGGGCTTTCGCCGAAGATTTTATCCAGTGCGAACCGCACGCGGGGCATCATGTCAGCGACATAGAAAATCTGGACGAGGGTGACCGCATCGCCACCGAAGGTCGTCAGGAATTCCTGGCGCTGCTGATCGTCGATCCGGGTGACGTCGAAGCTCATCTGTTCGGCAAAATGAAGCCCGATTCGTTCACTCTCCGAGCCGGAAAATGCTTCGAGGGTGGCACCTGGGACAGGGGGTATCCCGTGCCCTGCCGCGATTTTTCGAACCGCCTCGGTGGCCAGAGGAAGCTGACCAACTTGCGTTGCGGCGCTCCAGATCGCGGTCTCCAGATCCTCGACGGCGCGGCCCGCTTTTGGAGTAAGGTTTGAAAGGGCTTGTCTGCCGTTCATTTCGTTTCACTCCGCGCGGCTTTGTCCATAGGCCACGCTCATTACCGGTCCGATGTCCGATGACTGCTCAGGCTGGGTCGGGAACCCAGGTTCCATGAAAACCATGCGGCACGCGCTGTGGCAGTGTGACTTCGGCCACGGGACCTCGACTCACCCGGGTGGCGTCGAGGACGACCAGACGGCTGCTGCCGCGGGAGTGGTCATGAACATAGGTCATGAGCCAACCTTCGCCCTCACCACGCCCGCCGGGGACAAAGTATGCTTCGCCTGCATGTCGACCCTGACCGGGATCCCATTCCCCCAAAATGGAACCGCGTGTGACATCCAGATGGACGATTCCGGCGGGATCCAGGGTGTCCGGGTTCTCCCGGAATCCCGTCAGCCACGCATGCCGATGGGAGCGTCCGGTGAATCGCTTGTCGTGCATGGGGAACTCCAGCGCTCGAGGCCGGATCACCTCTTCGCGAAATCCGAGGTTGGTGCCGCCGGTTTCGATATGCCAGCGGCGAAGGTCTTGCCGGGCGGCATGCAGTGGTTGCCCGTCCATCACTCGATCCATGCGACAAACGTCGAGTACGATCTCGCTACCTGCGCGATGCGCATTGACTTCGTGAAAAACGTAGCACGGATCTATTTCGACCCACCGAATCTCGTCCCCTCGTCCGCCCAGCGGCATCGCGCCGATTCTGGCCGGCGCCCCTTCTTGCCAGGCGTAGGGGAAGCCGGGTGTCGTGCTTGCGCCTGGCGCAAAGTGGACGGGCAGATCCCAAAAGACGACATCCTGCTCGGTGATCGCAAACGAATGCATCATGGAGCTATGCGGAAGAGCAACCGGGCTGCTGTGTATGATTTCGCCCGCTGGATTGGCGACATGATAGGTGAGGAAAGGATTCGCGAAAAAGTATCCGAAGAAATGCATGTTCGCGGTCTCCGGGTCGATCTTTGGATGAGCGGTAAACGAGGTGTTCAGCTTCCCGTCGAAGTCATGAACGCCTATGGTGCCGAGGTTGTCGGGGTCGATGGCATAGGCGGCTCCCACTTCGCCCGAGCTCAAGAGTCGGCCACCGTGATGGACAACGCTCACGTTGCTTTGGTTGTTCCCGGCGAACGGAGGTCCGGAGTTTGTATAGTCAACGCCGCGCTCGAACATTTCGGTGCGGATGTAGCGGTTGCGGTACCAAACAGCGCGCCCTCCCTCGAGGCGTACTCCGTGCAACATGCCGTCACCGAAGAACCAATGCGGAGAATCTCCGGCTTGCGGATTGGAGCCATTTCTCACGTAAACCCCATTGAGCTCCGGGGGCAGGGCACCGATCACTTCCAGATTAAAGCTCTCGGTTTCGTTCAAGACCGGCCCGAAGTTGTTTTGCAGCCACCAGCTCTGATCAAGGTCTACCTCGAGCGTGCTGGAGGAAGAGCTTTCTCCGCACGATGCCAGCCATGGAGCGGCCACAAGGCCACCGGCCATGATGCCCATGGATCGCAATAGTTCCCTTCTGCTGAGAGAGGGAAAGGCGGGCTGTTTTACGGGCAAGGGCATACTGACGATTCCTTTCGTTTCGGACGTTCGCTATAGGTTAGGTGGCCCGTATTACGGGATCAAGTATGGAACGGCCCGCTGATCTCGTAGGTGATCCCGAGGCTTTTGAAAATATCGTCGGTCTGCCCCAGCTGGGAGCTGAGGTAGAGTCGGGTGCCCGAGGGGTCAAAGGCGGGCCCTGTGATCTCGGACAGGGGATGTTCGGTGATCTGGCAAATGGGCTGGGCGGCACCATCGGGGCGGACGAGGCATAACTCCATATCGCCGCCATCTTCGGCGACAAGGACTTCGCCGAAACTCGAAATCGTCACGTTGTCCACGCCCGTGAGAACCGGTGAGGAGGATGAGAGAGGATCATAAAGGATCTCGATAGTCTGAGCAGAAATGTCGATCTGCCAGATCCGGTTGTCGGTCTTGGTGCCAAAGACCACCAGGCCATCCTGGTACCAGATTCCCTCGCCACCGATGAAAGCTGTGCTTTCGGGGATCTGATGCCGCGTCGGGACTTCGCCCACGAATTCGGGATCCGGCAGCTCATGCCAGACGATCGCTCCGGACTCCCCCTCGACAATTTGCGCGACATCGATCACACCGGTTTTCAAATTTGGCCGGCCCGTTCGGCTTCTGGATTCGGGCCGATAGCGGTAGAGACGGCCGTCCGGCTGATCCTCGGTCATGTAGATGAAGCCGGTGTCAGGATCGACTGCGGCCGCTTCGTGTTTGAAGATCCCGAGCCGATTCCTCAGGACCGCAGGGCGTCGGCCTGTCGGGTCGCATTCCCAGACCTTGCCGCCGTCCCACTCCTCGCACGAAAGCCAGGTGCCCCAGGGGGTCAACCCGCCGGCACAATTCAGCAGAGTTTCTTCTTCGAGGATGGGATAGGCGTCCACGACGTTGCCGTTGGAGGAGAACCGCAGGGCGCCGACGCCTCCGGGGATGCTCTCGCTGTTGGCGACGTAAATCCATCCTCCGTCCGGGGTCGCGAATGTGGCGCCACCATCGGGCGAGGCTGGCCAAAGATAGCTCGACGAGGTGGCCGGAGGTTCGCCGGTTCTTGCGACGATTCGTGAGCGAAACCCCTCGGGCATTCGGATGCCGTTCTCGTCAGGGTCTTGCAGTGGGCCGAGTTCGGCAATCCTGCCGTAGGTGCTCGCGCCCGAAGAACCTCCGCAGCCGAACATCGAGGACCCCATGAGGAAAGCACCCATGCCCCCCAACGTTCCCTGAAGGAAGCGTCGACGATCTGGTTTCTGTGGCGCTGGGTATCTGCGCTCTGTCATTTTCTAATCCCCCCGGTACACTTTGGACCTGCACCGGATATCAAGGGAGCGTCCGCAGGATCAAATACTTCTTGCAGTTCAGGGGCCGGAAGCGGGATAACCTCGGGTCTGCGGGCGATTTTGGTTCGACGCTCGCCGTTGGTGTTCAGGTCGCGACGATTGGCCCCCAAGCTTCCTGCTGAGGGACCGGCAAGAGCGCTCCTTCTCCCGCGCCTCGGATTGGAGTGATTTTCTCGGCCCGTAGGAGTAAGATCCCGACATGTTTGGGCGGAGATCCTTCCGAGGAAAGCTTCTTGCTGGTTCGGCAGTCGTGTTGGTTTTGATGATGGCACTGCTGCTGCGAGAGCAGAGGGAATCCGACCGCCTCTCGCGGGTTGCCTCCGAGGAGCCGTTTGTCGATGCGACCTCGTGGCGTGTGGCTTCGTTGCAGGAATTGGCAGTATCACTCCCCTCGACCGTCCAGGAATTGGGTCGTGTCGCATGGGAAGGCCGCGGTTCACCGATTGCCTTTGACGCCAAGGACACACGCGATGCAAAGTTCGATGTCTATTTCGTGAGCGAGCAGGGTGGCCTCGCTGAATGTCTCACCTGCGCGATTCCATGGCTGGAGGGCCGTAACGTGGGGAACCCTGCATGGCATCCGGATGGCCGGTGGCTATTGCTGCAGATCGAAAATGCCGAGCCGCTCGAGGAGGAACTGGAGCTCTCGCCGCTGATCGCTGATGCGAGCTATCCGGGCTTTGGTCTGGCGAGTTCGCTTTGGGTCTACGATACGCTGACTGAGGAATTTTCTCTCTTGTTCGAGATCGACGGAAGTAATGGTTGGGGGACCTTGCATCCGCACTTCTCCCACGATGGAAAGCGAATCACGTGGTCGCGCGTCGTGAGCGATGCCGGTTGTCTGGGTTCGATGCAGGTGATGGTGGCCGACTTTCTGCAGGAGCCGACGCCGCATTTGCAGAACGTCCGGGGGCTCGATGCGCAAACGGACGGTCGGGAAGCATTTTTCGAAACGCAGGATTTCCGCGATGGCGAAATTTTGCTGGCGTGTGCGGTGGAGCCAAACCAGCAGCCTCATTTCATGGACCTGTGCGGTCTCGATGCAGATCAGGATCAAATCACGCGTCTGACTCGCAGGTCCGGCATTGGCGGGGAGCCAGGCTCCTGGCAGGAGCACGCCAAATATATCGGCGACTCTGATATCCTTTTTGTTTCCTCGCAGGGGTACCCGAGCCCGGTCGAGTCGTGTGATATGGCCACGGCATCTTTCATGAAGTGGTTAAAGACTGACCTCTATGTCGCGAATGCGAATGCCGTCGGCCATTCCGCCGAGCGGTTGACCTTCTGGAATGAGCCCGGGCATGCGGACTTTTGCGATTGTGGCAACGCGCTGGCATCAGATTTTTCCTGGAATGCAGAGCGTTCCGCGGCGGTGATTTTTGTCCAATTTCTGAACTGGCCTCGCTATCTGCCGATTCCGATCGGATTTGATGCGCGTTATTATCTGCTGGACCTCGAGCAATCCGGGCGTGACGTGACGACGGCGAACGATGAAGCGCCTTTTTCGTAATTTTCTCGGTGGCGTGCTCGGCGCTATCGGCCTCGTGTTTTTGCTGGCCGGGATGATCGTGGCCAGCTTCTACTGGAATGCCAGCCATTCGGACTGGCCGCGCGCTGGCCGAATTTCCGAGG
>CBFHUR010000061.1:0-15865 GCA_965658895.1 Binatia bacterium
CATCGAGTTCCGGAAGGTTTGACGCGCCGTCGCCAGTCAGGAATTCCATGGCGGCCCGGTTCGCGTAGAGGCCCCCTTCAGGATCCGCGAAGATGTCGATTTCGATCTGGCGAATTTTCTGGTCAGTAAATTGCTCGGAAAGGGGGAGGTGCGTGTATTCCCAGGCTTCGGCCAATGGCGGAGCCAACGCAAGGATACCCTGAAAGAGGTCGGGCTTTGGTTGGACATGGTAGCTATTGTGCGAACCCAGGACCTGAGCTTCATGCATCCGCAGGACGTCATCGAGGGGGTAGTTGGTTCCGGGATTGTGGTTCTCCGAGTTGCCGCAGGCGGCAATGACGGATGTGGCGGCAAAGAGCACGATGCATCGCACGAGAAGCAGGATTTTGTGATTGTCCATGCTGTATCGAATCATCTCTTCGGCCCTTGTGCGAGAGCTTGAGCGAAGGCGCGCTTTTCATCCACCATCGAAGGGTTTTCCTCTCTGGCAGATGCGAGAATCGATCCCGTCTGGATCACAGAGCTTGCGAGCAGTGGGTAGCTGCGAATTCAGAGCGCGAGTGCCAGAAAGACCAGCGTCCCGACAATCGTCGTGAACAGAGTGCTGCGACGCAATCCGGGGGCCGAGATCCCCAATCCCAGGCCGCTCAGAATCACCAACAGCAATCCGAGGGAAAATATCTTCTGAAACGTCTTGAAGTTACCGGGGCCATGTCCCATATGCAGTTCGATCATGGACTTCTGCAAATCCGGGCGAGCGCTCAAGACTTCGACCTGGTTGTCATCCAATTTGATCACGAAATGATCGCGACTCGTGGGTCTCGTATAGAGGGTCGTTCCCTTTACCTTGACGTACTCGAAGGCATAGTCGCTCACCCCTGCTTTTGTGAGGAGGGACTCCACTTGGGATTTGAGATCGGCTGATCCGACATCGAGACTGGCGGCACCCTGATAGATGGACTTTTGATCCACCTCGCCCTTGATTCCCACGAGGTAGAGGCCTCCGGAAAGGGCGACCAGAACGATGGCTGGAGCAAAAAATGCCGACAGATACATGTGCAGGTTGATTAGTGTTTTTCGCATCGTGAAATCCTCGGTAGGGGCTCGTGCCAGAATCGCGGGCGCTTTTGGCTGCAGGCGTTTGGGTGATTTGGCATACCACGGAAGCTGCTCGGATTCGAGTCGACTCGGAGATGCTTGTGCCTCCTTCGGCCCCGGGGAGGCTTCTTTCCGGGTTGTTTCGGATCTGCATTCGAGGTGTCGGGAGAGGCGCTGACGGATGCTGCAGCAAGGGCTGAGGAGCGTGCCTCGTGGGCGATTTTTTTCCACGACAGGCGACGGGTTTTCCCGGCTCGACGGTTCAAGATCCCGTGGTTCCGGACACAATCCGGATGGAAAGACAGCGATCCGAGTTCGGATCGAAAGGAGTTTCGATGAAGAATCTGACGAAGAAAACGGGTCTGCTGGCTCTGGCCGCAATCATGTTCGTCCCCTCGTTCGCTCTGGCAGAGCGCCCGTCGCGCGAAGAGATGCAGGCAGAGCGCGAAAGCTTTTTTCTTGCAGCTGACGAGGATGAAAGCGGCGGTCTGACGGCAGCCGAGCTCGAGGTTTTTACAGCACTTTCGCAGGCCGGTCGGGCAGAGCGTGCCTTTGCGAGAGCGGATCGCGACGATGACGGTGAGTTGTCCCTGGAGGAAGTCTCCAAGATGAAGCGCAAGAAGCATCGCGGCAACCGACCTCGCTAGGCTGCCGGGAAATGTGCAAGCAAACGGGCGGGTGGTTCTGTCCCGGTGGCCGATCTGGCGGCTTCCCTCCTGGGTCGCCGGATTAGTCGCGCTTGCTCAGCGTGGCACGATCACGCCCAGATCGGCGACCAGAGCGAGCGCGGCTTCCTGAGAGAAGCGCGTCTTGTTCAGACGATTTTCAGTCGGGTTGATCTCGTAGTTCTGCGCTTCGGAGAGATCGGCTTCTTGCAGGTCGGTGGCAATGAACCGGGCGCCTTGCAGGTCGCTTCCGGCAAATACCGCCTGTCGCAGATCGACTTCCAGAAATGTGGCTTCGTGGACGCGGGAATTGCGGATTTGCAGACCGCGGAGCTTTCGCTTCGCGAAGGTTGCGTGGGAGAGGTTGCAATCCTCGAAGGTCGCCTCGAAGATCACGCCGCGCACGTCGGTCCAGTCGACTCCCATCAGCTTCGTTCGCCGGAAAAGAACATCGTGAAATGCCGCCCCCGCGACGGTGGCCATTGTCAGGTCGCAGGACTCGAAGACGCAGTCTTCAAGCGTGCAGTCAGTGAGGGCCACCTCCGAGAGGCGAAGGTGTTCGAATCGACAACCACGAAAATACTTGCCGCGCAGATCGGTGCCGGAGAGGTCCTCTTCTTCGAAGACAAGATCCTCGACCTCGTCGTTGTCGAGGAGTTCATCGAGTTTCATCGCCATGAAAAACTCGAATCATGGGGCGGCTTTGCCCCGGAAGTCGCCTGCAGCCATTCCGGCGCCAGCGATTCGATGTCTTCCCGTACGGGAACCGGACTAAATTTCGGTTCCCGCACGAGTTGAACATCATTCGGGGTCTAGCCCCGGGATCGAGTCAGACGACTCGAACGTTTTCCGCGGCCGGGCCCTTCTGGCCCTGCACTACATCAAATTCCACTTTTTCGCCTTCATTCAGGGATTTGAAACCTTCTCCCATGATGGCGCTGTGGTGGCAGAAGACATCCTTCTCGCCGTCGTCACGGGCGATGAATCCGAAGCCCTTTTCCGCATTAAACCACTTAACTGTTCCTGCCGTAGCCACTGTTCTTACTCCTGATCTTTTTCCTACTCGGGACACCATCCAGAGGTGCCCACTCAATGACCTACTCTTAGCAGAGAAAAACAGCTTTGGAGAAGGGCTGGCGTTCAGATTCCTAACTTCGTGAAAAAGCCCCGTAATCATTGGGCTTTATGGGGCCAGGTGCCTGAATTTGCCTACCCGGCGTGCTCCCGCATGAAGGCGAGACCGTCGGCAGCGAGCTGTTCTTCGCTCTCGAACAAGGGCCGCCAGATCTTGGTGGCGGCCGCCAGCCCCGGCAGGGCCTGCCCGAACGCCTCGATGGTCATCCATCCATCGTAGCCGATCGCACGGAGGGCCTTGAAGGTTTCTTCCCAGCGGACCTGACCGTGACCGGGGGTGCCGCGATCGTTCTCGGAGATATGAACATGGGTGATGGTTTCGGCCGCATCGCGAATGGCGGCGTCGACGTTCTTCTCCTCGAGATTGGCATGGAAAGTATCGTAGTGAACGCCGACATTCGGTCGGTCGACTTCCTGCACAAATCGCTTGGTGTCCGCGGTGCAGTTGAGAAGGTAGATCTCGAAGCGGTTGAGAAACTCCAGCGATAGTTCGATACCCGCTCGTTGGGCGTAGTCGGCGGCCTGGCGCATATAGTCGACGCTGTACTGCCACTCCTGGGCCGTGGGTGGCGAGCCACTGAATTTTCCGATGGCTGCATAGAACGGTCCGCCGATGAGTTTCGCGCTGGCGGCTTCGGCGCAGTCGATCGCGTGTTTCATGGATTCGAGCGCGACATCGCGAACCGCAGCATCAGAGCTGATCGGATCATCTGGTTCGTTCCGGATGACGGTTGCGGTGCGTTCCAGCCCCAGATCCTGGAGTCTCTCGCCGAGCTTCCGGTAGTCCTCCGGGTTGCCTGAAAACATGGGTAGCTCCACACCATCAAAGCCCATTTCCTTGAGTCGGGCGTAGAGAGGAAGAAACTCGGGACTATAAGGCGTGTCGGTCCAGAGAAGAAGGTTGATTCCAAATTGCACGGCGTACCTCAGGGTCGATGGGTGATGAAGAATTCGCGGATCAATTCGCTGGCCGAGATGTCCTGAGTTGTATAGCCCAATCCCGCATCAAAAGCGCCCGGCCAGGTATGGCCGCCGCCTTCGATCAGGTACCATTCGGTCGCCGCCTCGCAGCCCTCCCAGTGATAACGGAGCACCTCGTTGCTGATACGATCTTCCAGCGGGCCCGGACGGCAGCCGTTATGATTGGCCCAGGTCGCCATGGCATCGGCGACGGGCGGGTCGTTCCATGGTGGACCCGAACCCTGAATGGGGACGACGAAGTCGGCGTCGCCGTGGAAGTAGATCAGCGGTCGTGGGGGAGCCGCTCCGCATTCGGCCTCGTTGTAGTACATGTAGGTTACGGGGGCGAAGCTGGAAAACGGGCTCTCCTCAAGGCATTGGAGCGCCGAGACCATGTCACCGCCGGCTGACATGCCCGTGGCCTGGAAGTCGGCCGTGCAGTACTCGGCCTTTACCGTTTCGACAAGATCCAGGACGTAGTCGACGTCGAAATCGCGGACGCGCAGGTTGGCCTCCCAGGCGCTATCCCAGTAATTGGCCAATGGGTTGGCGCGATCGGGGAAGATCTTGTTGCCGTCGGGGACCACCAGGATGATGCGGTCGCGGTCGGCTTGCTCGGTGAGGTCCCCATAGACGAGTTGGGCGTCGGCGTTCGAGCCTGATCCATGGAAATTGAAGATCACGTCGGTCGGCTCGCCTGGCTGGTAGTCGCGTGGCAATCGCAGGAGCCATTTCCGGGCAACACCATCGGGCCCGGAATAACTGCGCTCCATAAAGGGGCCATTGAATTCCCCTCCCGGTCCGCTCAGGGGGCCGCCGGAGCCGCAAGTCGCCGCGGGATCGCTCGAGGAGGACCCGCAGGCTCCCAGAAAAATGGCGCCGAGCACGAGCAGGGATACATTTGTCCGCATGCCCGGAAACTACTGCATCTGACCAAATGGGGGCAAGCCCTGTCCTGCGGGAAGTGCCGTCGAGATCGTTTTCTGCGATATTATGAGGGACCCGTGTTCGGTGACGGACACGTCCAGAAAACTCCGTGACAGCATCTGAGGTAGGAGACCATGAGCGAAGAAGAAAAAGACCCAGTATGGGACAAACTGGCAGGCTGGATCGGCAAGCCTCTCACCAAGGGCGGGCCGACCCTTTCTCCGGAGGATGTGAATCTCCCGATGATTCGCCACTGGATTGATGCCATGGATGATCGGAACCCGATCTATGAGGACCCGGAAGCGGCCGCCCGGATCGGATTGGATTCGGTCGTGGCCCCGCCGGCCATGCTGCAGGCCTGGACCATGCCGCGGCCGATTCTGGAGGGAATTGCCGAGCGCGGAGGCGTTCCGACTGAAATTGATCCCGACAATCCGATCAATATCCTCGACGAGGCCGGTTTTGCGGCGACGCTGGCGACCAATTCCGAGCTGGAATTTGACCGCTATCTGAAGCCGGGGGAGCGGCTGACCTCCGAGTCGGTTCTGGAGTCGGTTTCGAAACGAAAACAGACCGGTATCGGTACCGGATATTTTGTATCCTGGGTGAACACATTTCGGGATCAGGACGGCGAAGTTGTGGGCCGACAACTCTTCCGAATTTTGAAATTCAATCCGGGAGGGACTCTCTGATGAACCCAACGCTTTCATTCTCCTCACTGCAGGTCGGTGATGCGGTCAAGCCGCTGGATGTCTCGCTGACGGCCACCATGATTGTCGCCGGGGCCATCGCTTCGCGGGACTTCATGCCCGTCCACCACGACAAGGAGTTCGCGATCTCGCAGGGCGCCCCGGATATCTTCATGAATATCCTGACGACCAACGGGTATATCGCTCGGTTTCTCTCGGACTGGGCGGGCCCGGGTGCCCGCGTGGCCAATATCCGGATCCGTCTGGGGGTGCCCGCGGTCCCCGGCCATCACCTCGAGTTCCGCGGCGAAATTCTGAAGCTGGAAGAGCACGACGGTCAGGGTCAGGTCGAGGTCTCGGTGAAGGTGAGCAACGAGATGGGCGATCATGCAACGGGAACGGCGATGGTCGTGCTGTCCACCTGAGTGCCACTGAGTGCCACGATGGATACCTCGAAACGGGGCCCGGCCGGCGAGGAAAGGTTCTTGCCGTCGGCTGGCCCGCTTGGCTAACGTGGCGGAGGTCCCCCTGATGCACGCAGAACCGGAGCTTTCTTGATGAGTAACGACGCACATGCACGCCCCTCGGGCGAAGCCGAGATCCTCTACGACCCGGACGTGGCCACGCCCACCCACGGCGAACGAGCGCGAACTCTGGTCTCGAACATCAAGACCGGAACTTTATGCACGGTTGCGCAGGATCCTGCCGGCTTCCCGTATGGATCTTTTGTGACGTTCTCGCTCGCGGGGTCAGACCCGATCTTTTTCATCTCCACGATGGCCGAGCATACGAAAAATCTGCACGCCGATCCGCGAGCTTCCCTGCTGGTCGCCGAGAGCGGTGGCGTGGATCCGCTTGCGGGCGGGCGCGTGACGCTGCTGGGCAAGGTACGCCGGGTGATCAGCGAGGATGAGCGTGCAAGAGCACGGGCCTCCTATCTCGCGGTTCATCCCAACGCTTCGTATTATATTGATTTTGGAGACTTCAGTTTCTGGAGGCTGGAGGTGGAATCTCTTCGCTATATTGGTGGCTACGGGCGGATGTCCTGGGTGAGTCTATCGGATTGGCGCGATGCCTCGCCGGACCCGACGGCAACTTTTGCCGACGGAGTCATCGAACATATGAACGAGGATCATGCGGACGCGATGGTGGCCTTTTGTCATGCGTTCTCACGCGCCACCGATGCCACCGCGGCTACGATGACAGGGCTGGATCGTTACGGCTTTGAAATGTCTGCCGAGACCGGGCAGGGGCCGCGACCGATCCGGCTTCCCTTTGCCGAGCCGATCCGCTCCGCCGACGGAGCTCGCCAGGAAATGATCCGATTGTTGCAACTGGCCCGTCGTGAGTTGGCGGCAGGTGAGGGCGGCGGCGAGGGCGAGGGTGAGGGCGAGGGGTCGTGAGTTCCCCGTCCCTTGTTTCGCCTCGCGGGACTGGCGTCTCGCATTTATCCGCTCTGCGCGATCGCCGCGGGGTCTTGCTGGCGTTGTTTCTCTGCTCCTGGCTTGTGGCTCTGAGCGGTTGTCTCTCCAAACGCGAGCCCCCCGACGCGCATCTGGACCCGACCTATATCCGGCGTGATGTGCCCTACGGCCCGCTCGCGGAGCAGATTGCGGATATCTACCTCGCCAAAACGCAAAAGCCGGCGCCCGCCGTAGTTCTCGTGCATGGGGGGAGTTGGGCCCGCGGGAATCGACAACGCATCCAGAGAGTTGCGGTGCGTGCGGTCGAGCGCGGCTATGTGGCGATCAATATCGAGTATCGACTCGGCCCAGATCATCCTTACCCCCAACCCGAGCAGGACGTCCTGGCGGCGATCTGCTGGGTTCGTTCGCAGGCCGACTCCCTGGGCGTTGATCCGCGGAGGATTGCAGTCTGGGGCTACTCGGCCGGAGCGCAGATGGGCCTGGTTGCGGCTGCCGAACCTGGTCTCGCGGCTTCGCTTCCCGATTGCTCCCCGGCGCAGGCCGTGGTGCAGGCGTGCGTGGCGGGTGCGCCGCCAACCGACCTGCGTCGTTTCGGAGATGCGGGTCCGGTGGTGGATCATCTCGGCGGATCCCAGGAGGAGGTTCCGGCAGCCTACGAGGCAGCCTCCCCGGTCCTGCTGGTCAGCGCGGCGATGCCGCCGGTGTTTCTCTACCATGGTGAATCGGACTGGATCGTGGATGTCGACCATTCCCGCAAGCTGCGGGATCGCCTCGTGGGCCTGGAGATTCCGGTAGAGCTTGTCGAGACCGAGCACGGACATTTTTCGCAGAACCTCTACGGGGATGCGGCTCTGACCCGCGGATTCGACTTTTTGGACCGCTGGATGAAGGAATAGCCGCTTTTAGTTGTCCTGCCGGTGGCTTCAGGCGAGAATCCTTCGAGTCTTCTCGCAAGACGCCAACTCATGCATCCCCTCGATCTGCAGAAAACCCTCGAGCAACTGACCGCAGTGCTGCTGCCGGCGATGTTCGTCTACCTGCTGCTGGAGGTCGGCTTCCTTCGTTTTCGGCGCCGCGCTCTTGTGGTCGGAGAAGCGGGCGCGTGTGGTATCGGGTTGGTGGTGGCCGGACTTGTGAGCGGGCTACTGAGTCTTTTCGGGATCGCCGCCGGAGTTCTGGTGCTTGCCACAGCTGGTGCCGCGCTGAGTCCCGTAGAGGGGACACTCGCCTGGCCTTGGTGGATCTATGGTTGGGTGGTCTACGAATTCTGGTACTGGGTGCAACATTGGGCGGCCCATAAAGTGCGCCTTCTCTGGTGCCTGCATGCCCCCCACCATGCGCCAGGCTCCATCCATATGCTGGTGGGTGCGAATCACCATTTTCTCGAATCTGTTTTCTATTTTCCGATCTTCCTCGGTTTCCTGCCCGCACTTTTCGGGGTTCCTCCGCTGGTTTGTGTGGCGCTCAATCTCATCGATGTGCTGTGGGGAAGTTTTCTCCATATCAGCGATCAGGTGGTCGCCGGGGGACGCTATGGTTGGCTCGAGCGGTTCTTGCAGACGCCGGCCCACCACCGAGTCCATCACGGGAAGAATCTGCGTTATATGGACACCAATTATAACTCGATCACGGTGCTTTGGGATCGGATTTTCGGGACCCTCCAGCCACTGCGCGACGAAGAACCGGTGGAGTACGGCATCACCCGCGAGGTGAATACCGCCAGTTACGCGGACCTTCATTTTGGCGAGTTTTCCCGGCTTTGGTCTGACGTCCGCCGAGCGGATTCCTGGCGCGAAAAGCTGGGATACATCTTTCACCCGCCGGGCTGGAAACCTGGCGACAGAAGCGGCACTGTAGCGGCAGCAAAGGCAGCCGGTCTGGAATCTTGAACGAGCTGCACCCACCGTCGCAAAAGAAAAGGAAAGCATTATGAGTCATCGAGTTGTTCAATGGGGCACCGGGAACGTGGGCTATCACAGCCTTCGTCATCTGATTCGTCACCCGGATATGGAATTGGTGGGCGTGCATGCACATAATCCGGCCAAGATCGGCAAGGATGCGGCCGAGTTGGCGGGACTTTCCGACCTGACCGGGATTCGCGCGACCGATGATGTAGATGCCTTGCTCGCGCTCAAGCCGGATTGTGTCGTTTATACCGTGAAGGGCGAGACGCGGCCGCATGAAGTGATTCCGGAACTCTCGAAGATTCTCGCGGCAGGAGTCAACGTGGCCTCCACCTCGATGATTTTCTTCGTCTATCCACCATATGCCGATCCCACGATGCGCCAACCGATCGAGGAAGCCTGTGCTGCCGGCAAATCCACGATCTACGTCAGCGGGATGGACCCCGGGTTCTCCGGTGATGTGCTTCCCCTGGCGGCATTGCAGTTGGCGGGTCGGATCGATGAGATTCGTTGTCAGGAACTCTGCGATTATTCGACCTACGAAGATCCTGAATTTACTGGCGTCAGCTTTGGTTTCGGTCGTCCGGCGGACTACACCCCACCGATGGAGATCCCCGGAGTTCTGTCTTCGGGTTGGGGCGGCATGGTGCATATGATCGCGGACCGTTTGGGGATCAAGATCGACGAAATTCGCGAGAGTTTTGAGCGTGCCTACACCGACGAAGCCTTCGATACGCCCATGATGCACGTACCGGCCGGGACCTGCGAGGCCGTTCATTTCGAGCTTGAGGGAATGTCAGGAGGGCGTCCGGTAATTGTTACCGAGCATGTGAATCGAATGCGTGTGGACGGCGCCGGACATTGGCCGAAGCCACCTGAAGGACGTGCGGGCGTGCATCGTTGCATCATCAAGGGCAACCCGGATGTGCAGTTGGAATGCTTCGTTCATGGGGAAGATGGCGACCATAACTCCGGGGGCGTCCAGGCAACCTCGATGCGAGTGATCAATGCCATCCCCGAGATCTGCAAGCACCCTGGCGGGATGATCAGCACCCTGGACCTGCCGACGACACCTTCGCTGGATGTCGGGGGGCTATAGACCGACCGAAGCGATCCAGGCGGCGCCGTGATTGGCCAGGTACCACGCGAAAAACCCCATCAGGAAGAGCGTGGTACCGGCCATGGCGGCGAGCCAGAGATTGGCCAGACCGCCTGTGGGTCGATCGGCGCCGAGGTAGCCCTGGCTGCGTTGGAGCTTCAGAAAGCCCAACCAGACCACCGGCAGAAGCAGGCCGCAGGCAATGTTGGTGGGCACGGCCACCCAGACCGCGATATCCCCCCAATAAAGGCAGCCGAGAATTCCTGGCGCCGGGATGAGTGTGGCCAGTTTGTAGCGCATGCCGCCAAATTCCCAACCAAAGACTTCCGAGCAGACAAAACCCGAGACCAGCATATGCAGGGTCATGCTGCTCAAGGCCATCCCGAGGATGCCCAGGCCAAAGACCAGGCGCCCACTTTGTGGTCCGATCACGGCGCCGAGTGTCTGGGCTGCCTCGACAGGAGACAGGCGCGTGCCGTCATAGCTCGCGTCGAGATGAATGGTGTTGGCAGCGGCGATGCTGATCAGGCTGGCGGCAACCACGTACGGCAGAAACGTCCCGACAAGAAGGTCCATGCGGGCCAGCCCCCGGTACTCGCGGGTCCAGCCGCGCGCCAACAGGCTGTACGGATAGAGAAAGACCATATTGACGCCGACTGCGGCAGCAAAGGTGCTGGCAATCAGGGTGGCGGCCGCCACGCCATTGCGATCGGCGGGGATCTCGAAGCTCAGGAATCCGCGCAGCAGGGCTCCGGGGTCTTCAACACCCGTGCGCGCGACAACCAACGCAAAAGAGAGAATGACACCCCAGACGATATATTTGAGGATGCGCTCATAGATGCGCACGAGTCGGTAGGAGCTGCCGTAGAGAAAACTCAGCGCAATTGCCCACGTCAGGATCATGAGTCCGGCCGCAATCGGAGGCAGGCCCGGAAACCCGAGGGCTTCGGTCATGTCGACCACCACTGCCGAGGCGAGGGCATAGTGGGAGAAATGCCAGATGACCGACGAGAGCAGCGCGCCGATCGCCCAGAAAAGGGCAAAAGGTTTACCCGCATAGACCCGCATGGCTTCCAGCGGTCGCATCCCGGTGGAAAGCGTTTGGTGGGCAACTGCAGCCAGCATGATCACGCCGAGAAGCATGCCGACCGGGGCCGCCCAGAGAAGCGAGTAGCCGAAGACGGCCCCGGTAAAGAGGGCCGTTGTGGCGGTGCCACCGCCGAGCGTCATGGCACTTTGCAAATAGCCCGGACCGATCATCGTGGCATAGGTACGCAGTCGGACCGGGAGGCTCTCGCCTTCGACAGCCGCCAGTCGGGCCCGCTCGTGAGCCAGTTGAGCGGGATCCGGCGGGTTCGCGATTCGCAGTCCGGCGCGGAACGAAGCTCGATCGTGACTTTCCGTCGAAGATGTCTTTTGCGGGTCAGACATCAGAGACCTGATAGGTGTCGAGAAGTTGATTGAGGGTGTCTGCCGCCGGGTTTTCGATCCAGATATTGTGGTCAGCGGGCAGGTCGCCGCGTTCGACCAGACGGTTCATGACACGGACCACGATCGCGGCATAGCGAGCCCCGGCGAAGATCTCGAACCATTGGGTGTCGGGCGTGGCGATGCCCGCCGCGGCGGCGTAGATCTCGCGTTGCTCATTACGAGTAGGTTCGCCATCGAGGCGATCGATCCCGACCGCTTCGTGCTGGCTTTGATCAAACATCAACCACCAACCCAGATCGATCCCGACCGGCGCGACCGCTATATTTTCAAAATCCGTGATACATAAGGGGCCCTTGTTTCCGAAGATGATGTTGCCGGGGCGGGAATCCCCCCAGCTCAATCCCGCGGGCAGGTCGGCGGGTGCGTGACGCTCCAACCAGGCGAAGGATTTTGCCAGCAAGGGGTGGACGCGGCCCTGGAGTTCACGGGTGGCATAGTCTTTCCAGAGGCGTAATTGGCGTCTCAGCGTGCCTTGTTCTCCCGGGGGCAGGAGCCAGTCGAAGCCAGCCTTCTGCCAATCGATCGTGTGGAATTGGGCGACCATGGAAAGGCCTTCGGTGATGATCTCGCGGCGACGGGCCGGGGTGGCGTCGGCGAAGAACCCCTCCTGCGTGTAGGGCGGGTTCTCGATCATCACATCGCCGCCGATGAACTCCATGGCGAAAAAGGGAGTGCCGAGAATCTGCGCATCGGCCTCGTAGCCAATCAGCGGTGCCAGCGGTACGGCGCCAGTTCGGTGCAGGGCCTCCATGGCGCGATACTGGATATCGATCTCGACATCGAGCTCCGGGGTCTGTTTGGGGTAGATTGCCGGCTCGGGGCTTTCCATGCGCAGGACGACCTTGGCCTCTTGCGCCTGACCCTCTGCGACATGGTGGATGGGGACGAATACCGTTTTCGCGGAAAATCCCGACTGCGGCATCTCGAAGGCTCCCAACCGGAGATCCTTCAATTCGGGGCGCCTCTGCTCCAGCCAGTTCTCGAAGGCCTGTCGTAGTTCTTCTTCTTGCACGCGGATTCTTACCGCATCTGCCCCGGGCCCGACAAGTCGTTGGCGCCTATGACGTCAGGCTTCCGGCATGATGACAAACGCGGGAACGGCCTCGAAAAGGTTGGCGCCCGAGAGGCTGGTGCATTTGCCTGTTTCGGGATCCGGATGACCGTCGGCCATCCGATCGAGTGCGTAGTCCATCCCGGCGCACATATAGCCACGGGTGGATGCGGCGACCCTGCCGCTATGGAAGTTCTCCCCGATCATGTGGTTGTTCATCACGTCGTGCAGGTTGTCGGTGTCCCAATAGAATCCGATGACTCCGCGCAGGCTGCCGTCTTCCAGGATTTCGGCGCGAATTCGAGCGTCCTTGTAGTAGAATTCATTGTCGATGACCTGTTGCTTGAAGCGCAAATAGACGTCTGTCGGCTCGCTTGTCAGGATGCCGTCCTTGATGCGCGCCTTGGCAGGCGTATTGCGGTAGCGGGCTTCTTCATGGGCCCGCATGCTGAGCTGCGGGATGACCTTGTTGTTGGCGTCCAGCGAGACGGTGTCCGCGCTCGAGAGGATGCGAATTTCGACCTCGTCGTCATTGCGGCGGTCATTCACGCCGGTGATTTCCACCAGCATCGGGATGCCTTCCCGAATGAAGTTGCCACTGGCATACATGCGATCGGCCAGTCCGCCGGGTTGATGAGCGGCAACGCAGCCGTAGGCTCGCCAGTATTGGTTGTCGATGCCGGTTGTTCCATCGGGGCTTGTGAAGTCGTCATGCGGGCAGGCTGTCGTGTCGCTGGCTGTGCTTGAATCCTCGCCATCGAGGTCCAGTCCAGCGACGATCGCCGGGCCGTCAAACGTATGGAAGCCGGGGTCGGGTACTGCCTTGCGGGCCTTGCAGGCATCCGCCGGAAGCATTTCCTTTTCGGCTTCTGCATAGCCGCCGAGCTCTTTTGCCCGTGCACGAAATACCTTTTCGTCGATGCCCAGGTGTTCGAACTCGGTAATATTCAATCCATCGGGGCAGCCGCCCGTGACATCGTCGGGGATCGCTTCGCGCCATCCGGAAATGACAAACCCAAGGGTTTCAGCCGGCGCTGGTGCGGCCACAGCGGGGGCCTCTGCTTGCGGCTTCGTAGCTTCGCCCGCGGGCTCACATCCGGCAACAATGGTCCCCGTAACGAGCGCCGCAAAAAAGATCCCTGAAGGTTTCATCAGCTTTGCTCCTGGTCGAGAGAGCGCCTGGTCTGCTGCGCCGGTACTTCGGCTTCTTCCTCCTCGGCCGCGGGGATGACGAACGCTGGCACGGCGGCGAAATGAATGATCGTCGACATACTGGTGCATTTTCCGGTCTCGGGGTCCGGGTGCCCATCCATCACTCGATCGAGTTCGTAGTTCATACCCGCACAGGCGTAGCCGCGCGTGTGGGCGCCGATGCGTCCGCTATGGCGACCCCCGATGGTATGGTTGTTCATCGCATCAAAGAAGTTGTCACCGTCCCAATAGAAACCCAAGATGCCGCGGATCTCGCCCGACGGCAGAACTTCGGCCCGGATTCGGGCGTCACGATAGTGGAAATCCACATCGATCACCTGCTGTTTGACGCGCAGCCACAAGTCGGTCGGTTCGGTGTAGAGAACGCCGTCTTCGATCCGCCCGCGGGTCGGCGTGTTGTGGTAGCGGGCGTTGGGGTGCTCCTGCATGCTTAGCTGCGGAACCACCTGCCCGTTGGAGTCCACCGAGACCGAGTCTCCGCTGGACATCAGGCGCACCTCGACTTCGGGGTCGTTGCGGCGATCGTCCACGCCGGTGATTTCGATCAGCATGGGGATGCCTTCCTTGATGAAGTTGCCGCTGGCCCACATGCGATCCATCTGGCCGTCGGGTTGGTAGCCCAAAGTGCACCCCATCAGCCGCCAATGCTGGTTGTCGATGCCGGTCTCCCCGTTGGGACCCACGAAGTCGTTGTGCGCGCACCCCTCGCCGCTGTCCTTGCGGGAGTCTTTTCCGTCCAGATCCAGCCCATCCATCGTGGTGGGCCCGCCGAAGCTGCGATAGCCCGGGTCAGGTTGTGAGGTTCGGTCTTTGCAAGCGTCTCCGCCGTAGAGCTCGGCCGACGCCTCGTCCATGCCGATCTCCTTGGCGCGTTTGTAGAAGTCGCGAATGTCGACCTTGTAGTGATCGGCCTCGGTGATGTTCAGTCCGTCCGGACAACCGCCTTCGACGTTGCGCGGGATTTCGTCGCGCCAGGCCGAGATGACAAAGCCGAGGGTTTCATTTGCGGGAGCCTTGGCGGATGTGGTGGCGGAGGCCCCGCCGCTGTCGGCTTTGCCGTTTGGCGAGGAGGTCTCGCAGGACATCAGAAGCAGGCCGGCGAGGCCGAGAGCGATCGGGGCGATTTTGTTCATCAGACCAGGATCTCCGTAATGGGTTTGGCGGTTTCGTTTTGGCGGACGCCGAAGCGACTCGTTCGCAGGCCCATGGCCTGTTGCATGGTGAGCGCGACCCGGGAGGACGAATCTCCCACGGTGCGGACATGAGTGCCGGGTTTGACTTTGCCGCCGGCACGACCCGCGATCATGAAGGGCAGGCCGGTCACGCTATGGGTGTTTGCGTCCGAGGTCTCGGAGTGAGCCATCACGAGGCAGTGGTCCAGCAGCGTGCCATCGCCCTCGGGCACGGCCCTGAGCGTCTCGACAAAAGTGGACCAGGCGCCCATCGTTTTCAGGATGAAGTCGGTGGCATTGCGCTGGTAGCCGAGCTCGGCGTCCCGTGGTTCCTCGTGAGTGAGCGTATGGTGCGTGTCGGAACTTCCCGGCGCATGCAGGCTTGAGGCGCGATCGGAGAACACCATATTGAATACCCGCGTCTGATCGCAGGCCAACGCCATCGCCAGAATTTCTGCCATCAGCTTGTGGTTCTCGACCACGTTGTCCACGTTGAGACCCGCGGGCGCATTCTCGGGGCTGTCGACCGGGGCACAGGCAGCCAGAGGCGGCGGCTTTTGCAGTTGCAGCTCCAACTGTTTTTCCAACTGCCGCAAGGCGGTGAAGTATTCGTCCAGTCGCGCCCGATCGGTGGCGCCAAGCGCCGCATCGAGTTGCTGGCGGTCTGCCAGAACCGCGGAGAGAGCACTTTTACGCAACATCACGCGCGGGTCCGGCGCGAAATCTGCGGCGTTGGGGTCGAGGAACCCCGAGCCGAAAACACGCTGGTAGAGCGAGAGAGGGGAGACCTCACTGGGATTCTGTACACTTTGATTGCGCTGGCTGTAGCTATGCTTGGCGACGCCGGTGGCGGCTAGCTCCAACGAACGGAACCGTGTCGATTGACCGATTTCATCCGCAATCAGCACGTCCACCGTGGGCAGGTCCGACTCGCCGTGCTTGGTCGGCGCCTCCCCGGTCAAGCTGCCCATGATCCCGGTATAATGGACCTGGTTGGTTTCGCCCGCCAGCAGCACACTCGAGCCGCTGATGATGC
>CBFHUR010000062.1:0-244 GCA_965658895.1 Binatia bacterium
CTGACCGTCCCGCGAATGTTTCGCTGGGTCGTCCGCGCCAGTCGGCCGATCGACTCTGCGATTGCCTGACCATCGACCTCGGGGAGTAGCTGGTGGCCGACGATCGGGTCGACGTACAGCTCCATTTGCTTGCGATAAAGTGCGTTGGTGACATCCCGCCGCGATCCGCGTTCAAGGCAATATCTCCACGCCTCAGATAGCGTCGGGGTCCTGCCCTTTTCGATCGTGCGCACAAACTCGCACA
>CBFHUR010000062.1:254-15128 GCA_965658895.1 Binatia bacterium
GGCTGGATCCTTTGCCGAAATCCTGTACTTACCTTCTCTATGTCGTTGAACTCCCACAGCTTTGTCCTTTCGAGTCAGGACCTGTCCTCTCCATGCGCCCCCCCGGAATGAGCCTTCGGAAAACGCCACCGACTAGGCTACAGTCTGCCCATGCGTCGATTTTACCCTGAGACCTTTCTGATCGCTCTTGCAGTGATCTTGCTTGAGGTGAGCTACACGCGAGTCTTCTCCTACAAGCTCGTCTACTACTTCACCTATTTGATCATCGGGGTATCGCTTCTGGGGCTGGGCTCGGGAGGTGTCTTTGTGGCGATCTCCGATCGCCTGCGGCGCATGGCGCCCGAAAAAGTCATCTTGATCAGCTGTATGGTCGGCGCGATCTCGGTTCTGATCAGCTACCTGCTTGTGGCGCTCGTTCCCCTGAACCTCTTCCAGATGATGATGGGGCTCTCGCAGGGCGCTCTACGAGAGCCCCTATGGACCCTCGCCAAACTTACGCTGGTTCTATTCTCCCTTTATCTGCCGTTTCTCGCTGCCGGCGTTGCCTTGGCGATGATCTTCGCAACACACACCGAGAAGATCGCACGCCTGTATTTCGTCGACCTGCTCGGCGCGGCTCTTGGCGCGGCGCTGGTGATCCCCGCCCTGACCTGGATCACTCCTCCCGGAGTCGTCTTCCTGTCAGGACTGGTCCTTGCTCTGGCCGGCGCCAGGTTGGCACGGGAGATTTCGGGCATCTGGAGTGGGCTGGGCGCCATCGCGGCGGCCGGTCTGCTTGTCGGTGTCCTCAGCCCCGGATCCCTGCCCGACCCCATCCGGGACAAGGTCAAGGGCGGCGAAGCCACCGGAGCGGCCTATACCGCGTGGGATCCCGTCTTCCGAGTCGACGTCGTACCCTTTTTCTTCGGCGAGCCCCGCCAACAGATCCTCTACCATGATGGAACCATCGGCTCGTCGATGACCGAGTGGGACGGCGACCTGAGCGCCCTGACCCGCTACGACACCATGGATCGCGCCCATCCCTTCCGGCTTCTTCCGCCCGGGCCTCGTATTGCCATTGTCGGATCCGCCGGCGGAAACGAAATTCTCGCAGGCCTGCATTTCGGCGCGAGCGAGATTACCGGGATCGAACTGAACCCGGTCACGGTCTCCCTTTTGGAAAATGAGTTTGCCGAATTCACGGGAAACCTCACCGAAAACGAGAAGGTCACCATCGTCAACGCCGAAGGTCGCGCCTTTCTCAAAAGCTCGAAAGAAGATTTCGACCTGATCTGGCTGGTGGCCCCCGATAGTTATGCCGCCATGAATGCAGCAACCTCGGGCGCCTTCGTGCTGTCCGAAAGCTACCTCTACACCAAGGAGATGGTCGAGGATGCCGTCGAGCATCTCACTGATGACGGGATCCTCTGCGCACAATTCGGTGAACTTGATTACGACGAGAATCCCAATCGGACCATTCGCTACCTGGGAACCGCGCGCATGGCTCTGGCCGAACTCGGAATCGACGACTTTGCCCGGCATGTCATGGTGGGCGTATCGCCCGGATACGGACGGCTGGAGACGACCACGATCGTGATCAAGAAGTCTCCGTTTACCGAAGCCGATATCGCGACCTTCCAGGCAACCACCGGGGATGTCGAGGGTGCGCGCTCCAGCTTTGTATGGAACGACCCCCGGGTCGGCACCCCGATCACCACCGTCATTCAGGGAACACCCGAAGCATTGGAAGAATTCTATTCCCAATCCCACTACAAGGTCCGACCCATTACGGACGACTCGCCTTTCTTCTGGCATTTCGTCAGCCTGCCCGACGCGCTTTTCGGCTCCGGGGATCTCCGCGCATGGAACGTCGAGGAAGGTATCGGCGAGCGTCTTTTGATCGTCTTTCTGTTGTTGGCCGTCGCTTTTGCCGCGATCTTCCTGCTGCTGCCGCTGATCTTCCTGCGAAAGATCTGGGGAGAGATTCCCTACAAATGGAACTCGGGCATTTATTTTGCCGCGCTCGGCCTGGGATTCATGTTCATCGAGGTTTGTCTGATTCAGCGACTCACACTATTCCTCGGCTACCCGACCTACTCGCTCACCGTCACCCTGTTTGCGGTGCTGGTCTCCACTGGCGTGGGAAGCTTGCTCAGCGAGCGATATGCCAGCCGACGCAATCAAGCCTTCACCGGATTGCTGCTGGCACTGGCGGCCTTGATCGTATTCTACGAGTTCACGCTGCCCTGGATTGCGGACGTCGGCATGGCATGGAGCTTTGCGACCCGCGTTACCCTGACCGTGCTTTTCCTCTCGCCCCTCGGGCTCTGCCTGGGCGCGTTCATGCCTTTGGGCCTGCGTTCGGTCTCGGAGACCACGCCATACGGCGACCAATACGTGGCCTGGTGCTGGGCGATCAACGGCTTTTTCTCGGTCATGTCTTCGGTGCTCGCAACACTGCTCAGCATGACCTACGGCTTTAACGCGGTCATGCTGATTGGGTTCGGCATCTATGTGGTGGGCGTTCTGGCCTTCCGACGACTCCCGACACCGGCAACCTGAGGGAAACCACGATGAAGGGATCTAACGCGAACTCCTCGACCCTAACGGCCTCGCGCACTGACTTGGGCCGCCGAGCCCGCA
Source organism: Binatia bacterium (assembly GCA_965658895.1). Classification (GTDB taxonomy): domain Bacteria; phylum Desulfobacterota; class Binatia; order UBA12015; family UBA12015; genus UBA12015. The sequence goes on from CBFHUR010000062.1 coordinate 2,877, forward strand.
GCGTCTCAGGCGCCGAGCAGAGGAGCGCCTGAGACGTGCCTGCGGCACCCATCCATCTGGGCCGCCTTCCGGCCGATCGAGCCCGGCGGGTCGCTACCGCCGTCTATCGTATCCTGCGCGATTCGACAGCAACCGACGAGGTCGTGATCGCCGAGGAGATCACCGCACAGGAGCAACTAAGATTCTGGCTCCGCGAGGGAATCTTCGAGACGGAAGAAGGCCGCCGCCTGTGGTCCGAGAGACCGGAAATTTCCGAGACCGATCTCGACAGCCTGCGCGCCCTGCCCGACGGATCCCTTGGACGCGAATTCGCCAGATTTCTCGACGATCAATCCATCAGCCTCGCGGGACTGGCCCAGGGAACACCCTTCACCGACGGCGAAGAGGAGTCCTATCTGATGCGACGCATCCGCCAATGTCACGATCTATGGCATGTGCTGCTCGGGGTCGGCACGCAGGGGCACGAAGAAGTGTTGGTGCATTGTTTCAGCGTCGCCCAAACCGGCTTCCCCTATTCCCTGATGGTCATCAGCCTCGGATCCTTGAAGCATATGGTGCTGGAGGGACGCTGGAACACCTTGCGCCACGACACCCGCGCCGCTTGGCGCAGCGGAGCAAATGCGGCACCAATCCTGGGAATCTTCTGGGAGGACCGCTGGAGCCAACCTCTCGAAACCGTACGACACGAGTTGGGAATCGAAGTGATTGGCACAACTTTTCCAAAAGACAGGCAACGGAGTCTGACAGCATGAAACCACAAATGAACGAGTTGGGATTCTACACCCTCGCCGGCGCCCCCGAGAGCCCCAGAGAATTGATCGACGAGATCCGCACCGCAGAGAGCCTGGGGCTCGGTTCGGTCTTTCTCTCCGAACGCTTCAATGTGAAAGAGGCCGCCACCCTCTCGGGTGCGGTCGGCGCGGTATCCACCAATCTGGGCATCGCGACTGCGGCCACCAACCAGAACACCCGTCACCCGATGGTCACCGCCGCCTTTGCCATGACCATGCACCGGCTCACGGGTGGACGATTTTCGCTCGGCCTCGGCCGCGGCATCAAGCGTATCTTCGATGCCTTCGGACTCCCCGCCATCAAGACGGCCGAAATGGAGGATTTCGCCGATCTGATGCGCCGTATCTGGAAGGGCGATGTGGTTTTCGGGCACGATGGGCCGGCGGGTAAATTTCCGCTGCTGGCCATGGGCCCGGATTATAATGACGATATTCCGATGACGCTGACCGCCTTTGCCGACCCCTCGCTCAAGCTTGGCGGGCGCGCTTTTGATGCGGTGGTCCTGCACACGTTCTTCAGCGACGAGACCACCGCGCGATGCGTCCGCACCGTAAAAGAGGCTGCGGAGGCGGCCGGGCGGGATCCTGCCACCGTGCGGGTCTGGTCATGTTTTGCCACCGTGGGAGACCACCTGCCCGAGGATCTGCGGCTGAAGAAAACGATCGGACGATTGGCCACCTATCTGCAAGGATATGGCGACCTGATGGTGAAGACCAACCGCTGGGACCCGGACGTCTTGAAGCGTTTTCGGGAAGATGAGTTTGTGAGCAGCTTTGCTGGCGCGCTCGATGCCTCGGCGACCACAGAGGATCTCGAGCGGGTCGCCGCCCTGCTTCCGGACGAATGGCTCGAGGCCTCGGCCACCGGCAGCCCCGAGCAATGCGTCGCGAAGATCACGGAACAATTCGATCTGGGATGCGACGGCGTGATTCTGCACGGATGCTCGCCTGGCGAATTGGCGCCGATTGTCGAGGCCTACCGATCCAGCCGGCCGCAGGATGGGCGCTTCGACCACCTGCTTGCGAACCCGGCGGCATCCGCCTGAGGGCAAGCGAACGGAACGCAAGCGGCCTACCAGCCGCCAGTTCCGGGCTCTCCCTTGAAGGGGCCCACGACCTCATCGGTAATCCAGCCGCCATAGAACCCACCTGATTGGGCGCGCACGCGTTCCCCGTCGACAAAGCACTCGGCCCGAGCCGGGTAGAAGGAAAAATACCCCCCGAGCCCCGTGAACTCGCCAAAAGGCTCGGCGTACGACCACCCCACCTCGGTGCGATACACGTCACCACGCTCGGCGTTCCAATACGTCGCGGCCCCCTTCCACTCACAAAAAGACGTCCCTGCAGCGGCGACCAGACATTCCACCGCGACATCCGCCGGGGGCAGATAGAAAGTGGGGGGACTCGCGGTCTCCAGCAGGCGCAGACACTGCTGCGAACGCGCGATCTCGAAGCCTTCGATCCGGACCACCACCTCTCGAGGGTCGGGAATCAACAAGGGCGGACGGGGGTAGTCCCAAACCGATTCCTGGCCCTCTTGCGGTTCGATCGCGAAATCAGGCCGCACCTGTCCGGTGTTCGTCCACCCTGAACGGATGCGTTGGAGCTCTGCGCGGAACTTTTTCTTCTCGATTACCATTCGATTGGTTCTCCATCGTAGGCGAAAAAGCCGCCACTATCCTGACCTGTCAGCGATTCGACCACAGACAGGATCCTGGCGGCGGCGGTCGCGGGTGTCTGCAAGGCGTCCTGCGGCACATTACCACGAAAAGGCGCCGATAACTCGGTCGCTACGGTGCCGGGGTGGATGGCTGCCACGACCAACTGCGGGGCCCTGCGCCTGAGTTCGATCGCCAGCCCGCGGGTCAGCATATTCAGCGCCGCCTTGGAGCTACGGTAGCCGTACCAACCACCAAGTCGATTATCCGCGATGCTGCCCACCCTTGCCGACAGATTCACAAGCGCTGTGGGCTCGGAACCGCGGAGAAGTTCGTGAAAATGCTTGGCCACTAAAAGAGGGCCTGTGGCGTTCACAGCAAAAACCTCCGCCATGGCCGACGGATCCACGTCACGCAATCGCTTTTCGGGCGAAAGCCCCTCTCGGTGCAACAACCCGGTCGCGTTGATCAGCAAATCAAGCGACGCGGTTTCCCGTCCAACATGATTTGCGGCCGCCGCGATCGTATCCTCGCGCTGCAAATCGATCGGCACAAGGCTTAGCCGCGCGTCCACCTGAGCGAGCTGCTCGAGGCGCTCTCCGGGATGATCGCGAACCGACCCATAAATCTTCTCGGTCTCGCGGCGTTCGAGAAGCGCCTCGATCAGCGCCTCCCCGATGCCGCCTCGCGCGCCACAGATCATCGCCCTGCGGATGCGCAAACTCATCAGAAGTCCCCTTCGGTTCGATCGGCGGGCTGAGGGGAACCCACGATTCGGCGAAATGTGAGATTGATTCTTGGCCCGACACCACGCGCCGCGGTCACTTTGGGGATCTGGTGCTGGAAGTTCCGCTGGAGGTCTCCGGTCATCAGCAAAAGGCTTCCGTCGCCGAGCTCAACGGCCGTCGAGCGTCGCCGTCCCGCGCTGCGGCGGGCGCGAAAACGAAGGTTGCGCGGTGCCCCCAGGGACAGCGAGGCAATTACGGGCCGGGCCCCCAGTTCCTCCTCGTCATCACTATGCCACCCCATACTGTCGGCGCCGTCCCGATAGAGGTTGCAGAGGACGGCGTTAAAGGTGGCGCCCACCGCGTCTTCGACCTGCGACCGAATATACGACAAGGCACTGGTCCAGGGGCGTGGCTCAAACAGCGTGCCGGAATATCGGTAGGAAGCCCCAGGGTCTCCGTAGTAGGCGACCAACCGTGGCTGCAGGAGCCGACGCCCAAAGATCTGGATTGCTCTTTCCTCCCAGCACAGTGAATCTCGCAGCTCTGTAAAATGAGCCGCGGCTTCGCCCGGAGTAAAGAAAAACGGCGCCAAAGCAGCCTTGCCCGGGTTTTTCACTACCCCTTCGAAAGGCAGTTCCACTGTTGTCCAGCCAGAATTTGGTGCCACCGGGTCTTGCTGGCCCCCAAGGCGGTCCGGCTCGAGAGATCCGGGGACTTCTGGTGCACCCGATAAATCGACCGCGAGTGCCTGGCGAGGCGTCTGATGTTGTCCATCGACTACCTTTGCTTTCGAGCGCATGCAGACTCTCCCGGTGGGCCCCATCCCCAAGGATGGGAGTCCCTCAGCTACTCGTAAACAATTTTTCGGCCCGGTGCGAAGGCTTCGGGCACCGGGCCGAAGATTGAGGCCAGTATCTGGCCAGAAGGCTACCGACGAAGAATCAGGCGGCCTCGAATTGTACCTGCTCCACCGAGCGGGATTCCGCGATGCGCCCGAGGACCAATCGCCGCAAGAACCCGTCGTCTACCCCCAGCAAATTGCAGAGAGGTCGAAAAGAAAGGAACCAGGTTTCGTCGTCGGATTCGATCCACTCCAGCGCGTCGGCTGCTTCCTTGCGCTGGGAGGGGATCCGGGAGTCGATGTGTCGCGTCGAGCATTCGACAGCATCAAAGAGAATCGCTCGGGCCAGAGACCGCTCCGGCGAGTCCGGTACGACTTGGCTGTTCCGCGGCATTTGCCCCGGATCCACCGCGGTGGCGAGAACCATGCCCTCGCTGATGCGGTCGACATCTTCCTCGGTCAGATTGTGATCAACTTTGTTCCAGAATCCCAAGCCATCCATTTTGATCTCCCTCTGGCGGCAAGAGCGGCCGCCGACAAATCGTCCTAAACGTTCATAACAGTCATAACGTTCATAACGTCCATTGCCAAGTGGCTGATAGTAAAATCCTTTTATTATAAGTTTATTTAATCCACCTCTCTCGCAGGCAGCCCGTCGAGTCCCCGCACGCGGAGGTCTTCGAGGCTGGCCCGGATTTCCTGAACTGGCTGGAAGCGCTTGATTTGTCTATGGAAATCATCATTCAAAACCCCACCCAACAAAATCAGGACAGCGAAGACCGCGCTCACGACCCCGAAGCGAATCAAACGGTCCGCCCAACGCAGCCCCATGAAGTAGAGCAGGACCAGAAGGGCCTTGGTCGATGCGACCGTCAGAGCCACCAAAACGTTCCAGGGGCCCAGATCCACGAAAGCTATCGAGACGGTCACGCCGGTGAGCGTGATCAGACAAAGGAATATATTGCGATAGAGCGACACATCCGGTGCGACATGCATGACTCATCCTCCTCAATGACGTCCGAGCAGATAGAGCATCGGAAACAAGAAGATCCAGACTAGATCCACGAAGTGCCAGTACAGCCCTGCCATCTCCACCGGAGTGAAGTACGACCGGTCATAATCGCCCATACGAGCCCGTACCGCCAAATACCCGAGCAGGCCGATGCCGATCACCATATGGATCGCGTGGAGGCCGGTGAGGAGGAAATAGAAGGAAAAAAAGAGCTCCTCGACCGCCGCAAATTCGCTCGCCACCGAGAAATTTCGGCCCGGAACCAGCTGGTCTTCGAACTTGCCGGCATACTCCCAGGCCTTGATGCCGAGAAAGGCCAGGCCGAGCAGGATGGTGCCGATCAACCAACGCACCTGCGCTCCCGGCCCCTGCGACTGAGCCGCCGCAACCGCTCGCGCCATGGTAAAGCTGCTCCCCAGAAGCACCAGCGTATTGAAGCCGCCCATCTCCCAGGAGAGGTGGTTGCTCGCCTCCTCGAAGACATCGGCGAAAGTCACGAAGTAGATCGCATAGGCTGCCAGGATGCCGCCGAAGAACATGATCTCGGTCAGCAGAAAGATCCACATCCCCAGATTGGCGGCACCGAACTGCTGCTCGGCATCATCGAATTGATGCTCGAGGTGCGAGCTTTCCGAAGCGCTCATAGGCTAGCCTCGGCCTTTTCGTCCATGCGCCGATAATCATAGGCCTCTTCATCCACCACGGGGGTCTCGGCAAAGTTCTCGGTGGGCGGAGGCGAAGAGGTCTGCCACTCAAGCCCTGCGGCACCCCACGGATTCTTCGGTGCTCGCGGGCCGTAGCGCATCGAGTAGGCCAGATAACAGAGCGGAATCAGGTACCCGATGCCCAGAATCGAAGCTCCGGCTGTCGAGAAGACATTGAGCACCTGGAACTCGTCGGGATAAACGTGATAGCGCCGCGGCATGCCCAGATAACCGAGAATAAATTGCGGGAAGAAGGTCAGATTGAAACCCAGAAAGACGAGAATGGCGCTCACCTTTGCCAATGCTTCGGAATAGAGGCGTCCGGTGATCTTGGGCCACCAGAAGTGCAAAGCCCCCAGATAGGCCATCAGGGCGCCACCGACCATGATGTAGTGGAAATGCGCCACGATGAAGTAGGTATCGGTGAGGTGGACGTCGACGGCCAGAGCCGCGAGAAAGAGCCCGGTCAACCCGCCAATGGTGAACAAGCCGATGAAACCCAGCGCGTAGATCATGGGCGCCTGCAGACTGATCGATCCCCGATACAGCGTGGCGGTCCAGTTAAACACCTTCACCGCGGACGGCACCGCCACCGCAAAACTCAGGAATGAAAAAATCAAGCCGGCATTGGTCGACTGGCCCGATACGAACATATGGTGGCCCCACACCAGAAAACCGAGCAACGCGATCGCCAGGCTGGAGATCGCGACGAATTTGTATCCGAAGATACGATTACGCGAAAAGCAGCAGATAATTTCGCTCACGACCCCCATCGAAGGCAGGATCATGATGTAGACCGCCGGGTGGGAATAGAACCAGAACAGGTGCTGGAAGAGAATCGGATCACCGCCAAGAGCCGGGTCGAAAATCCCGATATCCAGACTGCGTTCAGCGGCCACCAACAAAATGGTGATCGCGATCACCGGCGTTCCCAGAATGAAGATGATGCTGGTGGCGTATTGCGACCACACAAAGAGCGGCAATCGAAACCAGGTCAGACCAGGCGCGCGCATGCGATGAATGGTGACCAGAAAATTGATCCCGGTCAGGATCGACGAGAAACCCGAGACGAAAATCCCCATCGCGGTCATGGTCACATTCGTATTGGACCCCTCGGTGCTGTAGGGCGTGTAAAACGTCCACCCCGTATCCACGCCACCCGACAGGATCGCCCCCATGGCAAGCGCCGCACCGAGCAAATAGATATACCAGCTTGCAAGGTTGAGGCGCGGAAAGGCGAGGTCCTTGGCACCGATCATCAGGGGAAGAAGAAAATTCCCCATCACCGCCGGAATCGAGGGCACCAGAAAAAAGAAGATCATGATGATGCCGTGCGCGGTGAACATCTTGTTGTAGGAATCGTCACCCATCAGGTCCCCGACCGGCGTCAATAACTCCAATCGAATCCCCAGAGCGGCGAGGCCGCCGAGCACAAACATGCCCGTCAGGGTGAAGAGGTAGAGCAACCCAATCCTCTTGTGGTCGCGGGTCAGCAGCCAGGAACGGACGCCGTATTCGGCGTTGAGATAATTCTCTTCCTCGAACTCCTCGGGCATCAGATCGGGCAAGGGCACCCCATCGAGCAAACCTGGCTTCACATCCATGGCTGTTCCTCTTTCTCGCCGCTGTCCGGGGAGGAATCGACCTCTCGGACAGGGGTCGTGTCTGAAGCAAGCGAGTTGATATAGGCGATCAATTCCAGAATTCGATCTTCATTGATCTGGCCCTGATAGCTCGGCATCAGGGGATCCCATCCGTCACGCACGACAGCGGCGGGCTGGAGAATCGACTGACGCAGATAGCTCGCATCAGCGATCCTCGAGGTCCCGTCCGGGAGCAGAATTCGCGAACCGGACAAGCCGCGGAGCGAAGGACCCCTGCTGTTGTCGCCAGCGGCATGGCAGGAGGCGCAGCCCAGCTCATCAAAGGCGGCTTCGCCCGCCTCGGCCATCGACAGCCGGCTTCCCCCACGCTCGGTGCTGCCCAGCCAGGCCTGATAATCGGCGGGCTCCATCACCACGACCTTGCCGATCATCCGTGCGTGCTGGGTTCCGCAAAACTCGGAACAAAAAAGATGAAACTCACCGGTCTTGGTCGCTTCGAACCAGAACTCCGAATAGCGTCCGGGCACCGCATCCTGCTTGACCCGAAAGGCCGGCACAAAGAAGCTGTGAATCACATCCTCGGACGTCATCGTGATTTTCACCGGACGGCCCACTGGAATGTGAAGCTCGTTGATCTCGCGGCGTCCCTCTAGGTGCTGGACTTTCCACATCCAACGCTTTCCCACGGCAAAGACCTGCATCGAGTCTGCCGGCGGCGTCCGCATCTCGAGAAAGATCACCGCACCCCAAACGAACATCACCATGGAGATCAGAAACGGAATCCCGCTCCAAAGGATTTCCAGGCTCAAAACTCCATCGCTTGTGGGATGCTCGCGTCCGGACTCCCGGCGTCGGTAGCGAATCACAAAAAATACGATCAGTCCCGCGACGGCAAAGCTGAATCCGAAACTGACGGCCGCAATGAACCAATAGAGCTGGTCGACGCTGCCGGCGATTGTGGAGGCCGCCTCGGGGAGCAAGCGAAAACGTGAGATCATCGAGGCAGATCCTTCCTTCCACGTCGTCGTTCACGCCACAGGGCGCCACCGATCAAAAATCCCATCATACCGATGGTCAGCCCGGCCATCCCGCGCATCGAGAGCAGCGTGAGACGATTGTATTTCCCCGCCTTCGGATCATAGGAGAAGCAAAAGAGCAGGATCTGATCGGCGACGGTCCCCAGGCGCTCCTGAGACGACTCGACCAGTGCCAGGCGCAGGTCGCGGGGCGAGGGCTCGATCCCGAAGAGATAGCGCGAAATGGTTCCTCCCGGCGTTGCCACCACCACCCCGGAGGGATGGGCGAACTCGCCGCTCGCCTGATCCTTGGAAACCCGCAAACCGATCGAGGTATTCAGCGCCTCGATCATCGCGGCATCCCCGGTCAGGAATCGGATGTCCTGCTTCCCGCGGTCATGCCCGTAGCGTTTCAAGGCATCCTTGCGCTGCACGCGGGCGTCTTCGGCGTCGTCTTCCGGGTCGAAACTGTAGACGATCACCTGATATTCAGAGCTTGCATCAAAGGCGAGCACACGGATGGCTCGCATCAGACCCGCGATGGTCATCGGGCAGAGCATCGGGCAACCGTAATAGGCCGGCAGCAGCACCACCGGTCGGCCATCCATGATATCGCCAAAGCGAACCTCGTCGCCCTGCTCGTCGCGAACCAGAAGTTCCAGGGGAAGGCTTTCTCCGATGCGCTGCTCGAATCCGACCTCCTGAATGGCGGCCGGCAGAATGCCCGCCGGTGGAGGCGCGGCCTCATCCGCCAGAGTAGGACGACTCCCCGGCTCCATGGCTCGCGCATCGGAGCCGAAGCTGCAGATCAGCAACAGGGAAAACAATGCGATCTTCATGGGGTGTCTCCTTTTTGAGAATCCTTGCCCGTCGCGGGCACCTGACCTGCTGCCGGCCCGTCGTCTGCCGCGGGCACCTGGCCTGCCGCAACCATCTGCATGGCGCGATCGATGGGAATCCGCACGACGCCAGCGTCGGGGTCCACCCACGCATAGGAAGCAAGATGTGTTTTTTCCGCAGCGCGCAGTCGCTCGATATCGCGATCCGGATTGACCTGCAGCCGCGGGCCTGCTGGCAGAGAGCGACCGGCGGGCATCTCGATCGGTTCCTCGCGGAGACTGGCCACATTCGCCTCGAGCCAACCTTCCATCGCGGTCGGCACAGCCCATGCCAGCACCAGAATCAGAAGAGAAACAGCCGTACCCCAAACCAGGGGCCGGGTGGCCATCACGTCTTTTTCATGACTCATCCCGACACCTCCTCGAGCGACACGTCATGCAGCGGCAGAAGCGGATGAGCGGCCAGCGCGGAGAAAAACCACCACAGCCAGACCCCGCCCAACGCCACCGGCATCAGAAGGTCGAAAGGATGAAGAACAAATCCATCCTTGGACCAGGCCGGCACGATCAGCCAGATCATTTCCACCCAGCGGCAGAACAACAGCCACAAGGCCATGACAGCGAGGATACGTCGGTTACTTTTGGCGCCCCGCCCCAACAGTACAATAAACGGAATCACAAAGTGGAAGACCATCAGAAAGACCGCCGTCCACCACCAACCACCTGTAGATCGCACCAGATACCAGGGAATCTCCTCCGGGTTGTTCGCCGACCAGATGATCAACAGCTGCGACAGGCCCAGGTAGGCCCAGATCATCACGAAGGCGAAGAGAAAACTGCCGAGATCCTTGAGCTGCTTGGTCGCCAATAACCCCCCAAGGTCTCCCCCGCGGTCCAGCCAGATCAATACCGGGATCACGAAAGCAAAGGCTGCCAGCCCCTGTGCCGCGATCAGCAGGAGGCCGAAAACCATCGAGAACCAATGCGGCTCGAGCGACATCACCCAATCAACAGCCGCAAACGACATCGTCAGGGCATAGAGAATCAAGGCACCGCGGCTCAGGTACTCGAGTCGGTCCGGATGCAGCCCGGAGCCCTCCTGGTCCTGCCGCACCGACCAGCGCGTCAAAAACCAGCCGAGCCCGATCCAGGAGACAAAGTAGAGGCCGCCGCGCAGATAGAAAAATGGCAGATTGAGATAGGGTTGCTTTGCCTGCAGGATCGGATCATGGGCGACGTGATCCGGATCGGCCCACTCGAACAGCGCCGGAGCACCGACCAGAACCGGGAGAAAGAAAATGGCCATGAGCGGGATTGTCCGGACAGCGGCTTCCAGCGGGCGCCGAATCATCGCGCTCCAGCTCCCGCCGGCCACATGATGCAACGAGAGAATTCCCATCGAGCCGAGCGCAATCCCCAACCAGAAGAGAAATCCGATCAGATAGGAACGGATTGCCTGCACGGGATCGAGAAAAGCAGCGCCGATGGCAATCGCGCAGCCCACCACGCCCACGACGAGTGCTCTTTGGGAAAATACAACTTGCGGATGGGCTGCACCGAGGCGCAGATCCGGGATGGATCGGACAGCACTCATTGAACACCTCCCTTGAGATCCTGAATCTCTTGCGGGGATAGCTGCACCAGGCGGGCGCGCTGGCTTAGCTGCAAGGCGCGCAGATAGGCCACAATCGCCCAGCGGTCCGGCAGCTTTACCTGAGCCCGGTAGGCGGGCATCACGCCGTAACCATTGGCGATCACATCGTAGAGATAGCCGTCGGCGGCCTCGATCAATCGAGGCTCGAACAAAGCTGGCGGCCGACGATAGCCTCGTTGGACAATCATGCCGTTTCCATCCCCGATCGCGCCGTGGCAAGGCGCGCAATAGATCCCGTAGCGCTCCTGCCCGCGGGCCAGAAGATCCTGATCCACCGGTTGCGGGTTCGACCGCACCCACTCGCCATCCAATTTACCTTCGGTATAGGCCGGCCTGTCGAGGATGACGTCGCGGGAAATCACTCCCGGCTCCAGCGGTCGCACCGAGGTGCCATCGGCAAAGAAGTCACTCGGGCTATTGGGCTCGAACCGCGGCTGGTCGTGCATATCCTGGCGACAGCCGATGAGAAAAACGACCGTCAGCAGAGCAAGGACGAATCGACGTTCAATCATCCACGACCTCCACATGGGACGCCCCCAATTCGACCATCAACTCGGGTGTGGCCGATATCGAAAACGTCGGATCGCGAGCTTCGATCGCCAGAAAAAAAGCACCCTGGCTGGCTAGAGCAAAACGCGAGGAGTTGAACACCGGGTGATGGGGGCGCGGCAGCCCGTTGAGAGCGAGCATGCCGAAGACTGCCGTCAAGGCGCCAAAGAGAATCGTGCATTCAAAAATGACCGGCAAGAACGCAATGATGCTGTTCAGAGGACGACCGCCGACGTTCAGCGGGTAATCAATGACCGAAGTCCAATACTGCAGCCCGAAACCAGCAAGTCCGCCGATGGTCGCGCCGATCAGAACCAGCAGGGGCAATCGGGAATGATGATGACCGAGGGCCTCGGAGATCTCCTCGATCGGATAAGGAGAAAAGGCATCCATCACCTCGTAGCCCTCGGCACGAGATCGCTCGATTGCGCGCAGCAATGCTGCAGAACTCGGAAATTCGGCGACCAGACCCCAGGGAGAGATTCTTTTACTCATGAGCCGGACTCCTTGGCATCGTCACCCTCGGGTACGATCGTTTTCATTTCAAAAATCGAAATCATGGGCAGGAATCGGATGAAGAGAAGAAGCAATGTGCCGAAAAGTCCGAAGGAACCCAGGTAGGTGGCGATGTCCCAGAACGTCGGCGAGTAGAGTCCCCACGACGAGGGCAGAAAATCGTTGGACAGACTCGTCACGACGATCACGTAGCGCTCCAGCCACATCCCGATGTTGATCACCACCGAGACAAAGAGCAGGGCCTTGGTGCTGCGCCGGATCTTCTTGAACCAGAGCGCCTGAGGGATCAGCACGTTGCAGAGAATCAGCGCCCAATACGCCGAGCTATACGGCCCCTCGA
>CBFHUR010000063.1:0-14688 GCA_965658895.1 Binatia bacterium
CCATGACAGTCACCACGGGAGGGTTGTCCTCGGGAACGGCTCGGACACCTTCGGGCATTTCCAACTCGTCCACGTGCACCGAATCGCCCACCTGCAATTTGGTGATATCCACCGAGATCGAATCCGGAATCCCGGTCGGCAGGCAACGACAGCTCAGCTCACGAATCAGGGGCTGGAGAATCCCACCCAGAACGACACCTTCGGACTTGCCATCGAAGTGCAAGGCAACCTTGACTTCGATCTCCTGATCGAGCGGCACCTGCAAGAGATCAAAATGGAGTGTCTTGCCTGAAACCGGATGACTCTGGATTTCGCGAACCAGGACCATCTTGCCGTCGAGATCGCTTTCCGCCGAAGCGGTCTGGATCAAATGAGCACCTTCGAGATTGGCAATCCGACGATTGAAATCGCGAGCTTCGACTGAGATCGCAACCGCATTTGAACCCTGGCCGTAGTAGATGCCCGGCACATTACCGGCACTTCGCGTCCGCCGAGCGGGGCCTTTTCCTGCCGAATCGCGCTTTTCCAGATTGAGTGAGATCGTTTCCATGAACCTGCTCCGGGTAACCTGTCTCTCTCTCAGACAAACAGAGAGCTGACAGATTCCTCGCTATACGTGCGACGAATTCCCTCGCCGATGAGTGATGCTACTGAAAGAATCTTGACCTTCGAGCACGCCTTGGCGGCCGGATGAAGATCGATGGTATCTGTAACGACTAGCTCCGAGATTTGCGACTTTTCCAAACGCTCGATCGCCGGTCCCGACAAAACGGCATGCGAACAGGCCGCGATGACCTCGGAGGCGCCCGCATCGATTGCGGCCTGAGCCGCGGTGGTCAAAGTGCCGGCGGTATCGACCATATCGTCGACCAGCACGGCGGTCGTCGCGCCCACTTCACCGATAATGTTCATCTCGGCAATCTCGTTGGGGCCCGATCGGCGCTTGTCAATCACCGCCAGCGAGCCGTCGAGACGCTTGGCGTAGGCTCGGGCGCGCTCGACGCCACCGGCGTCGGGGGAAATCACGCTTGCAGGCCCGCCCGCCAAACGGTCGCGAAGATAGCGCAACAACACAGGCGTCGCGTAGAGGTTGTCCACAGGGCAATCGAAGAAACCCTGAATCTGTCCCGCGTGCAGGTCCATGGTCAACAGACGACCCGCTCCCGCAGCCTGCAATAGATCGGCCACCAGCTTGGCGCTGATCGGTGCTCGCGGGGCGACCTTTCGATCCTGCCGGGCATAACCATAATAAGGCACTACTGCGGTGATGCGTTTGGCCGATGCCCGCTTGAGTGCGTCCAGCATCAGGAGCAGTTCCATGAGGTGGTCGTTGGTCGGCGTGGATGTCGATTGAATCACGAACACGTCACTGCCGCGCACGTTTTCCTGGATATCGACGTTGATCTCGCCGTCGCTGAACCGGCGAATCTCCGCTACGGCCAAATCCGTACCCAGATGAGTACAAACCTCGCGCGCCAGCGGCAGATTCGAGTTTCCGCTGAAGATCCGGAGAGCGTCCTTGCTTTCCTCTGGTTGTTTTTCTGCGTCTTTCATATCTCGCTCGGCGTTGCACTTCACCGCGTCATCAACAGGGCGGGAAGGGTTCGAACCTTCGAATGCCGGGACCAAAACCCGGTGCCTTACCACTTGGCTACCGCCCTTCAAAAGTGAAGGTCCTCTCTGCCGCCTCTAGTCTTAGCGATCCGGACCCGTCGCTGCCACCGAGGCGGACTCGTCGGGTGCGAAATCCCCCGTCAGGCCGGAAATTTCCTGTCGCTCATGGCATCTCCGGGCGGCCTCTTGTAAGGGAGATCCTCACGCGCCCGTAGTGAAATGGATATCACGAGGGCCTCCGGAGCCCTAAGTGCAGGTTCGATTCCTGCCGGGCGCGCTTTGAAAAGCCCCTGCCATGCAGGGGCTTTTCTTCTTTCGGCACCTTCGCGGGGCCCTCCCCCCAGTCGCCTCAGCGCTTGCCCCCGCAAGCCAGAACGACTTTGCCTGAATCCGGACAAAAAACCGCATTTGGCGCTGTTTGCCCTATCGCTACATCTGGAATTCCCGGTCAACATTCTCCTCTGGGCAAAGGCAACACCGGGGGGCAAAATGAGATTACGGAAAAAAACGGGCGTACTGGCGGTCGTCGCGACGGCCTGGATCATCAGCGCAACGGCATACGCGGACCATCCGCTCTCGGGCCGATCCCTCCATATCGAAGCCCCCGAGGTGGGGCCTCATAGCGTTCTGGTCCTGAAGTCCGGCAGAACACCTTCGCTCGCAAGCACCCTGCCCCTGCCGGACCCCCGGCTGCAGGAAACCAGTCTTCTCGTCCGCTGGAGCGCCGTCGCTCCCGGCTCCGCGACGCGCTCGGAACGAATCCTGCTCGATGCATCGAAGTGGGTCGGCCTGGGACAGCCCGCCGGCAGCCGCGGGTGGCGCTACCAGGACCCGGGGGCCTCTCGGGGCGGGGTGCGCACCATCGCGCTGCGGCAGGGAACCCGTGGTGGGACTCTGCGCTGGACGGTCCGAGGCGAGAACTGGCTCTGGCCAATCGGCGGCCCGCTGACCAGCGTCGATCTCGCGCTGCAGATCGGCGACCAACGGCTCTGTTCTGCCTTTCATTCCGATACGGCACGGATCCGCATCAATAGCGCTCAGGGACGCCTCTCGGCCCGGGAGATGCCGGCCCCCGAGTCCTGCGGTGAACCGATCTGCGGCAATGGTCAGGTCGAGTTTCCCGAACAATGTGACGACGGCAACCTCGTCGCCGACGATACTTGCCGCAACGATTGCCGGGAGGCGGCGGGAGACGACGCTTCGGACCCCGCCGACGGGCCCTCTCAAGACCCCGGGGGCAGCACCGAGCTGCACTTCGAGAGCAACCGACTCTACCTCGCCGGGCCCGCCCGAGCCGACCAGACCGGGAGATTGGAACCGACACCCGGCACACAGGGACGCTTTGATCGACTTCCGCTGGGCCCGACCGCATTGACCTACGAGGCCTCCGATCTGACCGCCGCCTACCAGCCCAACCTTGGCGACACCGCGTTGTGGATTTATCTGGATGGGAGCACCACCAATGGTATCTATGCGCAGGCCCGGATTCTATTCGACTTCGAGAACGACGGACAGATCGACCGCGAGGAACTCTTCACGGCCGCTCCAGCCCACGCCAATCGAGGCCTTGATCTCTATGACTCCTCGCGCTTCGTGCGTTTGTCTGCCTCCGGCGACTACCGGGATCTGAATCAGGGAAGAATCCGGATCGAATTCCGAAACCCGTTGGTCCCGCCCCGCGAAGGACCGGAGATCCGCACCGGCGCGCCGCTCGAAGAACACGCGGCCTCGCATCTGCAATTGCCCTTTATTCTCTCCGAGGAACACTTGGAGATCCCCGCGACGGCGCCTGTCGCCGTGAACTACCCCGAGGAAGTGCTCTGCCCCCGCGACGGCGACGACCGCTGCGCGCCCATCCGAGCACCACTGGACCTGACCGACGAACAACGCGCCGCCGCTCGCCAAGCCGGTCTGGAGTCCTTTCGATTCCGCGGCAGGCACGGCTCGTGTGCAGGCTGTCACGTCCCGGACGGCTTTGACCTCGCCGCCATCGGCTACAGCGACGGGGATATCCTGCGGCGTGCCCGGGAACACGTATCCGAGCAACAGGCCGGCGAAATCCTGCGTCTGATTCAAATCCAGCGCGAAGACCATGCGATGAGCGCCTTGCTGCACCCGGCCAAGTTTCGTCCGCTCCAACCCGGATTTATCCCCTTGGCAGGAAATACTCCGCGCGACCGCGATCTGGCATTCCTCCGGCATCTGGCCGAGGAACAGAACCTGATTCTTCTCAACGACGTCATCGATTCACCGGAAAAGGCCCGTCTCGCCGAGCAACAACTGCTGGGGCTCAACGTCGAAAATCTGCGCATCGGCGTCCGACTCGACCGATGGTCCGAGGACCTCTTCCACGGGCCCAGCCATATCGGGCAGGACCCCGACGACCCCGGCGGTCAAGTCGGCCAGGAGGGTAGTGTCGCGGAATGGCTACCCAATCTGGCCGTCGAACCTCGCCCGGAACAAAGCGAGGCATTCTTTGACCGCTTCGACCAATACGCCGCGAATCCCACAGACCTGGCGTTCTGGAATTTCTACGACGCCATTCGGGAGGACTCCGTGAGCCATGAGGCGCTCGACACACCGGCCCGGCAACGAGCCTTTCACTGGATGCAGACAAAATACGAGTCCATTCAGGTGCTGGGCCATATGCTGCGTCGCCGGACACTCGACTTTCCCAACAGCACCATCGACCAACCCGCCGGTCTCGACGAAGCAACCCTGGCGACCGCCATCGCCCGCAATCCCTTCTGGCGCGTGGGCGACCTGATCCGGCAGCACCCTCTGAACTGCAATCATCCGGATGGCTGCACGCGCTTTCCCGATTTCGTGCCGGTCGTATCCGGACAACGTGAGCAAAATCTGCAGTCCCGCTATCTGCAACGTGCCTGGTTCTGGGCGGGCTGGATGATCGATGATGCCCTGCTCCTCTCGGATGATAATTTTGCAACGATCTCAGGCGACTACTTCTACCCTCTCCACCATGGCGTCTGGAACGGGCACTATGCCTTTATCACCGCACGCATGTCGGCCATGAAGGCGAACGTCGAGCAGCGCATCCGCCCCTGGCATCATGCGAGGGCGGGACACGGGAAGTGGGCCAGTATTCGACCCTTTCTGGTGTTCAAACATAGCGAGTTCCAGCGGCCGATGGTCAGCCCCGGCGACCCTCGGTATTTCTGGAACCAGCGGATCATGTCCAATCTGGCGCGAATGTGGCTCTATGCCGTTCACGACGACTTGCAGCGCACAGGGAGTGCCTTCGATCGGGAGGGGACCGCCAAGGCGATGAACTTCATCCGGCGCAACTGGCTCGAGAGTGTCGACCCGGGAGGCGATCGACGCGAGACCGATCGACTCTACGCCGAGATCATCGAAATGCTCCGGGGCGCGACCGAACTACGCGAACAACATCATACCGACGACCTCTATGATTACCTGCCCGTGGAGGACGTCGCCCTGGACTAGAGGCTCCTCCGGGCCCGCCACTGACAGGTGGACCGGCAAGGGCGGTGGCCACCTGGTCCGGTTCCTCCAGGCTGATTCAGGCCGGAGAGAGCCGGGCTGGACGGGACGGGAGCGGGCCTGGGCCCGATAGTCGTTTCGGAACAGAAGCTCTGATAGGTTTCCTGCTGTTCATGGCCGCCACTGATCCCGATAGCGCGACTCCTGCCGAGATCCGGCTCGAGGATGTCCAGATGTCCTTCGGGAAGCGCTCGGTCCTGACGCGTTTCAGCGAGCATTTTCCGGCAGGAAAGATCAGTGTCGTCCTCGGAGGCAGCGGTGCGGGCAAAAGTACCCTCTTGCGGCTGATCGGCGGATTGATCGCACCCGAGCAAGGCTCCATCGAGATCGCCGGCCGCTCGGTCGTCGGCGCCAGCACCCGAGAATTGCGGGCGATCCGCGATCAGGTGGCCATGCTTTTCCAGGGAGGCGCCCTGCTCGATTCGCTCAACGTCTTTGACAATATCGCGCTGCCACTGCGCGAGCATACCAGTCTCTCCACAAGCGAGATCGAACAACGCGTCCACATGGCCCTGGAGAGCGTCGGACTCCGGGACGTTGACCCGCTGCTGCCCAACGAGTTGTCCGGCGGCATGTTGCGACGCACAGCGCTGGCGCGCGCGATCGTCCACCAACCGCGGATCCTCCTATGCGACGAACCCTTCTCCGGCCTGGATCCGATTTCGGTCCGCCGGATCGAAGAGCTGCTCGTGGCCTTGAACCGAACCCATGGCATGACGATCGTGATTGTTTCCCATCATATCCCCTCCACGCTCCGGATGGCCGACCATGTCCTGCTCTTTCTTGGCGAGCGGCATGTTTCCGGCAGCCCGGGTGATTTGCGGGCCCTCGCAGACCCCGAAGTCGAGGCGTTCTTCGAGGAATCTCCCGAGACCGAGGCCCTCGCATGAACTCGGTGGTCGACCAAATCCGGCAACTCGGCTTCCGAACGCTCGGCGGGATCGAGCGATTGGGGCAATTTCTGTTTTTCACCGGCCAATTGCTGGCCGCGATCGTGCGCCCGCCCTGGCGATTCCGTCGCCTGGTGGAAGAAACGTGGCTGCTTGGCGTTCTCTCCCTTCTGGTCGTCGCCATCTCGGGGCTGGCGGTAGGCATGGTGCTGGGACTTCAGGGCTATAATACGCTGGTTCGCTTTGGTGCCGAGGGTGCGCTGGGCACCGTCGTCGGCCTCAGCCTGATCCGGGAATTGGGGCCTGTCCTGACGGGGTTGCTGGTGACCGGGCGGGCCGGCTCCGCCACAGCGGCGGGCATTGCCTCGATGGTCACCACCGAACAACTCGATGGGTTGCGCATGATGTCGATCAACCCACTCCAGACGGTCGTCGCACCGAAAGCGCTCGGCATGATTCTGATGATGCCGATTCTGACCGCCATCTTCGTTCTCTGCGGCCTTGCGGGCGGTTATTTTGTCGGCGTGGAACTGATGGGAATGGACCCGGGGGCTTTCATCAGCGGCCTGCAGGACTCGATTCGTTTCGCCGACGATATCGGCGCCTGCTACGTCAAGGCCCTGCTTTTCGGAACACTCGCCGGTCTCATCGCTACCTTTCAGGGATATACAGCAACACCAAACGCCGAAGGGGTCAGTCGCGCCACGACCTCGACGGTTGTGTTCACCTCGGTCGCGATCTTGATCAGCGACTATTTCGTGACGGCCTTATGGGGATTCGACATATGATGACACGCTCACCGCTACGCGATCTCATCGCCGGACTTTTCGTGATTTTCGGCATCCTGGCAGTCGCTACCCTGGCTTTCCGTGTGGGGCAGGATCCTTTTGCGGAGCAAGGCGGCCTGGTGCTCTTCGCCACCTTTGACGAGGCCGCGGGCTTGAAGAAGCTCGCTCCGGTCGACATCGCAGGCGTCAAGGTCGGCCGGGTGCGCTCGATCTCGCTGGACGACGACTACCGGGCCCGGGTGCGCATGGAGCTCGACGGCTCGCTCGAGCTGCCGATTGATACCAGCGCCTCGATCGTTACGGCCGGCGTTCTGGGCGACCGGTATATCTCGCTGCAGCTCGGGGGCGAGGATCTGATCCTCACCTCGGGCGAGGAGATCAGCTTTACTGAATCCGCGGTCATTCTGGAGCGATTGATCGGGAAAGTTCTAGACAATGTCGGGGCACCCAATTAAGTCTCTCCTTGTGCCTCGAGGTATGCGCAAGCGACTGGATTTGATCACCCCCTTGATCTGGGTGCTGGCTCTCGGACTGCTTTTGCCCGTGCCGGAAGCAGCCGCCGAGGCTGCGACGGAAGCAACCAGTGCGCAAAGCGCCGAGACCACAGAGACCGCCGAGACCAGCAAGACCATTAACGAGCCGTCCACCGCCACTCCCGGGGATCCTCTGGAGCCCATGAACCGGGCCATCTTCGGCTTCAACGAGGACCTTGACGATTGGGTCCTCAAGCCAGTGGCCAAGACCTGGGATTTTGTGGCGCCCACACCCGTCGAGCGCGCCATCGACAACTTCTACAGAAACCTGCTTTTCCCGGTGCGGTTCGTGAACCTTCTCCTGCAGGGAGAACTCGACCCCGCCGCCCTCAGTCTGAGTCGGTTCTGCGTCAATACAACCCTCGGCATCGGCGGGATCTTTGATGCGGCGTCGTTCCTGGACCTCGAACCCCAGAGCGCTGATTTCGGGCAGACCCTCGGCAAGTGGGGCGTGCCCCCCGGGCCCTACCTCATCTTGCCCTTGTGGGGTCCCTCCAATCCCAGAGACTCCGTCGGCCTCCTTGTGGATGGCTATCTCGGCGTGACCACCTTCTTTATCGACTGGCCGATCCTGCTGGGCTCGGTGGTTGCCGAGACAATCAACCGGCGAGCGCTGCTTCTCGGGCAGGTCGAGGACATCAAGGAAGCTTCCTTCGACCTTTATGTATCGGCGCGCGATGCCTACGAACAGCAGCGCAACGAGCGCATTCTGGGCTCCGAGGAAGCTGCTCGCCAGCGCGACGAAGACCTGTACTTCATCGACGACTCCGACGACTTCGGGGAGGAGGAATGGTGATGCCCTTTCTGGTTCTATTGATGGCCCTCATGGTGCCCCAGACAGCCAGCGCCGCCGACCAGGCTCCAACGGTCTTTGTCTCGGACATGGCGGACGAAGTCATTATCGTCCTGAAAAAGGAGAACCTTTCGGACGAGGCCAAGATCGGGAAGATCGAGGAGATCGCGGACCGTCGCTTCCATTTCCCGAGCATCGCGCGTCTGGTGGCGGCGCGAAATTGGCGGCGGCTGTCTACCCCGCAAAAAAAGGCCTTCTCGAAGGAATTCCAGAAACACCTCAGCGTCACCTACGGCAAGAACATCAGCCGTTTTGACAACCAGACCATCGTCATCACCGACGACCGAGAAGAGCCCCGCGGCGATTGGACGGTCAAAACCAGAATTGTGCAACCAGGCAGCGACGACTTCCTGGTGGACTACCGGTTGCGCAAGATCAAGGGAAGCTGGCGGGTCATCGACGTCGTCGTCGAGCACATCAGCCTGGTGGCGAACTTTCGCTCGCAGGTTCAGGAACTCTTCTCGAAACGCGGCGTGGAAGACACGCTTGTCTTTTTGGCCGAGAAGAACTCGAGCGGCCAAAGCATCTTGCCCCCCGGTCAGACGGAACCGTCACGCTGAACGTCTCCGACCGGGCAGGTCCGGACGGTTGGACTCACACCAAATTGCCGACAACGATCCGAGCGAACGCAAAGTTCGTTTGCAGGAACCTTCAGGCGGATGCGCCGCGCAGATGGATATCGAGAAGTCCGCTGTCGCGGTCTTTCTGCTTCTGGGTCCGGGCGCCCCGAGAAAGATCGTGCTGCTGGGCCACGCGAGCCTCCGCGAGAAGTTCGCGGATGGATCCATGGCAGGCACCACAATCACCGCCTGCATGACAGGATTTGGTGACTTGGTGGCGCGTGGAGGCTCCCTGCTCAATCGCCGACTGGACGCGGCTTTCAGAGACTCCGTTGCAAAGACAAACGATCATTCCACTACTCTATGGAAATTGATTATCGTTATCAATAGAGAAAATTAGTGGAAATTCCTCGCAGGAGGAAGGTTTTCCTCCTCCCCTACCGGCCGGATCGACTCCACACGCAAGTGGGTCACCCCCTCCTGCTTCTGCAACCGCCCCCTCAGGAGCAAAAGAGGGTAGCGTTGCAGAACCCGCCGAAATCTCTCGAAAATCTTCGGATTCAGAAAGGCATTCGCCAGACCCGTCTCGTCCTCCAGGGTCAGAAAACAGAACCCACCCGCTGATTCCGGCCGTTGGCGGACGATCACCGCCCCGGCGACCTCCACCCGGTCTCCGTCCGAAAGGGCCAGCATCTCTGCCAGGGAGAGAATACCCTTTTCCGCCAGTCCGACCCGTAATTCCGCGAGCAGGTGGGGTTCTGTGGTGACGCCGGTCACGGCATAATCGCTCAATCGCTCCTCCCAGGAAGTCATTTCCGGAGGCGTAAATGTCGCACGAGTGGTTTCAGCCCCCTCGAAAAGAGTCTCGCTGGCTGGAGGCAATGCCGAAATTTGCCAGAGCGCGGCGCGCCGGCTGCCCTGCCCCAGAGAGGCGAGCGCACCCGCACGAGCCAGATGGTCCAGCTCGCTGCGTGCCAACGAGGATCGCGCCGCGAGATCCTGAAGATCTGTATAGGCTCGTTGGTTGCGCTCGCGCACCAGTTGCGCTGCAGGATCGGCACGCAGCCCATGAATCAGCCGAAGCCCCAGGCGCACGACTGGCTCGCCCGTCCGATCGGCCTTCTCCAGTGTGCTCTCCCAGGCCGAATGCACGACATCGACCGCACGCACCTCGACTCCGTGTCGCTGGGCATCCGAAATCAGTGTTGACGGATGGTAGAAACCCATCGGCCAGGAGTTCAGCAAGGCGCAGAGAAAAGCCGCCGGATAATGTGCCTTCAGATAAGCTGAAGCATATGCGATCAGAGCAAAACTCGCCGCGTGCGATTCGGGAAATCCATACATCGCAAACGAGGTGATCGCTTGTACGATCTCGTCGGCGGCTGCCGCTTCGATCCCGCCGGCGGCCAGACCACGATAGAGCTTGGCTTCGAGAAACTTCATTCGGGAAGTCGAGCGTTTGAAGCCCATGGCACGCCGCAGTTCTTCGGCTTCCCCGGGGCGAAACCCCGCTGCCACCACAGCGATCCGCAGGAGCTGCTCCTGAAACAGGGGCACGCCCAGCGTGCGACGCAAAATCGGCTCGAGCGAGGGATGCGCGTATCGCACTGGCTCCCGCCCCGAGCGACGGTCAAGGTAGGGATGAACCATCTTTCCCACAATCGGGCCGGGGCGAATCAGCGCAATCTCGACAACCAGATCATAGAAAGTGGCCGGCTTGAGTCGTGGCAAGGTCGCCATTTGCGCGCGTGACTCAATCTGAAACACCCCCACAGTATCGGCCTTCTGGATCATCGCGTAGGTTTTGGGGTCATCGGCCGGCAAGGCCGCGAGGTCCAGATCGATCCCCGAGGATTGACGAACCAGAGGGATCGCCTTTTCCAGGACGGAAAGCATCCCGAGACCCAGCAGATCGATCTTGATCAGGCCCAGATCCGCGCAATCTTCCTTGTCCCACTGCACGACACTTCGCCCCGGCATCGAGGCCGGCTCCAGCGGCACCACCTCGTCGAGCCGACCCGCCGCCAGAATCATTCCGCCCGAGTGCTGGCCCAGATGCCGCGGCAGCCCTTCCATGGATTCTACTGTCTCCACAAGAAGCCTCATCCGGCGACTACCGAGATCCAGACCCGCCTCGGCAAAGCGTTCGGCAAGAGATCCTTCGCCCGCGGCCAGGCCCTGTTGGGCGAGGTCCCGGCTGATCCGATCGATCTGCAAGGATGTAAATCCGAAACCTTTGGCCGCTTCGCGAAGTGCACTACGACGTCGGTAGGTGATGACGTTTGCGGTCATCGCCACTCCGGAACCAACGGTGGGGGCCTGAGCTCCATCCGCCGGGGCTCGACGGGAACCACCGTATCGTCGGTAGAGGTATTGGATGACCCGTTCCCGTTGTGACCCGGACGGCAGATCGAGGTCGATATCGGGCCACTCTCCCCTCTCCTCGGAGAGGAACCTCTCAAAAAGAAGTTCCATGCCGACAGCATCCACCGCGGTAATCCCCAGCGAGTAGCAAACCGCACTATTGGCCGCCGAGCCCCTTCCCTGCACCAGGATATCGGCATCCCGGCAAAACCGGACAATATCGTGAACAATCAGAAAGTAGCCTTCGAGGCCGAGCTTGCCGATGATTTCCAATTCATGTCGCAATTGGTCCTGCACGCGGGAGGAAAGCGGTGCACCATAGCGCCCGGAGGCCCCCTCGAGAGTGAGTTCTCGAAGGTATTGCAGCGGGGAAGACCCCGGTGGCACCGCGCACTCGGGGAACCGATACCCGAGGTCTGCCATGCTGAACTCGAGTTGCTCGGCAATGCGACGGCTCTGCCCAATCGCATCCGGAAGATCCCGAAACCGTCGCGCCATCTCTCGAGGAGGGGTCAGACATTGTTCGGCATTGGGCAAGGCATCGCGGCCCAGCCCGGCCAGAGGGCGGCCCAGACGGATGCTGGCAAACAGGTCCACCAGAGATCGATGCTGTGAGCTGGCAAAAACAACATCGCCGGAAGCCACTACGGGAACACCCAGTGCATCGGCCAGATCTTGCAGAGCTCGGCTGCGGCGCTCGACGCGCAGGTTGCGAGACCTCTGAATATCGATCCAAAGTCGGGAGCCGAACAAACGCTGGAGCATGCCGGTGTGCTGTCGTGCCTGCTCCTTGCGACCATGGCGCAGCGCCTCGGTAATCGGGCTGAAGGCGCCACCTGCCAGACAGAGCAGGCCAGCGGTCTGTCCCTCGAGGTCGCTGAGCGAAAGCTGAAATTCACCCTTGAGCGGGGAGCGCGAGTGCCCGAGAGTCAGCAAACGGCAAAGCCGTCGGTACCCGCCCGGGGAGGCGACCAGAAGCAGCAAACGCCCTTGTTCGAACTCCACATCCGCCCCCACCAGAGAACGGAGAGGCGTCTCGCGCGCTGCCTTCCAGAATCGGGGAATTCCGTAAACTCCGTTGCGGTCGGCCAGACCCAATGCGGGATAGCCCAACTCCAGAGCACGCTCGACCAACTCCTCGGGAAGCGATCCACCTTCGAGGAACGAAAACGCACTTCGGCAACGTAATTCGACGTAATCGGACGCAAGATCCACGCCCGATCTTCGCTTTTTGTTCGCCCTCGTGCAACCCCACGCGGCCGTCAGTCGAGTTGCGCGCGCAGTGCCTGCAAAGCGGCTTGCCCATCGCCGAGAATGGCCGGTCCATGGGTAGGGGCCAGATCCTCGACCCCGGTTGCCTGCAGGACAGCCAACGACTGGCGGGCCGCCTGCGTGTCTGCGGTCATTCCGGGCACCGGGTCCAGGCTCGGAGACTCCGAAACATTGAAAAAAGCATCCGAGGTCAGCAACAAACCATCCGCCCTGTGCCACAATGCGATTTGTCCGGGCGTATGGCCGGGAATGGCAACGACCTCCAGGCCGCGGAGCGTCTCGCCGGGCTCGAGAGTCCCGTCCACCGTAATCGGCGGCACCTCGCGCTTGCGATTCATGTGATTGAGCGTGAGCGCCACTTTCGGAAACCAACCTCGGGCGCCGCGAGCCAGCGAAGCGCCCTCGATATAGGGCTTCTCACGAGCCGAGCTCAACACGCGGGCACCCGTATGCTCAACGATCTCCGGGGTACCTCCAATATGGTCGGCGTGCGCATTGGTCAGGATCAACTCCGTGACCTCGGTTGGCGCCGGCAGGCTCGAGGCGGCGGTTAAAATCGCAAAACCCCAACCCGGGAAGCCCGCATCCACCAGCAAAAGGCCCTGATCATGCCTCACCAAAAAGGCTGCGACCTGAAATCGACCCTGCAGGTCAACAGCAGCCACATGGGAACTGATCGGACGCAGACGGGCAACGGGCATGAAGCGACCTTAGCGCGTGCGCAGCGACTCTTCACGGCCCGGACGGACCGTGGCCCGAGTTCAGGAGCCCAGAACCTTGCCCTGCTTGTCGGCAAGCAGGGTCCGGATTGTCTCGCGAAGCCGCGAGGGCGGACAAGGCTTGGAGAGGAAAAGCGAGCACCCAGCCTTCAGAGCGCGTTCTCGGTCGCTGGGTTGGTGGCGCGCACTGAGGGCGACCATCAGCGGGGAATCCTCGCCATTTCGGGAGCGAATCTCCGAGGCGACCCATACGCCGTCGCGCTCGGGCATGGACATATCGAGCAAGACCAGATCGGGCCGATCGGCTCCGGCAATCTCCACAGCCGAGCGACCGTCGCAAGCCTCGAGCACGTCATACCCCGCTCGATCCAGAACTCCTTTGACGAGATGCCGAATCTCGGAATCATCATCCACGACCAGTACTTTAGCCACGATTGTCCCCCCCAAATTTGCGTGACGCTGTCCGCCCTGAACAAAGCAAACAACATGCCTCCAGCGTGTCGCAATCGCAAGCCGTATACGCACCTCGAACCCTGCAAGTTTGCAAAGCTTTCCAAAGCGTTGCGCGAACGCCACAGTTGACCCCTGTTTTCCACAGGACGTTGTCGGCCGGGCGGCCCTCCGGCCCGGTACAGTCGCGGGTCCCGGGAGCGCCCGGCCCGGGAGACGCACGCGGCATTGGCCGCCGCTCGCCCGTGGATGCCTGGCTTGCGCGAGACGGGATGTTCTTGAGATCAGAGCGCCGATTGGCTAGCGGATATCCATGGCGCAAGAGGACAAAGAACTCCTAGGTGAAATCATTCGTTCGGTGGACCGCACCCTGAATTGGGAGGCGGCCCCTGCCAAGGACGGCGGCATGCGCCTGACGGTCAAAAACAAATACGGCGAAGCCAGCTGTGATATTTCCGACGCGCGACTCAGCGATGCTCTGGAAGACGATGCGATTTCGCGCAACGAGCTCCGAGAGCTCGTCAAGCGCACGCGCCGCCGGATCTTCACCCATAAAAAGCCTTATATGCCGTGGCGCATGCCCAAGATTGTCCCGATCGGTGCCCCAGGCCCCCGCAGCGGTGGCTGGGGTGGCGGTGGTGGCGGCGGCGGTGGCGGCCGACGCTAGAGCCAGCTAATCCCGCCTGAAGAATTGACACCTTCATACCTGCTCGCTAAACATCGCGGGCGGGGTGGAGCAGTCCGGTAGCTCGTCGGGCTCATAACCCGAAGGCCGCAGGTTCAAATCCTGCCCCCGCAACTCTTTAAAACGCGCACCTCAACTTGTTTAGGTGCGCGTTTTTTTATGGTCAGGGTCGGAAGAAAGGCCTGCCGGGCATGGCGAATCACCCAAAAAGCCGCACCCTCTCCACCCGAAGGCTTGTGCTGCGCCCATGGACGGACGACGACTACCAACCGTTTGCCGACCTGAATGCCGATCCGGAGGTAATGGAGCACTTCCCCGCTCTTCTCAAGCGAGCCGAGAGTGACCGATTCGCAGATCAGGCCCGGCGCCGGCTGGAGGAAGACGGATTCGGGTTCTGGGCGGTGGAACTCCCGGAAAAGGCACCGTTTATCGGCTTTG
>CBFHUR010000064.1:0-14654 GCA_965658895.1 Binatia bacterium
ATAATGATTGTCATCGGGGTGCTGATGCAGGAAAGCCAGCGCACGCAGGACACGCCCCGCAGGCATTTCGGGTGGATGAATGCCGGCGATCCAGGGTTCGATATGAACCAGCGAGAGATCTTCGATGCCACGTTTCGCCAAGGCGGCCAGCCATTGTTCATTCTGGAAAAGGACGCCGTAGAGCACAGCGACGTCGTCTGCGCCCAGGGGGGCCTGGCCTTCGTCAATCCACTCGAAGCTCGCGATATTATCAAACGTCAGCGATATGCGTGCATCGAAGCTCTGCCCTCGATCGCGGTCGTGCCCGACGAGCTGAATGATTCTCTCCAAAGCAGTCCCGGATCGATGCCGGTCCAGTTCCCCGCGTGATGGCTCGTATCGATGGCCGAACGAAAAAAAGGCTCGTTCGCCCAATTTCTGACTCGCTCGCAGGATCGCCACGGCATGGGCGAGTTCCTCGGTGGTGGCGGGGTCCAGCGGATGGGCTGCGGCCGGGGCGTCGTTGGTGATTGTCATTGATGATTAGGGAGCAAATGCTCTCCTCGATGACAAGCGTAGGGACGATTTCCTGCACCGCCCCCCGCGGAGCCGCGCCTGGTGCCCCATGCGCAACCAACCCGCGAAACGGCCCGGCATATTCTTGATCGGATACTGTCGCTTCTCGAGGCGGAGTTATGGTCCCGTTCGTTTGTGTTTCGGACGGGAGCTGGATCCGACTCAGGAATCGGTCGAGGCAGCCCCGCCGACCCATCCCAAAGCCTGATCTCGTTGGGAGGCGTTGAACGAGCGGACCTCGGCGTCGACAAAATGCGAGGCGAGAAGCGGCAGGCCGGCGAGGAGACGGTCGTCGGAAACAAGGGCAATGCGTCGCAGTTCCTTGCGATGGGTGCGAGCCAGTTCGATATGTGAGGTCAGTGCGGTGAGATCACTCCAGCCGGGGAATTTGCCTGCATCGATGAGGACACCGCGCAAGATACCGCCTTGCTTTTCGAAATCGCCGACGGCCTCGGCGAGACGTTCGAAATCGCCGGCCTCCAAAGCACCATGGGGTTCGAGCACCACGGTCGCACTATCGGTCAATAACTCGAATTTCAGATCACTCTCGGCAGGCGCTTCGCACGACCACTCGCGAGCCGAGGCCAGGTCATCCGGCGCGAAGACGCGCACTTCGCCGGGCATCGCAAACCCGAAGGCGTTTACCATTTTCAGAATCCATTCTTCGCTGGTGACCACCGCGACTCTTTCGAAAGCCGTCAAATGAAACATCCCGATCTTGGCGTCTTCCCATGCCGCGCCCCCGGTATAGCCGGTGAAGGAGTCATCGATGACGTACAAGAGGCGGACGCGCCGATGATCGCGAAGTTTTGACTCGAGCGCGGGTACAAGTACGCGCTGGTAGTCTTCGGCTTCAACTTCGCCCGAGGCTTTCAAGCCCAAAACATTGTCGGGAAGGTCGGTAATCTCCTGAATCATCTAAATCTCCTCGGGTTCACGAATTCGACTGCGTTCCATACAATAATGAACACGCCGGGGCGCGCAAGAATCTGGTTCCTGACGACTTGCCGCCGTCACGGTCGTGTCCGATGAAGGCTTCCGCAGGCGGGCGCGGTTGAGTTTCAGGTGGAATCCGTAGATGAGGTTCGCATGGGCGGCGAAACGAAGCTGACGACAGGCTCCACCGCACGTTCGACAACCGGGGTCTCACGAGTCGGCTATCTGGACAATATCCGCATCTTTCTGACGGGCCTTGTGGTTCTTCATCACTTTGCCATCACCTACGGTGCCCCGGGTTGGTGGTTTTATGTCGAGCAGCCGGTCGACGGCCTGACCGGAGCCGTTCTCTTTCCCTTCGTCGCGATCAATCAGGCCTACTTCATGGGTTTTTCTTTCTGCTCTCTGCGTATCTTTTGCCCGGGTCGCTCAAGCGCAAGGGCAGAAAACAATTTCTATCCGATCGGGGGGACACGACAACGACCAAGCCCCCGATTCGTCTCTCCGTTGCCAATACCACGATCTTTGCATTGGCGTTGGGCGTGGCGTCGTTCGCCATTCGGATCGTCGCGCCGATCGGGACCTGGGTTCCGCATCTCGTCGAGACCGCACATGCACCGCAATACGCGGGATTGTTTTGTCTGGGTATCGTATTCGGGACACGCGGTTGGGAAGAGGAGATTCCTCGCTCGGTCTGGCGCTATTGGGCCTGCATGCTGCCCGTCAGTCTTTTGGTCGGGTTTGGGTTGCTCGCTATGATCCTCGGGGCCGATGGGGATCCGGCGCGGGCGATGGGTGGCCTCGATGCAGCTGCATTTGTTTATGCCCTCTGGGAACACCTCTGCTGCATCGGGATCATTGTTCTACTTTTGCGCCTCTTCCGCTGGCGATCGGCAGGGCAGGGGCCGCGCCTGCAGTCCGCCGCACTCGATTCCTATGCGACCTATATCCTGCATCCACTGGTCATTGTCGGGCTGGCGGTCGCGTTGCAGTCCGTGGCGCTTTACCCACTGCTCAAATTCCTGATCTTCGCCCCGATCGCGGTGCTGGCCTCTTTTGCCGTGGGGCATCTGGTGCGGATGCTGCCCGGGGCTCGGCGAGTTCTCTAGGGGCTCAAGAGCGCCTCGATGAGTCGCGGATCATCGCCAAATTTTGGACTGCTTGCTGTCCAGGATCCGCCGCAACCAGCGACCCAAACCAGAGTGGCAAAAGCGAGGGAAACGTTTGTTTCCTTTTGCATGCGTGTTGGGGTCTCCCCTCGCGTAGCAAACTAAAATTGTTGCTTCTTTTTCGATCGGGTTAGAAAGCGGAATGGACACGCTGTATCAGGGCGCTTCGCGATTCCAGGAGGCGGGATTGGCGCCCGCCCGACGGCCTAGGTCGGACAAGCGCCGCATTTGTTTTTTATCAAAAAGTGTCGGGAAAACCGACTCTTCAAGGGGCTCTTCGATCGCCACCCAGCGCACTTCCACGTCTCCCATACCGCGACGCTCGGTCAACTCGGCAAGTGCATAGAGTTCCCGCAGCGCGACGACCTCGGAAGAACCTACGGAAACAGCCAGGCTTCGCGAAGCGATACTCGCCCAACTGGTGCCACTGGTTTGTGGTGCTTCCCGTAAATTGCCGTTCAGGATCACCCAGTAGCGGGTCTTGGGTATGGGCCGGTCGGGATATTTCCGTTTCCAGATCCCGCCGAATGTATTTTCGGGCTCCGACGGGCGCCCCCCTGAATAGAAATTTCCTACGACGCCACCGTCGACATACAAGGTGCCATCAATCTCTCGGGGCGGAAACAAGCCCGGGATTGCAGAGGACGCCAGGAGCACCTCACCCATCGGGGCAGAATCTTTTTCGTCCAGCGCCTTTTTTGCGATCTGGGAAAAGTCGAAGACCTCGGGAATGGCTTCGTCGAGATTGCTCGCCTGAATCAGAAGAATGCGTCCGGGGGTTGTCGCGTCCATGATTTCCTGAGCAAAAGACTCGCTCATCTCACCCCGGATGGCTCTCTCGAGTCCCGGAACCTGCGCCAGGCTCATCTGCTCGGGCAGAAAGTAGAGAGGTCCACGGAGCTCGAGCCAATCTTTACCCGGATTGCGAAAAAACTCGTCGATCCTCGTCAGACTTTTCGGGGTTCCCAGATACGCAAAAGGCGCGATGAAAGAGCCGGCGCTGACTCCGGTGATTCCATCGAACACTGGAAGACTCCCGGGGCCATCGGGGATTTGGGACCAACCACGCATGAAGCCGGCGCCAAACGCTCCGTTTTCACCACCGCCCGAGAGGACCAGAAAGTCCATGGTGGCGTCCGGGTCTTTCTGTTGGCGTTGGTACATTCGCTCGACAAGGGCTTCGGTATGCTTGCGCTTGTTCTCGAGGCCTCGCGCAAAGGTCGCGGCGCGCCTTGCTTTGAGTTCGCTCTCGGGCAGGGATTGGCGCGGTGGTAGTTGACCCTTTTTGTCCAACGTGACGGCGCCGAGATAGAGCAGCGCGGCAAGACCCAGAAACGAAAACACGCCCAACGAGAAAGACAGCGCGATCCACGGCCAGAACCGACCTTGCCGACGATGTTCTTCAGGCGAAGACACGATTCAAAAGGCTCCTGTTGGATTTGCTGGATTGGCGGTCACGGACCGGCCCGGCCGAAGGGGCTGCCCTGTCAGGCCGAAAAAGAGACGCTTTCATGGCGATAATTTCACCTCAGCCGGACGCGTATTGCAAACGGGTCAGGCGGCCATCGCGCTGGTCGTGGCAGCATAGGAAGATCACCGGGCTGCGGGTCTCCGGGCGCTGCAGGCTTGTGACACCGCTGCTTCGGGTTACCATAATAATATGAGTTTGATGGAGCGCCGCCTCGGGTCGATTTCTCTTTTGGACGATTCCGGAGAGCGCCACCGACTCGATAGTTTTTGGGAGACCCGACCCGCTGTTCTCCTCTTTGTGCGCCACTTCGGCTGACTGTTTTGCCGAGAGCAAGTCGCGCAGTTGCGCGACCGAATCGAAGAGATCGAAGCCCGCGGAGCCTCGCTGGTGATTATCGGGAACGGCTCTGCCGAGTTTGCGCAGGCCTTTCGCGAAGACCTCGATCTGTCGGGGGTGATTCTCGTCGACCCCGACCTGCTCAGCTACCGTGCGGCCGGTCTTCGGCGTGGTCGGGCCGAAATCCTGTCCCCGCGAGTTTTCACCAACGCGGCTCGCGCCCTGCAATCTGGCTATCGGCAGAATTCGGTCGAGGGTGATCCCTGGCAACTCGGCGGGATCTTTGTGATGCGGCCAGGCGGGGACCTTCTCTACCAATACCGCAGCCGCGAGGCGGGGGATCACCCGGACCCCGCTAGTATTCTTGCTGCGCTGGAAAACCCTGAGCCTGTTGAGGAGGAATCCCTCCCCGAACCGCCAGCCGTCCAGCGACTGGCAGGGTGGGCGCTGGGGGCTGCCGTCGACCCGACCATTCTCTTTTCGTTTGATCGCACGGGATTCCTTCTTCGATCGCTTGCGTTTTCGCCGGCCGACCTCGCCGTGGACCTGCAGTCTAGACATTGCGTGATCACGGGGGCGAATTCCGGGATTGGTCTGGAAACGGCCATGGGCCTCGCTGACCTCGGTGCGCGTGTGTCCTTGCTATGTCGCAATCCCGAGCGGGCTGCCGCCGCAAAAGCGGAAATCGAAGATGCGACCGGCAGCCGTCGGGTGCAAACGGTTCAGGTCGATATGTCGGATCTGGATTCGGTCCAGAGGGCCGCGGACCTGCTTGCCGCGGATCCGGTCGATATGTTGATCCATAATGCGGGCGTTCTCGCGGATCGTCTGGAAAAGACACCGCAGGATCTGGAGCTTGCGTTTGCAACTCATATCGCGGGCCCGCATCTATTGACCCGCCGGCTGGAGACGCAGCTCTGCGATTCCGGTGACGGCCGTCTGCTGTGGGTATCTTCAGGCGGGATGTACACCACGGGTCTGGATAACGAGAGGCTCCTCAGCCCCGCTGAACCCTACGACGGTGTGATGGCCTACGCCCAGACCAAGAGAGCCCAGGTGGTGCTGGCGGAACTCTGGGCGGAACGACTGCAGGAAAAAGCGACGGTTCATTCGATGCATCCGGGGTGGGCCGATACCCCAGCGGTGCGCTCCTCACTTCCTCTTTTCTATCGGATCATGGGCCCTCTGCTCCGCAGTCCTGCCGAGGGTGCCGATACCTTGCTCTGGCTCGCGGCCAGCCAAGCCGGCCGGAAGTCGACCGGCAAATTCTATCTCGACCGGATCGAGCGGCGAACGCACCTCCTCCCTTTTACTCGGGAAACAGCGCAAGACCGACATCGGCTTTGGGAGATTTGCGAGGAGCTCCTTCCCGGTCGCGATTCGATCTGATTCTTTACCTCTTTGCCGAATCCGCCTACCCTCGCACGACGGGCGTTTTGACAGGCCTGATGCCGGAAGGTCATTTCCGGAACCTTGATCGCTGATATAGCCTGACCTCGGATCGCCCCGGATTGCCTTGGCCTTCGGAGACGAGGAGGAACTGAATGAGTGAGATTTCTGGCTACTGCGAACCCGCCTGGGAGGTCGTGCGAGAGAAATTCGTCGAGAATTTTGCGGAAGGCGACCTTGGTGCGTCCGCCTGTGTGATTCACGGTGACCAAACTGTTGTGGACCTTTGGGGTGGTCATCGGGACGTGGCCGCCCAAAGTCTCTGGGAGCGCGACACGATCGTCAATGTCTGGTCGACCACCAAGATGATGGCCGCGCTATGCGTGCTGCGGCTCCATGATCAGGGCCGGCTCTCGGTCGATGATCCGGTAGCGCTCCATTGGCCGGAATTTGCGGCCGAGGGAAAGCAGGGCGTGCTCGTCAAGCATGTCCTCAGTCATACGGCAGGAGTGCCGGGGTATGACCAGCCGATTACCGAGGAGGAAATGTACGATACGCCCCTGTGTGTGGCTCGGCTGGCCGCGCAGTCCCCCTGGTGGGATCCCGGCGCCATGTCCGGGTACCACTCCTCAACGCAGGGGCCGCTGCTGGGTGAAATTGTGCGCCGCGTAGATGGTCGGTCCCTGGGGACGTACTTTCGCGATGAGATCGCGGCCCCGTTAGGTGCGGACTTTCATATCGGGACACCCGATGAGGCCTTCTCTCGGATCGCCGAGATGCGGACCGACGAGATCGCGGTTTCGGTGGTGGCAGGAGACTCGATTGGTGCGCGTGTTTCCCGTGGCGAGCCGGCCCACGCAGCGATGGTCAATACCGATCGCTGGCGTCGCTTCGAGCAGCCCGCAAGCAACGGCCACGGCAACGCGCGCTCGGTCGCGACGATTGTCTCCTGCCTTGGTCGCGGAGGTGTCGTGAATGGTCACCGGATCCTCTCGCGGGAGACCATCGAGCGTTGCTTTGAGGTTCAGGCCGATGGAGTGGACCAGGTCCTGGGACTGAAGGCGAAATTTGGCATCGGGTTTGGTCTGCCCTCCGAGGGTATGCCGATGGGCGTGAATGACCGCACGCTCTTTTGGGCTGGCTGGGGCGGTTCGTTTGCGGTGGTCGACGTCGAGAACCAGGTGACGGTCGTTTACGTCATGAACCGGATGCAGGATGGTACCGTGGGGGGTCTGCGGTGGGCTCGCGTGATCTTTGCGGCCCATGCGGCGGCGGCGGCGCTGCGCGATAATTAGTCTTTTTGCCGTGATAGGCGTTGCCCGGCCGCTCGGGCAAAGGCGGCTTTCAAGGTATAGTCGCGTTCAAGCACTTCTGCCGACGATTCAGCCGAGAGTTCGCCCACGCGGATATAGGTTCCCTGATCGCAGGCCTCACGAAATTCCTTGAGGCTTCCGAAAGCATCGCCGACACGACCGGGGGCACCCAATCCGAACCCCTCGATGGTACCGCCATAGGTGACTGCCTGGAGGCCCATGCGATGCAGGAGCTTCGGGCTCGCAGCTGCGAGCACTTCGGGGGAGACGGTGAGGATCCAATTTTCCTGTTGGCGTGTCCAGGATGTGACGTTGCTCATGGTCGCCACAAAACGCTGCCGGTCGGTCCGGTTGACCCCGGTTCCGTGCAAGAGGCGTCCGTCAAAAATCAGGACCGTACCGGCCCTGGCTTCCAGATTGATGGTGGGGGGGAGTTCGCCCACCTCGCCACCGCTCCCCGCCTCGGCGAGAATCTTGTGGGATCCGGGAATCAGGAGAGTTCCCCCATTTTGGTCATCGACGTCCTGCGGAATCAACATCGTGTTGAGCAGAACGGGTGCCTCTGGGGTTTGTAGCGGAAATAGAGGCGCCTGGTCGGCGTGAAGTGCTTGAGGGTACCCGCCGGGATCAGCACCGTTGGCAAGAAAACTATGGCAGATCCAACCCGAACCGAGGGTCTCGTTGATGAGCTGCTCGATCAATGCGCCGGCCTGAATGCCGGCGGGGTTCTGTTCGATACATTGCCTGAAGCAGCTCCCCTTGTTGATCAGCGAGTTGATATATTGGCCGGAAGGCGTCGGCATTTGAACGCCGGCGCGGCGCTCTCCTTCGGCCTGAGAAAGCAATCTCTCGTGAATCCGCTTGCACTGTGCATCGGAGAGTCCTTCCTCGACCAGACAGAACCCCCATCGCTCAAGGTCGCGTCGCATTCGATGAATGTCTTTGGTTGGCTCGGGCAGGCCACGGCCCTTCCAGTAGGCATGCTTGCGGCCCACGGTCGTATCCCAGTATTTTCCCTCACCCCATTCAAGGGGTTTGCGCATGTCGGGAGGAGTCAACCACGGGTTGTTGCGATACATCGACTTCCAGGGCTCGCCGCACTGCCAGAATGACGCATAAAGCTGCTCTTCCTTCGGTGAGTTGGCTTGGACCACATCGATGGTGAATTCCGTGGGAATGGACATCAAACAGAATTACTCCGCGAGGAGTCGCAAGGCGAAGTCCACTTCGCTCTCACCACTGGGATCCTCGATGCCGAGAACAGGCGCGTAGAGAAGGCATTCGACCCCGACCTCGTTGGCGCGGTCTGCAATCGCCGTTGCGTGGTTCACATGGTGGAAGAGCAGGTTGACACTTGCCGGGAATTCATTTGGCTGGTTCTGGTTGCGGACGAAAATCGGTGGGTCGTCTGCTGTCAGAAGTTCGAGCATATCCACGCGACGCCGGTAGGCCCGAGTTTCGGGCGACTCAAAATCCTCGAGTTCGGAGATGCCGTAGAAACCCAGAAGCCGCCCCTCGAGTCCCAGAAGTGCGGCACCCTCGAGAACACCGATGCCGAGATCGGGAAAGACATCGGTGGTCCAGCGAGCCACGTCGTAGCTTGCTTGTGTTTCGAGCAAAATCACGCCTCGGACTCGCGTTGATTGCCGCCGGACCGGGTCCTTGCTCGAGGGTTCGGCGAGGTCGTCATTCGAACCGATCCAGAGGCTCATGCCGGCACCCGCCGATGCGCCTATAAGTATAATTCGATCCGGGTCGATGCCGAGTTCCCGCGCGTGGCGCCGAATGAATTGAACCGAACGCGCGCCGTCCTGCAGTGGGGTGAGGACGCCCACTCCTTCCGATTTATTTAAAAACCGGTAGTCGACGCTCGCCACGGCGACGCCTGCGTCAATCATCTCTTCGATACGATTCGCCCAGCCCTGACGCCACGCTGCGGATCGCGACCCGCCGGTAAAGCCGCCGCCATGAAAGTAGACCACCAGAGGAACCTCTTCGCGGTCGTTTGGGAGGAGAATATCGAAAAGGTTTTTCTCGTCCGACGGACCATAGACGATGGCCTCATGGAAGGTGGCATCGAGTTCCGACAGGGGTTCGGGGAGCGTCGTTGGCTCTGTCAGAACCGGTGCTGGATCGGAACTCCCGCAGCCTACGATCAGCAGGATGGCAAAGGCCCCCAGAATGCCGGTTTTGTGTCCGTGGTCGTTACGCTTTCCCCCAACTGCCTTGTTTTTCATTCCTTAGTTCTCTCGTTCTGCGGGGTTGAGTGCAAGAGGGGAACTCGCGATGCCTTGGCGAACCTTGTCCCCGGGGCTTTATGGTACGGCTGTGAGGTCGGCAGCGCATTTGACCGATCAACGAATTCTGATCCAAAACAGGACCCATGTCCTCGCCCTCCGCAT
The DNA here is from genome assembly GCA_965658895.1 of Binatia bacterium. Taxonomy (GTDB): domain Bacteria; phylum Desulfobacterota; class Binatia; order UBA12015; family UBA12015; genus UBA12015. The sequence continues at coordinate 9,572 of CBFHUR010000064.1, forward strand.
CGGTGTCATTTTGGCGCGAGCCGTTTTTCTATCGCGCCACGGTGCTCACGATCCTTGTTGCTGGTGCCAGTCTTCGTCTGATCGGCGTCGGGTCCATGAATTTGTGGGTAGACGAAGCGGTGATCGCAAATATCGCGGCAAGGGGAGAGATGGCAGAGTTCCTGAGCTACCCGGGTACCAATAGGCCGCTCGGGTTTCTCTACCTGCAGCATCGATTGCTCTCGATCTACAACTCCGAGTGGAGTGTTCGCTTGCTTGCCTGGCTCCCGTCACTTGCCTCATTGCCCCTGTTTGTTGTTGCCGCTCGATTGCTCCTGCGATCGCGTGCCATGCAGATTGCCGCGCTCGTTTTGCTTGCCGCAAACCCCTGGCTCATTGTGTATGCCAAGGAATTCAAGGCCTACTCGCTGGAGAGCTTTTTCTGTCTCGCGATGATCGTCGGGGTAGTCGGGTGGGAGCGGACGCACGCGCAGCGGTATACGAGGCTCTTTGTCGCCTCTTCCATTGGTGCGGTGGTCTTGGGTCTCGGTGGCGCAATGATGGCGCCGGTGCTGGCGGGGGCCTTGGTATGGGCACAGGCCAATGCCGGCTTCTCTCGCCAGGCGCGCTCGCTCGGGTTTCTCACCTTCGGGCTGACCGGCTACCTGGCGTTTGCCGCGTGGCTCGCCCTCCGCGGGAGTGCGACAGATCCCGCGATGGTAGTTTATGATGCCGGCTTTGCTCCCTGGGCGAATGCCGTACAGGTTCCTCGGTGGGTGTTCGTCAAGATGAGTGAGGTGCTGGCGCAGTTCAGCAGCCTGCAGTCGCCGCTCAACACGGGGGGCGGCGCCGGGCTCCATCGTCTGGTGAGTGTGATCGCCGCCGGAGTGGGCTTGTTCATGCTGATCCGCGAGAACCGCCTGATTTCGGCGCTGGCACTTTCAGCCGCCCTTCTGATTCCGCTCGGTGCTGCATTGCTGGGGAAGTGGTCGTTCGGAGTCGAGCGTATCAATCTGTTCATGATCCCGACGGTTCTGCTGCTCGTTTGCAGCGGGCTGGATGCACTGGTGCGTTCTCGACCTGCATGGCTCCAATGGGTTGTCCCCGGGTTGCTGATCGCTCTGCAGATTCCTGTCGATACAGCGGCCTGGACCGGTAAGCCTGCCCACTACCGCGCCCAGCGCGAGGAGATTGTCGATGCGATGGAGGTTCTGCGGTCCCGTTCGCCAAAGGGTGAGCCCGATGAGACCCATATTTCTGTCAATATTCTCGCGATCCCGGCATTGAGTTATTATACCCGGTTCCACGCGGCCAAGCGGCAACGCCTCGGAGGCCTCTTCTTTGGGCGCCGGAGCTTTCTTCCGGAATCCGGTAATCAGGATCGAACATATCAAGCCATGAGGGCCACACTGTGCCGCCATGGTCGTATGTACTTCCTGCTTTCACATTATTCCGTCGAGGATGTGGCGGCTCTGGACCAGCTTGTCTCGGATGCAGAGTCGGAAGAGCGCGAGCGGCTTGCGTTTCCGGGCGTAATTTTGGCGCTGGTCGAAAAAGCTGATCCCGAGCAGCCATGCCGCTGATTGGTTGCCCCTCAAATTCTCTCGACGTGGCGAACTACCGGAACTCCACGCGTTCCCGAACCAGGAGGGCTGAGCCCTTATTTGCGATCCGTGGCGGTAGCGCGAGAGAAGGATCTTCTCGAGTGATTTTCCGGCTGGCGCCCCGGCTCAGGTGTTTTCCTGCCAGTCGGCAACCAGGCCCTCGATGGTGACGGGAAAGATGACCTTCATGTCTTCATCGAGGATTTCGTAGAGAACGCCATCGTCGGCGTGGCATCCGAAGAAGACAATGCCACCCTGGTCGCCGCCCCGTTCCAGATGGGGTAGACGATCGCCGACGGTCAGAGCATAATCTCCGGCGGTCCGGATGGTACGGTCGCCGCGGCGGCCGTCGAGGTGAATATCCCAAAGGTGCTGCTCGCCTTCGAGGACGAGTACGGTGGTTGTCGCGGTGTGGCGATGGATGGGGCAGTGTCCACCGTCGGCCTTCCACCGGACGACCATATCGAGTGTGCCTGCATCCTGATCATGGCCGAGAATCGTATAGTCGTGACGAACCTTGTAGGAAAGACTTGGGTCGCCGGTGACCTCCCGCCATTTGTAGCGGTCGGCGTGAAAGAAGCTTTGCTTCACGATCGGTGCCTCATGTGGGGAGTATCGACGGAGTCCGGCCGGGTTTGCAACCGCAAAGATCTGCCACGGAGCCAATTTCTGGTCGGGATCGGCGGGGGCCCGGCTATCGAGGGTGGCTTGAGCCGATACTCGCGCTCAGGGTTGGCGAGGTGATTCGGCAACGTCAATATAGCCAAGGGCTCGGAGCCGATCGCGAGTGGCGGCATCAAGGTCCGAGGCCCCTGCCTCTTTGCCATAGGAGGAATAGATGTCCTGACCCACTTCCTGGTATTCCTGAAGCATGGCGGCACCGGTATTCTGAATCGCTTCCGAAGTCGCTCCGTTTTCTTCGCGGGGGTCGACGCCCAAGTTGAAGCGCATCACGTCATCGACGCCGGGGCCAATCAGCCATTTCTCCTGGCCCTCGCGGATCGCGAACTGATGTCTCTGGCCATCGCGCAGGCGACGCTGCATATAGAGTTTTCGGTCGCGAAGGTAGGCATCCTCCTGACCCTCAGCTGCTGCGATGAGGCTGCGGCCCTGCAGAATCTCTGGTGTGGATACGCCGGCGAGACCGGCCATGGTGGGGAGCAAATCCACCAGCGATACAGGAGCCGAGATCCGGAGTCCGGATTGCATCTGACCCGGGATGCGCACCAGGAGCGGGATTCGCATTGCTTCTTCATGCAGCGAGTATCCATGCGAAACAGTCCCGTCTTCGCCAAAGGCTTCGCCGTGATCGGATGTGAAAATAACGACGGTGTTCTCGCTGAGTCCCATCGAGCCAAGTGCCTTGAGAAGTCGGCCCATTTGATGGTCCGTGTACAGCACCTCGGCGCGATAGGCTTGAAGAAGTTTGCGATAGGGCGTGCCCTCGGGCAGCGGGAACAGGTCGAACCCTTCGGGAGCGACGTAGGGTTCATGGACTTGGTATGTGTGAAGGAAGAGAAAGAATTGTTCGTGTGGATATTTTTTCAGCCAGTCGATTCCACGATCCACGACTTCGGCGGCCCGTCCGGGGGTCTCGATTCTTTGCTCGTCGGTGACTTCGTCGTAGGAGTCGAAGCCCCGAACGTACCCGGCGTTGGCAAGGAGCATCCCGTTTTCCGTCACCGCGCCGGTGCGGTAGCCGGCTTGTGCGAGAAGGTCCGGTAGAGTGGGGACCTCCGGCTTGAGCCGCGCGGGGGGGGCAAGAACCTGATGGGCTTCGGGGTAGAGGCCGGTGAACAGGCTCATATGCGATGCTGTGGTCGAGGGGTAGGTTGTCGAGGCATCGAGGAAGGTCACCGCATCCCGGGCAAACTCGTCGAGGTTGGGCGTGGCGCGCGGGTCGGCGCCGTACACCCCAACGGCATCCGCGCGCAATGTGTCGAGGGATACGAGAATAAAGTTGGGTCGCAGAACCTTGGTGGGCGCGCTCAGAACAGGCTCCCCGATCAGGGGCAAGGAATACTCCTTGCCGGGCCAACCGCGCAGGTTTTCGGTGGTAAGACGGAACCGAACGGTTTTGCCTGACAAGCCGGCAAGGTCGATGGAATAGTCCGTCCATTGTCGCGTCGCGGTCGATGGATGGAGGACGGTCTCCTGAAGAAGCGTTTCCTTTACTTCGGTCAGGGCTGTGAGGCGAACGCGGACCGAGGTGCTGCGCTCGGGCGGCACCAGTGGGGACAGGCCGAGACTGCCCTGGAGCTTTGCGCCCGCAGGAATTCGGACCTCCCGGGAAGTGCGGTCCAAAGGCTCGGGGGGGAGCAGGGTGCCGCGGGCACGGACCAAACTGTCATTGCCCGCGGGGATCCGCACCTGAACCTGGCCATCTTCCACCTGATGGAAATTCGGCGGGAGCGTCTGCCAATGTTCATCACCGGCCGCGAGGACCTCCCTTTCAACCGCTACGGCGCGGCCGTTGAGGTAGGGCTGCACTTCGAAGGTCAGGAGGAATGCTTCTCCGTCACGAGTGCGCGTTTGGGGCTTCATCAGCCAAAGAGGGTTGGCGGGTTCCAGCACAGGTCGAAATTGATTGGCAATCTCGGCGTGTCGCAGGTCGGTTCGTTCGGCTCGATCCCCGGATTCAAAGGGGCGTGCGTATACCGCAAGCGGCTCGGCCGCTTGCCCTGCAGGGGCAAGAGCGAAAATCGAGAGAAGGACTGCTGCGCCCAGGATGGATCGCCGTTGGCCGAGTTCGTGGTTGGACCTGTTTGGCTGACTTTTCAAAGCTTCTCTCTCTTGGTCGAATCTCTCGGGAGGAATTTACAACCCGAAGCTCCTGCCACGACCCCCCCCCCGGCGGGCCGCCCGCAGGAAGAAGGCAATCTTTCGGAGCTGGCTCCTTTGTGGTGGCCATCTTTGGATTCTGGCAGGCTAGCCCGCGGCGGGTTTGGCGGTCAAGGTGGGTCCGTCCAGTCCCTCGAATGCCGGTTGTCCGGAACAGGTTGTTGGCGGCTTTGCGTGCCAGCTATGGCTTGACGAATTACGGCTCCTTGGTGCATGACGTTTTTGCATGTTTACCGCCGAAACCCGATTTGTGAATGGAACAGGATGCAGACGCTTCTGAACCGTGACGAGCTCGACCGGCTCACCCAGTCGCCCGTGCAATTCAACCGACTGGTTGAGGAAAATGAGGACTCCTGTGTTTTGGAAGTTGCCGTGACGCAGGACACGGCGGGGGTGGCGGATCAGCGAATCGTGCCTCGATGGGGCCACCATCTTCCCGGCGAAACGGTGATCAGCCTTACCGGGCAAGCGGCATGTATCCTTCTGCGGCGTTGTGGAGTTATCGAAGAGGGGTGGCGGGGGCATGGGGTTCGCATTCGGGATGCGCGCTACTCGGCCTCTGTCGAGATCGGCGAGGTTGCCTGGATGCGCGTGGAACGCCTCCGTGTGCGACGGCTTGGGGGAAGTGTCCACATCCAGCTGCGTTTTCGGATGTGGAA
>CBFHUR010000065.1:0-14361 GCA_965658895.1 Binatia bacterium
AAAACAGCGGCGGCTTCTCATAGTAAGGGACACCCGCCAACGAGGGCGTCAGCCAGTCGCCCGACGCCAGCATTTCCTGTGGAACCCGGGCATAGCGGCCTTCGTCCGGATCCTGGAATGCAAATCCCGAGAGGCGAGAAAAGAAGAGAATGGCCACAAGCCCGAGGGCCAGCCAAGGAAGAAGGCGTTTGTCGTTCATGAAAATTCCCGCGGGTACCTGCTTCTGCGATTCCTTTGAGTCCCGGGACTCGAGCCCGAGGCTCCCCGCCGCGCGGCAAAATCCCCCAGGATCCTTATGGCAGAATTCAGCAGGCAAGGCGATCGCTTGCCCTCGATGACGCAGCGTGTTATCCCTGAGGGATGGAGGGGATTGGAATGGAAAACGTTGACGAGACAGCCAATGAGAGCACCACAAGCTGGGCGCCGCTGGATGAGGCCGTGGCCCAGATGAAGGAATTCGACGAAAAGGCGCGCGAGATGGTTCGCACGACAGCCGACGAAGTGCGCAATCGCTCCGAGAAGGCGCTTGACGATGCTCGCGAGCAGACCGAAAAGACCCTGAAGCTGGTGCGCCGGAATCTCGACGATGCTCGGGAATCCATCGAGGTCCGTGCCGGAGGCTGGTCGGACTATTTTACGGTTCCTGCCTACGTGGAAAAGCAGGTTGAATCCCTGCAGGCAGATCTGATCAAGGCCGTGGGGACTCTGGCCAAAAGCCTGCGTATCTCGACCCGCGGTGAGCTCGATGCTCTCAAGCGCAAGGTCACGCAATTGGAGAAGAAGATCGCTGCGCTCTCCGAAGACAAAGCTGCCTGAACCAGGCGGTTTCAGGACGCAAAAAAGCCGGTCCCCTGCGGGGCCGGCTTTTTTTTGCCAAGTCGGGTCGAGCCCGGGTCGTTCAGGCGGCCGATTTCTTTTTCGCCGTTTTTTTCGCGGAGGTCTTCTTCTTGGTCTTTTTGGCCTCACCGGTGTCCGTGTTGCCATTGGTGCTCGCACCACTTCCGGCCTCGGCGCCATCTCCCGAAGCCGGCTTCTGGCCCCCCTTGCCGTAATCCGTAACGTACCAGCCTGAGCCCTTGAGCTGGAATTGCGTACTCGACATCAGCTTGCGCACCTTGCGCCTGCACTTCGGCACCGGACAGGTCTTGAGCGGCTCCTCGGTGATTTTCTGCATGGCATCAACCACGCCGCATTTCGAACACTCATACTCGTAGATAGGCATTGGAACGCTCCCCTGTTGCGTCGGATCCCTAGAGTAAGAATCCGAGCCGGTCTTGTCCACCCAGCCCGGCTGCGGCCTGATAAAGGCTCTGCACAAGGAAAATACGGAGGAATTCGATCCCCAGCAGCACCACGATCGGGGTAAAGTCCATCCCCCCAAACACCAATGGCAGCGTCCTGCGAATACGATAGAAAACCGGTTCCGTGGCGCTTCGCAAAAATCGGATGATCGGATTGTAGGGGTCGGCGCCGACCCAGGAGACCACGACCGAAGCGATGATCAACCACCAATACAGACTCAGGCCGGCGTCCAGAATCGCGCCCACGCCCTGCAGAAAATTCCCCAACACGAACATCTTTCGTCCTCTCTTCCTCGACCCTAAGAGCCAGACAACTCTCGCGAACGCGCGGTAGCCGCCTGAATGGCCGCATCGATCGCCCCCGCAAGATCCGCCTGTGCCAGAGCTGCCAAACCGGCTTCGGTTGTGCCACCTGGCGAGGTCACTTGTACCCGAAGATCGCCTGCTTCCCGATCCGAGGTGCGCCAGAGCTCAGCGGCTCCCGCAAGCGTCTCCTGGACCAGGACCTTGGTCAACTCGGGTGGCAACCCGGCTCGCACACCGGCCGCGATCATCCCCTCGGCATAGGCAAATAGAAACCCCGGACCGCTCCCGCTGACGGCCGTAACAGCGTCCAGCAGGCTCTCGTCCTCCACATCGAGCACGCGTCCGGCTGTCGAAAACAATTCCCGAGCAAGCGCCAGATCGCTATCCGAGGCCGCCGGACCCGGTGCCAGAACGGTCATGCCGCGGCGGATCAGCGATGGCGTATTCGGCATGGCGCGGATGATTCGGGCACGTTCGCCGAGCGCGGTCTGCATCTGACCCAGAGAGATCCCGGCGGCGATGGAGACCACAAGATTGTCAGCCTTTGGCGAACGAATCTGGGGGAGAATGTCCGGCAGAACCTGTGGTTTTACCGCCAGAATGACCACTTCGGACTGTTCCGCCAATTCCTCGATGTCCGCGGCGATCCTGCCGCCGGTTTCGCTTCGGAACCGCTCACATGCCTCCGGGCTGGGATCGCTGGCGATGACGGAAAACGAATTCCCGGAATTTGAAGCAATCCCGCCCCCCAGAGCACAAGCCATGTTGCCTGCCCCGACAAATCCGATTGTCTGCATTTATGCCCCCTCCCGCGACGGTCGGCGACCGAGAATTGCGGTCCCCAATCGGACCATCGTCGCGCCTTCCGCTATGGCCAGACCATAATCACCACTCATCCCCATGGAAAGGGTGCTCCCGACGACCAGTTCACGCCGTCGCAGGTCCTGCAAGCAAGTCCCGAGATCGGCAAAGCTGCGGCGGGTTTCGTCGGCCGGCACTCCCTGGCGACCGATCGTCATCAAACCATCGACACAAATATCACTTTCGGCGCGCAGGCTCTCCGCGAGGCCTTGTAATGCCTCGGGCGCCACTCCGGCCTTGTTCGGGTCGCCGCTCACGTTGACCTGCAAAAGCATCCGTTGTGGAGTGGCACCCAACGCCGCTCCATGTCGCGCCAGCGCGCGGGCGGTCTTTTCGCTGCTGACGGTGTGAACGAGATCAAAGTTTCCCGCGGCAATCTTTGCCTTGTTGGACTGCAGCGGCCCGATCAGATGCCATTGGGGTCCCCCGGGAATCAACGCCCGTTTGGCCTGCGCTTCCTGGACGTAGTTTTCTCCGAGGTCGGTCGCTCCTGCCCGCACGGCGGCTTGGGCCAGTTCCACCGGCAGTCCCTTGATCACCGTAATCAGACGCACGTCGTCGATCGGGCGCCCATTGGCCGCCGCGGTGGCCTGAATTTCGCCTCGGGTTGCCCGGAAACGGCGCTCCACAGCTTCGGGCGGGAGCGGACCGGGATGGGCTTCGAGGCCGAGTGATCGCGCCATTTCTTCGGTTTCGGCCAGCGGCAGGCCGATGACGTTGGTGACCGAGCCCTGAACCGAAGTCACCAAGGATCCGGCTTCGCCCTGAATGGCATAGGATCCCGCCTTGTCGAGGGGCTCGCCCGTGGCGACGTAGTCAGCCAGCTCCTGATCGCTTCCCGCGCGGAGCCGCACACGACTGGTGAAATGGCCGGAGCGACGAATCTGAGCATTCAGCGCCCAGGCGACGCCCGTGTGCACCTCGTGCTCGCGGCCCGCAAGGCGGTGCAACATTCTCAACGCATCTTCCGGATCTCGAGGCTTGCCCAGCAGCTCTCCGTCGAGCACCACGATCGTATCGGCGCCCAGAACCGCGTGTGCCGGATAATCGGCACTGACAGCCAGCGCCTTGGACCTGGCGAGGCGATGGACGTAATCGGTCGGGGATTCGCCCGCCTGCGGCGATTCGTCCACGTCTGCCGGTACAATCGTGTAGGGGTAGACAATCCGCGCCAACAGGTCGTGCCGCCGCGGCGAGGCGCTGGCCAAAATCACTTTTCTCATTGCAGCACTGCCATGACGGGTGCGTGATCGGACGCCGAGAGGTCATCTTTTTTCTTGCGGTAATCGCGGTCGGTTTCAATCTCTGTCACGCGATCCCGAATTGCCTCGGAGCCGAGCAGGAAGTCGATCCGCAACCCACGGTTGCGGGGAAAGGCGCCCGCGCGGTAGTCCCACCACGAAAAGGTCTGCGTATCCGGATGCAGATGCCGGTAGAGATCCGTCAACCCCCAACCGAGAAGCTTGACGCTCCGATCCCGCTCGGCGCCAGTGTGGAAGATCTCGCCGGTGGCCTCCTCTCCCGCATGCGAATCAAGCGCGGTCGGGCAGATATTGAAATCACCACACAGTACGAAAGGGTCGGCGAGGCGAAAGTTCTTCTCGAGAAACGCCTGCAAGTCGTCATACCAGCGCAGTTTACGCTGGTAGTCGTCATGCTCGAGATTTTTGCCGTTCGGCACGTAAACAGTCAGGAAGTCCAGATCGTCGATTCTTGTGGCGAGCAGGCGCGCACCCATATCCTCTTGCCCCGGCAGCCCGCGTTGGACCACCTCGGCCGGTTTGTCCCGCGTCAGGACAGCCACGCCGTTCCACGCCTTCTGCCCATGGACTACGGCGTAGTAGCCGACCTCGGCCAGGGATTCGTGGGGAAATTGCTCATCCTGCATCTTCAATTCCTGCAACCCCACGACGTCGGGCTGGCGGGCGTCGAGCCAATGCTTGAGGTAGCCGAGGCGAGCTTTCATTCCGTTGATATTCCAGGAGGCAATCCGCATGAAGCCTTTCATAATCAATCCGAGCCCGGGTTGCGATGGTTTGAGCCGGGAGTCGTTTGCGCGCACCGGCCCTGCTAGGCAAAGGTGAGAAAGCACCTGCGGGTGCTCGGAGAGGAGTATTTTTGCGGATGAGTGGAATCAGAGCCTATGGAGCCTATATCCCGAGGACACGCCTGCCCCTCGCCCTGATTCAGGGCCGAGCAGCGAAAGACGGGGGGCCGGAGAAAGCGGTCGCCGGCGACGACGAGGATGTCGTGACGATGGCGGTAGCTGCCGCACTCGATTGCCTCGGCGACCTGGAGCGAAGTGAAGTGGATGCCCTGATTTTCGCGTCCACCAGCTATGCGCAGCGAGAGAAGCAGGCGGCGACCGTCGTGGCTCGCGCTCTGGATCTTCGACGCGACGTTCAGACCCAGGACGTGTCGGGATCTCTTCGGTGCGGCAGTACTGCCCTGGAGAACGCTGTGCACGCGGTATCGTCCGGTGGCGCACGCAACGTTCTTGTCATTGCTTCCGACTGCCGTATGGGCAGCCCGCGCGGCGTACTGGAAGCCAAGCTTGGCGACGGCGCGGCAGCTTTTCTGGTCAGCCAGGACGAGGTCATCGCCAAACTGACCGGTGCCCACAGCGTCTCGAACGAATTCCAGGACTATTGGAGAGGCGACGGCGAGAACTTCACCCATGCCTGGGAGGATCGCTTCATCATCCAGGAAGGCTACACCCCGGCGATGATCGAGGTCATGCAGGACCTGCTTGCCGGGATCGGCCAGAAGGTCGGAGATTTCAAGACGGCCGCGGTGGTCTCGCCTGATGCGCGCAGCATCGGAGGCGTCATGAAGGGCGTCGGCCTCTCGCGCGACCAGGTGCAGGATCTTCTGATCGGACGTGTCGGCAACACCGGTGCGGCCTATGGCTTGATGCTCCTTGCGGCCTCTCTTGAGCGGGCACAGCCGGGCGAACAACTTCTGGCGGCGTCCTACGGCGACGGCGCTCACGCAATGGCCTTTTCCGTAGAAGAGCCGATCCGTAATCTGCCGCCACGGCTCGGTATTTCCGGTCACCTCGACCGGCGCCGACCGCTCAAAAGTTATGATGCCTACCTCAAATCCCGCGGACTGGCAGCAGGAGAATGGGAGACTTCCAAGGATCTCGGCCTCTCGGCCACCATCCGTTTCCGCGAGCGGGATGCCGATATCGGCTTTATTGGCGCGCGCTGCACCTCCTGCGGGCAGATCCACTTTCCCCGCCAGCGGGTCTGTTACTCCTGTCGCGCCAAGGACTCCTTTGAACGGGTTCGCTTGTCGGACCGCACCGGCACGGTACTGAGCTATACATTCGATTTCTTTTTTCCGAAGGCCGAACCGCCCACAATCGTCGTCATCACCGAGGTCGATGGTTGTCGCATTCAGGTCCAGATGGCCGACGCCGAACCGACCGATGTGAAGCTGGATCTGCCGGTTCGATTTACCTTCCGCAAGATCCACGACGCGGGTGGAAAACCTAACTACTTCTGGAAGGCCCTGCCCTTCAGTCCGGGGGATGTATCATGAGTGAATCGTTACGCGACAAGGTCGCGATTGTCGGCGCGGGTTGCTGCCAGTTCGGCGAGAACTGGGACAAATCCCGTGAGGATATGATTGTGGACGCCTGCTATGAGGCGTACGAAGACGCCGGTATCGAAAGCCCGCAGGACGAGATCGATGCGATCTTCGCGGGAGCCGTTTATCCGCGCGACGGAAGCGCCGAAATTGCCGAGGCGTTGAAGATTTTCGGCAAACCCATCTCGGTCGTATCCGACTATTGCCAGACCGGAACCGACGCGTTTCGCTTTGGTGTCTTCGCGGTTGCCGCCGGCGTTTACGACAAGGTTCTGGTGGTTGGATTCGACAAACCCAAGGATCGTGGCGTCTCCGGCCCGTCCGTGGCCTTTGACAAGGTTCGGGGACTGCCGGCAACACCCGCCGGCTGGTTCAGCCTTTGTGCCGCCCGGTATTTCGAGACCTACGGCGCCGGCCGCGAGGACCTCGCGAAGATCGCCGTGAAGAATCATCACAACGGGACCCTGGCGCCCAAAAGCATGCTCAAAAAGGAGATCACGGTCGAAGACGTGCTCAAGGCCCGCATCATCTCCTGGCCATTCGGTCTGTTTGATTGTGCGGCGCAATCCGACGGAGCGTCTGCGGTCATTCTGACCCGTGCGGATCTCGCCAAGCAGGTTCGGGACGATCACGTTCTGGTCAAGGCCGTAACGGTGGCTTGCAGCGAGCACCCCCAGAGAGACCCGGAGTTTGACTTCCTCGGTTGGAAGCCGACGCAGGTCGCCGCCAAGGACGCCTATGCGATGGCAGGCATCTCGGATCCCATGAAGGAAATCGACGTCGTGCAGCTCCACGACTGCTTCACGCTGACGGAAATGCTTTCCTACGAGGATCTCGGGCTCTGCGAGAAAGGCTCGGCCAAGGAGCATGTGGCCAGCGGGACCTTCGAGTTGGGCGGCGAACTTCCGGTCAATACCGATGGCGGGTTGAAGACCTTCGGCCATCCCACCGGTGCCACCGGGATTCGGATGATCTACGAGAACGTCAAGCAGTTGCAGGGCAAGGCGGACAAACGCCAGGTCAACAACCCGACAACCGCGCTGAGCCACAACATCGGTGGTCCTCCGACCACATGCGGGATCGCAATTCTCGGTATGCCCTAGCGGGGCGTAAGTACCTCGGGTGCGATCGCGTCGACTGGCACGGTCGCACCCGACAAATGCTCCCGAACCACGGGCAGAACTGCTTGTGCGTATACGCGGTGGGCTGCGGCCGAAGGGTGACCGTCCACCGGGACGCGCCTCGCGGATGGCGGCAGGGTTTCGAGATACGGCGGCAGATAAAGTAGACGCGCTTCCGGCATCCAGACCTCAAGCTCCCGGCGCATCCTGGCGCTCGCGCTCGTTTCCTCGAGGTCCAGATTCAACAACACAAGAGGAGTATCCTCCAAATGGGATCCGAGGTCCGCCAGATCGACAATCCACCCCCGGGGCGTCGCCGGCGCTTCCGGATCGAATGATGGCGTGCCCGAATCGGGGAAGGTTGTGACCACTCCGGAACGTTCCCACCATTGCTTGGCCAACAGCAACGCATGCGATCGGCGGGCCAGCGCGCGCACAAGGTCGGGCAGGATTGCGGGCGCCGGGTCAGCCGTGCCGCGGGTAATATACCCGAACCGATCAATGTGTTTCTGGTCGCGCCGCGGGTCGAGGTCGTCGGCGATAAAGGCAATCAGGACGAGGTCCGGTTGGATCTGGCGCACCAGATCGCCCGCATGCGAGATGATCATGGCCAGGGAATGTCCCTGAACGCCCGCGTTCAGGACACGAACCTCCGGGTAATCGAGCGCCAAAAGCTGCTCGAGCTGCGCCGGCCACGTGTCGGCGCTCGCAACGGCCTGCCCGAAGGTGAAAGAGTCCCCGACGACCAAAACCAGCGGCCTCCCCGACTCATCCGACGATCGCACGGTACGCCTTCGCCCCTCAGGTCCGGGTCTGGCGTGAATCCGCTCCCCGTAGTCGCCAGTTTCGATCCACGTCGGACCGTAGACCTCGAAACGTCCGTTCGCCTGATAAGTCCAATAGGAGGCCCCCTCAACCCACCGGAATGCCGGGTCGGTCACAAATGGACCAGCTCTCCCGCTCAATCGCACCGCGGCTTCAACCGTGAAAGCCACGAAAAGAGCGGCGAGAACCCCTGCCAGCAGTGGTCTCAACGTCCTTTGAATTCGGGCGTACGCTTCTCGAGCATGGCGGCGACCCCTTCGCGGAAATCCTCGGTTTCAAAGGTGCGGGACTGGGCGTGCGCCTCGTAGCGAGCCGCTGTCGGTGGATCCCAATTCTGTCCCTGATAAATTGTCTGCTTGGTCCAACGCACCGCCAAGGGAGCGGCCTGGGCAATTTCGGCAGCAATGGCTCTGGCTCGCGCCAGCACTTCTTCGGCCGGGACCGCGTAGTTGACGAGCCCCGCTTCGGCGGCCTCCGTGCCGTTGATGATGCGCCCCGTCAGAAGCAACTCGACAGCTCGCGGCATACCCATCAGCCGAGGCAGCAACCAGGTCGTAGCCATACCCGGGTGCAGCCCGAGCCGGACAAAATTGACTCCGTATTTCGACTCGGCCGCCGCGACCCGAATGTCGCAGACCACGGCCAGCCCGAGCCCTCCACCGATGGCATGGCCCTGCATGGCGGCAATGACCGGCACCTCGACCTCGAGGAGGGACAGAAAGGGTTGATACATCGCGTAAGATCTCTCATTGCGGGTCTGGAAATCACCCTCGCCATCCCACGCGCCTCCTGCCGACTTGAAATCAGCACCGGCACAGAAGCTTCGCCCCGTCCCGGTAACGATCACGCAGCGAATGTCACGATCCGTGCGGACCTTCTGGATCGTCTCGGCCAGAGCGCCGAGCACATCGGGCGTCATGCTGTTTCGGTTCTCGGGACGGTTCAGGGTGATCGTGGCGATGTTGTTGGCCACGTCGAGCTTCACAGGCGGTTCAGATTCAGACATGGAGGGAGTTTAACAACCCCGATCACGCTGGGCGAACGCAAGGTCCCCGCGAGCGCTTTTTCATGGTAGATGATGACCGTGGCAGAACCGCGAGCAGAATTGACGCCCCTGCAGTTGAGGGAACTCTCGGCCGCTCTCGAAAAACAGGCCGACGAGATCGAAAAACAACTGGAGCGAGGCGAGGACTCCGCCCGCCCGGTCGCTCTCGACCAGAGCTCCGTGGGGCGCTTGTCGCGTATGGACGCGATGCAGCAGCAGGCAATGGCGCAGGCGACCCGGTCGAAAATGCGATTGCGGCTCGACCTGACCCGACAAGCCCTGCGGGCAACCGCTTCGGGGAACTATGGGGAATGTCGCAGCTGCGAAGAGCCCATCGGACACGAGCGCCTGCTGGCCTATCCCGAGGCACCTCTTTGCGTGGAATGTCAGGGAGCCCGCTGATGGGTCGACCGCATTGTTGCATCATCGGCGCCGGCTGTTCCGGCTTTACTGCGGCCAAGGCGCTGCAGGATAGCGGGATTCCCTTCGATATACTCGAGATGTCCGACGTTGTCGGCGGGAATTGGGCTTACAAGAACTCCAATGGTCATTCCGCCTGTTACGAGTCGCTGCACATCGACACCTCGAAATACCGGATGGCTTTTGCAGACTTTCCAATCCCTGACACGCTGCCGGATTTCCCCCACCATTCCGAGATCTTCGAGTACTTCAATGCCTACGTGGATCATTTCGGCCTCCGTTCGAAAATCGAATTTCAGACGCGTGTCGAGCAGGTCGAGCCCCTTCCCGGTGAACGCTGGTCGGTACGCATTCGGTTGAGCGACGGCAGAACAGAAGTGCGCGAATACGACGCCGTTCTTGTTGGGAACGGGCACCATTGGAAACCGCGTTGGCCTGAATTTGACGGACAGGACTCCTTTACGGGCATTCAGATGCATGCCCACGAGTATCTGAACCCCTCCGAACCTCATGATCTGCATCGCAAGCGAATTGTCGTGGTGGGTATGGGGAACTCGGCCATGGACATTTCCTCGGAGCTGTCCCAACGCCCGGTCGCCGAGCGGCTCTGGGTCTCGGCCCGGCGTGGTGTATGGGTCTTGCCGAAATATGTGAACGGCCGAGTGGCGGACAAGGCTACCATGCCCGGATGGGTTCCTTTGCGCCTGCAGCGCCTGATTGCCAATCCCCTGCTCAAGCGGATCCTCGGAAAGATGGAGGACTACGGACTGCCGCGTCCCGAACATGAACCGCTGGATGCGCACCCCTCGGTTTCCGGCGAATTCCTGACGCGTGTGGGTTGCGGCGACGTCTTGCCGAAACCGGATATCGCGTGTCTCGACGGGGGCGAGATCGCGTTTGTCGATGGTTCGCGCGAACGGGTCGATGCGATTATTTACGCCACCGGCTACGATGTGAGCTTCCCTTTCTTGAGCAAGGACGTGCTCGAACCGGTCGACAATTATCTGCCCTTGTTCAAAAGGATTTGGAGTCCCGAATGGCCGACCCTGCTGTTTCTCGGACTGGCGCAACCGCTACCGACCCTGGTCAATCTTGCCGAACAGCAGATGCGGCTGATAGCGCCCTACCTCGCCGGCAAATACGCACTGCCATCCCCATCCGAGATGAGGGATACGATCGCGCGCGAGGAGCGTCTCTACACCGGCCATTTCTACGATTCTGCGCGACATCGGATGCAGATCGATTTCAATAAATACGTCTGGGATCTGAAGGGCGAGATCCGCCGTGGGACGCGTAGAGCAAGCATATCTCCGAGAGCAAGCTGACCGCCGGACGTACCGCTGATCTCGAGGCCTCGAGAGCTATCCCGCCGGGCCCTCAGCCTCGGGACGTGCGGTGAGGAGCACGAAAACGACCCCGACGGGATTTGAACCCGTGTTACCAGCGTGAAAGGCTGGTGTCCTTGGCCAAGCTAGACGACGGGGTCAGAAACCGTGTCCGGGGATTGATTTACTTTGTGATGGCCGTCGCTGCAAGTATCTCGGGCGCTTCCTCATAGCCGCTGCCCGAGCGCCATGCCGAGCCAGCCACCGAGCACGGTCAATGTGGTTGTGGCCCCGAGATAGGCCACCGCCTCGAGACGGCGGCGGCCCTGAGCGAGAGCGACCGTCTGCCAGGCAAAAGACGAAAAAGTTGTCAGTGTGCCGCAAAATCCGATGACCAGAAGATCCCTCCAGATCCCTGTCGGCTGAATTCCGGCCAGGATGATCCCCAAGGCGAAGGATCCCGCGATATTGATCGCCAAAGTCCGCCAGGGGAATCCCGCATCCTTATGCGTCAGCCGAAACCGCAGAATCGCGGCAAGAAAACCGCCAATCGCTACGAGTGTCAGCGCCCCGGCGCTCATTCCGGCTGCCCCCGGCGCAGCAGGAGTGTCTCGATACCCGCCGCAACCGCACGCCCCAGAAGCAATGCCAGAATCCCGCTGACAAGGCTGAGTCCGGCGAAAAATCCAGCTTGCCGCAACTCTCCCATCTCCAGATATTTCACCAGCAGCAGGCTCCAGGAAGAAACCGTCGTCAGGCCGCCACAGAAACCAGCGGCCTGAAAGTCGCGCACGTGCGGGTGAAAACGGTGCTCGATGTGCAACACCAATCCGATCAACGCACAGCCCACGACGTTGACCGTCAGAACCGCGATCTCGGGCGGTAGACCGGGAACGTGGCTCAACAGAGCGCGCCCGATGGCTCCCGCGGCGCCGCCCAGTCCTACCCAAAAAAGCTGCTTTCCCTCAACACTCATCAAGAATTGAATGGGCCGCCTGGGAATCGAACCCAGGACCCTTCGCTTAAAAGGCGAATGCTCTAACCAACTGAGCTAGCGGCCCGATCGAGGTTTCCAAGCCTATAACCTCTGATGTTGCGCGGGGAAAGGGAGCCACCGAGGCTCCCTCCACGAGAATTCAACCCGGCAGCGTCAGGTGCCGGGCAATTTTCTCGCGCACCAGTTCCGGGTCGACTACGGGTTTTGCCAGATAGTCATTGCAGCCATTCGCAAGAGCTTTCTGTTCATCGCCGGCCATCGCTTGTGCCGTCAGCGCGATGATCGGAATGGCCGCGCCCTCGGGCAGCGCGCGGATGCGCCGCGTGGCCTCCCAGCCGTCCATGACCGGCATCTTCAGATCCATGAAAATCAGATCGGGGGCCCCTGCCTGGACGGCCGCTACCGCCTCCTCGCCGTTTGCCGCTTCGACAATCTCGAACTCACCGATTTTCTTGAGCCTGTACAGCAGGATCCGTCGATTATCTTCGTTGTCTTCGACTACCAGAATACGTTTCAGCGACATTTTCTACTCCATCGGGCCAAATCAGGGGCTAAGGGGAAACACCTAAGAGAATGGCAGGCATTCGTGGCTTTTGCTAGTCCTAGTATGTGAAAGTCGTTCGAACTCGTTTTGCCCCCAGTCCCACCGGCATGCTCCACGTCGGTGGTGTCCGAACTGCGCTGTTCAGCTGGCTGCACGCACGAGCCACCGGAGGATCCTTCGTCCTGCGTATCGAGGACACCGACCGGAAGAGGTCGAAGCCCGAGTTTACCGAAGGGATCATCGAGGCAATGGCCTGGTTGGGGCTTTCCCCTGACGAGGGCCCCTACTTCCAGTCGGAGCGTTCGGATGTCTATGCCGACGCATTGCAGAAGCTCCTGGCATCGGGGAACGCCTACCTTTGCACATGCACCCCCGAGGAATTGGAAGCGCAGAGAGCGGCGGCCAAGGCCGAGGGGCGCAGTTTTGCCTACAATCGGCATTGTCGGCCCGGTTTTGGTCCCGGACCGGACCCCGATCGCCCCGCAACCGTCCGCTTTGCCGCACCTGTGGATGGCGAGGTAACAGTCAATGATCTGGTCAAAGGACCGATCGTGGTGCAGAACTCCGAGATCGACGACTTTGTCATCGCACGCTCGGATGGAACGCCGACCTACCAACTGGTGGTCACCGTGGATGATATCGAGATGGAAATCTCGCACGTCATTCGCGGGGATGACCACCTGAATAACACGACCAAGCAAATCCATATTTATCTGGCTCTCGGCGCAGAGCTCCCCCAGTTTGCCCATCTGCCGCAGGTCCTCGGCAAGGATAAGGGGCGCCTTTCCAAACGCCATGGTGCCACCGATGTTCTGAGCTACCGCGACGAAGGCTATTTCCCCGATGCGTTGGTAAACTTCCTGGCCCGGCTGGGTTGGTCGCACGGGGATCAGGAGATCTTCACACGGGAGGAACTGATCCAATTTTTTCGCCTCGAGGATATCGGGCAATCCGCCGGAGTCTTCGATCTCGAGAAGCTGGATTGGCTGAATTTCGAGTACCTGAAGGATCGTGAGCCGTCTCGTTTGGCTGCCGATCTTTCGGAGTATCTGGCACGCGAGGGACGAAGCCTGCCGGGAGAGCCGGCGTGGCAGGCCAGGATGGTCTCGGTTTTTCAGGAACGAGCCCGGAATCTTCGGGAGCTCGCCGAGAGTTGCGCCTACTTTCTGGAGGACGACGTCGTGTACCAGGAGAAAGCAGCGCGCAAGCACCTGTCGGACGAATCCACGGCCCTGCTTGGCGAACTCGCGACGCAGCTCGACGAAGTCGAGTCCTGGGATGCCGACTCGCTGGAGATGAGCTTTCGGGACCTGGTGCAACGAAAAGACATCAAGCTTGGGCAGTTGGCCCAACCCGTTCGCGTCGCGATGACGGGCGGAACCGTCAGTCCCGGAATCTTCGACGTCCTTGAAATTCTCGGCCGGGAACGATCTCTCGAGCGACTGCTACGGGCTGCCGCCTACTCTGCCTGAGTTTCGAGGAGACGCCGGCCAGCCGCCCGCCTAATCCCCTTCGTCGTCGCGGAGCGCCTCGCGCGCCATCCGAGCCGCTTCGTGCAGGGAACGCCGACGGAGCTCGATCCGTCTCTCGGCCGTGGGCGTCCCGGCCAACCCCTGATCTTCTTCGGGCAGGTGCGCGAGCGGGTCACCGTGTTTGCGAAACACAATCGATTCCATCAGCCGGGCGTAATGATCACGGTGGGCGATCGGCAGCTCGCGCATCGACAATACCGACTGCCAGAAGGTGGCATGGGCCGCCTTGGCCTCACGTCCCGCCAGATCAGTCCAGCTGTGGTGGATCAGGCCAAAAGCTCCTTGGCTCCGAAAGCAATGCCACCAATACGTTGGCACGAAGAGGATCTCGCCAGGCCGCAAATCGATCACCTGCCCGCCTTGCGGCAAGAGGGAATCGTCGACCTCCGGGTCGAGAAGCGAGATTGGAGTCCCCAGATGCGATCCCTCGAGCGCGCCGATCTGCATCGATGGATCCATGGATGGGGGAAAGAGATACACGCGCATTTTT
>CBFHUR010000066.1:0-13763 GCA_965658895.1 Binatia bacterium
CGTGATTGATCCTGCCCGCAGTCGAAGCTGGCAGATACTGAACCCCAACAAACAGAATGGTCTCGGCAAACCAGTTGCCTACAAACTTCTGCCGAAGGCCACGCCGACCTTGCTGGTTCCCGAGGGTTCACCTGCCGGGCGCCGCGGCGGCTTTGCCCGACATAATCTCTGGGTGACTCCCTACCGGGAAGAAGAGACGTATGCCGGCGCCGGCCCCTTTACCAACCTTCATCCCGGAGGCGCCGGACTGCCCGCCCATGTGGCGGACAACCGGTCGATCGAGAATACCGAACTCGTGGTCTGGCATAGCTTCGGCGTTACCCATGTTCCGCGCCCGGAAGACTGGCCGGTGATGCCGGTGGAGTATGCCGGCTTCATGCTGATGCCCACAGGATTCTTTGACCAAAGCCCCGCGCTCGATGTTGCGCCCTCGAGCACCTGCCACACGAAATCCGGGAAAGGATCGGCCTGAGGCTGAGTGATTCAGGGTGTGGGGTCGTCGATAA
The DNA here is from genome assembly GCA_965658895.1 of Binatia bacterium. Lineage (GTDB taxonomy): Bacteria > Desulfobacterota > Binatia > UBA12015 > UBA12015 > UBA12015. The sequence goes on from CBFHUR010000066.1 coordinate 507, forward strand.
AGTCGCGCCCACCTGCGGGCAGGATGCGAAACTTTTCCGGGTCGAGACCTTGATCCTCGATCAGCTGCCTCAAGGCGGCCGGTGGTTGATCCATCGGCTCGTCGGTGAGGTCAAAAGTACCGTAATGCATGGGATAGAATCGCTCGGCTCCAAGGTCCTCAAAGGCGGCCAGCGCTTCCGCCGGATCCATATGCTGGTAGCGCATCATGAAACGCGGCGCCCAGGCGCCAATCGGGAGTATTGCGACGTCGATCGGTGCAAATCGTCGACCGAATTCTCGAAAACCGTGGAAGTATCCTGTGTCACCCGCAAAGAAATATCGGCGCTCCCCGTTATCCAGCAGAAAGGCACACCAGAGGGATCGGTTGGGGAGCTGGTCAATCCGACTCGACCAATGCTGGGACGGCAGACAGGTAATCGTCCATGCTCCGTGGCGGGTCGATTCCCACCAATCGAGCTCCACCGCATCTCGTCCAAGGTCGGCAAACCATTCTCCCAGACCTAGCGGAACATACCATTTCATCGACGCCGGCAAGGATTCGATCGTCTCGGTATCCAGGTGGTCGTAGTGGTTGTGCGAGATCACCGCGAAGGCGTCGGTCGGAATCGATTCAAGAGGAATACCCGGTGGATTCCAACGTGCCGGCAAGAGAGCCCGTTTCGAGAAATGGGGATCGGTGAGGAAGACGTCGTCGCCATCCTGAACAGCGAAACTCGCATGCCCGATCCAGGTGATACTTGGCAACTCCCCGGATTGGCCCAGATACGCCCCGTCATTGGCAACCAGCGGGAGATCCGGCTCGCGCCATTTATCAAAATGGTTCCAGTCAAAGAGCTTCCAACGCAGGAACGACCAGGACTTGCTGCCCATCTCCTGCCAGGGGTTGAAAAACTCCCCGTCCCTCTGATGCGGAAGGTAAAGGTCGCGAGCCTCCTCGGGAACCGACGCCTCCAGCGCGGAACCGGGAGCCTCAGCCGCCTGCCCCAAGGCCTCATTGCCCGCCGCGATCGGCGAGAGCAGAAAAAAGAGACCCAGCAGAACGGAGCGCATCCCCGGACTTTACTGTTGCTCGTCGACAGGTCAAAACGGACCTTCTGGCCAATCGCATTCCCGAGGATGCGACAATCAGCGGTCGAGCGCCATGGCGGCGTGCAAGGCGATACCATGGCATAGCCCTTCCTCGTTGAGCCGCATGCGGTTCGAGTGGCAAGGTGGAGCCTCGCGCGAGTTGACAATATCGGCAGGACAAACCCCCAACAATGCCATGACACCGGGGACTCGCTGGAGCAGCATCGAGAAGTCCTCGGCCCCCATGACGGGCGCGGGAAGCGTGAGGTGTGACTTCTCACCCAGCGTCGTCCGACAAACGGTCGCAAAGCGCGCGGCCTCGCCCGCGTCGTTCACCGTGACGGGGTATCCTTCCGTCAGGTCAACTTCCGCGGTGCAATCGTGAGCGGCCGCCACTTGTGTACAGACTCGCTCGACGACTGCTCGGATCTTTCGCCGGGTCTGCTCCGACACGCAACGGATTGTGCCTTCAAAAAAAGCCGTCTCGGGGATGACATTATTGGTCGTCCCCGCGCGAACGTGCGCGACCGTCACCAGCGCCGGATCAAAGGCGTCAATCTCACGGGTCACAGCTGTCTGGATCGCCGTGATCATGGCTGCCATCGCCGGCACGGGGTCGGTGCAGAAATGCGGCATCGACGCATGACCACCGCGTCCCCGCACCGTAACCGCCAGATCGTCAAACGAGGCCATCAGCGACCCCGCGCGGCATGCCGCCCGGCCCACCGGCAGATTCGGGGAGATGTGCAGGGCAAAAGCGCGATCCACTCCATCCAGAACGCCCTCGTCCACCATGACACCGGCCCCCCCGAACAACTCTTCGCCCGGCTGGAACATGAACCGCACGCGACCCCGGATCTCGGATCGGCGATTCGCCAACAAACGTGCCGCACCTACCAGCATCGCCGTATGCGCATCGTGTCCACACGCATGCGCCCGACCGTCTACCTGCGAGCAATAGGGCTCGTCGCTCTCCTCCTGCATCGGGAGGGCATCGGTGTCGGCTCGGAGAAGAACCGTCGGCCCATCCGAGGCCCCCGCAAGGTCAGCCACCACCGAGGTGAGACCATGGCCCTTGCGGATCTCGAGCGGGAGTCCATCCAGGGCATCCAGAATGGCTTGCTGCGTGCGCGGATTCTCCAGACCCAGCTCGGGGTTCTGGTGGATTTGGCGTCGCAGAGCGACCACTTCGTCCACGATTTCGGCGGCTGAATCCATCAGATCATGCATCCCTGCAGCATGGCCGAGACCATGGAGGACATCAAGCTCGCGCGTCTGCGACAATTGCACGATTCGACTCTCCCCGAATGTTTCGTCACAGTTGAGAACAGTATGTCCTTCCGACTCTACACGCGCTGCTATCCCGGTGCTCCGGCCGAAACGGTCACCTCGATTCGGCCGGAGGTCGAAATCGACCCTCGTGAAGTCGGCGCCGACCCCGAAGAACTCGCAGCCGCCTGGCATGCCATCACCAGGCTCTACACCAGCGGCATGCACCCGGCGATCAGTCTGTGCGTGCGACGCCGTGGCAGAACCCTTTTCGATCGCGCGATCGGCTACACCTCCGGGATCCTGCCCGACGACACCGCCGACACCCCTCGAGTCCCGGTCTCCTACGACACCCCTTTTTGCCTGGCATCGGCCTCGAAACCAGTCACCGCAATGCTGATCCACAAGCTCGCCGAGCAAGGCCAACTCGATCTCGACGATTGCGTTGCCGATTACTTGCCCGAGTTCGGGCGCCACGCGAAACATACGATCACGATTCGCCATCTTCTGACCCACCGCGCCGGCCTCGCCGTCACGCCAAAAGCCAGCATGAATCTGGAACTGCTTGGCAATCCGGAAGAAATACTGGCCCTGCTGTATGCGGAAACTCCGGCGTGGACGCCAGGGCGCTACATGGGCTACCACGCGCTGACTTCCGGTTTTCTCCTTGCCGCGCTGATACAGGCCGTCACCGGGAAAACGATTGATCGCGTTCTGGATGAAGTGATTCGCCAACCTCTGGCCACTCGCTGGTTCCGCTATGGCGCGGCCCGCGAAGATCAGGCACTGATCGCACGAAACGCGTTTACCGGCGCTCCCGTACCGCCTCCTTTCACGATGCTGGTCGAGCGTGCCCTGGGCACCGACATCCAAAGTGTCGTGGAACTGATGAACGATCCACGGTTTCTTACCTCGCCGATCCCTTCGGCAAATCTGGTCGCCACCGCCGAGGAAACCGCACGCTTCTTCGAGGTACTCCGCAACGAGGGCAGCTGTGGAGACCAGCAGGTCTTTACGCCGAAAACGATTCGCGAAGCCACCGCCAACCAGTCCGGCATGGAACCCGATGCCATCCTGCTGCTGCCCTTTCGCTACAGCCCCGGATTCATGCTCGGTGGCGAATATGCCAGTCTCTTCGGCCTGCATGCCAGCCAGGCCTTCGGCCATATCGGCCTGACCAACACCCTCTGCTGGGCCGACCCGGAGCGTGAGCTGAGCGTCGCACTGCTGGCCAGCGGCAAGCCGGTCCTCTATCCGGAATTCGTCAGTTTTGCCGAGGCAGTTTTCCGGATTGCGGGCGCATGCCCGCCGGACGCCCCCAAAAGCTGAAGTCGCGGGCTGTTCCCGTCAAACCGTCGTATGCCGCAGGACTTGCGGGGTTCCGGCAATAGAGCGTATCTGCGGTTGGCATGACGGCGACAAAATCCCCCGGGGGCATTAGAAATAAAGGTTGCTTCTCAACTTTGAGCCGGGCAGGGTCGACAGAACAGGGAGTGGTTGAATCAGGGAAACTCCGGGGGGAATCGCGATGGTAGTCTGGAATGAAGAAAACGCTGCTCATTTGCTCTCGCGCGCGGGGTTCGGCGGTAAACCGCAGGAGGTAACCCGCTATGGCAAGCGGACCCAGGCGAGTTGTGTGGCGGTCCTGCTCCGGCCCAAGCCCTCGCGCGCCAAAGGTCCAGGCGTTGCCGACAATGATCGCGAGAGCCTGATCAAGCTCGCCCAATGGTGGTCCAAGCGGATGACGACCCAAACGTCTCGACGGCTGCACGAGAAAATGGCCCTTTTCTGGCACGATCACTTCGCAACCCAATATTCCGTGGTCAAAAACGTCCGCCGGATGTCTTTTCAGAATCGAACCTTCCGGGAGTTCGGCATGGGCTCCTTCCATACTCTTTGCCGTGAGGTCACACGCGACCCGGCCATGCTGGTCTTTCTCGACGGCAAGGACAATCGTTCCAGCAATCTCAATGAGAACTACGGCCGCGAGATCATGGAGCTCTTCGTACTGGGCGAATCGGATAGCAACGGGGCGCCCAACTATACCCAGACAGATGTCGAAGAGATCTCGCGCGCGCTTACAGGATACCGGATCGACGGAGATATGGGCGTGGTGCGCGGCAACCGATTTGATGACGGAACCAAGACGCTTTTTGCCGGCACCGGCCATGAAGCGACTGGCGTCCTGGGTGTCGAGAGTCCGCTTGGCGAGCTCTACCCGCCGGCCACCAACGTCATCGATATCCTTTTCAACCACCGCGATTCGGACGGCGCTTTGACGATGCCGCGCTTTTTGGGGCGCAAGCTTTGGGAGTATTTCGCCTACCCGAATCCGGACCTTGCCTTGATCGACGAGATCACGACGAATTTCATCGCTGGCGGCTTCGTGATCCAGGACCTCCTGCAAGCCATCTTCACGCATGACGAGTTCTACTCCGACGAGGCCAAATCCAGCACCGTGCGCAATCCGGTCGAGTACGCCGTCAGCTCGATTCGCGCACTCGAGGCACGCGGTAATATGAACGAGCTTCCATTCCAGCTCGACGAGATGGGCATGACACTTTTCGAGCCGCCAAGCGTCAACGGTTGGAGCCAGGGCCTGCCTTGGGTTTCCAGCGGACAGTTTCTCGCTCGACTCGATTTTGCACAAGCCTGTGCGGCGGGGCGATCGAATACATTGAAACTGATCCCGAAAAAACTCGTGCCCAAAACCGCTACCAGTGCGGCCGAGGTCGTGGATGCGATCCTCAAGCGCTTGCAGATCCAAAATGCGGTGCCCGTCGATGCGCGCACAGCCCTGATCGACTATCTCGACGACGAAACCGACTTCCGCGACCCCGTGGTTCTCGACACCAAAGTCCGCGGGGCGGTGGCGTTGATCTTGCAAATGCCTGAAGTCCAAGTGCACTGAGGAGAATTGTAGAAATGCCACGCATCAATCGACGACGCTTTCTGCAGACCGGAGCGGCCACGACCGCAGCTCTTGCCACGCCGATGTTCTTTCCGCGCGCCTTCGGGCCACGGGTCGCGAACGCCGCGGGCCCGGCCGATCCGATTTTCGTCTTCGTGCAACTCGAAGGCGGCAACGATGGACTCAATACCGTGATCCCGATGGATGATGTCGGCCCGGTAGCGCAGCGCTCCCTCTATGAAGCGGCGCGCCCCAATATCCAGGTCCCCGTCAATGCTCTCGCGGCAACCCAGATCGACAGCGATCCCGAAAAGGGCACCGCATTGGCCCTGCATCCTTCCATGGGGGCCCTCAAGGACCTCTACGATCAGGGGGAACTCGCCGTGCTCAATGGCATTGGATACCCCGGCCAAAACCTGTCGCATTTCCGATCCGAAGATATCTGGTTCAGCGCGGAACCTGTGGGCCCTTTCCCCGGGGGCTGGCTGGGGAATTATCTCGACGCGAACTACACACCGACAGAGATGGTGGCCTTGAGTGCTGCAAAAACAATGTCGCAATCATTTTACGCCCAAACAGCCAACGTTCTTGCGGTGAAGAAGCTTTCTCAATTCGTGCTGCCCGAGGACAAGGTCTATCCGGATACGGTCGCAAAAAGAGCGGCTCTGGATGCTATCTACGCCAGCGAAGCCGATCCCGCGATCAACGATGGTTTGCAGTTGACGGTCGGGTCTTCCGGAAACGTCCTTCTCGGAAAAATCGACGAGTTCGCAGCGGTCGATACCAAATGGGGATCTCGTTTGACCAACGTGAATTCCAAACTGGCGGATCGCATGCTGGAGATCTCTTCGGTCATTCGACATGACGCCATAGGCGAGCCTCCTTTGGGCGTTCGCTACTTCCATTGCCGTCTCGGCGGATTTGATACCCACACCAATCAGGGTGCTCTCGACGGTCGTCAGGCCAACTTGCTCGGCCAGGTCAGCCAGAGTCTGGCCGCCTTCTGGCAGGACATGAAGGATCTCGGCGTTGCCGATCGAGTCCTGATCGTCACCATGAGTGAGTTTGGGCGGCGAGTCAGCGAGAACGGTGGTGTCGGCACCGACCACGGCGCCGCCAGCTGCCTGTTCGCCATCGGGGATACCGTGCAGGGAGGTGTCCATGGAACGCTGCCGGCCCTGGATGACCTCGAACGGGGCAACCTGAAATTCCACACCGATTTCAGACAGGTCTATGCCACGGTGATCGATCGCTGGTTGCAATCTCCGGGGGCTCATGAAGCATTATTGCCCGACGCACCTCATCCCCTGCTGGACTTTCTGCCTGCCTGAGCTCGGATCGCGCAACGATCATTGGTCGCGTCACGGCTGTTGAGGAAAACCGACGCTTCCTTCGGAGGCGACTTGTCCGGCCCACTTCGCTATCGATAGGGTCAGGACCCAGAGCATGAGCGATCACGAAACCACAACAGCCGGGATGTTGCGCGCCGAGGCGGTGTTGCCCATTGCGGCCCTGACGCTCCTTTTATTCACGATCTTTGGAGCACAATGGGAAGTCGCGCCGGCCGAAACTCCCCAACAATCCATGCTGCTCTTTGCCTGGATTTTTGCCGTCCTGATCTGGGCCTCTTTTGGCGTGGTTCGCCACGCCGAGGGGTTGGCAACGATCATGGGAGAACCGATCGGCACGATTGTTCTCACGCTCAGCGTTATCTCGATCGAAGTCGCGATGATTACTGCCGTGACTCTGACGGGCGAGCATAATCCCACACTGGCCCGCGATACGATGTTCTCGGTCCTGATGATCGTCCTGAACGCGCTGGTAGGCATCTCGCTGATCGTCGGCGGGCTCAAACACCATTCGCAGTTGTTCAGCCTCAGGGGAGCAAAGGCGTATCTGGGCGCTCTCTTCACGCTCGGTGGTTTGGGACTCATTCTACCACGTTTCACGCCGTCGACCCCGGATGGCTCGCCATCTTCGCTGCTGGCCGCATTTCTTATTCTGGTATCCGCGGTCGTCTACGGCATCTTTTTGACACAGCAAACCGTCAGCCATCAGTCGCTCTACCAGGTCGAGGGCCAGACCGAAGGCCACGACCACGGCCACCCTGTCCATTCTCTCGCTTTCCACGCCAGCTTGCTGGTCGGGACAATGTTGCTCATTGTTTTTCTCTCCAAGCACTTTGCCGTATTTGTCGAGGCTGGCGTATCCCGCGCCGATCTTCCTCCGGCACTCGGCGGGATTCTGGTTGCCATCATCGTACTGACGCCGGAAGGACTGGCCGCCATTCATGCAGCGGCCGAGAATAATATCCAGCGCTCGATCAATATCTGTCTGGGCTCGGGACTGGCCACGATCGGCTTGACGATTCCGGCCATTCTCGCCGTCAGTTTCGTGACGGGTCGCACCATCGAACTGGGACTCGAGATCCCGGATATGGTCATGTTCGCGATCACGGTTGTGGTCTCCATGACGACTTTTGCCGCCGGACGCACCACCTACCTGCAGGGATGCCTGCATCTGGTGCTTTTCCTGGGCTACCTCCTTCTGGTTTTCGACTGAAACGACTCGCCGTAGCTCTTGCCGACAGGTACCCTCATCCGAGAGCTTCACGCAGGAAGGCCCCCGATTCACCGCGATATGTCAGAACACGAAAACCCATCCCCCGGAATGAAATCGAGCCGCTCTCTCCCTGCCCGTATCCGCGGGTACTTTTTCTCCGGCTTCCTGATTCTGGCGCCTCTGGCCATCACCGTTTGGGTCACCACGTGGTTCATCCAATTGGTTGACCAGCAAATTCTCCCGGGACGCTATATCTCCCAATCCATCCCGGGGGTGGGCATCCTGGTGACCATTACAGTGATCACCTTCACGGGGTGGGCCGCTTCGGGGCTGGCCGGACGCGTCGTCCAGCGGAAAAGCGAGGAATTGCTCGCCCGTATCCCGGTGATCCGCAGCATTTACGGCGGCACAAAACAGATCTTTGAAGCCGTCCTGGCAAAACGTTCCCATGCCTTCCGTCAGGTCGCGATCTTCGAGTACCCGCGCAAAGGCGTATGGTCGATCGGCTTTCTCACCGGCACTACAGCCGGTGAGGTCCAGGAGCGCACCAGTACCGAGACCGTCAATGTCTTTGTGCCGACCACGCCCAATCCAACCTCGGGTTTTTTGCTCTTCGTACCGCGCGCCGATTTGACCTTGCTCGACATGAGCGTGGAGGAAGGAATCAAGATGGTCGTCTCCGGCGGGATCGTCACCCCGGAACACGCCCAAACCGTCGCGTCGCAACGCGTCAAGCAGATTTCCCCGGAGCCAACGCTCGAAGACACCTGAATCGTCTTCACGAGGTTGATTTCTCTCTTATTTCCGCTTTTCGGCTTGCCCCGAACCCCTGCATTAAGGCTATTCTCCCGGCAACCCTGAAAAGGAAATTTTATGCTCCGATCTGCGACAACACTCCTGCTGGTCTTGATACTCGGCCTCGGCCAGAGCCTCGTGCCCCATCCCGCCAGCGCGCACAGTGAATTGATTCCGATCAAGGGCGATCTGCTCAAGATCGATAATCGCAAGGAGCCGAAAAAACATAAATTCCTTTTCAAGACGACCAAGGACGAAGCTATCGAGCCCCTGCACAATCCGGCGATTACAGGATCGAAAATTCTGATCCGCTGGACGGGCGCGAATCCGGGTCGTAGCGAACTGATCGAACTCGACGACAGCAAATGGAAAGGCTTGGGAAAGCCGGCCGGAATCAAGGGCTATAAATACACCGACAAGACCTCGAGTCAGGGCATCAAGACAATTCTCATGAAACCCGGGCGCAGCGGCGGGATGCTGAAAATCATCGGCGGCGGCGAGAACCTCAATTACGGTGGCGCAATCCCCGCCAACCCGGATTCGATGGAAGTTTATTTCAACGTCGAGAACGAATGGTTCTGTGCAAGCTTTGGCGGCGACGTGAAGATCGCGGCTCCCGACTTCTACCTCGCTCGAAAAGCCGAAGCGCAGGCGGCCTGTCCGGAAACTCTATGCGGCAACGGCATTCAGGAACTCGGGGAAGATTGCGACGATGGCAACCTCGACGAACAAGACGGCTGCACCAGCACCTGCACCAGCACCGAGGACTGCTCGGGTGAATCCTTTGATTCAACCTACGAAGGTATCCAGACAAAAATCTTCGATGGGTTCAGCTGCGGCGAACAATTTTGTCATGGCAGCACTTCCGGTCGGGTCGATCTCACCGAGGGGAATTCATTTGCGGCTCTTGTGGGCCAGCCGTCGGCCCAGTCTTCGCTGAAGCTGGTCGAGCCCGGCGACCATGATCTGAGCTTTCTCTACCGTAAAATCGCGGCCAAAACTCTCGGCGGTGATTATGCCGCCGGCTTGCCCGGCAGCCCGATGCCGACCAGCGGGTTGACCGTATCCGAAGACCTCCTGGACGCACTTCGCCTCTGGATTCGTGGCGGGGCTCCGGAAACAGGCGTAATCGAGGGGACTGCCGATCTTCTCGACGCCTGCCTGCCCGAAATCACACCGATGAAAGTGGAGCCTCTCGAACCTCCGGCGCCCGGCACGGGCGTCCAGTTCTACGCGCCACCATGGGACCTCCCGGCCGGGAGCGAACGCGAGGTCTGCTACGCAACTTGTTACGATGTCAGCGACCAGGTGCCCGCAGCACTCAAGGTTTCCTGCCCCACAAACTACGGGGGTGCTTCCCAAACCTGCTTCAAATGGGACTCGAATGTCATTCTCCAGGACGCCCAATCCCACCATATGATCACCACCATGTATACAGGCGCCTCGGATTGGACCGATCCGAAATGGGGCAACTGGACCTGCCATGGCGGGGACCTGGCAGGAACCGCATGTGACCCTTCTCAGGCGGATCTTTCAGCGAGCCTTGGGGGCGGGGATTGCGGAGCTCGCTCGGCATGCTCCAGCACGGTTGTCGATTCAGTCGCCTGCGCGGGCTTCGGTCCCAGCGATTATACCTTCGCGGCCCTGGGCGGCGGCAGCAACACGACCACCCGGTTTGGCGGAACACAGGAATCCCGAGGTCAAGTCATCATGCCCGACGGGGTCTTCAGCACCTTGCCCGAGCAGGCGTGCATCGTGTGGAACTCGCATGCCTTTAATCTGACCAATAGCGACACGACCATGGAGGCGTATTACAACTTCAATTTCGCCGAGCCTTCGGACCAGAATCCCATGGTAGCGATTTTTGATTCGGACAACATTTTTGACATGAACGTGCCTCCGTTCGAAAAGCAGGAGATCTGCGGAACGTTCGTTCTCCCGCAAAACAGCTACCTGTTCGAGATCAACAGCCATGCGCATCGCCACCTGGAAAAGTTCCGGGTCTGGCTGCCACCGAACACCTGGAGCCTGAACGAAGTCCCCACCTCGACGCCTGATTATATCAGCCGTATTTACAACGATCCGCTGTTCCTGTTTTTCGACGAACCGCTGCACTTCCCCTGGGGAACGAGCAATTACAATCGACGGATCAAATACTGCGCGGTCTACGACAACGGTGCGGACAACATTCAGGACGTCCGTCGTTATTCGGAAAGCATCGGATTGACCGTGCTCAACCCCTGCCAGCCAGGCGAGCGGCGCTGCATCGGAGGCCCCCGCCACGGGCTCCTCTGTGCCGGCGAGAATAGCAATTGCGACTCCAGCCCTCAGGCACTTGACGGCGTCTGTGACGCCTGCCCCTTGCGCGGCGGCGTTACCACCCACGACGAAATGATGATCCTGCTCGGGAACTTCTACATACCGGGAGGCTGACAACCCCGGGATCGCCGCCAGGCAAGACAACGAGCCGAGCCCTGATGGTCAGGCCGGCTCTTGGTCGGCGTCCATCGCCTCGGCCAGTGCCAATGCTTCTGCCGAGACGCGCGGGCCGTCCTCGGCCAGAAGAGCACCGACAAGCATCGCCTCGGCGATCAGACTCGCCAGCTCGCCGGCAGACGCCCAAGCCGGTTCGGGGGCCCCTGCGTAGGCCAGAGCGCCGAGCGTCCAGCCCACTCCCCAAATCGCCATCGCCGCCATCGCCCAGACCATGCCTTGGGACCCCACCCGTCCAATCCGACTGGCGCTGGCTGCGCCTAGAACCGCAAAAATGACCCCAAGCCAACCATCACGGCCCCAACCGCCCGGCATTTCCGGAGCGAGAAAAAACACGACCAGCATCGGCCATAGCAGAAATGGCAAAATGGCCATGGACTTGATCGACCCGGGAAAGGGAGCGTCACCCCGCAAAAGAATCAGCGGCGTCGGCACCCGCATGGCAAGAAGCCAGAAGACTCCTGCCAGCCCCAAAAAAATGGTCTGCCATCCCGGATAGTCGATGCAAAACCGGCTGACGAACGTGAACAATAAAGCGAGCGTGATCCCTCGCGAAAGCAACGGCACCGGATCCCGAGCAAACACGATGAAGGAAATAAACAACAGAAGGTCAAAGAGAGCCATGGGCCACATGCCCGCTGCCCCGGCGCTCCCATAAAACCAACCGGTCGATACCCATGCCGCCGACAATCCGGCTCCCAGAAGCAACTTCACGATTCGTGTCGATGCAGATCCTGATGCTCTTCTGCTGTGGTCGGACGCGTGTCTCGGCCGGGGCCCCGCGTCAATCGAATGGTCCCCAGAGACTTCACATTCGCGCAGGCATCCACGGCCCCGGTATGGCAGGAACCCGCCTCGGGCACGAAAAAGCGGTAGGGACCACCGCGGGTCTCGGGCAAAGGGTCTTCCCCCAATCGGTATGCGACGATCCCGTTTTCCAGATCCTCGAGCGGCGCGCTCGCGGAGAAACCACCCCGGGTCGATTCGAGAGTCAGATGCGTGGCCTCGGCCTTTGGTGCGACTGCCTCCAGAATTACCCGGAGAGGCACAGCCATACCCTCACGACCGGGAATCAGGCTCGCCAGATCCCCGATCTGCCCCCCAAGCTCGCAGAGTTCGCGAAAATGGAAGCTCCGGGGAGAGTCCACCTCTCCCGTGATTTGCAATACCGCCATATCTGCCAAATTAGCCCTAAATCTTGAAGAATCAACGCTCCAGGGCGAATAACGCATCCGCTATAGAGTCCGGCGAGCCGCTTGTTTTTTCAGCTTGAATCCGGAGCCGGGAACGAGCTATGTTTCGGGTTGGAGCAATTCAGCTCGCCATCACATCCCACATCTCATTCAGGAGAAAACCTATCGTGCGCGTCCTAGCCTCTTTGACCCTTGCTGCCGCCATTCTCTTCGGAGCCACGAATGCCGAAGCAGCCTCCGATCGTAGCCTGTGCGCAGCCAAGAAAAACGTGGCTGCGGGCATCTTCTTCAAATGCATGGCGAAAGCCGAGGCCAAGTTCGATATCAACCAGAGCGTCGGCGACCGCGTCCGAGCCAAGCGAAGATGCGTCGAACGTCTCGAGAAGTTCTACGTACGAGCGGATAGTCGATTTGGTGCCAATTGCCCCACCTCGGCGGATGCCACGATCATGGAAGACGATCTCGCCGAGATCTCCAACAAGGTATCCCAATGGTTGCGCACCAATGAAGGCGCTCGGCCGGTCGGGCCCGATATCGAATGCGGCCCCAACACCGTGTTGGATACTGTTTCAAACACCTGTACAGGCGCCCCCGTGGTCCCGCCCGATACCTGTGGCAACGGCGAGATTGAAGGTGGCGAGGAATGCGATTTCCAGGCCTTCGGCGGCGTGACCTGTAGCGACTACGGGTTCGATCGAGGCAATCTGGCTTGCGCTTCGGGATGCGTCATCGATGCGGGGGATTGCTACGACGATGGCAATCCAACTGGCCCGAACCGCTTCGAGGTAAGAGGCGATGGCACAGTTCATGACAATCACCTCGGTCTGCTCTGGGACGCGAAGGTTGATGGCCGGAAGATCCCCATTTCGGAGCGAAATCTGAAGTTTACAAAGCATGGATTGACGACCGTCTTTCTGGCTGCCCTCAACGACACCTTTACGGCAATGAACAATGGGGAAGAACCT
>CBFHUR010000067.1:0-13523 GCA_965658895.1 Binatia bacterium
AACCTTCCACTGCGCAATATTTGTCGGGGTATTGGAACGTTGGCCAAGGGACAACCCCGGGTGGGAGTTCGCCGCGCCCAGTTCGCCCGCCCAATCGATCGTCGGCCACCCGGGCGTGGATCTCTTGTTACCCGGGGAAGCACCCGCCTTGGCCTGAGCCTCTGGGGAGTCCGCACTTACCGGATCAGCTAGCAGGTTATCAACGAGCGCGGCCTGTGAATCAACGATCACGGAGAGATCGACGTCAGCATAGGCCTCGAACAACTCGTCGTCCGAAAACATGGCCAAGTGAGCGCGCATTTCCGAGGCTTGCTCCGACTGACCGCTCATTTCGACAAGGTCGGCCAGTTCGTTGAGCGAGTCCCGGGTTTGGCTACCGGAAGCGAATGCTACCCCGCCCATAGCCAAGGAAAGCATAGCGGCGATGACAAGTAGTTGGAATGTTAGTTTGAAAGAGTTCATGTTTTTCCTTCTTTTCTCTGCACGCCACCTTCGTGCAGTCTTGTTTTTGGTAAACGGATCAGATGTCCCGGTTCTATGGGGAGGGTTCTAGGGCCTCGGGCCAGAGCAGCGAAGCCTCTTGGCACGAACGTCGCAGTTCGAAAGACTGCCGACGCGATCAACATCCTCCATGGAGAAACTGATCTCGAGCAAAGACGGGTCCGAGCCAATCGGACCAGGGGTGCTAATCCCTCCTGCCTTCAATTTGAATTCCCAATTCAGGGACACAGGATTGCGCAAGACTTTGGGTCGAATCTTGAGAGAGGGTCGATCGTATTTGCTTTCGACCTTGTTGCACCGAAATACGCCTTTTCCATTGCCGCGGCACTCCTCGGCAGCGAAGTCTACCGTTTTAAGGTGTGCATCCCCCTGGCGGATCACAATGGTCAGGCCATCATCGAAGTCTGGAATCTCATCTTCGCCTTCCAAACCGGTCGGAAGAAGTCCCTTGAGCTTGATAACTCCGGGCTTTTTGCCCGCGTATTTGACAACCGCGCTGGATAGCAGGACTCCGCCGTCATCGAGATCGCAAACGTTGGGTACCCCGTCATCGTCGAGGTCGTCTCCGGAGGCGCAACCGCAAATCCCTAACCGGCAACTGTCCGCGGTTGTCGATTCGTCGGCATCATCGCAAATCGTGCCGTCGGGCAAGTACTCGTCGACGGGGCAATCGGCTGAGATTCCGTCACAATGCTCTTCGAGGTCACAGGCAAGATCGACGCCGGCCGCAGATCGACAAACTCGTCCAGCGTTACCGGGCGAATGCGCGCAGAGACCGCCCCCGTCACAGAGATCCTCAGTGCATGGGTTGCCCTCGTCCGAGCAGGGAGTTCCCACAGCTTGGTGATTGGGGAGACATTCACCCGACCCGTTGCAAGAGTCCTGCTGGGAACACTCGATCGGAGAATCCCCGCAGGCGGTTCCCTGAGATGAATGATTCGGCTGGCAGGTCCCGTTAGCATCGCACGTATCTTGCGCCGAACAGGCCTCGTCGCCGTCGCCGCATGGGGTTCCCGGTGTCAATGCGGTGTCCGGACCACAAGCGGCGCTGCTACCATCGCAAGCCTCTTCGAGATCGCACTCTCCTGTCGAAGCCCGACAAACCGTGCCGGGATTGCCGGCCGCATGGGCACACACACCTGACCCGTCGCAAAGGTCGGTCGTGCAAGTCAGACCATCGTCGGAGCAGGCCGTACCGCTCTGCTTGAACCCCATCGTCTCGCAAAGGCCCGCTCCATCGCAACGATCCGAGAAAGTACACTCATCACCCGCTGCTCCACAGGAGGCCCCGAAGACGGCATTATTGGCCTGACATTGTCCGGCACCATCGCAGGTATCCGGATCCGTACACTGGGAATCCGAAGGATCTCCGCAGGTCGATGCTGCCGCTTCGAACCTGCAGGTAGACGAGCAACAGTCGCCGTTGTTCAGGTTCCCGTCGTCGCACTCTTCGCCAATGCTTTCCGATAGAATACCATTTCCACAGGTATCGCATTGGCTCGCGTTGAAATATGGGGTGTTTGCGAGATTCGGATCGGAAGATTCCATGCAGATAAAGTTCGCCTCGATCAGACAGGTGTCGCTGCACCCGTCGCCGGAGTTCGAGTTGCCATCGTCGCATTCCTCGCCGCCGCCCACGCGTCGATTGCCGCAATCATCTTCCTTTGTGCAGATTCCGCTGCGAGGCCACCAGAGCGGTGCGTCACCCGGGTCAGACAGCAGATGGCTGCGCACCGGTTCGGTGGAGCAGGTGTAGATATCGTCCGAGCCGGGCAGGCCTTCTGCTCTGCATTCGAAGCAACCATCACCGGAAACCGCATTCCCGTCGTCACACTCTTCTGCGCCGCCAACCCACCCGTCGCCACAGCGAGAACAGGTCCGAAAGGTCTCGGAGGTACCTTTGAAGTTCTCGTCGCGACAGGTGTAGCCAGCTAAAAGCTCGCATTGATCGGCAGCCGCGCTACTGCATCCACTCTGGAGTTCGTAGTCCGCGATCAGAGACGCACAGTCGTTGGAGTTGTCGTCCCCGATCTCCGTCGCGCAAGCCGCGGCCAGATCCTGGAACTCGTTTGGGTCGCAGACTTCGTAGGGATCAAGAACACCATTTCCGCACACATCACTGCAAGTGCTCGGTTGCGCCATGATATCACAGGACCACCCCGTCTCGACTCTGCAACTAGCGGAACAGCCATCGCCGTCGAGAAGTGCAGCGGGCGTGGCGGCGTCATCGCAAGTCTCAACCCCTGCGGCGATTCCATCGCCGCAGGACGTGAGGCAACGATCCGAATTGCAATCCCAGCCAGATTCGTTCTGGCAAGTGGCGGAGCACCCGTCGCCGCTGCGCAAACCCACCGCGCGGTAGGAGCCCGACAGGGGAACCGCAAAGGCCGGTAGGCTCTGCGTACCGCCTCCCCAGCAGGAGACTGTTCCATTCGCATTGGTTGCGCAGGTATGGCTGAAGCCAGCTACCACTTGCACGAACGAGCCCTGCGGTGCCGACGATTCACCGTAGCGATCACTTCCCCAGCACTCGATCTCCCCGCTCTGCTTAATGGCGCAGCTGTGGAAATCGCCTGCCGTCAACTCGACGAAGGTGCCGCTTGGAGGTGTTGACAAACCATTGATATCCGTCCCCCAACAATGAATCTGCCCCGACTCGGCGAGAGCACATGCATGGCTCTGGCCGGCCGCGATCTTCGTGAAACGTCCCATAGGCAGAGACTGGGGCGACGAGGGACCCGAAGGGTACAGGATCTGATTGTCCCCCCAGCAGAAAATCGACCGGTCCGCATCCAGAATCCCACAATTAAAGTTTTGCCCGGCAGCAATAGCCAGGAAGGGGCCAGCATTGCTCGCGCTGCCGTTGATTTCGTCTGTCCTTTCGGGACAATAGGGAACCGGAAGTTCAGGATCACACCCCGCGTGACTCCTGTCTCGCGGGCCCCATTCCCCCCAACAGTCGGCTCCGCCATCGGCGCGCAGCCCGCAAGAGTGGGCCCCACCCATCACCAGCATTTCAAAAGATCCCGCCAAGATTTTCTCAACCATGGCCACGGGATTACCGTTCTCGTCGTCCTCGGGTTCGAGGTCCAACTCGGAGCGCAAAACGCAATCATTTCCGCCGAAATACCCCCAAATTGCATTGAGTCCCGGCGGATCGGCCTGAGCATCCGAGATGCAGAGCGCCTTAAGCTCGCTGGTTGTGCACGCGTCATCCTGTGGTGGGACACCATTGGATTCATCCGGGTCGCAGATCGCCTGGGTGTCTACCTCGGCGCGGCTAACGCGCCAACAATCGGCCTCTCCGTTGTCGCCCCTCAGCCCGCAAACTCGAGTGCCTCGCGCGACAATACTTTCGTAGCCGCTGCCCTGCGCGGCATTGTCACCGCGCGCCAGATCGCCCCAGCATCGCGACGCCCCAGTGGCATCAAGCGCGCAACTAAAAGCCGCACCCAACGCTAGAGTGGGGAGGTCCGATCCGAAATCGCATTGCTCGGAAGCCCCCAGCGCATGATCCCCACAGATACTTGCGTGAGTTAGATGGGGAGTTTGTAGAAAGGCCAGGAGGAGAATCAGAGCTCCGAGAGTTGAAGATCGCATTGCGGAAGTCCTTAAAGTTCGGTCTTTGATGAATAATTACGTCAGGCAGCGTATCGCCTATAGATCACCCTATATTGAGTCAAGATTGACATCGTCAAAAAACCATCATTTCTGCGAGGCACCGCAACGGTCGGTGTCGTCGGGGAAAATGGGGCGCGGACTTGAGTGTCTCTCCGGTTGCGGGTCGTGCTTGTCGGTGGCCCAGGTGGGCAACGGGTCAATCCGGCTAGCGCTGAGTGAGTCCGGGAGCGGGGAGATGCCGCCGAGCAACGTCCATGCACTTCACTCATGCGACGTGCGCCTGTGCTGCAATCCTGCCCACTTGAGGTGGGGTAGTCATCAGGAGAATATGCGAGATAGAGCCGAGCGGCACCCGAACTACTCGTGGATCGAAACCGAGTGGGCTAGCCGCCCAGCGGCTCCGCCACGGGCGGGAAGGCGAGTCGGAGACTGCCAGCGGCAGGATTCGGCTTGAGGAATAGAGCGCCGCTGGGGCAAAAAGGCTCTTCATGTTTCCTACCGTCCCGTCCTGCTGCTCCGACGCGCTTGATCCCTAGCGGGTCTCTGCTGGACGAGTCGCAGATCGGGCAAGTCTTGGCCCTGATCCAGTCGCCACCGACTCGATGCTGGAGACCCTTCGAGTTGAGCCACTGGGTGATCTCACTCGTCCGGTCTTCGTCGTTCTGATTCAGCGGGGAACCGTCATGCGCCGGAAGAGCAAAGTCGCGTTTGCCTGACGGGAGTGTCGCCTTCTTTCCTCGCTGAATAACCGCGAGCAGGTCGGGGCCATAGCTCTAATCCACAACACGCCGACCCCCTTCGCAATCCTCGCGGCGGTCTTGGACTCATCCGGGTCGATGTCATCACCTCTTCGTGAATGTGCAATCAGCGCGTCACAATTCTCCGGTATTACAATCTTCCGTGAGTATGGAACTGCGAGATCACCTGCTGCAAACCGCAATGGTGGGGGAGCCATGACGACGGATCGTCCCTACGCATCTGGCGCAGCCCCGATCACCCTGCCCGGCAGGTTCGATTCCCCCGGGACATCGCGGCTTGATCAGCAAGGACGACGAATCCGCGTCATGCGCCGACTCACGACGACCGTGGCCGCGATGGCACGGGGCCGGGCAACAGCCAGCCTCATGGCCGTCGGGGGCGCCGGGGCGTCGCTCGACGCTCATGTCCGGGAGTTCTCTGGCATCTCAGGTCGAATCTGTGCTTCGCTGGGAATCCATGGTCGGGTCATCGGTTCGTTTCCCGAGAAGCCCATCATCCTCGTTGCAAACCATGTCGGCTGGATAGACCCCCTTCTGCTCACAAGCCTCGCACCTGCGTTGCCGATTGGAAAGGTCGAAGTTGCCAGTTGGCCTGTCATCGGTCCGGTCGGCCGCAACCACGGCGCGATCTTTGTTGATCGAGGCGACCCCGGCAGCGGAATGCTTGCGCTCCGAAAGGCAGCGAGGCTTCTTCAAGGGGGCGTTTCGGTCCTGAATTTTCCCGAGGGCACTACGACTCGCGGCAATGAAGTGGTCCAGTTTCACAGGGGGATCTTCGGGCTCGCCGCACGCCTCGGTGTACCGGTACTCCCGGTCAGCTTGCGTGCCGAGTCTGCCGAACTCACTTGGGTAGGCGACGAGGAATTCCTGCCCAATCTGCTCGCGGTCGCCGGTCGCCGAACCAGCCGCTTCGAACTCCGGGTCGGACCGGAATTGACCGCGGAGCGTTATCGCAATGCGCGCGCCATGGCGGACGAGGCTCGCGAGATCATCACCCACCTGTGCCGGCTCAGCTGATGCGCCGGAGGACCTACGACCCGATGGGAAGCACGGAAACGTCAACCACAAACAGACCCTGCACATTCCTGCGCAGGGTCGGAGGGTAACCACAATGGCCATGGCACCGATAGCACAAGAACTCTCGCCTTGGGTTCTCGCAGACGATGTCGCATCTCTTCCGGAATCGAGCCTGATTCTCCGGCAGAACAACGTGTCGATCTTTACCGTAACCTCGGCCCAGGCTCCGCGGTTGCTGTTGGAAATCGGTCGACTGCGCGAACTTACGTTCCGCATGGCCGGCGAAGGCACAGGTCGAAGCCGCGACATCGACCGCTTCGATGCGACATATCAGCACCTGGTCGCTTGGGATCACGCTGAGCGGGCGATACTGGGGAGCTATCGCTATGCGCGCATGGATCACCTCGCGGCGACTGGCGGCCCGGCTGCGCTATACTGTCAGCAGCTCTTCGGTTTCGGAGAAGGCTTTATCTCGTCGCTCGGTCCAGCCCTCGAACTCGGGCGTGCTTTCGTTCGTCGGGAGCACCAGCGGAGCGGCGTGCTGCGCCTTCTCTGGAAGGCAATCGGCGGGGTCATGAGCGAATTGGAGGGATGCCGTTATCTGGTCGGAGCGGTGAGCATCGACCGCGGTTACCCGGATGAGGCCATCGACCAAATGGTCGCCTACCTGCAGCGCCATCACGAATGCACGCGCCTTGCGCCGCTGGTCTCTCCGGCCCGCCCCTGGCATCTGCCGGAACCCAAAACCGCGATGGCCGACCTCCCGGCTTCGGTCGCCGGGCTTACCGCCCAGTTGAAAGCGACAACACCGGGCGGGCGCGGTATTCCCGTCCTTCTCAAGCACTACCTGCTGCTTGGAGCGGAAGTCGTGGCCTTCAATACCGATCCTGAATTTGGCGACGTAGTCGATTGCCTGGTCTGCATCGACTTCGAGCGGATTCCGGAACGCAAGCGCCAGCGCTACCGCCCCGCAGCCTAGCCGCGGATTCAAACGGCGATCGCGCCTTCAAGGTCGTGATGAAACGTTATCTGGTGCCAGCGGGCGCCAGCGGTCCACTCACCCTCACGATCACAAGCGAAGCCGGGGACACCTACTCGGGAAGCAACGCGAACTGCGGCGGCAATCCCCGGAAAATCGTCTGTCGGGACTGACCGACATAGGCGCGGCTTCTCTCTCCGCGAGCGACAGGCCAGTCTTCACTCCGTAAAATCGGCAGCAATCATTCCGAGAATCCACGCAGGAGAATTTGGCGGTGCGTCCGTGCCCCATCGTCGCCTCCTGCGCCAGCAACCCGCTTCGAACTCGCCAACGACGAGCCGTCCGACTCAGGCAGCCAGGCCGCGCCGCGCACGACGCTCGGCGTTGGCCAGATACTCCTCATAACCCATGTTCAGATCAAAGAAGGTGGAGGCGTCCAGCTCGATCACGCGCGTCGCCAGCGACTCCACGAATTGCACGTCATGGCTTGCGAAAATCATCGTGCCATCAAATTTCAACAAGCCATTATTCAGTGCGGTGATCGATTCCAGGTCGAGGTGATTGGTGGGTCCGTCGAGCACCATCACGTTGGGGGCCTGCAGCATCATGCTGGCAAGCATGCAGCGCACCTTCTCCCCACCGGAGAGAACGCGCGCGCTCTTGTCGACCTCGTCACCGCTGAACAGCATGCGCCCGAGGAAGCTCCGGACAAAATTCTCTTCCTGATTCTGGCTGAACTGGCGAAGCCAGTTGGTCAGATTGAGATCCGTATCGAAAAATTGGGCGTTATCCTTCGGAAAACATCCCAAGTTGACGGTGTGACCCATCTTGACCTCGCCGGTATCGGGCTGGCGCATGCCGGCGAGCACCTCGAGCAGACCGGTGGTCGCCAGATCACTGCCCACAACAGCGATTCTCTCGCCCTTGCCGGCAATGAAGCTCAAATCCTCGAATAGCGACTCTCCGTCGATGGCCAGACTGATGCCGTCAACCGCAAGGACCTCCTTGCCAAGAGGCTTTTCGCCCGCGGGGAACTCGACCCAGGGATATTTACGCGAAGACGGTTTGATCTCATCCAGGGTAATTTTGTCCAGCAGGGATTTTCGCGAGGTCGCCTGGCGTGATTTGGAGGCATTGGCACTGAAGCGCTGGATGAAGGCTTGCAGTTCCTTGATCTTGTCTTCCTTTTTCTGATTGGCCTGCCGACGTTGTTGCAGCGCCATCTGGCTCGACTCGTACCAGAAACTGTAGTTACCGGTGTAGATCTGGACCTTCTGATAGTCGATGTCCGCAATATGAGTGCAGACCCGGTCCAGAAAATGTCGATCGTGAGAAACAACGATCACGGTATTCTTGAAGCCGTAGAGGAATTCTTCCAGCCAGAGGATCGAATCTACATCAAGATGGTTGGTCGGCTCATCGAGCAGCAGGATGTCGGGGTCACCGAAGAGCGCCTGCGCCAGCAGGACCCGGACCTTCTCCCCGTCGGAGAGATCCTTGACCAGACGATTGTGTCGAGCCTCTTCGACACCAAGCGAATTCAGAAGCTGTCCGGCATCCGACTCGGCATTCCATCCATTGAGGTTGCTGAATTCCTCTTCGAGTTCTCCGGCACGGATGCCGTCTTCGTCCGAGAAGTCCGATTTTGCGTAGATGGCATCTTTCTCCTCCATGACGGCCGAGAGACGCTCATGCCCCATGATGACCGCCTGAAGGGCCGCGACGTCATCATACTCGAAATGATTCTGTTTCAGCATGCTCAGCCGGAGGTTTCCCGGCACACTCACCGATCCGGAACTGGGCTCCTGCTCGCCGGACAAACAACGTAGAAACGTAGACTTGCCGGCCCCATTGGCACCGATCAGACCATAGCAATTGCCGGGAACAAACTTGGCGTTCACGTTTTCAAACAGGATGCGACCGTGGAAATCCAGGGTCAGGTTTTCGGCAAATATCATGAGCGCAATCTTCCAGGCAGGCCGAGAACAGGGCTCGGACAATGCCGTCCACAGGGACGAGTAGAATAGAGGTTCGTCGGAAAAGTCATCCGCGAGCCCACCCGAGGCGGCCGCAATCAGGCCTCGCCAAGCAAGCGACGGTAGAGTCGGTTCATGCCGGCAATCCAACGATCATAATCATTGGTCTTTCGGCGCATATATTCGAGCACTTCGGGATGGGTCAGGATAATGAAACGCTCCTCGGCAAGCCCCTCCACGACAATCTCGGCAAGCTCCTCGGGTTCCATCATCCCGTCGCCCGCGGCCGCATTGGTGGCCAAAGATCCTTCGTCGGCACCCGGCGGCGGCGCCGTCATCGCCGTACGTACCGCTTGCGGGCAAAGCATCGAGACACCGATGCCCTGATGCTTGTAGGTCATCGCGAGCCATTCGCCGAAACCCACGGCAGCATGCTTGCTGGTGCCATAGGCAGCCCCACCGAGCTGGTTGAGCAGCCCGGCGGCCGAGGAGGTATTCATCAGATAGCCGCCGCCGCGCTCGATCATCCGCGGCACCAGATGGCGCGCGGCAAAGACATGGGCCATCACGTTCACGTCCCAGCTGAGTTGCCACTCCGCATTGGCCGATTGGAGGTCCATCCCGGCTCCGACACCCGCATTGGAGCAAAAGAGGTCGATCGGACCCAGATCGGCCTCGGTATCCTCGATCACCCTTTGGACCGCCGCCTCATCCGAGACGTCGGCATGCATGGCAACTGCACCCACCGCGGCCGCGGTCTCCTCGGCCCCTGCCTGATTCACGTCGACCGCCACGATGTGGCGCGCGCCCTCTGCGTGAAACCGGTGGACGAGCGCACGCCCGATCCCGCTCCCGGCCCCCGTCACGACAATACATTTCTCGCGAACTTCCATTCCGATTCTCTCCGTGTTCAGCCACGCCTTCGCAAGGGTCCGGAGCCAAGTCACACGCCGATTTTGCCCCGCGCTCCCGGAAAAGACCCCTCCCCGCCAGTCTCTGCGCTGAAAATCGTATTCTCCCGCCCCAAGCCGGGCCTGTGGAAACTCTCTGGCTTGATTTCCGAGGGGTACGCTATGCTAGCGTGAATTCAGCGACTCCGGCGGGCCGACCAAACGCGACCAGCGACCGAAGATTAGGCCGAGGAGCAAGCAAGGGGTTTGGCGGCGCGGGAGATAAACGTGCCGATTTGAGCGGGGGAGTCCGACCATGATGCAGGAAAAGAATCTGATACCGGCCTTGTTGGGCCTGTTTTTCTCACTGGCTCTCTTGCCGGGTTGCTCGGGAAGCTCTGCCGATAACGGCGCAGCCGTCGATCCGTCCTCGCTGACCATCAATGCCATGGCGCGCCCCGAAGGCGGGCCGGGTGAAGCCTCGATTTTGCGGTTTCGGGCCACGCTGACCCGACCGCAACCGCGAGCGGTCACCGTGCGCTATGCCACCAGCGCGATCACCGCGACAGCGGCAGACGACTACCTCGACACATCCGGGGAGTTGATCATTCCTCCCGGTGCGCTCGAGGGCTTCATCGAGGTGGAATTGATCGGGGACCTCGAGATAGAAGAGAACGAGACTTTCCTGCTCTCCTTCGAGAGCAGCGAGAATGCCATCGCGACTGCCGACACAGCCAACGGGACCATCGGAAACGACGATGGCAGTTGTGATGTCGCGTTTGATAACCTGCCCAACCCGTGGCTGGTCAACGGCGATGACCCGCTGAATTTTGCACACCGCGGAGGCGTGACGGACTTTCCCGAAAACACCCTCTACGCCTATTCCCAGGCGGCACTGGCCGGGGCCGACGTGCTCGAGATGGACGTCTTCCAGACCAGCGACAACCACCTGGTCGTCCTGCATGACGCCGCAGGGGTTGGACGAACCACCAACGGTGAAGGCCCGATCGTCGACATGACGCTTGCCGAGGTGCAGGCGCTTGATGCCGCCTATTGGTTCATTCCCGGCGAGGGGACCCGACGGGACCGGGACCCCGAGGACTATATTTTCCGCGGCATCGCCACAGGCGAGAAGGAACCACCCCCGGGCTACAGCCCCGAAGACTTTCGTATCCCGAAACTCAGCGAGGCGCTGGAGCGCTTTGCCGGCAACCGGATCAATGTGGAGCTGAAGGAGGACGATGGTGAAGGCACCTACGAACAACAGATGGCGGATCTGCTGCTGAGCTTCGGCCGGCGTACCGACCTCATTGTAGCCACCTTCAACGACGAGGTCAGTGCGACATTCAAAGCCGTCGCGCCGTGCATCTATACATCCCTGCCGCTGGGAGTCGGGCTGGAAATTTTCGCGGTATTTCTGGCCACCGGGGTCCTCCCCGCGGTGCCCCAGCATATCGCCGCCCAGATCCCTCCCGATGCCAACCAGATCGGTGACGAGATTCCCGGTGACGATTCGCTCCCGATCGTGACGCCCGAGCTGGTGGCCGCAGCCCATGCGGTCGACATTCCGGTTCAGGTCTGGACCATCAACCAATGTGCCGACATGCTCTGGCTCATCGATCTGGGCGTCGATGGCATCATGACCGATCGGCCCGTGCTGCTGGAATGGCTCCTGAATCAGCCCCCCGAAGAACGTAGTTGCGAGGGGGCGCCCGCGTAGGGTGCTGGCCGGGTTGTGTGCCGAAAAGGAAATGTACTAGAACCAACGGCTCGGGGTACATTTTATGGGATTACCGGTTTCAAACGAGGACAAGACCACAAATCGGGCTGCGGCCGAAGCCGCAGAACTCCGCGGACTCGCCAGGCGAGCCCACCACCATTTCAAGAATCGAACCACCGATCGTGCCGACTCCACACTGGAGCTTCCGGTCGATGCCTACCGCGACGAAGAACGGTTTCAGCAGGAATTTGAACGCATCTTCCTCACGCTTCCTCTCGGCCTTGCCTTTTCGATCGAACTACCTGAACCGGGCACCTATTTGGCGAAAACTGTCTTCAAAAAACCTCTCCTGCTGACCCGCGACAAGGAGGGAAAGGCGCGTGCCTTTCTCAATGTATGCCGCCACCGAGGCGCGACCGTCTGCGCCGAGGGCGCCGGCAAACGCTCACGCTTCGTCTGTCCCTACCATTCCTGGACCTATGCCGCGGATGGTGAACTGGTCTACCTCAATGCCGCCGATACCTTTGGCGAGGTCGACAAGTCCAAGCTGGGGCTGACCGAGCTGCCCTGTGCCGAGAAAGCTGGCGTGATCTGGGTGGCACTCGGTCCGCAATCCACGTTCGATATCGACGAATGGCTCGGTGACTTCGCCGACAAGCTGGCGTCTCTGGATCTGAACAACTGGTATTTATACGCGCAACGCGACCTGCCCGGCTCGGGATGGAAGGCTACCCTTGACGGCTATCTCGAGGTCTACCATCACGATACCGTCCACGGGAAAACCGTCGGCAAACACACGGTCGGCAATCTGCTGGTCCACGACACCTACGGCCCTCATCAGCGGCTGACCTTCGGCCGGAAAAACCTGAACGAATTGGATCAGCTCGCGGGCGAGGATTGGGATGGCAACCAGTTTATCCGGATCATTCATTCGGTCTTTCCGAATCTCTCGATCTCGGGCATCGTCGGCGGGCATTGCCTGATCAGTCAGGTATTCCCGGGAGAGACGGCCGACACCACCATCACCCGACAAACCCTGCTCTGCGCCACCGAGCCCGAAACCGACGCGGAAAAGTCCGCTGCTGCCGAATTCTCGGCGATGACACTCCAAGCCGTTCAGGATGAGGATTATGTCGTTGTCGGCAGCATCCAGCGCGGCATGGAGTCAGGCGCCAACACCTCGTTTATCCTCGGCCGAAACGAACCCGGCGTGCAGCATTACCACCGCTGGGTGGCTGAGTTCATGCAGAGCAATGACGCGAAACATAGCGGATAGGATCCAACGATGAGTACCCTTGAGGAATTGGAAGCGAGGATTGATCGGCTCGAGATGCGGGCCGCGATCGAGGAGCTGGCCACAAACTACGCGGTTGCCTGTGACGAGCACGATATCCCGAAACTACAGAATCTCTTCACCGAGGACGCTGTGTTCAAGTCGCCCAGCAGCTTCCTCGAGTCCAACGGACGAGAAGCCATTACCTCGATGTTCATCGAGGTGCTGAAAACCCGCGGACCGGGCTATCATTGGACGCATGATCTGATCGTCGAATTTGGCGACGACCCCGATGCGGCAACCGGGACGGTTTATAGTCACGCCGAGACCACACCCAACGGCGTGGTGAGCATCGCGGCCATGAAGTACAAGGACAAATATCGGCGCGAGTCGGGCGTCTGGTATTTCAGCGAACGCGAGCTTCACTTTTTCTACTATGTCCCCGCAAGTGAATATATCGCGACGCTCAACGGGGAGGATCGCCTCTTCAAAGGCACGGAAAAGGGCCCGGCAGACTTTCCCGAATCTTCGGAAAGCTGGAAAGAGTTCGACAAGACCTACAAATAGGACCAAAGGGCCCCCCAGACCATGACGACCGCAAACGGCAACCAGATTCGACTCAACCAGACCATGCTCCGGATCCGTGATCCGAAGCTCTCGATCCCTTTCTACTGTGATGTGATCGGCATGGAGATGCTGGAGAGATTCGATTTTCCCAAGATGGATTTCTCACTCTACTTTCTCGGCTTTCAGGAGGCCCTCGAGGGAGAACGCCCGGCCGACCGCGG
>CBFHUR010000068.1:0-13493 GCA_965658895.1 Binatia bacterium
GGTGCGATTCTCTTTTCTGCTTCTGCTTCTGCTTCCGGGACCGGTTGGCCTGACAGCCAGGCCTCCAGCATGCGGTTGACGACTTCGGGTGCTTCCTGTTGCACCCAATGGGATACCTGCGGGAGGTAGCGCAGGGTAAAGTCCCGGACAAGTTTCTCGGTGCCATAGGTGGTCTCGATGCCGAGCGCGGTATCCTCTTCGCCCCAGATCATCAGAGTGGGCGTCTCCAGCACGGGTGGATTCTGAAAGACCTCGCGCCACTCCGGCGGCGTCTTGCGGGCGCCCCGGTACCAATTGACCATGCCCGTCAGGGCACCGGGTAGCAGGGCGTTTCGGCGATGGACGTCGGTTACCTCGGCGGGAAAGCGGCTTTTGTCGATGGCCATTTCCGTGAACGCACGTCCGATCGGTTCTGCACCGCGCAGGGAGAGCAGTTTCTCCGGCAATCCCGGGATTTGAAAGAACATGGTGTACCACGAGCGCATGAACTGTTTTCGGGTGCGCAGCGATCGACCGAAGAGGGTGGGGTGAGGGAGGTTCATGATGACCAGTCGGTCGATGGGACGTGGCGGATTGAGGGCAAAGGCCCAGGCAACGGCGCCGCCCCAATCGTGGCCGACGAGCAGGATCTCTTCGCAGCCCGAGGCCGCCATCAATTTGTCCACGTCGCTCACGAGGTGATCAATTGTGTAGTTCTGGACGCCTTTAGGGCGAGTCGTGTGCCCGTAGCCACGTTGGTTGGGTGCCCAGACGCGGTAGCCTTGATCGGCCAGCAGCGGCATCTGATACCGCCAGGAGAACTTGGACTCCGGGAATCCGTGCAGCAGGAGTGCGAGTTTTTTGCTCTCGGGGTCGCCTGCCATATCGACCTCGAAAGTGATCGGATCGGTTTCGACCGGCACATCGGTTTCTATGGGCCATTTCGTGGACATGCATTCTTCCTCGAGTTTTCGTTTCAGAGCGTCCGGCGTAGCCGGCAGATCCCGGGGGTGCCGAGCGCCTCGTTCATGCGGGCGGAGGTCTTCTGATCAAAGACCGCGAAGCCGGCGGATTCATAGGATCTTTGGGCTGCTATATTGCCGACCATGATGCTGATCTGTGCGTCCTGGTAGTGGAGACGGCGCCCGCGCTCCAGCATTTCTTGCAGGAGCGTGCCGACAAGTCCGCGTCCGCGGTATTCCGGCAGGGTGGCGACCCACTCGACGACCCAGAAATTCTCAGGGGTTGGCACCATGCAGTCAGTCAGTGGTGTGATCCGGGGGCCCATCTCGGCAAAGAAGCTCTCGCTCCAGCCGCGTGTCTTGGCGGCCTCGCCATAGGCGAGGATCAGTTCATCATCGCCCGCTTTGGCAGGCTCATAGCCCGATAGTGCCGCCGCAGGCTGACTGTCGACCTCGGCGATGCGAAAACGCGACCAGTGGTGAAACGAGAGAGCCTGCGTGGTCACGATGGCCACGATATCCTCGAGAAGTTCCTCGTCGCGCGAGGTGAACGCGAGGTCGAAAAAACCTCGATCACAGTGCCCGCGGGCCGCAGCCAACTGGACCCAGGCGATAAAGGCTGCGTCAGCCTCTGTGGCGTCTCGGGTGGTGATCTTCATGTCCAGAGCGTGCCATGTGAGCAGGCGAGTCCACAAGCCCCGCGGGATTGTCCGCGGGACGTCGTGTCTGCCCACGGCGGCGCAGGCCTATCGCCGCAGAGAGGCTTGGCGCTGGCCAGCAAGCTCGCAAGGCCCGGGCTGCTGGTGGCGGGCCAGATCAATAGCCTTGCAGCGTGGCAAAGCGGTCACGGTGATAGTCGGCGTTGCCGAAGGTCTGCTCGGTGGCCTGAGCGCGCTTGAGGTAGAAGCCGATATCGGCCTCGTCTGTCATGCCGATCCCCCCGTGCATCTGCAGCATTTCACGGCTCATGAGGTTGGCGGCGTCCGAGCATCGAGCTTTGGCGACCGAAACCAATGTGGGCGCGTCATTGCCGTTGTCATCGATGGCCCGCAGGACCTCGAGCGTCACCGAACGCGCGAGCTCCAACTCGGCAAACATGCGAGCCGCCCGATGCTTCAGTCCCTGAAACGAGCCGATCTTGACGCCGAATTGCTCGCGAGTCTTGAGGTAATCCACGGTGGTTTCGAAGCTATGGGTCATGGCGCCGAGCATCTCGGCACATAGGCAGGCCGTTCCGAGTTCGAGCACCAGATCCAGAATCTCGGCACCCTGATCAACCGCGCCCAGAACTCGCGCGGCATCGACTTCCACCTCGTTCAGGGTGACCACGGCAGCGTTTCGGTTGTCGATCATGGCCGTTCGCTTAATCTCGAGCCCCGGGGTTCCCTTGTCGACGACCAGCAGCGTCAGTCCATCGCGCTCACCTGACTTGCCCGACGTTCGGGTCACCACGACCAGATGGTCCGCCGTGTGGCCATCGAGCACGAACACTTTGCGGCCCGTGATCTTGAACCCGGTTCCCGCCGGCGTGGCGGCCGTCTCGACCCGGTAGGGGGAGAACCTGGGTCCTTCTTCCAATGCAAGCGCGAGGTTTTTTTCGCCTCGTACCATCGCGGGAAGGATCTCGGCCTGAAGCTCCTTGTTGTCGCTCAGTCGCAGGCAGCCGCCGCCGAGGACGACGGTCGCCAGCAGAGGCGTGGCTGCCAGTGTGCGGCCGCATTCTTCGAACAGAATCCCCAACTCGGCTGCGCCAAGGCTGCTCCCGCCGTGCTCTTCCGCGTCGACCAGACCGATCCAGCCGAGTTGCGCCATCTCCTGCCAGAGGTCTGTGGCAAACCCCATCGCATCGTTGCTGTCCCGCAATTTACGCAACTGGGTGAGCGGGGCGTTTGCCGAGATGAATTCCTGAGCGGTCTGCTGCAGGATCTGCTGTTCTTCCGTGAGTACGAGTGGCATTTTTTTCTCCTGCCTTAATCCGGGAGTCCGAGGACGCGTTTGGCGATGACGTTCATCTGGATCTCGGAGGTCCCACCCTCAATCGAGTTGCCTTTGGAGCGCAGCCAGTGGCGCGTCTCCTGCAATTCCTGCGGGCTGAAGCCGTCGCCATCCCATCCGAGAGCCTGATAGCCGCGGAAGGACATTTTCAGCTCTTCTCGTCGTTTGTTCAATTCGGTGGCGTACCATTTGAACATGGACGCGGCGTGGCCGGGCCCCTTGGTCTTGCGGGCTTCTTCGCCGTTGCGTTTGGCGGTGAGTGCCAGACAGATTCCGTCCATTTCGGCTTGCGTCGCCCTCGAGCGGATGGAGGCGTCCGCAAGTTTGCCGTTCTCGTCGCCGACGTAGGGCAGGGCGAGGTCGGCCAGGCCGCGGATCGGGTGCGCGGGTTCATTGCGCTGCGGTCGCTGGCGTTGTCGTCCACCGCCGGCACCGCCGGTCCCCGAGATCATGCTGCGTTCGTGCTGCAGAAGTTTCTTGGCGATGGTCCAGCCGTCGCCGGGGTTGCCGACCAGATTGTCCGCGCGAGCGCGGACGTTGTCGAAAAATACCTCGCAGAATTCCGAGCGGCCACTGATCAATTCGATTGGTGAGATGGTCACGCCCTGGCTCTTGAGGTCAAAGAGGATGAAGCTGATGCCTTCGTGTTTCGGCGCGTCGGGGTCGGTGCGCACCAGACAGAACATCCAATCAGCCTGGTCGGCGTTGGTGGTCCAGATCTTCTGGCCATTGATCACGAATTCGTCGCCATCGCGTACCGCGCGGGTCTGGAGGCTGGCGAGATCCGAACCGGAGCCCGGCTCACTATAGCCCTGCGCCCAGACGACTTTCCCGGCGGTGATGTCGGGCAGAAAGCGTTTTTTCTGTTCGTCGCTGGCGTATTCCAAAAGCACGGGCCCCAGCATATGGGTCCCGAAGCTCATCACCGGGTTGCTGGTGCCGATGCGGTTCATCTCCTGGCGGAGCACTTTGGTTTGATCGGGGTCGAGGCCCCCACCACCGAAATCTACCGGCCATGTCGGACAGGTCCATCCCTTTTCAGCCATTCGGACGCGCCAAAGGTCGGCGGCCTCGTTGAACTCGGGCGAGCCCCACGCGGGGCCGTCGACGCCGTCTTGTGGCAACCTCATCCCCGGGGGGCAGTTTTCATCGAGCCACGTGCGGGCTTCCTGGCGAAATTCTTCGAGGGCTTCCATGATGATCGCTCCTGATTCCATCTATCGCGGGCGAAATCAGCCAGACGGGCTGTCTCGCCGAACCTTTTGGCATTGCCAGTGTAAAAATACCATGACTCTTGCGGACCGTCGAGGATTAGGGCAAAGCTCGCCCCGCAATGACGGTATTATTCGTAATTTTCACGATCGTGCTGGGACTTTGGCTCTTCGCGCGGGCGGGCCTCGAGGGCGCTGATCTGACAGCTTTTGACGAGCCTCGCCCCGAAGATCAGGGGGATCAGGCAAGCCCGGAACATGCCGCGGTCGTCGCTCGCATTCAGGAGTTGGGACGGGGCCGGAGCGAACGGATGTCGCGGGATGAGCGCGTCCGAAAAATGCGGGAAGGCCTCGAGCTGGCCTTTGGCGACGCCGAAGTCGAGGCGGAAATTCGAGCCGTCGATGCCGGCGGCGTGCCCAGCGAGTGGGTTCTGGCGCCGGGCGCAGATCCGCGCAAGCGGATTCTCTATCTGCATGGCGGCGCCTTCATGGCGGGCAGTCCCAAAAGCCACCGACCGCTGACCGCGAGACTCTCGGCCGACAACGGGGCTGCGGTGCTTTCGGTGGACTACCGCTTGATGCCAGAGAATCGGCGGCTCGATTGCCTGACCGATTGTTGTACCGCCTATCGTTGGGTTCTCGCCAATGGGCCCGACGGGACCCATCCCGCGGATACACTTTTTGTGGGCGGCGACTCGGCCGGGGGCAACCTGACGCTGGCGGTAATTGCGTGGGCACGCGACCAACGACTGCAGGCAGCGGACGCCGCGGTGGCGTTCTCGCCCCTCACCGATTCAACCTATGGCAGTCCGGCGATCCGGAAAAATCTGGAAACCGATGTGATGTTGGCCGAAGCGTTCCGGTTGGTCGAGCGAATCCCGCGCTGGATCATGCTGTGGGGCAATTTTTTGATCATGCGGGTGCGTCCCCAGGACGAGCGGGTGTCTCCGGTGTATGGCTCCCTCGCAGGTTTGCCGCCGGTACTTGTTCAGGCCAGCTCCGCCGAGGTTCTGGTCGACGACGGGCGTCGTTGGGTGAACAAGGCTCGGTCCGAGGGGACGGACGCCACGTTCCAGACGTGGCCGGGGATGGTACACGTCTTTCAGGCCTTTGTTCCCGACCTCCCCGAAGCCAACCAGGCCTTGGGCGAGGTCAAAGAGTTCCTTGCCAGGCATACCGCCGCGCCCAACCCGGCGGGGGATTGATTGCCGAAAAGAGTCGAGTCGGGCCTAATTCCCGGCTGCGTTCTCCAGAGGCGCGTCTTCCGCGCGCTCGGCTGCCGGGCTTCCGGCTTCCGCCACGGGCGCTGCTTCTGCGTCGGCTCCCGCCTCGGTTGGTGCGGTCTCGACGGACTCTTCCGGAGCCACCTGCAGAGGTAGTGGGTCGATGGGCTGGACGAGAGGTGGCGCTTCGATCGGCGCACTATCGGTGACAGAAACCGTCAGGCTGCGTGTCGAAAGCCAGGTCAGGCCCAGCGATGTGACCATGAAAAGGATCGCTGTCCCGGTGGTCAGACGCGTCAACAAGTTGCCGGCTCCCGAAGAACCGAAAACAGTCTGGCTGGATCCACCGCCGAAGGCCGCTCCGGCATCGGCGCCTTTTCCGGTCTGAAGCAGCACGACGCCGATCAGGAAAAAGCACGATAAAATGTGCAGAATTGTGATTGCAATATCCATTTCGATTACCCCTCAAAGGAGACGATACGGGAAAACGAATCGATTTGCAGGCTCGCCCCGCCAACCAGCGCTCCGTCAATATCCGGCTCGGCCATCAGGCCGTCGACATTGTCGGGCTTGACGCTTCCTCCGTAGAGGATGCGGATGGCCTCGGCGTCGAGTTTCATGGCTGCCAGCGCCGCTCGCAGCTCGGCGTGGACTTCCTGAGCCTGCTCGCGGGTGGCTACCCGTCCGGTCCCGATCGCCCAGATCGGCTCATAGGCCACCGTGACCTTCGCCGGGTCGGGGATGGACACGCCCTCAAGCGCCGCTTTCACCTGTCCCGAGACAACCGTGAGGGTCTCGCCGGCATCACGTTGCGCCAGAGTTTCGCCGACGCAGAGAATCACGTCGAGGTCGTGGGCGAGGGCGCTTTTCACCTTTTGGTGAATCAGGGAATCGGTCTCCGCAAATAACTCGCGGCGTTCGGAGTGTCCGAGAATGACCGCGCTGACGCCAAGCTCCAGCAGCATCTGGGGTGAGATCTCGCCGGTAAAAGCTCCCTTGGCCTCGTGGTGCATGTTCTGCGCCGCTACCTGAATCCGGCTCTGCCTTGTTTTTTCACAGACCGCAGCCAGCGCCGTAAAGGGAGGCGCAACGATGACGGTGCGGTCGGCCTGCGCTTCGGCAGCAGCCAGAAGCCCACCGACGAGTTCATCGGCTTCGGCGAGCGTGCCGTGCATTTTCCAGTTTCCTGCGAGAATCGGAGTTCTTGCCATTTGCTTCTCCTCGATCAATCCAGCGCCGCAACGCCCGGTAGGGTCTTTCCTTCAAGAAATTCAAGCGAGGCCCCGCCGCCGGTCGAGACGTGGGAGACCTTGTCGGCCACGCCTGCCCGCCCGAGGGCTGCCACGGAATCCCCGCCACCGACAACCGTCATGGCATCCGCGGCCTCCGCCATCGCTTCGGCGACCGCGATCGTGCCACCAGCGAACTCGTCGACCTCGAAAATTCCCATCGGGCCGTTCCAGAGGATCGTCTTCGCAGCGCCGATCTGGTCGGCGTAAGCCTCGCGAGTGGCGGGGCCGATGTCGACGCCGAGCCATTCAGCCGGGATGTCGATGCCGCAGGTTTCGGTCGAGGCTCCCGCTGAAGGTGCGTCCGCAATCACGTGGTCGGTTGGCAGGAGGAGCCGAACGCCCTTGCTTTCGGCAGCCGCCAGAGTCGCTTTTGCCAGATCGATCTTGTCTTCTTCGACCAGGGACTTTCCGGTGGTATGGCCTTGCGCCCGCAGGAAAGTATAGGCCATGGCGCCACCGATCAGGATCGCATCGGCGCGTTCCATCAGGTTCTCGATGACGGTGATCTTGTCGGAAACTTTTGCGCCGCCGATGATCGCCACAAAGGGACTCTCGGCGTTGCGAAGTAGTGCGCCGAGGCTCTTGAGCTCTTGGGCAAGCAGTAACCCTGCTGCCCGTTGCTCGGTCCGTGCGGGCACCCCTGCGGTCGATGCATGGGCCCGATGTGCGGCGCCGAAGGCGTCGTTGATATAAACCTCGGCAAGCGTGGCCAGTGCCTGGCCGAACTCCGGGTCGTTGGCTTCTTCTCCGGCATGGAAGCGGAGGTTCTCGAGAACCAGAATCTCGCCGTCAGCCATCGAGGCCACACGCGCCTCGACCTCGGTTCCGACGCACTCGTTTACGAAACCGACGGGCTTTTCCAGTAATTCGCCGAGGCGTTGCGCAACGGGCTCCAGGCTGAGGGATGCCTCGCGTTGCCCTTTGGGCCGCCCCATATGGGATGTCAGGATGACCCTGGCCCCCGAATCAGCGGCATGGCGGACCGTCTCCAGTCCGGCCCGGATCCGGGAGTCGTCGGTAATGCGTGAAACGTCCCCGCTCTTGTCGAGGGGGACGTTATAATCCACGCGAATCAATACCCGGCGACCAGCCAGGTCCAATTGATCGATCGTTTTCATGAAGGGTGCGCCGCCTCAGAGACGTGCGCCGATATACTTCATGACATCGACCATACGGTTCGAGAAGCCCCACTCATTGTCGTACCACGAGAGAACCTTGACGAAGTTATTGTCCATTACCTTGGTCAGCGGGGCATCAAAAACCGAAGAGTAGCTGGTGTGGTTGATGTCGATCGAAACGATCGGCTCATCCGAGTAGGCGAGCACACCGGCCATCGGGCCGTCGGCCGCAGCCTTGATCGCGGCATTGATGTCGTCTTCGGTGGCGGACTTTTCAAATTCGCAGGTCAGATCAACGACCGAAGTGTTCGGGGTCGGGACGCGGACCGCCATGCCGTCCAGCTTTCCCTTGAGTTCCGGAAGAACCAGCGAGACCGCACGGGCGGCGCCCGTGGTCGTCGGGATCATCGAGAGGGCGGCCGCGCGTGCGCGACGCAGGTCGCTATGCGGCAGATCCAGGATTTGCTGGTCGTTGGTGTAGGAGTGAATCGTAGTCATCAGACCGCGCTTGATTCCGAAGGTATCGTTCAGAACCTTGGCAAAAGGAGCCAGGCAGTTCGTGGTGCACGAGGCATTGGAGATGACGTGGTGCGCTGCAGGATCGTAGTCGGTGTGGTTGACGCCGTACACGACGGTCAGATCCACGCCGCCGGCGGGGGCGGAGATGATGACTTTTTTGGCACCAGCATCGATATGAGCCGAAGCCTTTTCCTTGCTCGCGAAGAACCCGGTGGATTCCACGGCAATATCGATCCCCAGATCGCCCCAGGGCAATTTCGCGGGGTCGCGCTCGGAGAGCACCTGGATCTTTCGATCTCCGACGATCAGGGTGTCTCCTTCGTGGGCGACGCCCTCGAGACGACCGTGGATGGAGTCGTATTTGAGCAGGTAGGCAAGCGTTGCCGCGTCGGTCAGGTCATTGACCGCAACGACCTCGACTTCGGGTTGTTCCAGAGCGGCGCGAAATACATTGCGCCCGATTCGTCCAAATCCATTGATGCCGACACGAGTGGCCATTTTCTCTCCTTCTGACGCATGCGGGACGGGTTCCTGGCCCGGTGCCCCGCGTTGGGAAAATTCCCGCAAATCCTAGTCATCCGAGCGCCCGCGCACAACCCGGAGATATTTGACGCCCTCCGGGAGTTGACGAGGGGCGCTGCAACAGGATTACTGGGACCGGGAGCGGTGGCGCATTCCCGCTGGAATTGGCGCCAAAGGGGCAAGGGGGCTGTGGGGTGATCGAGCATCTGTTTGCGGGGACTGGACCTGTCGTCATGGGGGTTCTGTGGGTCCTGCTGGGCTGTTCGGCGGGTAGTTGGGGCATTACGGTCTATAAACTAGGCCAATTACGGCGCGCACGGCGCCAATCCATCCGCTTTGTCAAAATCTTCTGGGAATCCAAGAGTCTGGGCCAGATCCATACGGCAAGCCTTGATTTCGAACAGAGCCCCGTCGCGCAGGTATTTCGGGCAGGATACCAGGAGTTGATGCGGCTGACCCGGGGCAAGCGTCGCGATGAAGGCGACTCCGAGATTGAACTGGCGGGGTCGGCCAACGTGGAGCGCGCCATGCGGCGGGCGACCAACCTGGAATTGACCCGGCTCGAGAAAAATCTGACCTTTCTGGCCACCACGGCCTCCACCGCGCCTTTCATCGGCCTGTTCGGAACTGTCTGGGGGATCATGAACGCCTTCCAAAGCCTTTCGACCGAACAAGCCTCGACGATTCAGGCCGTCGCTCCGGGAATCTCCGAGGCGTTGGTGGCTACCGCCGTCGGTCTGGCAGCGGCGATCCCGTCGGTCGTGGCCTACAACCATTTCATGCGTGAAGTGAATGTTCTGAACGCGGATATGGATAATTTTTCCTCCGAGTTTCTGAACATTGCCGAGCGTCACTTCCTGAACTGATGGCTTTCGATCGGGGCAGTGGCGGCTCGATGTCGCAGATCAACGTCACCCCTCTTGTGGATGTGATGCTGGTGCTGCTGGTGATCTTCATGGTGACCGCCCCCATTCTTCAGCAGGGTGTGCCGGTGGATTTGCCACAGGTGGATGTCGGCGTGCTGACGGGCAACGAGGATCAGATCCTTGTCTCGATCGTGCGGGCCGGCGAGATCTTCGTGGATGACGACGCGGTCGACCCCGATCTGCTCGGGAGAGCACTGCTGGAAAAGGCGGGTGAGGACCCGAACGCGCCGATCTTTGTCCGCGCCGATCGACGGCTCTCTTATGGGGTGGTCATGGGGGTGATGGCGCAAATCCATGAGGCGGGATTTCGCAAGGTGGGCCTGGTGACCGAGGCCGGAGAAGATGCCCTGGAACTGGAGGAGCTCGGCAGCCCCGAGCGTCTCTGAGCGCTCATGGGGAAGCGTCCGCCGATCCTCGTCGATCGCCGCAGAAGTTGGCTGTTGGCGCTGGTGGTCGCGGCCTCTTTTGCGGTTCATCTCGGCGTGATCGGTTATTTCGGCTGGCAGGAAACCGACGCGCCGTCCACCGGGCCAACCTTTATTGAGGTCGCTTTGGTCGGGGGTGGCGCGGCACCGAAACCAGCAGTGCCCGAGGTTCCCGAGGCACCTCGGACGCTCGATGCGCGAAAATCCAAACCACCGGTCGAGGTGGCGCCGCGCAAGAAGACCCGCGGCAAACCGGATGTGATCCTGCCCGGCAAGCCTACGCCCAGTCCTTCGCCGAAGCCGACCCCGAAGCCAACCCTGAAACCAACGCCGAAGCCGACCCCGAAGCCGACCCTGAAACCAACGCCGAAGCCGACCCCGAAGCCGACCCCGAAGCCGACCCTGAAACCAACGCCCAAGCCCACATCGAAACCAAAACCAAAGCCGACTGCGAAGCCGAGGCCCGAGCAGACGGTTGCGCCACGGCGATCGCCGAAGCCGACAGCGGCGCCGATTCGAGGCGAAAAGGAACCCTCCCGAGCCGGGTCTGACGAGCAGGCGGTGCCGGGCCGGGATCGCGAATCGGCTGGGGGCCGGACGAAGCCGCGGATCGCCGAAAGCAAGCCGTCGGCTGCACGCCCGTCCGAACCGGTCTCTGCCGAGGAGGCCAGACGGGCGGCTCGGATGTCGCGCTCACTGGAAAAGGCGCGAGATCGTGCTGGCGCGGCTACGGCCGGGGGCGGCAACGGCGTGTCGGGTGGGACAGGCTCGGGAAGTGGTGGTTCCGGGCTCGGTGGATCCGGCGGTTCCGGTGGCAGTGGGCCTGCTCGGCCGCCGGAGTTCGTCGCTTATTACAGCCTGATGTTGGAGCGGATTCGTGATGCCTGGGTTTGGGCGGGGCGCCGGCCGGACCTTTCCGTGACCGTGGGTTTCGCGGTCTCCGACCAAGGCGGATTGTCCCGGATTCGGGTGGTCGAAGCTTCCTCGGACCCCAGCTACGATGCCTCGGTTTTGCGGGCGCTGCGGGCCGTGCGTGTCCTCCCGCCGCCGCCGCTCGCTTTTCGTCGTGACTTTCGGGATGTGGAACTGGTATTCCGTCCATCAGATTTGGGGAGGGTGCCGTGATGAGGTCTGGTTTGGGAAAACGTTGGCGAGTTCGGTGGTGGGGCCTGGGGGCCGCGTGGGTGCTGGCGGGCCTTTGGGTCTGCAGCCCCGGCTTGGCGCAGGCTCAGGTTCGAGGCACGATTGCCGGGCCGGGACACGCAACTTTCCCGATCGCGATCGTCCCCCCGCAAGGGGGCGGGTTGGACGGATTGGGGCAGGAGTTTGCCGAGACGCTCGCTCGCAATCTCGACCTCTCCGGGCTTTTCGGTGTTTTGCCGGCGGCTCCGACGGACCGCCAGCCAAGGGATTCAGGCGTACAGCAGACGCAGATTGATTTCGGCGCGTGGGAAGGCCTCGGCGCGCGGCTGCTGGTCAAGGGAGCCATCGGGACCCAGGGCGGCGAACTGGTTCTGGCCGTGCGGCTTTTCGATGTGCGCGAGCGCCAGCAGGTGGGGGGCAAGAAATATATCGGCCGACCCGCCGATGTCGCGCAGATGGCCGACCGTTTTGCGGATCGCATCTTGTTTCTCCTGACCGGCGAGCAGGGACCGTTTGACTCACGAATCGCGTTCATCTCCACGCGCGAGGGGGGATTCAAGGAGCTTTGGGTCGCCAGGGCCGACGGGACCGGGGCGCGGCAGATGACGCGGAACCGTACCATCAATCTCTCGCCCGGTTGGGCGCCGGATGCCGAGCGCCTCTTGCTTACGTCCTACCGCGACGGACGTCCGCGGCTCTATGAACTTTCCACGCGGACGCTGGAGCTGCGACAGGTTCTCGGCGGCCCGGGGCTTGTGGTCGGTGGCCGGTTCTCCCCCGACGGCAAGCAGATTGCGGTGGCCCGCGAGGAGCAGCGCGGCAACTCCGAGATCCTCTTGATGAGCCCCCGCGGGGATGGGCTCCGGCTTTTGACCGATGATCGAGGCATTGATGTCAGCCCGACATGGTCGCCCGACGGTAGCGAGGTGGCTTTTTGCTCGTCGCGGGATGGAACGCCCCAAATCTACGTGGCCACTCTGGCTACCGGGAAGGTTCGGCGGCTCACGTTCGGTGGCTCCTACAATACGTCCCCCAGTTGGTCCCCCGCGGGTCGCCAGATCGCCTTTACCGGCAGGGTGGGCGGCCAGTTCCAGATCTTTGTTCTGGATCTGGAGAACGGAGGGACTCGCCAGATCACGCGCGCGGCCGGGGACTCGACCGGGGCGAGTTGGTCGCCGGATGGCCGGTATCTGGTTTTCGCCTCCACGCGCCGCGGGCGAGGCGAGATTTATCTGGCCGATGCGCAGGGACGGACCCAGAGACGATTGATCACCACAGCAGGCGATGATAGCAGTCCAGCGTGGTCTACGTGGCTTTCGGCGGGTGCCGGAGGGTGAGCGATCACGGGGAGGTGGTGCAGGTGGTGCAAGCAGGTAGCGGCCGGGGACAAGATCGTTTCTCGAGTCTGATTTTGCTGGTTCTGGTGATGCTGCTGGCAGCGGGTTGCGCAGCAAAGAAATCGGCCGGAGGAGGGACTCTTCCCGGTGGAGCTGGCAGCTCGAGCGCCCTCTCCGAGAGCGAGCTGGCCGGATCCTTGCCGGCGGGTTCCAGCCTCGCCCAATTCCGCAGCGGAACTCTGGGCGGAGAGGCAACGGGACCCCTGGATGATATTTTCTTCGGTTACGACGCCTATGACCTGAGCGCCGAGGCGCGCGAGCGGCTTGCCTCCAACGCGGAATGGCTGCAGGCCAACCCCTCGAGTCGGGTGGAGATCGAGGGGCATTGTGACAGTCGAGGGACGATCGAATACAATTTGGCTCTGGGTGCCCGCCGTGCGACCTCGGTCCGGGACTATCTGGTCAGTCTGGGGATCGCGTCGTCGCGGATTACCACAATCAGCTACGGCAAGGAGCTTCCCGCATGTCACGCCGAAACGGCCTCTTGCTGGCAGAAAAACCGCCGCGCTCATTTCGTATTGTTGAGTTGATGAGGGTTGATTCGTTGAGGGTCTTCTCGCAGATTCCTGTCGCCGTGGTTCTGGCGTCCTTTATTCTTTCCGGCTGCGGCGCCGCGGATGTAAGCGGGGTCCGTCGCGACCAGCGGATTCTTGCCCGGCGACTCGCCGATACCCGTGCCGATGTCGACAGCATGCGGGTGGAGATGGCGCGTATCCGAGGCCAATTGCAAAGTGCCGGATTGGCGCCGCCGGCGCCGGTCGGCGGTCAACGTGGGGTGGAG
>CBFHUR010000069.1:0-13273 GCA_965658895.1 Binatia bacterium
CCGGAGCCGTCGCCAACCACAACGCCGCCAGAAAACCCACTCGCGGCCCATCCAGCAAACGACCCACCTGCCAGCAGACCCCCACAGCAACCACACCGATCAAGGCGGCGAAGACATAGGGCGCCAAAAGTGCCGACGAAAAGAAATAGGCCGTGGCCCAGAACCAATAATACAGGACGCCCAGTCGAAGCTGGTTGCGCATCGCCGGGCCAAAGTCCGGAGCGTCCCCCTCCAGAGCAATCCGGGCCGCCCAGCTCAGATCGCGTGCCTGATCGGCACCCAACCAGCCGGCATCAAGCCAGAGCAGGCGCAGGAACGCCCCCAGCAAAATCACGAAAAACAGCCCGCCCCAGACGCGCACCTGCGACGATGTCAGCAAGCAGCCACCGCGACGATATCCCTCCCGGGTCGCTTGCACATGCCTCTAGGAACTCCTCCCTGGCAGCTCAACTGATCGGAAAAAGAAATCGAGGGGCAAGGATTTTCCCACATCGGCAATTGATTTGACGTGCAGGGCCTTGTCCGGCCATCGCTCCCAGGTCACGAAGGCACGCGCGCCGGAGATCTCCACCTGGGGAAATTTCAGCTCGCCCCGGCCCGGTTCTTCCGCGATCAGGATCGGCTCGGACCAATTGATCCCGTGGTCACTCGAGGCGCGCAGCCAGACCTGCTTGAAGCCATTGGTCCAAACGACCACGACGCGCCCCTTGCCGTCGTTCTGCATGGAAGGGCGCAAGGCATTGCCCGGGATCAGAGGATCATCCAATCGTCGGGGAGTCGGTTCGCCTGCCAGCCAACTCGTGCCCCCGTCCGCGGAAGCAAGGAAGTAGATACCCACGTCCTTGCGCGGACCACCGTGCCAACTCAAATAGGCGTGCTTTCCCGAGGACTGCAGAACCGCAAAAGGAGCTTCCTCTCCAACAAAGATCTCACGCGGCGCTGACCACGTTCGGGCTCCGTCCGTCGACTGTGAAAAAACAACGGCGCCGCGCCCCCGACGACCCGCAACCGCGGTCGTCCATGCCAGCGAACTCCGGCCGTCGGCATGAATCGCGCGCGGACGGAAAGGACTGGTTCCTTCGAATTCGGGATCCACGGGCAATGATGGAGACCAACGACGTCCATCGGCGCTTCCCACCGAAACTCGCAGGTGCGGCCGCGTGGCCCCTCCTCGGTTCTCGCGTCCACGCTGCGGCCATGCGGCAAGAACACGGCCATCCGGCAAGGGCACAAGACTCGGCTGTCGGGAGAACCCCGCCAAAGAAGAGTCCAGCAAACGCGGTGTCCCCTCCCAACCACGCCCTCCGCTATCGCTGTCGGTAACGACCAATTCTCGCCGCCCTCCGCTCTCGCGCTCCCAAACCGTCACCGCCACGCCGACGCCACGGGTCAGCGCGACCGGTTCATAGACCCGCGGTTCCTGGCTCAGAGTTTGTGGGGAGGCAAAGGTTTCGCCCTCATCCGGGCTGGTTCGGGCCATGATCGCCCTTCGACGCTTCGCTTCGCTCGAGACCTCCCAGAGAACCAATAAATCCGTGGAACCAGGGAACCGATACAGCCGCGGGTCGGATGCCTCGCTATCGGGAAATGTCTCGACGCCAAACCGCTGCTCGGGCCCCCAGGTCGCGCCCGCGTCGGACGAAAACCGCAGAGTGATTTCTTGCCGACCGGACGCAGACCGGCCAATCCAGGCGGTGGCCACATGGGCATCTCGGACCGAAAGCGCCGTATAGTCGGGCATAAACCCACCGACTACGCTTCCCTGAGTCTCATTGAGCCGCTGGGTCGACGCAAAGGGCGGCTCTGTGGTCTCGCAGGCAGCAGAGAAGAGCACCAAGGCAAGGAAAACCACTCCACTCCGGATCGGACAGCTTTGAAGGTGCCTTTTACGGGCCATGAATATTCCCCTGAAACGCAACGAGGCCGGAGCAAATGCTCCGGCCTCGTTTTTCGTTCTTCGTTCCGCAAGGAACGTTTACGAAGCTCAGGTCAGAGGTTCGATGACCGTATACTTGAAGTTCGAGCTTCCACCGAACTGACCAACCGACTGGCCGTGAACACCGAAGACGAAGTTCCCGGAGTCGCCACCGATCGCTCCTTCGCTGAAGTTCATGCGAAGGAAGCCGGAGCTGTTGATCTGCGAGTCACTGAAGATGATCCCGCCGCCAGGCTTCAAGGAAACGAAGGAGGCGTTGTTGAACTCGCCACTCGAAACAGGAACCATTTCGCCGGCGTTGTTGTAGAAAGCCACCTCAGTGCCGATCATGGTGTCGTTCGAAATGACCAGAGACGTGTCGCTCTGAGACACCGAGAGAATCACAACCGACGAGTCGTCGAGAGTGGCCGGGTTGAAGGTCTGGATATCCACACCGCCGACAATGCTGTTGGGGAGGACAGGAAATCCGTCTTCACCGAGGCCGACACCAACCGCGTCGTTGCCGTAGGAGAACTGCTCGGGGATGTCCGCGAAGGTGTAGCTGCCGACGATTGCGTTATCGACCAATGCGATCGGCTCGCAATCGGCATCAGCTTCCCATGCCGTGACCACAACCATACCGCGCGTGCCCGGAGCCGTCTCGCTCGCGTCCTGAACGATGGTCTGATTCAGGTCGAGGCAAGCCAGCACTTCGTTCTGAACCATGCCCATGTCGTCGGTCCACACCCAAAGTGTCATGACCGAGTCACGAGCCGCCGAAACGCCAGACATGTTGCTGACGATCATGTAGCTCGCCTTATCTGCGGTAGCGTCGTAAGGCATGATCAACGTATTTGCCGGCTGCGTCAGGCTGGTCGTTACATCCGAATCAATTGCCTGCGCTGTTGAGACGCCGAGCAGAGAGACCATCCCCGCGAGGGCGGCCACACCAATCCTTGAAATCCCTCTCATACTTACCCTCTTTCCTTACTCTCTGTCTCAGGATCTGCTCCGAGACGTCCCCATGCGTCGGCTCATGCCTTACGCACGGTGTCAACTTAACTGAAATTGCCAGTTTAGCCAAATACCCACATATTTTTTCAGAATTCTGGTTTCGCAAATAACAAAGCTGTTTTCAACGTTTCAGGCGAACGTACCATTGGCCCTCCCGGACCACCCAGGACTGAGAATCGACCAACTCCCGACGAATCGTCCGGCTACCGCCGTTGGGCGCCATCAGGGGGATGACCGCCTCCATGCGCACCTTCACCCGAGCAGTGCGCGGGCTCTCGCCAGGTTCGACTGTCGCCGAATCAACTGAAAAACTCAGTAAATCATAGGCTCCACTCCTCCTTTGCAGAAAGGCGTCTCGAGGAATCTCCAACCGTAGATCAGGGTCCAGAAACTTGTCATAGACCGCTACCCAGTCCCGTTTCTGCCTCTCTTCCATATACTGACGAGCCCGGACCTCGAGATCTTTCACCCCCGGGGGACCAAAACAGCCCGCCAAAAACGTCACCAGCAGGAGCGTCGGCAGGATGGCAGCCGCAATTCCCGAGGGGATAATCCTGTAAGATATTGAATTCATTAATAAAATATTCCGATTCACCCTCGGGATGTCCAAATATGGGCCACCCGGGCCACGCCCCAATCCGTTCCGGGATTCACTACCGTAAAGGGCGCCAGACCCTCCTGCACATCCAGCATCACCAGAGGGCTCTCGTTGTCGATGGTTGCCACATTGAGATGATAATTCCCCCCCAGCAGAGGTAGCTCCGGAATCCGCAATTCCGCCAGAAAAGTCCCGTCCCCAAGCGACCGCAGCGCCGCGCCCTCCTCGGAGCTGGCAAAACAATGACAGACCAGCCCGTCGGCCCGGACCAGTCCCACGGCGACACCAGGCGACATATCGACCCCGTCCGCCCGCCGCACCCGGATCTCCAACCGTAATTCCTGCCCGGTTCGAAATTCGGAGGCCTCCTGACCTTTGGCGTCCCGGAGGGTGACGTCCCCGACGTGCAGGAGGCGCTCTCCCGTCACCGGGCCCAACTCCTCGGCCGTCCGCGTCTCGCGCATGGCATCCGCGTAGGCATCGCAGACTTCCGCGGCAGAGCCCGCCATCCGCACATGGCCGCCATCGAGCCAAACCACCTGTGCGCAAAGCTTTTTCACCTGAAAGAGGTTGTGCGAACAGAACACCAGACTGCCGCCCCCGGCGCGGAACGCCTCGATCCGCCGCAGGCATTTGGATTGAAACCGCTGGTCCCCAACCGCCAGCGCCTCGTCAACAATCAAAAGATCCGGATCGGCAGCTGTGGCCAGGGAAAAGGCCAGGCGCAGAAACATCCCGGTGGAATAAATCCGCACGGGTTGGTCCATGAAGCTACCCAGTTCGGCGAAGGCCTCCACCGCGGCTTCGATCTCCGCACAGCGATCCGCAGAAAGACCTTGCGCCTGCGACGCCATCCGCACATTTTCGCGACCCGTGAACTCCGGATGAAACCCCGCACCCAACTCCAGAATCGCACTTCGGTGTCCCGTGACCTCCACGTGCCCTTCGGTGGGTATGGCGGCCCCGGCCAGCATGGACAATAGAGTCGATTTACCAGCTCCGTTGTTCCCGATAATCCCCAGCGATTGCCCGGCCTCGAGGGAGGCTTCGATACCGCGC
Organism: Binatia bacterium; assembly: GCA_965658895.1. Lineage (GTDB taxonomy): Bacteria > Desulfobacterota > Binatia > UBA12015 > UBA12015 > UBA12015. The sequence continues at coordinate 4,587 of CBFHUR010000069.1, forward strand.
ACCGCCCAGTGCCGCTCATGCCGGACGCCGCCGCCAAGCCACTCCCGCAGGCGGTCGGCGGGCCGGTGATAGCGCCGAAAAGCCTTGCCCAGATTTTCTGCCCGCAAGACGCTCATACGAGATCTGCCATCTCGGGACGCGACCGTTGCAAAGCCCAGCTGCCAGCCATCACCAGCATCAGGCCGCAGAAAAAGCTCCAGGCAAGAGCCGGAAAAGGAACGGGCATCCCCAGAGCGAAGGCCCGGTAGGCGCCGACCACACCGCTCAGAGGATTCGCGGCCAGCAGGAAGCGCAACGACTCGGGGGCCATGTCCACCGCGTAGACGATGGGCGTCAAGTAAAAAAGTGCCTGCAGGCTCACGCCGACAATTTGGCTGGTGTCGCGAAAATACACCTGCAGGGTCCCGAGAAGGAGCACCGCCCCCAACGAGAGAAGGAAAGTCGCGAGCATCGCCACGAGCAGAAGTGGCGTCCCCGGAGCAAAGCCCACCCCCAGAAAGGGCATCAAGACGAGCAACAAAACCAGCGATACGGCCAACTGGACCTGCGCGACAAGCACCGGTTGCGCCAACAGAACGGCAGGCGAAAAACCCATCCGTTTGAGAAGGGTGCCCTGATCCACCAAAACAGTCGTGCCCCGGGAAACGGCATCCTGAAAGGCCAGCCAGGGGAAAAAGCCCCAGGCCAGCGTAATGGCAAACGGTACGTCGGAGCCGATTCCCGAAAGACGGATCCGCAGCACCAGCGAAAAGACCGTGGTCAGGATCAACAACTGCGCCAAAGGCACCAGGACCGACCAGGCCAGTCCACCCAGAGACCCCGCGTGCCGCAGGCGAAGCTCGCGCCCGACCAGGGCGGCCAGAGTCCGACGCTCTCCCCAGATCTCGGCCACGGCGTTCATTCCCGCGACCTCCGCGGTTGTCGCCTCTGGATACGCTGCTCCACCAAGCGCAAGCCGCGCACGCCTTCGATCGAGTTCGGGGCGGCCTGCAAAACCAGCCCGAAAGACTCGCGGGCCTGATCCAGCTTGCCCTGCCCCAGTTGCGTCCACCCCAGAAGCGTCATCGCCTCGACATCGGGACGAACCGCCATCACCTGATGGGCGATTTCCTCGGCCGCCACGTGATCGCCGAGGCGCTCTTCCATGGCGCCGAGGCCGAGCAGGACGTCCGGGTCTCCCGGGACCAACTCGAGAGCCGCGAGGAAACTCTCTCGGGCCTCGAGCAACTGGCCGCGCTGGGCCTGAGCAACCGCCAAATTGTGCCGGGATCGGGCCGCGCGCGGGGCCACCTCCAGCGTTGCCTGCCACAGCGTGACATCATTGGCCCACACCGGAATGCGAGCCATCGTACGCGCGCTGAGCACGGCGACCAAAACCACCGCCAAACCCCACGCCCAATCCTGGCGCCGGGCCGCGAGACGACCCATGCCGTCACCGATCGCCAAGGAAAACCCGACCAGCGGCAGATAGCTGTTATGCTCGGCGATCAATTCGCCATAGGGCAGCAACTGCCCCACCGGCAAGAGCGCTACGAGCGCCCATAGCAGGCCCACGCCCGCCACCCGGCCGCGCCACAAAAGCCATAAACCAAGGCCCACCCAGACCACGAGAAAAACGGCGGCCAGAAAAGACGGTCCGTCGATAGCAGCCTCGGGCAAGGAGAAGGCATGCGGTCGATAATCCGCCTGCAGCGTCTGGGGCCAGAGCATCCGGATCAGATAATGCGCCAGCACGAGAAAGGATAGCGCCGGCTGGGGCGCCAGGCCCTGATCGGCCATCAGGCTGACGACGCCCCGGCGAATTTCCGGCTCGTAGAGCCAGCCGACCGCCCCGATGACCACCGCACCACCTGCCGCCATGCCGAGCTTCTGGCTGGCCGGGACGCCCGCGAAAGCCTGCGGGTACTGGCGCCAGCGCAGCAAGGCGAGCAGAACGGCCAGAACCGGCAGAACCACCGCAATCTCCTTGGAGCCGAGTGCCAGCATCGCCAGCAGCAGTGCGGCCAGGGCATTGCCGAGGCGCGCTTTTGCCGAGGGTGCCTCGAGAACGTTCCACAGGCTCCAGAGACTGGCGGTCGAAAACAGACCCAGCAACAAATCACGCCGGCCGGCGACGTAGACGACCGCCTCGCTGCCCAGCGGATGCACGGCAAAGACCGCAGCGGCCAGCCAAGGGCCGATCAGACCACCGAGCAGAGCGCGCGCCAGACCGAAGACCGTAAGCACCGCTGCGATATGCCAGAGCAGATTGGAGAGATGAAAAACCCATGCCTCATGACCGCCGGCGATCGCATGATCCACCATGTAGCTGAACATCCGGACCGGCCGGTAGGTCACGCCTTCGGCCACGGACCGAAGCAGATCCGGCGTGCGGTCCAGACTCCAGCTCGAGACCGGGTTTCCGGTCACCAACAGGCCATCATCGAAGACAAACTCGTAGGAAACCGAGGTGCCGTAGACCAGCGCGACCAGGGCCGTCAGTGTCAGGAGCGCGGCGGCAACCGACCGGCCCGGACGGGACTCAGTCCTCCCAGTCACGGTTGGGAAGGAAGCCTGCCTGAGGACGCTCGGCCGTTGTGGTTCGACCGCGCAATTTCATCTTTTCATCCATCTCGAACCTGCTCGGAGGACGCAGTCCTCCGGTGCGTTCGATCTCGTCCACCACATCCCAGAGGCGATCCTTGTAGCGCTGGGTGACCTCGAGTCCCTCGGCGCGACCGCGGATCACATGCGGGGTAATCATGATGATGAGCTCACCTTTTTGGACGCCAGTCTTTTCGTACCGAAACAATTGCCCCAGGACCGGAATGTCCATGAGATAGGGAATACCTGCCCGAGTCCTCTCGGTCAGCTCCTCGATGATGCCACCGATCAGGAGAGTATCGCCATCCTGCACGACAGCGGTGGTCTCCGCAGTTCGCACCCGGAAGGTCGGCGAACCGGTGGTGCTCTCCTTGGTGTTGTCCACCGAGCTGACTTCCTGACGAATGGACAGATTCACAAGACCATCGGCATTCACTTGCGGCAGGATATTCAGGATCACGCCCGTATCGCGATACTGAACACTGTTGACCAAGGCGGTCGAGCCACCCGACTGGATCCCGGGAACGTTGGCGGTCTGGGTGAGAACCGGGACCGAGGAACCGATATTGATCGACGCCTCGCGGTTGTCGGCCGTCAGGATATGCGGGCTGGCCAAAATCTTTGCCCGTCCGGCATCTGCCAAAGCCGAAACTTGGGCGATGAAGTGCTTGTTGTCCGTGATCAAGGCGCTGAAAGAGCCCGACGCACCGAGAAAGTTCGAATCGATATAGCGCTTTGCGGTTTGTCCGGCTGCCTGCGCCACCGAACTGAGCCCCGAACCACCAGCGGAAGGCGCGGCCGTCGGAACCGGCACCCCGGAGAGGTTTGTGGATACGATGCCCTGAACCCCAAGCTCCATGCCCTTGGACAGACGAATCTCGGCGATCAGAACCTCGATCACCACCTGTCGGGGTACGGTATCCAGATCCAGAATGACTGACCGGATCTCTTCCCAATCCGTCTTGGTCGCAAAGACGACCAGCGAGTTGGTGATCTGGTCCGCAACAATCCGGACGTCACTGATAAAATCATTGTCGGAACCCGCACCGCCGGAGATCACGACCGAGGAAGCGCCGGCTCCACCGGAACCACCCGCGAGAACGCCTGCGGGACGCGCGCCACCGCGGCTGCCGCCGATACCGCCTCGCGAACCACCACGCGAACTATTCCGGTTTCCACCCCGGCTGCCACCGTTGAATTGCTCGAATTCACCCAGCGACTGCCCGCGGCCCATACCACCGGCGCGACGACCGCCGGCATTGTTGCGTTGGTTTCGCGCGCCACCCTGATTGGCCGTCGCACCGCGGCCGCCGAACACGCCACCGAACCCGGGTTGGCCGCGACGAACGGATTGCTGATTGCCGCCGCCGCCACCGCCATAGAGTTCATTGAGGATCTGGGCCAGGTCCTGCGCCTTGGCGTTCTGCACCTGATAGGTGCGGACCCGCTTTTTCATCTCGGCATCCGGCTTCACATCGAGAATGCCCAACCAGTACTCGACCGCCTCGAAGGTACTTTCGGCAAAGGCCAGCACTGCGATCGAGTTGAGACGGAAAAGCGGGATCGCATAGACGCCGCGCTCGGACGCGGCCTGCCCGGTGATCCCGTACGTATCGAGAATCATCAGCAATTCCTGGCCGAGTTCCTCGAGGTTGGTGTTGCGGATCTTGAAAATGCGCGCCTTGAGGTCGCGGAAGGCATCGCGATCCAGAAGCTGGATCATCTCGCGCAGACGGTCCACATTGCTCGCAATATCCGTCAGAATCAGCATATTCGCCCGCGGATAGGGAATCACATCCCCTCCCGGGGTGATGAACGGCTGCAAGAGCGTCGCCATCTCCGGGGCCGCTATATTCTCCACCGTCAGCAGCTCGACCACGAACAAATCGTCTTCGGTCATCCGCTGGAGCTCATCGCGCGACACAATCACGCGCGTCTTGGCCTCGGCGATCGGCACGATATTGTAGACTTCGCCGACCCGGACCGCGGCGATCCCGATCGAGCGGAGAATCTGGTTGAAGACCGGGAAAAGCTCCGAGCGAGGGATTTTTCCGGTCGTGCGGATCGTGACCTGGCCCTCGACACGCGGGTCGATCAGGTAGTTGATCTCGAGCGCGCCAGCGAGACTGTGGATCACCTCGCGGATGTCGGCGCCCTCGAAATTCAGGACGATCGCGTCATCCGTGGCAGCGGCCCCGCCCTTGGGCTGCGCCGGGTTGGCAGCAGGGTTGCCGGCAGGCGCTTCATTTCCTCCGAGCACAGCCGCATCGACCTGCCCGCCCGCCTGCGCCTGAACCCCTGCGGGCATTCCGAGAACCAGAGCCAGAACGAGCACGAGACCCCGGGCCGCCGCACCCAGCATGCGCCTCACCTGCCCCTCGCTCGCGTATGAATTCCTGATCCTCATGGCTTCCCTTTGGTCCTACCTGTTCGTGCGCGTGATGAAAAACCGCGCGCCACCCCGCCCCTAGCGGTTGGCGGCCTCTTCGCGCAGCCGCTTCAGGCGCTCCCGCGCTCGCTGGGCTCGTTTTCGGGCATCGGCCCGGCGTTTCTGGATATCGGATTTGTCACCCTTATCCTTGCCGATCTTGCTCGCCTTGGGCTTTTTGGGCTTCGGCGTCGCCTTTCCACCAGGGCCAGCCTTGACCCCTGAGGCCCCGGTCGACACCAACAACTGCAACTGCACCTCTTCGCCGGATCCGCCGGTCAGAGCCACGCGGTCCCTCTCGATCGAGCTGACCTTGTAGCCCGAAATATCCTCGCCCTCGCGCAACCGCAGTTGCTTGTTTCCCTGGGTTTCGTCAATGACCACAGCCTCACGAAAGGTTCCGACGAAGATGACCCCGGTTAGCTTCAATGTTGGCGGGGGCGCTGGCGTTTGCGAGGGGGTCGGCTGGGCGCCTGCCGCTTCGATGGGCTTGCGCGAAACATCAAAAAGGTCCTTCGAACGGATCTCTTTTACCGCAGGAAGCACCCGTAAACGGCGCGGCGGCGCCGGTACCGCGGGGGTCAGGACGCGTCCGGCCGAGGGGTCCGCGGGCACGTCGGGCGCCGCGCGCTGGACCACATCGGCGAGCCGCCAGCCCGCGAGCAGAATCAGGATCCCGAGAAGCACATTCAGAATGCGAAATTGCTTCATGCGCCGCCCCCGGATCCGCTGTCCGACGATCCCAGAGGATTGTCCGGCACAGGCACCCGCTGGGCTACCGGTTCCGGATTCGCGCCAGCCGACCGACTTCCGGGAGCCGCGGCCCCCTCGGGGAGGGTCGAGGCCTGCGAGATCGCATTGATCTGAAAGGTCGCCGAAATCACCCTTTCGTTGGTTGCCTTGTTTTTCTTGATGCGACGCCGGGAGGAGGCTTTTCGGCGCGTCAGTTCCGCAAATTCAATGCGCACTCTTGGTGTCTCGGCCTCGAGGGTACCGAGAAACTTCGCCAGATTCCCGATGCCCGCCTGTGCCGTGATACGCAGCGCCACCGCCGTGAACGGCCCGCGCGACTCTTCTTTCAGCACCTGGGTACTCTGGATCCGGACGTTGTTGGCCCGTGCGAGATCCGAAACCCGGTCCTGCAAGGCGGCCGCCGCCAGCGTCGGGGTCGCGCCCGGCACCAATCCGGCGACCACTTTCTGATAATTGGTCCGCAATGCCTCGACCCGCTCGCGCACCACATCAGCTTGCGAGAGCATCACGCGGGCGTTCGCCAGACGTCGGGCCGAGAGCTGGATATCGGACTTCATCCCCGAGCTGAGGTCCCCCACCCAGGCCGAGCCGTAACGCAGCGCCAGCAGAACCAGGACCACACCCAGGCCAAGATAAAGCCTCTGCTGACGGTCGGTCGCCTGCAAGCGGGCGAGAAGCTGGACAAATAGCTCCCTCATTCCGCAATCCTTGCCGAAAGCGAGAAACGCTCCTCATTGTCCCGGGCCTTGGTCACCGGCGAGGTGAATTGTGCTGCCGAAAAATATTTGGACTTCTCGATCGCCGGGATCAACTCGGAGGCTTCTCGCGAGAAGCCGTCGATTTCGACCTTTCCCTTCCGCATCCGGAAAGAGGTCAAATAGGCGTCTCGCGGAATGACCCCGGTGAGTTCGCGCAGATAGACGGTCGCCGCCGCCTGACCCGACCCCTGCAGGATCTGCAGGTTTTCCGTCAGCAACTGGGCTTCTTTTTCTTGTTCGCGGATCTCGCGAAGTTGCGGCGCCAACGCGGCCAATTCCGCATCGAGCTGGCCGCGAATGCGGTAATCCTGAATCATGCTGCCAAAGAGCCACATTCCGGTCACCAGCGCCAAGGCGGCCGCAAGAAAGAAGGTCAGTACCGGGGCGCCTTCGCCTCCGGAGCGACGTTTCTCCGGCGGGAGCAGGTTGAGGGGCTCGGAGGCTTCCCGAACCGCCGCCAGACCGGCACCCAGAGCCGGCAGCGCCCGCAACCCCAAATCCGCTCCGGCATCGTCGGCCACCTGCAAGCCCTCGAGCATTTCGCCCAGCATCTCGGCGTCCCGAGCGGCGCCCTCGGCCTCGTTTTCGGAGGGGACACCCACCGCCGGGATCTCGACCATGCGAACGCTCTCGCGCGAGACACCCGCCGCCGCGGCCTCGGCCGCCGCCAGCCCCGCACGCTGCTCGGCATTGGCCATCTCGTCCGCAGAAAACCTGTGCGAGGAAAGCAGTTTGCCCTCGGAAAGGATATCGACGCCGCCGCCGTTGGCCCCTTGTTGGATCACCGCCACGGGTTGCTCTTCGGAGATTCCGCAAAAGGCAGCCAGATCGGCCAGCGCCACGGGGTGCACCACCAGGCTGCGCGGGTAGATCTCGGCCCCTTCGAGCGCCAACAGGACCTCGTCCACAACCTCGCGACGCAAGGCCACCACCTGCAATTCAATCTTCTCGGGTCGCGTCCGGACCAGATGGTCAAAATAGACCTGCTCGCGCTCGAGCGGCAGGATCCGATCGATCTCGAACTCCACCACCTGCTCCAGATCACCACGGGCGGCCTCCGGAACAGTCAGATGTCCCAGCAGCGCCGCTTCTCGGGGCAGACTGACAAAGACATGGTCGGTTGGGGTCTGGGTCTCGGCAATAAATTTCCGAGCCGCCAACGAAAGGGCGGCGCGCCGCTGCTCGCCGACGCCCTCGAGAGGAAACGTCCGGTGCGACACGAGCGTGATATAAGTCAAACGCTTGCGGAGGTGGACAAAGGTCACCTCATCGGCGGCGAGAGCCACGCCCATCCCATCGAGAAAATCGAGTCGGGTCAGGCGCGCAAGACTCTTGAGGGTCGGCGCATTCATGCGGGCGCCTCCGCGAAACTCTCCTCGCCAGCACCCACTGAGGGATCTATGGGCAAGGCATCCATCCAGCGGAGAATGTAGATGCCCTCGTTGGACTCGCCAAGATCGATCACTGCGCCCACGTGCGCACCAATCCTCGCATCAGGCAACCTTGCCTGCGCCTGAACGGCCAAAATACTGGGAGCATCATCATTGAGCAGATCTTCCATCGACGGATCCGGCAGAAACGCCTGCAGCTGCGGAATCATGCCTGTCATATCTGTCTCGCGCTGCTCCACAAGCTGCGCCAGCTGTTCGGCATCCACCCCGAGCAAAACCTCGAGGACTTCGGGCGACGCCGAGCGCACACTGAGAGCGGACCTCCGATTGAAGACCGAGAATATATCGATCATGCCGATGGGGAAATCCTCGGTCCCGCCAAAGTACATCTCTTCGGTCACACCCTTGATCAACCGGAGCTCGTCCAAAGAGTCCAGCGGAGCATTTTTGGCGCCATAGGGCTGCGACAAACCGAGATAATAGTCGCTCTCGACGCCGTTGAGCCGAGTCTCGTCGTCCGGATCGCGCCAGTCGAGAATCGCGTCGGCGACCTCCCCCGCCTCCTGAGGCTGCATGCCGAGATTGCCGAAAAGATGGACCAGAATATTGAAGTCGGCCAGATTGATCGGGATCTTGCCTGCCTCATCCGAGATCTTGAGCCAGACCGGCGCTCCCCAGAGCTCCTCCTGATGCCATTTCCCGTCGGTGTGGATGACGGGGACGAAATCCTCGGACTCGACCTCCCCCGCGGTCAGCCCGAGCGTAGCCTCATCT
>CBFHUR010000070.1:0-5264 GCA_965658895.1 Binatia bacterium
TCTGTCGAGGGCCTGTTGGGCACGAAAATGCACCTTGTAGCCAGCGTTGGTCGCATTCGTGATCGACTCTTCGGCAAGCCTGCAGACCTCCTCAAGGCGCTCCGTATAAGACATCAAGGCACGGGCGCCACCATTGTTGGTCATCATGTTCTGCAACTGGGTCTTCAGAGCCAGATTTGCCTTGGTCTGAAGCCGCAGGAGCCACACCTTGATATCCTGATCATGAACGTCAAGCTGGTGCTTGATATCGTCATCATGCAGCTGAAGTTGATTCTTGATATCGTCATCATGCAACTGCAGTTGGGCTCGAATGCTCTCGTCGTAGTCCACAAGATTCTGGTCGAGAGCAAGGAGCTGCTCGTTCAGGTACCCGGCACGTCTTTGGATAAGGCCGAGCTCGGCCGAATCGATCCGATAATCGAGGTAGTCGGTCGATTCCCGCCTCGCAATCTCGTAGTTCAATTCCGAGTCGGCGACAGTAAACAAAGACTGCAGCACGGTCACGGTAACCGCCACAGGAATGCAGGCTGCGGCTGCATTCCCGCCCGCACACACACCAATACCACCTCCAACCACCGCTTGGCCGGCCGCGGCGTCACAAATAGCGAACGCGTCCCTTGCGATCTGCAAAGCTGAAAATGATAGCTGTAGCGCGGTCCTCAAAGCTCGGATCGTGATCCAGTCAACGATATTCGAGGGTGTATCTGATCGCACCCCCCTGGCTTTGCCCGGGTGGGCAGAACCGCTACCCGTGCCAAGGACATCATCCCAATTCAGGACCTCTATGGACCCACTCTGGAGGGTCTTGCCAGGATCACCGCCGGTCGATGTGGACGGTGCACTGGCAGCACTACGGCGGTCTGCTTCAGCTTTCTTGACGGAAGCGAAGGCCCGTTCCGAAGCATCAGCGGCGTCGGCCTGCGCCAGAACAAGCGCCTCCAAGTCGATACTTTCATAGGCTTCGAGTAGTTCGTCGTCCGAAAGAATCGCAACCTGCTCGCGCACTCGTTCGGCCTGCTCGGCGAACCCCTGTTGCTCGATTAGCGCCGCAGATTCCTCGAGTAACACGCGGGCCTCAGCGCCCGAGGACACAGCTTTAGCTTCTTTGACACCGAAGAGTGCCACGGCGCAGAACGCCATCAACCACAGTGTTCTTTTCAAAGTTTTCATATTTATCCTCATTCACTTCCGAGTTGAGCGGATCGTCGGGAATCTTTTTGCGACAGCAATCCCTGATTCCATGCGGCTCTTCCTGGTTCCCGATCAGGGACCCTTGCAAACTGTTTTCTGAGGGAGAACCCTGCAGCCCGACATCGAGCCATGAAGGTCGACATCACCCAGCGAGAGCGAAACCCCGATCTCGCTGGGATCGCCACCCAGAGGCCCATCTGCCGTCACGTCTCCAAATACCAGCTTGAAATCCCAGCTTACTCTGGGCGGGAAGCCCCTGAGCACCTTCGATCGAACCTGCAGCTTCGGCTTGTCCGTCTTGCTATTCGACTGGAAACATCGGAAGACGCGCACGTTGTTCCCGCGACAATCCTCGGGGCCGAACGTGATCGTCCGCACCTCGGAACCACCCTGCTCCACGCGGACTGTCACGCCCTGATCGAAGGGAGGGACGGGCTCTCCGGCGACCGGATCCTGAAAAACCCCACCCTTCAGCTTGACCGATCCAACTTTCTTTATCTTGTATTTGACGACAGCCTTGTAGAGCGCCAGGTCGCCATCGTCCAGGTCACAGAGATCCGGCACCAGGTCACCATCGAGGTCCGGGCCCTCCGCGCAGCCGCAGATCCCGAGCTGGCAGGTATCGTCCTCGGTGGCCGGATTCCCATCGTCACAGGAAGTTCCCGCGACCTCGTAAACATCCGTCGGGCAGGTGGCCGACGTCCCGTCACAGACCTCGTCGGGATCACAGGACGCATCGATCCCCGTAACCGATCGACAGACGTCGCCCGCGTTGCCTGGCGGGTGGGCGCATTGCCCGCTTCCGTCGCAGAGGTCTTCGGTGCAAATTTCACCATCGTCCGGACAACTAACGCCCGCGGCCTTGTGGTTTGCGGCACACGTGCCCGAACCGTCGCAGGTATCCTGATCGGAACATGTGGTCCCGGCCTCACCGCACTCCGTCCCGGAAGACTGGAACGAGTTCGAGGGGCAGGAAGCACTCACACCGTCGCAGGTCTCTGCCACATCACACTCGCCGTCTGCTTCTCGACACACGGTATCGGACGATGAATATTCGCCCGACTGACAGGTCCCACTGCCATCACAAAGATCACCCGTCTTGCAGTCACCACCTGGTTGACCACAGGACGTCCCCGGAGGCTCATCATTGGCATCGCAGGACCCTTGGCCGTCACAAGTATCCGGGTTCGAGCAAATAGAGTCCGCGCTGTCACCGCAAGTCAAGCCTTCGGCCTCGAACTTGCAGTTGGAGGAGCAACAGTCGTCGTCGTCCAGATTCCCGTCATCGCACTCTTCGCCCGCAAGCGTGTTCAGGAGTCCATTCCCGCAAATATCACATGAGCTGACAAGGAAATACGGCGTTCCTTCCATCGAGGCATCGACCCCCTCGGCACACGCATAGTCTTCCTCGATTACACACTCGTCGCTGCAGCCATCCTCGGAGTTGGTGTTGTCGTCGTCGCACTCCTCCCCATCATCAATGCGGCCATTGCCGCAATCGGGCACTTTGGTGCAGATGCCTCCAAGCGGCCACCAGACCGGGACAGTGGCATCTTCCGGAATCAACTCGGAGCGGACCGGCTCGGCCGGGCACTCGTAGGTGTCATTCGAAAGAGGCGGGCGCTCGATCAGACAGTCGACACAACCGTCGCCCGCCGTACTGTTGCCATCGTCACACTGCTCGAGGCCGCCGACCCATCCGTCACCGCAACGAGAGCAGGAGCGGTGACTATCGAGTTCTTCGGCTTCGGCGGCCGAGGTACACGTGACATCGTCGCGTAGCCGGCACTGGTCGTCGGTCCCGGCGGCTTCACAATGCTGCTCGAGTTCGAAGTCGGCAATCAACGAGCTGCAGCCACCGCCGTCTCCGGTGAAAGCTTCGCACTCGGCCTGAAGCCCCGAGAATTCTCCGGGCTCGCAGGTCTCGGAGATATCGATCGTACCATCATCGCAAACGTCGTCGCAGCTCGTCGGCGAGGAAGACCGATCGCACAAAAAGCCGGGCTCCTCGAGACACTCGGCTGAACAGCCATCTCCGTCGGCAAGGCCCCCCGGGGTCGTAGAATCGTCGCAGGTCTCGAAGCCTGTAGCGATCCCATCGCCACAGGTCGTCTCGCACAGATCCCCCGAGCAGTCCCAACCTGCTTCGTCCTCGCATTCGCTGGAGCAGCCGTCACCGTCGCGCAGCCCGGCTGCCAGGAACGAGCCAGAGGGCCCGGTGGCCCATGCCGCATCGGCACCGCCGCCCCAACACTCCACGGTGCCCGCGGCATCCGTAGCACAGCTATGGTCATCGCCAGCGACGACCTGAAGGAACTGGCCTGCAGGCGCATCGAGTTGGCCCGTGGTGTCAGCGCCCCAGCAAGCGATCGTCCCATCGACCTTCAGGCCGCACATATGGCTCTTGCCCGCAGTCAACTGACGAAAGGCACCCCCCGGAGGCGTCGCGAGATCACTTGCATTGTCGCCGACGCATGCGACCGAGCGATCGACGCGCAACGCGCAGAGCGTTCTGTCGGAAGCAACCACCTGGACAAACTCACCGGTGGGGAGAGTCGCCTGCGTCGAGGGCCCTTCGCTATACAGGATCGCGTTGTCCCCCCAGCAGAACAAGGATCGGTCTTCCAACAGAATCCCGCAGTTGAAATTGCTACCCGAAGCGAGGCCCACAAAGGGGCCTTCGTTGCTCGCAACACGGTCGACCTCATCTGTAAGCTCCGGACAGTAAGGGAACAAATTCCCCAAGGTGCATCCGGGGTGACTGCGGTCAAGAGGTAGCCACGGCCCCCAACATTCGGCGCGCCCATTGGGTCGAAGCCCGCACTTATGGGTGGAACTTGTCACGATCGAAACGAATTCCCCTCGGGGAACTCCGCTTGCCTGAACCTCGGGCTCGCCGCTCTCGTCGTTGAGGGTGGATAGACCCCACTCCGATCGAAGAAAGCAGGCCTCAGACCCGTCAACAGCGCGCCAGACGCCATTCATCCCGGGGGGATCGGCGTCAAATGGTCGGGTGCAGTAGAGTTCCAGTTGGTTCTCGGTGCAGTCCTCCTCATCGGCCGGAGGTAGGTCATTTTCCGGATCGGGATCACAGAGCGGCTGGACATCAATCACCTCGCGGCTGACTCGCCAGCAAAGGATCTCGCTGTCTTCTTCCGTCAAGCCACAAATCTCGTTTTTCTGGCCAACGATGGTAGTCAGGCCGGTTTCCTGGTCGCCCAGGTCTCCGGACGCGGTAATCCCTGAACAGGACACCACCCCGTCATCATCCAGGGCGCAGCTGAAATCGGCGCCAACGGCAATGGTCGGCTGATCGGAGCCGAAGTCGCACTCCTCGCCCCCGGCGACGACAAAATCACCGCAAACATTCCCCGCGGCCACTTGCGGGGCGGCAGACAGGAAGACGAGAGCAAGAAGAGATAGAAGTACAGGTTTCAAGATGGGCCCTCCTGGAGACGGACCATTTACTCCGCCGTCAGGGCTATAGTATGAGGTTGAAGGAATCGGTTATGGAGGCGTTGGAAAGCGCTTAGGTGCGCAGACGATCAGGATTCGGCCCTAGCACTTATCACTGCACTCGCGCCTGCGACAAGCTGTTCGGCCCGCATAGTGGGACAAAATCGAGAAACCACGAAAATGCCACGGAGCGCAGAGAAAATCGCCGAAATTTTCGCGTTTGACGCGAGGAGCCTCGAGTTCTTTCGCCGGGCGCTTGGCGTTTTGGTCGCTACAGACGTACTCCTGCGGAGGAGCGAAGGCTTTCGATTCCATGGCGCATCGGGTCTGGTCGACGCACCCTACCGCGCGTGGCAATGGCTCGCGCCGCCTTGGCCGCTGTCGCTGCCATCAGGGCTCGCAGATTCCTCCGCTGCCGAGACCACCGCGATCTTCGCAATTCTGATCGCCTCGGGAATGATGATCGCCGGATGGCTGCCGAGACTGGCGACGCTCGCGGCCTGGGTTCTGTTGTCGGCGCAACAGGATGCCGCGCCGCTACTCAACTATGGTGCCGATCATCTGCTGCGGCTCTTTCTGCTCTGGTCGCTGTTCCTGCCCGGCCCGAAGCAGGCGCA
>CBFHUR010000070.1:5274-13168 GCA_965658895.1 Binatia bacterium
CCTATCACTGCACTCGCGCCTGCGACAAGCTGTTCGTCCCGCATAGTGGGACAAAATCGAGAAACCTTGAAAATGCCACGGAGCGCAGAGAAAATCGCCGAAATTTTCGCGGTTGACGCGAGGAGCCTCGAGTTCTTTCGCCGGACGCTTGGCGTCTTGGTCGCTACAGACGTACTCCTGCGGAGGAGCGAAGGCTTTCGATTCCATGGGGCATCGGGTCTGGTGGACGCACCCTACCGCGCGTGGCAATGGCTCGCGCCGCCTTGGCCGCTGTCGCTGCCGTCATGGCTCGCAGATTCCTCCGCCGCCGAGACCACCGCGATCTTCGCAATTCTGATCGCCTCGGGAATGATGATCGCCGGATGGCTGCCGAGACTGGCCACGCTCGCGGCCTGGGTTCTGTTGTCGGCGCAACAGGATGCCGCGCCGCTGCTCAACTATGGTGCCGATCATCTGCTGCGGCTCTTTCTGCTCTGGTCGCTGTTCCTGCCCGGCCCGAAGCAGGCGCATGCGAAGACCGTAGGCTCGGTGGCGACAGCGGCCCTGATCATCCAGACCGCCATGCCCTATATCTTCGCCGGAATCTACAAATGGAACGACACCTGGCTCTCGGGGGCCGGGCTTGAACTGAGCCTCGGCATGGACACCTACACTCGTCCCCTGGCGGCGAACCTGAGGGAACTGCCCGCACTGCTGTCGATGGCCAGCCGGCTCTTCCCGGCTTTCGAAATTGCCGCGGGAATCGGCCTGCTGCTTCCCATGGCCGGTGGGCGTATTCGCGAGGCCTGCGCGCTGCTTCTCGCCGCCTTTCATCTGGGGGCGGCACTGGTGCTTCATACCGGCTTGTTCCCGCTGGTTTCCCTTGCGGGGCTGATGCTTTTCGTGCCCTCCCGCGGTTGGGACGCCCTTGAGCAGCGACTCCCGATGCGCCTGTCGAAGGATGCTCCTTCTGCCGGTCGGGGACCCGGCAAGCAGCAGCCGGGCCTGCCCTTTCTGCGCGAGGGGATCTGTGGCGCGCTGCTGCTGATCATGATCGCCTGGAATCTGGCAGGTCTCGGCGTCTGGGAATACGCCCGGGAACACCACCCGGAATGGACCCGGCAGCATATGGCCGATCAGGGAAATCGCGCGCCGATCATCGACTCCGCAGAGGCCACATCTCGCCGCCTGGGCCTGCCTGGTCAAATCGGATCCATGGCACGGCTCCACCAACGTTGGGATATGTTTGCGGTGGTCGGCAAGACAAGCGGTGGCTGGCCGGAGCTCGAGGGGAAGACCGCGAGCGGTCGCCGCATCGACCTGGTCGAATGGCGCGCCCTCACCGCCGATCGAACGCGCCCAGTGACCGTCGCCTACCCCGGGACGCGTTGGAGGACCATGACGACTTCGATGCGGCCGCGGGGCCGCCAGCCGCTTCGTTGCCGCCTGGCCCTGACCCGCGCCCGGCAATGGAATCGGAACCATCCCGACGACCCGGTCCTCGAGGTCTCGTTTGGCTTCGTCGAGCCGAACGCCAAACAGCCCGACGGCTTCCGGACGCGCCGCTGGATCACGCTGGATGCAGACGACCTCAGCCCGGATTCCGAGGCCTGCCCGGGTCCATCCTGAGCCCGCAAAGCAGTCCCGCAATCCACCCCGCCCATGGTATCGGGCTCAATCTGGCAATCGCCCCCTATCGAGCCCCCCCAGAGGCATACGATCAAGGCAAAACGCCCCAAAACAGGCGATTTAGCCTCCAAAATCGACGTTTTTTTGTCGTGCCATGGGGCGGCACAATGTGCCGCGCCGTTTCACGCCTCTTTTGTCGAACCGCGGGCCGAGGCCCGCCAAAGACAGAAACAAGGGGAATGAAAATGGAAAATCGACAAAAGATCACGGCTGCCGGGCAGCCTCTTTCGAAACGTCTCCGCGGGCGGGCGATCCGCGGATTTTGTGCGTTCATGGCAGTTGGGGCAACGCTTCTCTCGGGTCCTGCGCAGGCAGCCACGGTCGCGGCAGACGGCGGCATCACCTTGTGGTTGTCCTGGGATGACCCGACGTCTTCGGGAGCGAGCATTGATACCGAGATCTCGGAGGCCGATGTCGTGCCCGGGGGGAAGAGCTGTGGCGCCACCAACGCGGCACGCGCAGCAGCCGGGGAGCCCAACAGCCCGCCCAGCTGTGCGGGTAGCCCATGCACGGGTCGCGAGAAGTTGATTGGCGATCTGCAGCGCGGTGGGCAGGCGATTTGTGAAGCAACCGAAGGTGCGCACTATCTGCGTCGCATCTTCGTTTCGGACGGGGGACGGGGTTGGGATAGTGCCGACGTCCAATGGTCCATCGATACCCTGAGTTCCAAGGCGTCCGGCGGCGGATGGAATCAACAGAACCGCTACACGCATATGCATTCGGCCGAACGGACATGCATTGCGGACATATTCGCCCACGAGCTTGGCCATTATCTCTATAAACTTCCGGACCGGTACGCCCGTGGCGGGGGTTATTTTCAGGGAAAGATCGGGGGCGGTTCGGCGTTTCCAGTCAACGTCACTCAGGGAGATCCGAACACGATGATGAACTTCAACTTTCCCCATCGCTTCGTGGACAGCACCAATGGACGGATTGTTGTTTCCTATACCCCCCCCGGAGGCGACCCTGTGTCAAATGAGGTACTGACACCCGGGCTCCTGACCGACGATGATCCGGACAACGATGGACCGGATCGGGCGCATCATGGTCATACGATGCCTTTCGCAACGGACGAATGGAGCCTCCTGCCGCTTGAACACGTCGATCTTGCAGGGATCCACACAGAGGGCCAATTTCCGGTTCCCGCCGATTGCCCCGAGACCGAAATCGTCTTTTTGGGCGACGACGTCGCCGATCCAGGGACCATCCTGGTGCTCGATCGCTCGGGTTCGATGTCGGTGGAGACCAGCGATATTCAGGCCGTCCAATACGTCCAGGAAGCGGGTCTGTTCCTCTATCACAGCGCGGATGAGGGCGAACGCGTGGGCACCTTCCTCTACAACGATCGAGTGGACGCGTTGTTTTCGTATGGTCCATATGACGCAACCAACGAGCTCGCCGAGGTCGATTTCCGGGAAGCCGAGGGGGCGACGGATATCGCAGGCGCGCTCGACAGGGCGATTGATACCCTCGAGAGTTCGCACCGGGACGCCGGACCCAACGGTGCGCGGATCATTCTGCTCTCGGACGGGGTGCAGACAACGGGTCAGGACCTCTGGACTCAGGTGGATCGGGCCGGTGGCCTGGGAATCCGCATCGATACTCTGTCGTTTGGCAATGCAGATGAAGCGACCATGACGGCCATCGCGGGCAATACCGCTGGCCAGGTGACCTCCGTCTCGGAACGCGAGAATGCCAATGAGTTGAAGATGGTCATGGCGCGACAATTTTCGGAATTGCGCGGCCGGACCCCGATCTTCACCCACCTGGGCAAGATTCCGGAAAACGAGATTGTGAGCGAGGACGGGATGCAGCAGTGGTCTCGCACGTTCGTTGTGCCGCCCTTTAGCGGCGACCTGCAGGTTTACGATTTTTTCCCGCGCGAGATGCCCAAGGGCGAGTTTGCTCTGCGTCTGGTCTCGCCCGATGGCGAAGTCTTTACTTCCGAGGATCCTGACAATTTGGAGGAACTGGGTCGATTCCTCGGCCTGCGGGTCAAGCGACCCCAGTCGGGCGAGTGGTTGCTGGTAGTTCGAGGCGAAAATCAAGTGCTCGCCGAGAAGGGCTCGGAGATCGCCGTTTTTGCTCGCAATCGCTATCTGGACGCGACCGTCATGGTCGATCAGTTGGTGCCGCAGGACAGTGTTCGTATCGTCGGTCAGGCCGAGTTTGCCTACCCGCTTACGGAGCTGAAAGTGCTGGCGCATATCTACGCGGCGGGGGACTACATCACCTCGATCCCGCTGGTGGATGACGGGACCGTCGGTCTGGATGACGGGCACGAAGATGGCCTCTATTCCGGTCGTCTGGCGCTGGATGGGTCGGATCCGGCTCTGGCGGCGGCTCGTGCGAACGGGGTTCGCAAGTTACGAATCGAACTGGAATTCCGCGTGCAGGGAGAGAGCCTGCCGGCCCCTCGAGCCAACTACGAAACGGGCACCGACGTCGAGCGACTCAAAGAAGAGTTTCATGCATTCGACATCGAGGGGCTGCGCGCCTGGGCCACGACCGTGCTGACGTTGGAGGACAAGACGTCTCCGGCCGGCAAAGTGACCATTTCCGCAGAGTCCAATCCTCTCGAACTGCAGCCCGGAGAGAGCGGAGAATTCATTTTCCGAATCGAAGGAGCCCGTCCGTCCATTTCCAATCTGCGACTGGATCCGGGAGCCGGGATCATCGTGGAGCACGTTGAGGAATCCGAATGCGCAACACCGATCGGGCTCGGCCTTTGCGTTCGCACCGAACTGCGTGCGACGGAGCGTGCCGCTGCGGGTGCCAACACCCTGCGGGTACAGTTCGGGTTTGTGATCATCGGGATCCCGGAGGTCATTTTAATTGGGGGACAAGTCAGTGGGTGTCCCTATGTGCCCATGCCGGTTTGCAACGAAGCTGGCCGTGCCAGCGTGCTGGCCTCGGAGCGCCGGCCGGGCAAGGAGAGTCTGCGGGTTCATTTGGGAGCCTTCGCGGACGAGCTCTCCGTGGAGTCCTTCACCTCACCGGATGCTTCCAACACAAAGTACCATCTTTGCGTCTACGGTGACGAAGGTCGGCTCCTGCAGATGTACGACATCGATCGTAGCGCGGAGATGTGCGGTCGCCGACCGTGCTGGAAAGCCAAGGCCGACAAGGGCTATCAGATGGTCGACAAGGAGGGTGCCTCCGACGGGATCAACAAGGTCCTGCTGCTTGCGAGCTCTGTTGGCGGCGGCAAGGTCACGGTCATGGGCGCCAATAATGCGCGCAGAGGCTATGACGAGTTGCCGCTTGTAGCCGATATTCTTGCGGCTCAGCAGTCTCCGACAGTGCAGTTTATCTCGGACCGGGGTCTGTGCGTGGGCGGATCCTCGATGTCGGGCTTCGGCAAGAAACCGGGTCTGTATCTTGCGCGAAAATAGGTGAGTACCGGGCCGGCGAGGAGATTTCTCGTCGGTCTCGGACTTACAGTCAAACAAGGTCAGTCCGGGCCGATCGCATCGGTCGGGAAGATCCCCGCCAGAGCAATCTGGTGGGGATCTTCTGTTTCGGCCCGTGCACCGTTTTCGTGTGCTGCTTCCCCTGCTCATCTCGCGCGCGGATGAGGTAGAAATAGCCCTGAATTTCCTCACTCTTTCTTGAATTCCCATTTCTGGCCCCGTGTTTCCGGAACCGAGAATCCGAGCGCCCCTGACCGGCCCACCGAGGGGCCCTGCCCGGCCTTTATTTATCTTAAGAAATCTTAGGCTTGGCAGACCTTGTCAGAAAGCCCCGAACAGGCAAATCTTGCTGTTCCCATGATGGATTTCGTGCATCACCTCATCGAGGACCCCAGTTATCGACATGTCGTCCTGAACCATGTGCCGGTGACCGGCCTTCTCGTCTCGGCGATCGTTCTGTTGACCGGGTTTGTCCTGCGCCAACGAAACATCTGCCTGCTCGGCCTGGCATTGGTGGCCGGCACCGCCGGCGCCACCGTGGTGGTGATGCCCGCTGGCGAGGAAGCCTACCCGGCGGTTTACGAAACGCTCGGGGGACCCGCTCGGGAAATGCTCGATCAGCACGCCGACCTCGCCGGCAAATGGGGCAATTTCCTGATCATCAATGCGATCATGGCCGCTTTGGCCTTCGCTCTGGCCGGAATCCGCCCCGGGACCACAACGATTGCCAGCGGGTTGGTCGCCCTGACCACAATCGGCTCATTGGGTTCGGCTTTTGTGATCGCCGAATCCGGGGGCAAGATTCGGCGCCCGGAGTTTGCCTCCTTTGTCCGCAAGGATCCGAATGCGAAAGTCGTCGGGGGCCCCGTCGCCATGCGACGGCTGACAGCCGAGCAATTGGCCCGCTCCGTCCATGAAGTCTTCGGCGAGGACATCGAAGTCATGGGCCGCTTTGATCCCGAAGTCCGCCACGCCGGACTGCTGGCCGTGGGGAGCGGACGACTGACGGTGAGCCCGGCCGGCTTCGAGCAGAACGAAGCTCTGGCGACCAGTATCGCCGAACAGATTCTGACCGAAGAAAACCGCGCACGCATCCTGCCCTGCACCCCCGAGACCGAGACCGCAGGCGACCCGGCCTGTACCGAAGCCATGGTTCGCGAAATCGGCGAGCAACTCTTCCGCCGGCCGCTGACCGACACGGAAGTCCGTGCACGGGTCGATGCCGCCACGGAGACTGCCGAGCAAATGCAGGACTTCAACGCGGGTCTGGAACTCGCGCTGGCCAGCCTGCTGGTGGCACCCGACTTCCTCTTCCGCATCGAGCGCACCGAGGCCGACACCAGCGACCCGGCCCAAAGCCGGATCACCGACGACACCTGGGCTACCCGCGTCAGCTTCCTGCTCTGGGATGCGCCGCCGGATCGGGAATTGCGGGATGCGGCTGCCAGCGGCGCCCTGCAGGACCCGGAGGAGCGGGCTCGTCAGGTGGACCGCCTTCTCGCGTCGCCGCGCAGCGCCGATGGCGTCCGCGCATTCTTCGCCGACCTGTTTCGCTTCGAAGAGCTGCAGAGCACCCCCAAGGACCCCGTCCGCTACACTTTCTGGAACCAGAAGATCGCCGACGATGCCCGCGAACAAACGCTGCGTATCATCGCCGACCATCTCCTGGCGCGGGGCCTGCCCTATCCGGAACTCTTCACCACGCGGCAAACCTATCTCACGCGTTCGCTGGGACCGATCTATGCGATGCCGGTGCGCAGTGCGACAGGGTGGGAAGATAGCGAATTTCCTGTCGGGCATGTCCGCACCGGCCTGCTCTCGCATGCCTCTTTTCATATCCTGCACTCGCACCCCGGACGCAGTTCTCCGACGCTGCGCGGGCAATTCATCCGCGAAGCCCTGCTCTGCCAGACAGTACCGCCGGCTCCTGCCGACGTGGAATTCGCGCTCTTCAACGACGACCAGAACGAGGAATTGCGCACTGCCCGCGAACGCCTGGCCGTACATTCCTCGAGCGGCAGTTGCCGCAGTTGTCACCTGATGACCGATCCCATCGGACTCGGCCTGGAGAACTTCGACGGTATCGGTCGCTATCGGACCCGCGAGAACGATGCGGTGATCGATACTTCCGGCGATCTCGACGGCGTGGCTTTTCAGGACCATGTTGAAATGGCGACAGCCTTTGCCGACCATCCGAAACTCGGCCCTTGCCTGGTCGAGAATCTTTACCGCTATGCTGTTGGCCGGGAAGAAGTGGAAGGCGAGCAATCCCTGCTGCTGCGCCTCTCCGATCAATTTCAGGATGAGGATTATCGCATCCGACCGCTGCTGCGCGCGATTGTCCTCAGCGACGGCTTTACAACAGCTCCATCCCGAAACCCGCCGGCTCAAGTGCAGCAGGCGGCAGCGGGCATTTTGCCCGGAGGTGACGCATGAAAAAGGAATTCACGAGAAGACGGTTTCTGCGAGGAACCATGGGCGCATCGGCTTTCGCCCTGGGACTGCCTTTGCTCGACATCTTCCTGAACAACAATGGAACCGCATTGGCCTCGGGCGCACCCATGCCCAAGCGTTTTGGCACCTGGTTCTGGGGTTGCGGGATGAACCCCGAGCGCTGGGACCCGCGCCAGATCGGTTCGGGCTATGAGCTTTCGCCCGAGCTGCAACCATTGGCGGGAGTGCGCGATGAATTGAGCATCATCAGCGGCTCGAGCGTGCTGCTGGCGGGCGAAACCAACCAGGTCCATTACACCGGGATCATGGGCAGCTTGACCGGGGAGGCGCCGACCAAGCACGGCGAGTCGGACCTGCCC
>CBFHUR010000071.1:0-12181 GCA_965658895.1 Binatia bacterium
CTCGAGAAAGGCGGCGGCGAGTGCGAGGCATGCGGCGGTATTTCTTTTTGCCGGCTCGGCCAGAACATTCTGCGCGGGCAGGCCGGGGATGGCTTCCCGGATCGGGCCGGCGAGAATCTCGCTGGTGGCGACCACGACGTTCTCGCGCGGGATCAATGGCGCGATCCGCTCGATGGCTTCCTCGAGCATGGTGAGATCCGGGTCGGTCAGGCGCAGCAATTGTTTGGGGCGGGCGCGTCGGCTCGCTGGCCAGAAGCGCTCACCGGATCCACCGGCCATGATTACCGCAAAACGTTTCATCGAGGTTCCTCTCGGTCTGACTATCGGACTCAGTTTCGGTTTCAGTATCGGTTCAGGTCGCCCTGTTAATCGAGCCGGAAGCCGGTGTAGCCATCGGCAACGACCTGCTCGCATTTCTCCACGTAGGCGGGAAAGCCGAGGTAGGGCATGAAGACGCGGGCTTTGCCCGGGATATTGGCACCGAGGTACCAGGAATTACAACCGCCAAGAACGGTCATCCCGGCCACTTCGTTGACGTGATCCACCCAGGCGTCTTCATCTTCCAGAGTCGGTTCGATTCTCGAGAGCCCGTTTTTCTGCAGATGCAGGATGCCCTCGGCAATGAAGTCCACATGCTGTTCGATCGAGGGCAGCATATTGGTCAGGACCGACGGGCTTCCGGGTCCGGTAATCGTGAACAGGTTCGGGAAACCCTCGGTCTGGATGCCGAGATAGGCGCGCGGCCCCGCGCTCCATTTCTCGCGCAATTCACGTCGCTGGCGCCCCCGAATATCGATCCGCAAAATGGCTCCGGTCATTGCATCGAAGCCCGTGGCGAGGATCAGCATATCGATCGGATGGACGGTGTCTCCGACAACAATCCCCTCGGGCGTGATTTCCCGCACGGGGGTCTCGCTGACGTCGACGAGGGACACATTCTCCCGGTTGAACATCTCATAGTAGCCTGAATCCACGCAGAGCCGCTTGCAGCCGATATCGTATCGGGGCTCCAGCAGGGCTGCGGTGGCGGGATCCTTGACGATCCCCCGGATTTTTTCGCGGACATAGGAGGCGACGATCTGATTGGCTTCGGGAAAGAGCAGCAGGTCGTTGAATGCGCCCAGCAACCCGAGGCCACCGCGGGCCCACCGTTGGTCGAGAATCTTCCGACGGCTCTCCTCGTCGGTACCCAGAGCACCTGTTTCCATATTCGGCGGGGTGCTGGCGCCGAAGCCCGATCCCATCAATTTGTTGGCCGCACGAAAACTCGGGTAGTCGGCTTTGATCTCGGCAACGAACTCCGGGTCGAGTGGCTGGTTGTAGGCGGGGATCGAGTAGTTTGCCGTTCGTTGGAAGATCGAAAGGTGCGCGGCTTCCCGGGCAATCAACGGTGAGGACTGGATAGCCGAGGAGCCCGAGCCGATGATGCCGACCCGCTTGCCGCGGAAATCGACAGGCTCATGCGGCCATTGGCCTGTGTGCAGGATCTCGCCGGAAAAATTCTCCAACCCGGGGAAGTCCGGATTGTTGGAAGCCGAAAGACAACCGGTTGCGAGAATCAGAAACTGTGCCGAGACCGAACCGGCCGAGGTGCGGATCTGCCAGCGATCGGTTTGCTCGTCGAAGATGGCGGCTTCCACGCGGGTTTCGAAGGCAATGTCACGACGCAGATCGAAGCGGTCGGCAACATGATTGATATAGCGCAGGATTTCGGGCTGGGTGGCGTAGCGCTCGGTCCATGCCCACTCCTGCTGGAGTTCTTCCGAGAATTGATAGGAATACTCCATGCTCTCGACGTCACAGCGGGCGCCGGGGTAGCGGTTCCAAAACCAGGTGCCGCCGACGCCGGTCCCGGCCTCGACGACCCGGGTCCGCAGGCCCATCTCGCGCAGTCTGTGGAGCATGTAGAGGCCCGCAAAGCCGGCTCCCACCACAAGGGCGTCGAATTTCTGGTCGGCCATGAAGGCACCTTAGAAGACCGGCTCGGTACCTGACAAGGGTGGGGTGGGGGTTTGGGCGGGAACGCCATTGTTGCACCACGGTTCTCATCCTGCACAATACGGACATGAGAATTCTGGTAGTTGGTGGAACGGGTTTGGTCGGGCGACGGCTCTGTGCGGCTTTGGCGCGCGCAGGTCACGATTTACGGGCGATTTCCCGCAATGTGCCGCGTTCCACGCCTCATTTGCCCGCCGGGACGGATCTGCGTCCGCTTCCGCGCACCGACGCGGAATGGAGTTCTCTGGTTGACGGCTGTAACGCGATCTTCAATCTGGCCGGGGAGGGGATTGTCGACGGGCGCTGGACGGATGCCCGGAAGAAAGCCCTGCACGATAGTCGCATCGGGATTACCGAGAACCTCGTGCGCGCCTGTGCCTCCACGGTGCGCCGCCCTCGGGTCCTGATCAACGCGTCCGCGATCGGCTTCTACGGGCCGCATGGTGACGAGGATCTGAACGAGACGAGTGCTCCGGGCGACGACTTTCTGGCCGAGATGTGTGTGGCCTGGGAGCAAGCGGCGTTGGCGGCCAGCGAATGCGGATTGCGTGTGGTCACGCTGCGGATCGGTGTGGTTCTCTCGATGGACGGAGGAAGTCTCGAGCGCATGCTGCCTCCGTTTCGTCTGGGCCTGGGCGGTCCCTTCGGGACCGGCGAGCAGTATTTCTCCTGGGTTCATGAAGACGATCTGACCGGGCTTCTCATGCATGCCCTGGATAACGACTCGATCGAAGGCGCGATGAACGGGACCGCACCAAACCCGGTGCGCAACGGCGAGTTTGCCAAAACTTTGGGATCGATCCTGAACCGTCCGGCCTTCCTGTCGCCGCCGGATTTTGTGATTCGCCTCGCTTTTGGCGAAGTGGCCGATGCCATTTTGCTCACCGGTCAGAAGGTGCTGCCGGCCGTGGCACAGAAAAGCGGCTACAAGTTTCGTTACGAGACAGCCGAAGACGCGCTGCGCGCTCTCCTCGACTGCCCGGCGCCCGAGTAATTCGGGTTAGAGTCGGCAGGCCGTCAGGGCGTGCCGACCGAGGTATAGAGTCGATCGGCGAGAAGGAATTCGACCGATCCACCGTCCTTCACGATCACATTCTTGCCGGCATAGGCCGCGCCACGGAACGGGACGCTCTGGCCGATGATGACGTTTTTGAAGGGTGCATAGATCGTACCGAACCAATCGCTGCCCGAGCCGATCTTGAAGTTTTTATGGACCTCGACATAGACGTCGGTGGCATCGCCGCCGGTCAGATTGACGATCTGGTTCTTGCCGATCTTGATATCGCGCAGGGCGAATAGAGCAATCTCGTCACCGCCGTTGAGGTCGATGTTGATCGTGCCGCTGACGCCCGTGATCAGCGTCTCGAAATAGTACTCGCCATGGGTCAGGTTGAGCACGGCGCGCGCCCCCAGCTTCACCCGACCATAGGTTCCGGGAGGCAGAGTCAGGGCGCCATCTCGCGCGATGGTGTGGTCGGTCGCCACATCGGTCCCGGTGATCGAGGCCACCGTGCCGTCGACCAGGACCTCCATCAGGTCGATCAGAGTATGGGAGGCCGTCTCGTCGCTGTAGGGTTGTACGCAGATCACGTCCGAGCAAGTGACGGCCGAGTTCTCGCCGCGCAGGACGTCGTTTGCCGAGCGTACCTTGCCGAAGATTTCCGTGTCGCGACCGAGAACGACGCGGCCCTTGTCGGTGCCGCCATCGACGCTGCCGTTCACAATCGACCCGTCCCGGATGTAGGCGCGGCGGTTGCCGACCTGATTGCCGTTGATGGTTGCGGCGATGCCGGTAAAGAGCTTGCCACCGGTTCGCACCGAGCCGGTCTGGCCGCCGCTTTTTACCTTCACATCACCATTGCTGCCCACCGAGGCCGTAAACGAGACGATCACGTCGCCGCCGACGGTCGTTTTTTTCTCGGAATACAGGGCGAAATCAATCCTCGGGACGCGGGTGCCCCCGTCGAAGCGATCCGCGAGTTGGAAATCAATGACCGAGCCCTGCTTGACGTGGGTGTCGAGGCTCCAGCCGGCGCCCCAGATCTCGGATTGGACACCGAAGTCGATGTTCCCGAAGGGTGCGATGACCAGGCCTACCCATTGGCTGCCCTGCTCGAGGTGGAAACTTCCATGCGTCTCGAGCACGAGGCCGCCCGAGTAATCCTTGCGCTCCACGTTGGCGCCCGCACCCGTGCCGGCTTCGCCATTGACGTCGACGTCGAGGCTTTTGCCGAAGTCGGCATCGCCAGTCACGAGAATCGAGATCTCGTCAATCGCCAACGGGGCACCCGAGGTCGTGAAGTTCAGCTCCAAAGTCGAGTTCTGCCCGATGTCGATGCTCTCGAAGGTATACTCTCCGGACGCGAGCGTGAGGGTGCTGGATGCGCCCAGATCGAGGACGCCATAGTCCCCGGGGGAAAGCGTGATATTCGAGTTGTTCGAGCCATCTCCGACCGGTCCGGTGCCGGCGGTGAACGTGGTCGCCGCAGGAAGGGTGATGTTGGGGACGGTCTCGGGCGAACCGAAAGGCACCTCGCCGCCGACAGTCGAACTCGGATCGACCGAGATGTCGGCCGCGGACGTCACGGTTCCGGTGACTTGCGAGTTCTGACCGACGGTAACTTCGTCACCTGCATCCACGTCACCCTCGATGGTGGATTGCGGGTAAATGATAATTTCGCCGTTTCCGATGACGTCACCACGCACCGCAAGACCGGTAGCACCCGAGCCGCTGGATTTTCCCAGAACCAGATCCCCGCCCGCGCGGACGCCGCCGACGGTTGCGCCGAATTTCACGTGAACTGTGCCGTTGCCGCCCACCAGCAAGGTGGCGAGGTTGGCTCCGCTCGGATCGTTACTGTCTTTGAGGACAACGTCTTTCCCCAGAATGCAGCTGGTCGATCCCAGCGCCGCAAAGTCCAGAAAGGTCTGGGCCGCGGCGTTGTTGGCGCAAAGGAGAAGCCCTCCGCAAAGCAGGCTGCTGAAGAAATTCCGTGTATTCATTGTCTTGTCCCTCGTCCGCTGGAAAACCCTCTTCCATAAGAGCACCAGAGTTCCACTATAGGCAATGAATTTTTCGGGCCCGGCGCCGATTTTCAGACAGAAGGTCAACTTTTAACAAATGCAATTGTTCTCGGAATCAGGCATCCTGAGGACTTATGCGAAATGTAGTGATTGCGATCGTTGTTTTGGGGCTCTTTTTCGTGGCTTTGCCGCTGACCTTGCATTGGGGGCAGAAGGCTCACGATGACCTGGTGATCGAATTGCCGGCCGAGGGGCCCGGTGGTGCGCCTGCCAGGCCTGGTGTGGCGTTCGGCACGGCGTCTGCGGCGTTGATTGCCAATGAGCTTGATGGCTTCACTGGCTGGCGCCCCAATGATCTGGTGATTTGGGGCCCGGACGTTTTTGCCGACAATAATGCCAACCGGCAGCTGGGCATTTTGCAGGCCCTGCGCGAGACGGTCCGGGTCTTCAAGGACCATCTGACCAAGGTCTCCAGCGATGATTATGATCCGAATTTGGTGGCCGCCGACAATCTTCTGCGCAACGATCCCGAAAAATGGGCCTTCCCCTCGGCGGAAGGTCGCTATGGCGAGGCGGTGGAGAAGCTGCAGGCCTACGTCGCTGGTCTGCAGACCGAACCGCCCACATCACGACCCATTCACGCGCGAAACGTGGAGCTGATGCGCTTGGTCCAGGCGTGGTCCGATTTGCTGGGGGCGGCGCATGCCGAGCTTTTGTCCGACAATTTGAGCTGGTTTGCAGTCGACAACGCGCTCTATCACGCCACGGGGATCTGTCACGTGATCGCCCATATGATCCCGGCCGTTCAGGTCGAATATGGTCGGGAGTTCAGTCAGCGGCCCATTCTCCAGCAGTTGCTCGCCGAGACCGAGGCCCCGCTGCAAAAATGCGGAAAAATGAAGCCGGTCGTCGTGCTCGATGCAGGCGACGTCAGCCTGTTGGCCAACCACCGGCGCAACCTCGACGGCTATGTCACCGAGGCGCGCCAGAAGCTCTATTCGATTCGCGAGGAGATCGACAAATAAGAGAGTTCTATTTGCCGATGGCGAACGCGAGATTTCCCAGCAACGCGACCGCCATATAAGCCGCCACAACGGCTGCCCCGCCGTAGTCCTTGGCCATGCGTTGGCCGAAGATCAGAGCGAGCAGGGCGAGCGTGGCAAAGCGAAGTCCCCAGCTGGCGAAGAATCCGCCCGAAACAAAGCTGAAGGTAATCAGACCAAGCGCACAAAAGACGCCCGCGCCCAGCTCCAGCAGGGTCAATCCCCAGAACAGGGGCCCGGTAAGGCTTTGCAGGGTGGGGGCTGCCTTGAAGACGTCGCGGAAATAGGCCTGATTTCCCTCCTGATCGGTGACCTTGTCGAAGGCCGATTGGAGAAAGACGATCGCGAAGAATGCCATGGTGGCAAAGCGGGCGAACACGAGAAAACTACGATCTGCGATAAGGGTTCCAACGGTTTCCATGGAACTCTCTAAACGCGGACGCTCGCCCGGGTCAACTCCTGCTCAATCGTCGACGAAAATCGCCACGGCTGTGGGGAAACTGTCGTCCTTGGGTTGGCTGCTGGTCGCCGGCCGCGGGTCGAGGCTGCCATCGTCGGCAACCGGGAACGCATCAACGCGATTCAGTCCGCCCTGGGCCACAAAGACCCGGCTTTGTTCGACGCCATTTTCATCCACGAACGTCAGCCAGGCCATTCCGCCCGGATAGCTCGCCGGATTATCCAGAGTGCTTGATGAATTCGAGCCATCGATCATGCCGTTTTCGTCCAGAGGGAAGCTGTCGATCCGCCCCATCTGGAAAGCGGCCGCGTGGACATAGCGGTTCTGTGGGTCGAGAAGCAGATCTTCGTAGAGGCCGTCAACGCGTGGTGTCTGCGCATATTCCAGCTCGACGTCCAGCTCCAGGGTCAGCGGGTAGGAAAGCACTCGGCGCAGACGTTGGCTGATCACATAGAGCAGCTGTCGCGGGAGGCCATCTTCGACCACGCTGCCGAGATGCATGCGCTGCGGGCCCGAGACCGGCCATTGTGGCGGCGTGGGTGTGGGCACGGGTGTCGGGGCCGGGGTTTGACCCGCGGGTGTCGGTGTCGGGACGGGCGTCGGTGTCGGAGTTTGTTGCCCCGCGGGTGTCGGTGTCGGAATCGTCAGCGGTAGTTTGCCATCGGGGCGGACGTCGAAGCGGGCGATGCGTTGCAGCGAGGAGTCGGTGGCAAAGAGGTAGATCTCGGTGAAGGCCATGCCCCGGAAGAGCAACGAGTCCTGGTTGCGCGCCACGGTCTCTGCAAATTCGGGAAGTCCGCCGCGCTCGTCAAGCGGGAAGGCCGATACGCGAGTGGTGGTCGCGCCGTCGGCAGGCGTTCCCCCCTCGACCACATAGAGCAGCCATTCGCCGGTATCGGCCTGGCGTACCGTCAGGTCTGTAGGATTGGATCCCGGTCGGGAAGCGGTCGCGCAGGGCGGGCGTAGATCCGTATTCGGAGTCTCGCAAAGGGATTTCAGACCGCCGCCGGTAATGTCGAAGGCGCGTACCTGATTTCGAGTCAGGACATAGAGGACATCGAGTTCGGGATGGACGGCAAGCCGTCGGGGGTTGGTGGCCGGGAGGCTTGCCGTAGGCGGGCCCTCGACAAATTCGCCGTTTGCTCCCATGGGGTAGACGCTGACCGCACCGCCGAGATTCCCCAGAGTCTCGTCCCGACTTTCGGCAACGTAGACATAGAGATCGGCTCCCGGGGGCGCCGTTTCCGGGCCTGGCGGGATGGAGAGCGGATCGTGGCTGAGGCAGCTCGACGCCAGAAGCGTCAAGGCAAGAACCATCGGAAATCGGACCGGCATCAGGCGAGATTTATCGGAGGCATCCCTCTCTGTCGAGGGCCGGGCTCCGGTCCGTCCGATCTTCCTGCTATCCAAAAAGCATGTTCGAGCAAATCAGGGTCATTCTGGTGCGCCCGCGCCGGGGTGGAAATGTGGGCCAGGTGGCTCGGGCCATGAAAAACATGGGGTTGGCCGACCTCTGGGTCGTGGCTCCGCGGACTCCCGTCGGCAAGGTCGGGGCGCGCATGGCCGCCCATGCCGGAGACGTGCTGGCCGCGCGCCGTACGGTCAACACCCTGGAGGAGGCGGTGGCCGATTGCGTCCTGACCATCGGAACGGTGGGTCGCGATACGGCTCGTCATGAAAAGCCACTCGAGCCCGAGGCTTTTGTGGGCCAAACGCTTGAGGCTGCCTCCCGGGGGCCGGTGGCGCTCGTCTTTGGCCCGGAAGACCACGGGCTCTCCAATGCCGAGCTGGATCAGTGCCAGCGCTTTTTTACCCTGCCCACGTCCCCCGACTATCCCTCGTTGAACCTGGCGCAGGCTGTTTTGCTCTGCAGCTACGAGTTGCTGCGCCGTGCACCTCCCGAGCAATTCGTGCAAAGTTCGCGCCGTGCGGAGATCCGCGATGCCGATGGCCAGCCGGCTTCGGGCCGCGAGCGAGAGGACCTCTTTGCGCATTTTGCCGAAGCGCTCACCGAGATCGGATTTCTGGATCGCGAGAATCCGACTCACATTCTCCGTTCGCTGCGAGGTTTCTTCGGGCGCGCCGGTCTGACCGTGCGCGAGGTCCGTATCTGGAGGGGAATTTCCCGACAGATCCTCTGGGCGGCTAATCGAGTTCGCGGACGCGATTGATGGTGATTCCCTGCAGGCTTCCTGCAGAAACGACCTGCGCGCGAACCTCGACCTGTCGGGCAATATGCGGCAGCAGCCGGCTGGGCGCCGCCGGCTGTTCCTGATCGCGAATTTCGACATAGAGAATCCCGGTTGCGGCATCCACGATCCCGAGGTCCTGTCCGGCTCGGGATGAGGCGATTGCGCATTGTCGGTGTCGGGGCCCAAAGCGGTTGCCGATGACAAAGCATCCGGTTTCCACAACCTCACCCTGCAGGGTCAGGGCGGCGCTGGTGCGTGGCTGGAAGTCCGCGGCGATTGCTCCGGCAGGCTTCCCTGAAGAAGGATCAAGGGATTCGCTCGAGCCCCTGAGGTCGGCGCTCGGGTTCGCTGACGCGGTGGTTGCCACCAGGGTTGCGATCACGGCGATCATTGCGCTCCAGGTTGTGCACCGTTTGCGCTGTGGCCACGCGGTCCGCCGTATCGACGCGGCCCACGCGGCCCGCGTTGTCCGAGGCGTCCACGCGGCCGTCGGCTGCATTCCGCGCCTCGCGGCGACTTCACCCGGAGCCGGAACTGCCGAGTGCTGCCTCGAAATCTGAGGGACGGCGTTCACGGAGTGCTGGATGCGGGGGATCCGGACGAATATTCGCGGCGCAGATCAGTCAATCGAATCGATCCGCTGCTCGGTTTCGGCCATATGGCGGGCGCGGCCGATGGCCTCGATCTGGGTACGCACGCGCTGAAAGAGTTCCTGCTTGTTCACCGGTTTGGCAAGGAAGTCGCTGACGCCGAGCTTCATCCCGTTGGCGCGGGTTTCCATATCATCGCGTGCGGTCAGCAGGATGACGGGAAGCGAAGCGGTTTTCGGGTCCTTCTTCAGGGCTTCACAGACCGCAAAGCCATCCATGCGCGGCATCATGACGTCGAGGAGCAGGACATCGATCGAGGCGTCGGGGAGCTTTTCGACCGCATCCTGACCGTCAATGGCCGTGGCAACCTCGTAGCCTTCGCGTTTCAAGAGGTGCGCCAGCAGCGTCCGGCTGTCTTCGTCGTCATCAACGACCAAAATTTTACCTGGAGAAGCCATTCTGATTACCTACTCTCTCTTGCCTCTTGATTGCCTGATGCGTGCATCAGGAATCCTCTGATTCCGAGCGGGAGACTGCATCGGCCTCATCCTCGATCACCGACGGCAGCTGGCCGTCGGCGGTGGCCAATTTGCGGCGGCGCAATTTGGCAACCAGGGTGGTCCGCTTGAGCTTCAAAAGCCGGGCGGCCGCCTGCTTGTTGCCCTTGGTCCGCCGCAGCGCATCTTCGATCAGACCATTTTCGAATTCTTCCACCGCCTGCGCGAGGTCGATACCGTCATCGCCCATGACCGGGCGTGGCAGTTTTTTCTCGGAAATGAACGAGCGCACATTCTTCGGGAGATCATCGACCTGGATGTGCTCGTCGTCGGATAGAATCACCAGACGTTCGACCATATTTTCCAGTTCGCGGACATTGCCGGGCCAATCGTACTCCCAGAGGTGAATCATCGCGTCTTCCGCGATATCCGTCGGGGCGCCGTTTTTCTTTGCGTTGTGCCGGTCGAGGAAAAAGTGGACCAGCAACGGCACATCCGATCGCCGCTCGCGCAGGGGAGGCAAATCAATCGGAATGACCTCGAGGCGATAGTAGAGGTCTTCGCGGAAGAGTCCGCGTTCTACCTGCCGTTGCAGGTCCTTGTTGGTGGCAGCGACCACGCGGACATCCACCTGGAGCGCCTGATCGGCGCCGACTGGGCGGATTTCGCCTTCCTGCAGCACCCGCAATAGTTTGACCTGCAGGACCGGGCTCATCTCGGCGATCTCGTCGAGAAAGATCGTCCCGCCATGGGCGAGCTGAAACATGCCTTCGCGAGCGCCGACGGCGCCGGTAAACGAACCTTTTACATGCCCGAACATTTCGGATTCGAGTAATTCGGCGGGGATGGCACCACAGTTCACCGGGATAAAGGGTTTTTCTGCCCGGAGACTCTGGGTATGGATGCTGCGGGCTGCGAGTTCCTTGCCGGTGCCGCTTTCACCCAGAATCAGGCAGGTGGCATCCGTGCGCGCGACTCTTTCGATCAATCCGTGCACACGAGCGACCAGCGGGTGTTCTCCGATCAGGCGGCCGGGTTTCTCGCGCGGGGCCGGCGCAGGAGCGTCCGGCCGAGCTACGGGGACCGTTGCCACGGTTTCGTTCGCAAATCCGGAACTTTCTTTAAAGATTGCCATAATTCGAAGATGTTGGGGGTCTATGGAGGATATTCGCGCTCTGCCGGCTACAACTTTAGCGCAAGTGACATGAATTTGTCTCCCCGGTAAATTGCCCCAGCCCCTGCGGGTTGCTAGCCGCGAGGGAATGTCATCATCCAAGCCAGGCAAAGGCAAAAGAAAACCTCGTGTCGACGGGCGAGATCCCCTGATTGCGCGAAAAATCGTCATCGAACCGGACTATCTGGACCACGCAGAGGGCTCATGCCTGATTTCCTGCGGCCAGACGCGCGTTTTATGCGCCGTCAGCCTCGAAGAGGGGGTTCCCCGGTTTCTGGAGGGCAAGGGGACAGGCTGGATGACCGCGGAATACGCCATGTTGCCGCGAGCCACCCATAGTCGCAACGATCGCGAGTCCCAGAAGGGCAAGATCAAGGGCCGCACCCACGAGATCCAGCGCTTGATCGGGCGTAGCCTGCGCGCCGTCGTCGATCTCGACCTGCTCGGGGAGCGCACCATCACGATCGATTGCGACGTGATCCAGGCCGATGGCGGGACCCGCACCACCGCGATCAATGGCGCCTATGTGGCTGTCGCTCGCGCCATCAACCGTCTGGTAAAAGACGGCACGCTCGAGAAATCCCCACTGCGAGATTCCGTGGGTGCGATCAGTGTCGGCCTGGTCGACGGCGAACTGCTGGTTGACCTGGCCTATGGCGAGGACAGTCGCGCCGAGGTCGATGCGAATTTCGTGATGACCGGCTCGGGTGGTCTGGTCGAAGTGCAGGGCACGGCGGAGGGCCGCACGTTCTCGCGCCGCGAACTCAATCGCATGGTGGATGCGGCCGCCAACTCGATCGAGGCGATCGGCAAGATCCAGCAAGCGGCCATTCGCAAACGCGCACGCCCCGCAGGTCGCTGAGTTGATCAAGGTCGAGGGCGCTGTCGCGCTGGCTTCGCGGAACGCCGGCAAGTTGCGTGAGTTGCGAGCGCTCGTGGGGGATCGGCTCGAACTGGTCGCCCAACCGGAGTCGGCACCGGAAGTCGTGGAAGACGGCGACAGCTATCTGGCCAATGCGCGCCTCAAGGCGCACGCGATCGCGCGTCTGGTGGGCAGTTGGGCCTTGGCGGATGATTCGGGGCTCGAGGTCGATTCGCTTGATGGGCGCCCCGGGATTCACTCGGCGCGCTACGGCGGGGAAGGACTTGATGACCGGCAACGCTATGAACGCCTGCTCGCGGAAATGAAAGGCGTGACCGACC
>CBFHUR010000072.1:0-11875 GCA_965658895.1 Binatia bacterium
TGCGCAGAAAATGATAGGCCAGAAGACAACCCTGACTATGGCAAGCAATCGTGACCTTCGTTCCCCCGGCCTCGGCGACGCGGCTCGCGATCAGGTTTTTCAGATCTTCGGAAAATCCGGTTTCACCGGGTGGATAGCGATAATCAAATGGGATGCAGTCCAGATTTCGATTCGGCACCCAGCCCTTGGAGGCCAGAGTTTTCATCATCCCCACGTAGCGCGGACATTCACGAGCGAAGTCCTCGCCGATCGAAACCGGACCGACACGAATGCCCCGACGGTTTGCCGCTGATCCATCGACATCGATTTCCAGCTTGAGCCAGTTCCGCACAAAATCCACGTCGGCCTCAGCAAGGCCACTATGGCGAGCATAATCAAGCGCATTGGCCAACGGCGGCCTGAACTCAGCAAAGACCACGTCGGGATTCATTGCCGGGAGCAGGAAATCAAAGCTGGTTGTGGATCGTCCCGCTTCCTCCACCTCGACATGAAGTGCACCCATCCCGTAGCCGGGCACGAAAATGATCGGCGACAGAGACTCCTCTTCGAGACTTTTCCCGCCACAAGCGACCAGTCCGAGCGAGACCAGAAGCCCGACGCAGCGGACACCACGCTCGGAAAACCACGTCACCAATCCACCTCGATATTCACCCATCGCTTCATGCCACCCGGGACCTGAACCCCCTGAAAATCCCATGGTCGGTTATCGCATCGTCTGGCCTGCGTCGACTACAGCAAGTGGAATTTCCCTTGCCGCAGCGCGAGGAACAGAATAGATTTCCACAGCAATTCCGACGGGACCAACGATGGAAAGCTCCTCTCAGTCAGGCGCGGCGAAGCTTGTTTACGCCGCATTCCTCCTCCTCGCGATTGCGATAATCTGGCTGTTTCTGGGATCCCTGCCGCTCCCCGCGGAGGGCTGGATAGAGCATAAGTGGCCCAGCGACCTGGTGCGCTACTACTACCCGGTGGCCCGCTATCAGGGCGAGATGCTGGCCAATGGAGAACTACCATTCTGGAACCCATGGCAGTTGGCCGGGTTCCCCCTTCTCGCCGCTCCTGCCGCCGGGATACTCTACCCGCCGCTTTTGATCCTCACGCCGCTGGTCCCGGCCGAGCTGGCGCTCCAGATTCATGCCATCGGGCACCTGTTTCTGGGAGCGTGGTTTCTATGGCTCCTGCTGGGACGGCTCGGAGCAAGCCCGCTGGCAGCAACCATCGGCGCTCTGGCCTTCGGGATCTCGGATGAAATCCTGCGAATCACCGAGTTGACCTCTTTCATGTCGACCGTTGCCTGGATCCCGGGGATCTTCTGGGCGATTCTCGCCCTGATTGACGAGCCCCGATTTCGCCGGGCCGTCATTCTGGGCGCCGTGCTCGCTCTCGGTTTTCTGGGCGGACACGGCCAAGGGCTCCTCTACGCGATTTACTGGGCCATACCCTTCGGATGTGCGGCTCTGTTGTGGCGTGCACCAGACGCGAGGACTCGGATACAGGTTCTGGGCTGGCTGTTCCCGGCGGCAATCTTCACCCTTCTGCTTTCGGCACCACAACTCCTTCCGAGTCTGGAATTGATGTTCGATGGAAGCAGAAGTCAGGAACCACTCACCCCCCGTCAGGCAGCCATGGGAAGCCAACCCTGGCGACGACTCTGGGCGATCTTCTCCGCGTCGGACGCGCCCGGGTACCTCTTTGGCTATCCGACTCTCCTTTTATGCCTGTACGGTCTGCTCGGCAAAACTTCGCGTTGGGCCAAGCTCACGATCGGAGCCCTCTCGATTCTGGCGCTCCTCTATATTCTGGGGAGGGCCACCCCTGTGTGGTGGTTCTTTTACGAAATGCCTCTCGGCAAGTCGTTTCGCAATCCGATGCGCATCGGACCGATTCTTGTTTTTCTGGTATCGATTCTGGTCGGATTCGGCTGCCAGAACCTGATGGATCTCGCTGCGCGATGGCGGCCGGGTAGACACGCCGGCAATCTGCTTGCCGGATTCCTTGCCCTGATCCTTATGGGAGATGCGCTGACGTTCGGTCCGCCGCTGGAGCAATATAAACAGTTGCGGGACATGGAGTTCTGGGGCTCCAGGGACCTCCCTCGCTCACCGCCCGAGGAAACGGACTATCAACGTTCGCTGCTTCTTGAAGGGTTGAGATTTGGAGATCTCAATCGCCAGATCAAGTCCGGAATGGTCCACCGAAGGATGATCGTGGGGGACTATGAGCCAATCCTGCCGCAGCCCTACCTCGACCTGCTGGACAAGCAAAGTCTCTGGCATGGCCGGATGGGTCTGGGGCGCGACAGGCTTGGGGTTGTGGACACGCCGCCAGAACACAGCCGACTCCTGAACCTGATGGGTGTGCGGGAAACCATCACCTTCACCAAGATGGCTGCCTACGCGTCTTCACGAGAAGCAAAAACGCGCCACGAGCGGTTCGGCGACAGCTGGAGCGTAAAGCGAAAGCACGCTCTGCCCCGAACCTTCGTCGTCCATGAAACCCTTGTCGATCCCGACCCGGCAACAACCCGGGCGCGAATTCTCAGCGCTGACTTCCGCCCCTTGCAAGAAGCCGTGGTCGCGACGGGACCCGCGCTGCAAAAGGCGAAGTCCCCCAGACCAGGTTCCGCCAGAATCACCCGCTACGAACCCGATCGAGTCGAGATCGAGACCCTCTGCTACGAGTCGTGCCTTCTGGTGCTGACCGATCTCTTCTACCCCGGCTGGGAGGCCTCGGCCAACGGCAAGAGCGTCCCGATTGTCAAAACCGATCTCGCGTTTCGCGGCGTCAACCTTGCACCCGGGCAGTATCAGGTCGAATTCCGATACCGCCCTGCGAGTTTCCGCATCGGGGCCTGGCTTTTCGGATTCGGCATCACCGCGTTGGCGCTGGGCCTCTGGCGTGGTCGGCGCTCCAAGACCGAGTAAACCCGCCTGCCAACGAACGCGCGGCCGCAGGGGCGGGTTCGTGGCGATGCACGACGCGCTACCCCAGATCCTCGACCCACTCCCGGAAACCCAGACGCTCCACCGCAAGCGCGCTGCGGCGGGCAAAGGTCCGCACCGTCGTCTCCCTTTCGGTCAGCGCGCCCAGCCCCAACGGCACCAGCCCGACCATGAGCGTCTGGTAGGTAAACGCACGGTATTGAGCATGAGCATCCGCAAAGCTCAGCGACACGCCGAGCTCTGCGAGCTGCTCGCAGTAGAATCGAATCAGATCGTCTTCTGCAGAAGCAAGAAGTTCGGACTCCAATGAATTGATCAGGAAATACTGAACATCCCGCATTCCCTTGCTCCAATGCACGGCCTGAAAGTCGAGCATCCCGACGTGCGTCTCGTCCTCGGCCTCGTCCTCGTCCGTGTAGGCGAAGCAATTACCCAGATGGCTATCCCCATGCACCAGCGTCAAGGGCCCCGCGTACCACGCACGCAGGACATCGTCCCAACGCCCCAATGCCATCCGGCAGGTATCCACAATCCGCTCGGTGATCAGGTGCGGCGCCGCGCGATGCGCCGGCGCGAGCGAAAGCACGTTCAAGGCATGCGTCAAAGAGCGCCATCGACGAGCCGTATATGTATTGAAGGATGCCGGCAGAAGGTGCTCGCGATCCGTCGCGGACCAATCCCCGAAATGAGCATGCAGTCGAGCCAACGTTTTCAGGACCAGCCGGGCCCGCTCGATGGTAGTGCCCGCCGCCACCTCGCGATTGGTAAAGAGCTCCACGCCGGGCTCGTCGCTCAGGTTCTCCAGCACCAGAACAAAACGTGCCCCCCGCCGAGCCGCGGCATACACGCGCGGGGTCCGGATCGGCATCTGCGACGCAACGTGGGTGCAGAAGTGCGTCTCGAGTTCCCAGAACCCCAAAGTATTCCCGAACACACGAGTCGCCATCTCGGGACACGGTAGCTTCACATACACCGAGCGGGGCAAGGTTTTGCCCGCATCTTCATCAGCGAAGTCCACCTCGAGCAGAAAATTCGTACAATTGCTGCTCTCGAAATCGACGCCCGGCAAATTCACACCCGACACCGCCGGCAAGGCGACGCCGCCCATGGGGCGGCCGGCAGATAGAAGTCGGTTCAAAGTCTCGCAATCCGAGATCTGCGCCGGCGTCCGGGGAAGCGCCGTTTCGCCGCGCTCACCAATCCCATCCAGACCGATTCGTCCCAGCCAACCGAGCGATGAGCCGGCCAGCCGGAGTGCGCCTGTGAGAGGAAAGCCTGGCGTCTCAGCTCCCGGCACGACACTCCGGCGGCGGACTGCCGCAATTCGTCGGCGCGGCGCCACCTTCAAGGCGATTCTCCATCCATGCGAGGATATCGGGGTATGCCGCCCCGGGCAGCTGGAGATGACCGGCGCCCGGATAAATCTTGAATTCGATGGTATCTCCGGTCGGGCAAACGGTATTCTCGAAATAACTGCAGGTGACCTGAGGGGGAACCACCACGTCGACGGCACCATTGACCAGAAGCGTCGGTGCCCCCAGCGAAGCACCTTGCTGCCCGAGATTCTGCGCCTCGATCGCGCGGTACCAGCGCGGAGGAACTTCGCCGTCAACCAACCGGAGGTAATCAGCGGCCTTGTATTGGCGCAAAGCGCTCTCGGTCTCAAAAACAGCCAGGTTGGTTCCCAGACAGACCGACTTCACCCCCTCCTGCGTCGCCTCTCCGGCTGCCGAGAGAATCGTCTTGGTATCGAGTCCGTAGTTCTCTGCGAAGCCAGGCACCGCCGTCAGCACCAGGGCTGCAGCCGAGGATTGGTTCACACCATAGGCTTCCGCCAGCACGGCATCGAGCAACTGGCTGAGTTCGGCTGCCGGCGCGAGCAGGACCGAGCCGAGGAGCTCGAGCTCCGGCGCATAGGTTGATGCCTGCTGGGCGGCCCATCCAGCCGCCTGGCCACCTTGC
This sequence comes from Binatia bacterium, assembly GCA_965658895.1. GTDB lineage: Bacteria > Desulfobacterota > Binatia > UBA12015 > UBA12015 > UBA12015. Next base: position 4,905 of record CBFHUR010000072.1, read on the forward strand.
GAGTGTCCCCAGAGAAACGTCTGCGAGCTGAGTTCGTCTCCGAGAAGGTGATGCGCTGCCAGCGCCGCATCCAGAACATTCTTGCCGGTCAGCTCACCGAGCAAATACGAATACGGTCCTGTTGTCCCGGTCCCCTGATAATCCGCCATCACCACCGCATAGCCCTGCAGCCCTGCCACCAGAGGGTAAACGTAGGGACTTGCCAGGCTCTCCCACATCGATGTTTCGCCATTCCAGGCAAGAGACGTGAAGGGCAAGGGCGAAGGAGCGCAGTTGCGCGGCAGCCCCGACGTCCCGTGTGCCAAACTGATCAGCGGCCATCCCCCCGCCGGCGGCTGCCCGCGAGGCACAAAGAGCACCCCGGAGCTCTGGATGTCCTGTCCCGTGAAGTCCTGCGAATGAAAGAGCAACCGCCAGGAACGAACGCCCTGATTATTCCCGATCGATTCGCTGCGGATCAAACTCCCGTGGTCCGCTGCCGGCAAGGGATCGGGCGCATTATAGAACGGTCCCAGAATCGAGAACGTCTCCTGCCCGCAACCGCTTGCCAAAACGGCAAAACAAATCCCGGCCAACACATTACGAAGAGAACATGCCTTGTCCCGCATCGATCAACCCCCAATCTCGAGATCCGACCAGGGATCCGTCTTCCAATTGTACGTCAACTGCAGGCCAAAAACGTTCGCTGCACTCTCGACTGTGGCCGATAGCGAACTGGCGTCCAACGTCTGATTGGTCTCCTCGATGCGCGTAAGGCCCGAGCCCACGAAATAATGCGCGTACCCGAAGTCGGCATAGATCCCCGGCAGGACCTCAAGCCCGAATCCGGTGGACAAAATCCACCGATTGGCATCGGGCAGCCGCAGAGTCCGGTTCGCGTTATGCACAGGCGATTGGTCAAAACCACCACCCAGGCGCAACGTCAGCTTGTCGGTCGGGAAGAACTGGAACCCGATTGTGGCCCGCCACGTATCGCGAAAGTTTTCGTAAATCAGATCTTGTTCCGGAAGAAGGCCGGCGACCTGCTGCAAGGCGGGCGGCAGATCCGAGATCGGCGTATCTCCTGCCGGAGGGGGTAGACGGACCGTGTAGTTCTCCAGTCGGGTATCGAGCGATTGAAAACTGGACCAACCCGTCCACTGCAGGTCGCCCAATACCTGCATCCATTCGGTCAGGTTCCAGACGCCACTCACCGTTACCGTCTGAGGAATGGCGAGGTTGACGGCTGCGTCGGCAAATAATTGCAATGACGGGATCGCCGGCAACCCGCCGACGAGGCCGGCCGGGATCTCCGGTGTCCGAAACTTGGCCCCACCGCTCAGCTCATAATGAATCGGCGAGCGGTAGCCCACACCGACGCGGAAGACATCTTCGTACTCGTACAACACGCCCGCGTTCCAACCGTAGCCCCAGGCATCCGCCTTGATCTGCGCGTTGATATCGGCGGGCTGCAGGATCGGCCTGGTCGGCAGGGCGAATTGCTGATTGAACCGCCCGCGCGCGTTCTGGGCGTTGAAACCCACGCCGAGGGAGAAGCCCTCCCACGGCCCGATCGCGATCGCCGGATTGATATTAATCGTCCGCAATTGGGAGAGTGTCCCGAGATAGCGGACCGCGGAGTCATCCGGAAAATTCGTCTGATCACCCCAGGGAGCGACCACGCCCAGATACAGAGCAACCTTCTCGTGAACTTTTTGGGCCACATGAAAACTGGGGACACCCAGGAGCCCACCACCATCGGCCGTCATCTTGCCATAGGGGCCGGTCACACCACCCTGCCCCCAGGTGCTAGCCGAGGAGACGTCAACGGTCGTATCCAATTGAACGACGCTGCCCGAGAATACCGCGCTTCCCCCCTCCATCCGGGTGAGACCAGCGGGGTTGTACCAGGCCATCGAGGCGTCTTCGGCCAGAGCGGCGGTACCCGCGTATCCGGTGCCGGTCAGACGCGCGCTCGCCTCGTTGACCGCCAGCCCTCCCGCCATGGCCTGTGTCGCCGAGACGGCAAACCAGAGACCTCCCAGCAGAACCGCCAGCGCAGCTCTCAAACGAGTCTTGTCCATTCCCTGCTCCCTCTCTCAGATCGCGTACGAGACGTTTCGCAACACGAGCGACCTTCGTGGGCTATCGCGAGAGTCCGGGGACGGTCAACTCCGACGCGGAAATCCGAGCCGATTATGCCTCCGCCAAAAGGACCGCAAGAGAGCCGCTGCGCTCCTCGAGCTCCTGCGGAGGAAGACTCTCGTCGTCACTGAGCACATACATCGCCATCGCGGCGATCATCAAAAAAATCGCGATCCACGTCATGTTTTTCTTGCGACTTGCCAGTGACATTCTCAAATCTCCACGGTTGCGGCCGAACAGAGCCGGCGGAGGACTCCCCGAAACACGGCACTTCAGCGTTGCGTCGGCCCAACCTGCACCGCCCCGAGCAAAAAAACAAACATGCAAGCCCGTCGAAGCAATACGCACGGGGTTTCCCTTTGGAAGCCATTTGCGTACAACCCTCTCATGCCGAACCTCGATACAGTCGATTCGATGGAAATTGATGCCTCTGCGGAAGAGCTCTTTGCCATTATTCTGGACTACCCTCGCATGAGGGATTGGTATCCCCGCTACAAGATCGATGTCATCGATGGTGGCCCCGTGCAGGAAGGAACCCGCCTGCGGCACGAGCTCTCGCCTCCCGGCTCACCGGTCAAATCCCGCTTCACCCGCACCATCACCGCCATTGATCCAGGTCGGTCCATCGAAGAAACCTACGACGACGGCGACCTGGTCGGCAACGGCCGTTGGGTATTCGAGCCGCTGAGCGAGAACCGCACGCGGGTCTCGTTCTATTGCAAGGTGCGCTCGAACCGCCTGCTGATGCACATCGGCTTCCTGCTTGGCGGCGAAAAAGGCCACAACATGATTTATCAGGAAATCCTGGCCGCCCTGCAGACGCACGTCACCCGCAAGGCTGCCTGAAACTCGGGCGGCTACCTGGACGCCCGAGAGGACCGGGCCGCTCGCGCCGCCCGGCCGCCCAGGAGCGGGCGAAAAGGCAGGGCGCGTTGACTTCTACCCACGCGTCCGCGACCGTAGATACTCATGCGCCCGTAGCTCAGCTGGATAGAGCATCTGACTTCGGATCAGAGGGTCGGGAGTTCGAATCTCTCCGGGCGCGTTTGGAAAGCCTCCGCTTTGGCGGGGGCTTTTCTCGTTGCGGGCTACGGCGCGGTTCCGTCGCCATACCCTGTTAGCGACCTATTCCGCATTGCCTGGTTGATACTCCGCGCCATAGGGCGTCGACAGCATATCCACGACACCGAGTTCGTTCCGGTACATGAATACCACCGCCACGATCAGGCAAAGGCACAGAAACGCCACCAGGGCGCTGATGGACTTTGGCGGACTCTCAGGAAGCGTCACCGCGATGCCTTTTGCATCGAGATGATCGGAGTACAGATCGCAGAGGGCCAGGACATAGATGGGCCTGAGGACCAGCGCAACTATCGCCACAGCGATCAGCAGCGGCACGGCCCCCCCAGAGGTAGGCTGTATAAATGTGGCCGTATATTTCGCTCCCCTCAGGCACGATGTCCACATTCATGAACAGCAGGATGACACCGACATAGGCGCCAATACCGACCACCCAGCACAGAGCGGAATAGCCGGCGCGCAGCTTGGCCACCTCGAGAAAGTTGTCTTTCACGAAGACCACGGAGTTCCTGCCTGACTGAATCAGGTTGTTGCCTGAAACAATGCGTGGAAGCACGCCGGATACGCCGAGCTTCCACGCGTTGTACAGGGCTTCATTGAGGGCGCGCTGGGCGGGCGTAGTTGTGTCGTTCTTGTCGGGCAGGCGGTCCATGATCCGGTTTACGGTGATCCACCCGTCGGCCCAGTGGAACATCCACAGGGCCCAACTGCTCGGCAGAACCAGCATCAGGCATGTTGCCACGCTCGACTCTCGGCCCTGCTTGTGCAGGAAATGCGTGGCCCCCATGCAGCCTGTCAGTATGCCTAACGGAAAGGCGGCCACGCCCACACAAACAAACGACCAGGCGAACAAGACCAGGTCTGCGATGGACCCTTGATCCGACTCGTCAGTGCTGCGCCAGACTTCCTCGGGAATCCAGTCGAGTATCTGGACCCACAGCAGATAGGCGATCCCGATGGATGCCCACTGCAACAGAGCAAAGAGGAAAATCTCTTTTTCTTTCAGCCCCAGCGAAACCGCATAGCCAATGCGCGACCCGAAACTGCGGATGCCGCCGGAGGGTTTCCGGTCGATGCCATCAAGCTCCTTGAGCTCTTCCCTGACAAAGTCGAGGTCGTTCCGCAGCCCCATGTCACGTCCTTTCCTGCGCTGCCAACCGGTTTGCCGCCGGCGCTATTTTTCGTCCTTTTGGCAGTCGACTTCAATGTTGCAGTGATCAGGGTCGAGAACACAGGCCGGCAACCGAAACGAGGTCACTTGGCCCCACATTTCGGGCCGAATATCAAAGTAAAATCCGCTGATCCTTCCTGTCCGCCGCCCGAGGCTCCGCCACGGGCGGGAACAGCGGGAAACCCTGCCCTCTGGCATAATCAAGATTGACGATATAGAGCGCCTTGTGGGCGAGAGGACATTCATGCTTCCCGCCGTCCATCGGACAAAGTTGGAGAATGGTCCGGATCTGAAAGGAGTGCTGTGGAGATGAAAGCCTGGAAAGCCGCGTTTCCTGTCCTGATGATGATTACGAATGCGTGCGGCGGAAGCGGGTCTCCTGCCGATGATTTCGTCGGGTTCGACAACCCCCAGGGATGCCAGCTCTCGGCACGGCAGCTTCGAAATCCGAACCTGGCGACCGAGATTCCCGGCGGACTGGATGCGGAGCTCTGTGACTTCGGTGTCTTCGCCTGGGAGAGTTTTCTGAATCTCACCCGTCCCGAGAGCAGGAGCCCCCGAGCCTTGCCAAACTCCGGGAAGCGTCTTTTCCAGAACGAGGAACAATACCCCGAGTTCCGGGGGCCGGGTCTCAATAGCTGCGGTCCTGGGGACGAAATCTTCGACCTGGTCCGTATCGCAGCGCCCGATTCTGGGCCGGAAGCCGGTGCGGGCACCATATACGCCGTCAAGCTTGCTCCTCGAACCGGATACAATGTGATTGTCTACAATATCCGCTTTTCGCGTAGCCTCTGTGACGCGCCGGGGCCAAATCTTCCCGAGGATCTGGTCGAGATCAAGACGGCCTGGCGCTTTCTCGCTCCGCAGGAGGAGAGGGCCAACTACTTCTGGCAGTCCGTACGGCTGTCGGATGGCTCTCGTGCCACGCTGGGGCTGGTTGGCATCCACCTCGCCCAGGTAACGAAATATCACCCGGAGATGATCTGGAGCACCTGGGAGCATGTGGACAACGTGCCCGATTGCTCGGCCGAGGGGGATACGGCGCGAATTCCGGAGAGTGGCTGGACAATGATGGATTCCACCTGTGCCTCCTGCCTTGCGGATCCGGATTCCGATTCTTGCGACGATGCGTGTGGTGCCGTCAACCAGTCGAACCCGGGCAGCGGCCAACCGCCCTCCTATCCGCTGGCAGCGGAACCGACGAATACATGTCGGGTTCATCCGCAGGGAACGGCGGAGGGCGATCTCGATGCGGAACTCAATCGCAGGAATATCCTGGAATTGAATGCCCAGGTCGCGGGGCCTGATGGTTATCTTGCGAGTTTGCGGGACACCAACCCGCAATCTGTCTGGAAGAACTATCGATTGGTCGGAGGGATCTGGTTCAACACGGCAAGCGACGATAATCCGCCAGAGTATCTCCCGCCGGCTTCCGGAGCGAATACCGACCGACAACGCGGTTCTTTGGCGCTGGCGAACACCGTGATGGAAACGACTTTTCAGGGTGGCCCGGTGCCGAAGGTCTCGGATTCTCCCGCGGACAAGAATAACTGTTTCGCTTGCCACCAGGCTCAGGATTACAGCAAGACCCTTACCTCCGACGGACGTTTCGGGGTGAGTCATATCGCCGAGGATGTTCAGAAGGGAGCGGCGCAGCAGTAGGAAAGCCCCGAGTCCCGGGGTCCTTTTACGGTACCCCGGAACTTCGGATGAGAGAGTCGGGAGTTCGAATCTCTCCGGGCGCGTTTGGAAAGCCTCCGCTTTGGCGGGGGCTTTTCTCGTTGCGGGGCTTGGCTATTGCAGCAGTTGGCTGCTCGGATGCAGGAGCGCCTCATTTTGTTCGTTCCTTGCATCGAACGTGGCTTTTGGCCTCGCGGTGTTACCGAACGTTTCAGCCCCGAATCGAATGCTGGATCCAGCCCAGAAAAGGATTGTCGGATGCCATCGCTTCCTCCCAAGTGGCCCCACCCAAAGCTCGAAAGACGCGAATGACGCCTGCGTGGGTCACGATCACGTCTCTGGGCGACGGCGCCTGCTCCTCCAACCACCCCCCGACACGGCTGGCAAAGGCATCCAAAGACTCTCCACCCGGGGGCGTCATCGTCTGCCAATTCGCACACCATGCGCGCCAACGCGGGCCATCTTCGGCGTCGATCGCATCATACGTCCGGCCCTCCCATTCTCCGAAGTCCATCTCGCGCAGGCGAGCATCCGTACGCACCGGCACCGACCAGGCCGCCGCGAGATCATGGGCCAATGTCGCGCATCTCGGAAGGTCCGAACTGAACAACTGCCCCGGCCGAAAAGGGGCTGCCTCCATGGCCAGTGCAACGGCGTCAGCACCAGAGATGGTGGTCTCGATGACTGTTTGCCCCACACACCTGCCTTGGCGGTCCACAGGAGGGTGACGAAGCGTCCAAATCGTCACGTCGAAACCAGCGCCATCAAAATGACCAACTCCGAAACCTGCTGCAGCGCCCCCATGAAGTCGCCGGTCAGCCCGCCGGCACGTCGCTGGAAATAAACCCCCAGCACCACACCGACCACCACCATCCCGAAAAGAGCCTCCATGATCCCCCGGGCCGGGACGCCCCAA
>CBFHUR010000073.1:0-11656 GCA_965658895.1 Binatia bacterium
CCCGCCTACGTCGCCGAACTCGCACGAGTCATCAAGCCAGGGGGGCGAGGCCTTCTCGCCGGCAAGTTTCTGGCCGTTGCGGGCGCCCAACCCGAGATCTTCGTCAATACCGACCCAGACGCCATCATCGAATGCTTCGCAGCAGGGGGGTTTTCGGTGAAATCCGAAGAGATCGACCTCGGATCCCCCGCACGCAGCTACACTGCTCTGCATCTGGAGCGCAAAAACTAGCTGCCAAGATGCGGGTTCGGGCAGAAGCGACATTGCCCGTCGAGGTCTGGGATTCGGCACGGGTTCGGCTATGCTCTGCCGCGTGAGGGTCTGCATCGATATTCAGGCAGCGGTCGCCCAGCGGGCCGGCGTCGGCCGTTATACAAAGATGCTGGCAGAACATTTGGAGCCGCAGGCGGCCGGGGATGCGCTGGCAATGTTCTATTTCGATTTCGCCGGCAAGGGCCGCCGCATCATCGCAGGAAACGCTGCGGAAAAAGCCAACCGATGGCTACCTCGGCGTTGGATACAGCATTGCTGGGAGCGACTCGACTGGCCGCCGTTCGACCGATTCGCGGGACCGGCCGATGTCTACCATTTCCCCAACTTCACTCGCCCTCCTCTAGGACAAGGAAAATCCATCGTCACGATTCATGATGTCTGCTTCCTTCGTCATCCCGAAACCGTAGAGACAAAAAACCACGCCTTTCTGAGTCGACAGATCCGCAAGACGGTCGAACGGTCCGATGCCATCATCACCGTCAGCAACTTCGTCGCAGATGAAGTCCGAGCCCTGCTGGACGTGCCACAAGAAAAGCTCTACCCGATCCACAACGGCCTGAAGGAATATCCGCGATCCACAACGCAGCAGAGTGTCGACTTCCAATCCTCGTTCGGCCTGAACCGCCCCTACCTGCTCCACGTCGGAACGATCGAGCCGCGAAAGAACCACCAGCTCCTGGTCGAAATCTTCGAAAGGCTCGATTTCGATGGGGATCTTGTCCTGGCGGGGATGAAGGGATGGAAGTGTGGGCCAATCTTCGAGCGGATCCGCCAATCACCGGCCGCAGACCGGATTCGCTACATCGACTATCTGCCCGAGGATCATCTGGGCGACCTATACCGCGGTGCAGAAGCCTTCCTGTTTCCCTCGATCTATGAGGGGTTCGGACTCCCGCCCTTGGAAGCGATGCTCTGCGGCGTACCGGTGATTTCCTCCAGCGCGGGTTCCTTGCGTGAAGTCCTCGGCAATGGGGCCCGCTTGGTAGATGGTTATGATCCCGAGGATTGGACACAGGCGGTGAGCGAAGTGCTCCACAATCCGACCCCGTGGATCGATGCGGGTAAATCCGCGGCTGCAATCTACCGCTGGGAGACCACCGCCGAGAAGACCTGGGAAGTTTATCGTCAGGTGGCCGGATGAAGATCTGCATCGATGCGCGGTGGATCGCTCCTGAACTCTCGGGAATCGGCGTCTATACACGCGAGTTGATTCGCGAATTGTCCCTGCTGGACGATCGCAACCAATATGTCTGCTTGTTCGACGCAAACGAAACTCTGGAGCAGACCCGCGAGACCACCTCTTTCGATCAAAACCCGAACTGGTCGGCGACGCGCCTGAACCATGGGGTCTTCTCGCCCCTTGGGCAACTGGCGATGCCCCGATGGCTCAAGCAACACCAGATCGATGTCTTTCACTCCCCCAACTGGATGATTCCATTTGCTGCCTTCCCCGCCGGTCGTCGAGGGCGTATCGCTTGCGTGGTTACGGTGCATGATCTGATTCCCCTGCTGTTTCCGGACAACGCTCCCAGATCGAAAAAGCGGCGCTTCTTTCCCCTCTATCAGACGATGATGCGAAGCCTCGGCAAGCGAGCCGACAGGATCATCGCCGTCAGCAAGGCGTCGGCCAATGATATTGTCGAACATCTGCCGGTGCCGCGCGAGCGCGTCGAGGTTGTCTACAACGGGGTGGCCGACATCTACGTCCCTGGTTCACTACCGCGAGAGCCGGTGATCCTTTATGTCGGCCGACTCGACCCATATAAAAACGTGCCGCTTTTGATCGAAGCCTTTGCTGCGGTGCGGGAGCAACTGGGCCCGGAAGCCCGACTCGAGATCATAGGCTCCTCCGATGACCGCTACCCCGAGACCGCGATGACCATTGAACGACTTGGCCTGAGCAGAGCCGTTGTGCAGCGCAACTACGTCAGCGATGCAGAACTACTTGCCTCCTATCAGCGAGCACGCTTGCTGGTCTTGCCGTCCTCGTACGAAGGCTTCGGCCTGCCGGTCGTCGAAGCGATGGCGTGTGGCACGCCGGTGGTCTGCTCTCGGGCAAGCTCTCTACCCGAAGTCGCAGGAGAGGTGGGCATCCAATTCGAGCCGGGTAATCTGCAAAGCTTGTCGGATGCCATCCTCTCGGCTTGGCACGACCCCGCGCCGCCCGGGCCCCTGCAGAGCCAGGCAGCTCGTTTTTCGTGGCGGCGTTCTGCCGAAGATGCCCGGCGCATCTACGAATCCGTATAGGTTTTCTTGAACGCTATCGCGCCTGCGCGTTCGCGACGACGCGTCCTCGCCCCTCACGGGATCACTGCTTCGTCGTCACCTGCATCTCCGGCGCAAGATCCTGCAAGCCATCGAACAGGAAACCCTCTGCTTCCGCAGAGCCTCGAACATAAGCATTAAAAAATGCGATCATGGACGCATCGCTGATCGCGCGCTGCCGATCCATCGATATCAAGGCATCCAAGTCCGGGTTCGGAAGCGCGATCAGCGGACGGAGTGCACAGCGGGCCAGATCCGTCCCGGGCACTACAGCAACCGCAGCCACCGCGAATTCGGCCAACGAATCGGTCGCGGCTTCCTCGGCACTGGAGACAACCTCGGCGAACTCCAGATCTCGCTCGCCCTCCGGACGAGTCGGGTCGGACACAAATCCCATATGGTCGCCTCCCGCAATACGACCGTAGATCTGTGTCGCCGGCAAGAACTCGTCAAGCTCGTCACTCCAGACGCTCTCGAGAATCGCGTCGCTGGTTCCATGCAACAACAACACCGGCGCTGTCCCGTTGGTAAAGCTCTCGGCGCCGAAGAAACAGGTAAACGGCGAGAGCGCTACAATGGCATCGACCCTCGGATCCGCAATGACACCGGAAAAACCACTGAGGAGAACCGTAGCCCCACCAAAGGAATGTCCCATAAGACCGATGCGATCAGCATCCACGATCCCCGCGAGGTCATCGGCTGCGGGATCACCAACACCGGTCAGACTATCGATGACAAACGATATATCGAGAGGCTGGTCAAAAAGATCAGGAAGCCAGACCGTCTGCGAAGTATACGTGGAAAAATTCGTCAGCGGGAAATCGAGCGCCGCCACCACATAGCCCTGACTAGCCAGAAGCCCCAGTGTCCCGGTGAAATTCGTGCGGCTGCCAAACAGGCCATGGGCGACGACCAGCAAGGGAAACGGGCCGTTGCTGGCGGCCGGCGCAGCGCCGTCGGACACAGAACCGGGATTACCGCTCGCGGCAGGATAGTAGACATCGGTCACCAAGGTACGTGATGCCAGAAGTTCCGAGTTTTGGGTCGCGGGCGTCACCCGACTCTGGTCGGCCAGATTCAGCGTTACACGCCCGACCGCAAAGGAACCCGTCCGAGTAAGACCCGCGACAGTGTTCGCAGAACCGTTACTACTCGATCCGCAACCCACCAGAAATATCATCAAACTGAATAAAATCGGTAAAAAGACTCGAACCAAATTCGGTGCAACCATCGACCTGACCTCCCGATCCCCTGACCAAACCCGTGCGGGTACCCAACTCCAAAAAAGCTGACGAGATGATCGCCGCCGTCCGCCCCCATATCGCATCCAGGGCCCATCAAGCAAGATTCCGTTGGATCAGACGGCCCGAGCGCTTGCACGGTTGCAACATCGCATACGGTAGGGTGAAACAACCAGATGAACCGCTGGCTCTACGCGCTGATCGCAGTCCTGCTGCTCAATGGAGGTTGTGGAGGGTATTGCGGGTCGGGCCGCGCAGCTTGCGGCTATCCGACCACCGCCGCGCCAGCCATCGCGCAGCAATACGCAGCCGGTCAGGGCCTTGATGTCGACGTCGCGGGGAATCTGGTCTTCCTGGTTGGGAAAGCCCCCGCAGGAATTCAGATCTACCAACGCGCCGCCGACGGAGAACAGGGACTTCTAAAACGCGGTCACGCGGCCCTTGCGGCCAATGCCGTCGCCGGCACTGCCAGCTTGGCGTTCGTGGCAACCAGCGAGGAAGACGCAGCACTACTAGTGCTGGACCTGAGAGACCTCGACGATCCCGTTGCGGTCGGTGCTTATAGAACACCGTCGCAGCAACCAGGTTCGGCGGTTTTTGCAGCTCCGTCCGTCGTCTATTTGGGAACCCCCAAGAACCCCTCAGGCGCAGAATTATTTATTCTGAATGTGTCGGATCCCGGAACCCCCCGATCGATGACCTCATTGGAGATCGACGCCGATGTGAGTGAAATTCACGTAGAGGAGACGATCGCCTATATTGGATCAGACGAGGGCCTTCATATTGTCGATGTCGGAACCCCATCCAGAGCCCGCGAGGTTGCCTTCCTGCCGCTCGGTGCGATCACCGGACTTGACGTGAATCATGGCCGCGCCCTGCTGACCACTGCGGGAACCGAAGACAATTTCTTCGTTGTGGACGTCCAGATGCCGGCCGCCCCCGAGGTCGTACACTCCGAGAAACTCGGCGGCACCGCAACGGACCTGGAAGCCTATTACGACACTGCCTATATCGCTTCGGAAAGTGGCGTCTTCATCATCGACACAACTTCGCGACCGGATGTGATCGGATCGGTGGAGGCAAAGATCACGGCTCTGGATGTATCCCATGGGACCCTCTATGCCGTATCGGAACGAGACCCTTCACTGATCGTCCTGAATCCTGGAATCGCATCGGGACAAGCGATTCGAGATTACAACGGGAATGGCCAGATCGAGATCAGCCACCTCGGTGACTCCAATACGCAATTGGGTTGGCAGGAATTGAACACATGGTCCGAGGCGCTGCAGCAACAATATGTAAATGCGGGCCTTGATTGGCAGATTGATGCGACACAGGCCATCGGGGGAGCAACCGTCAATGATTTCAAAATCGTCCTGCAAGCGGGCCCCCCGGCAGCCTGGAGTCAGTTGGAACGTACGCTGGAGTCGAGCACACCGGATGCTTTCATCTTCGCGTTTGTCACCAATGACGTGCTCTTCTGGAAGCAGGGCAATCTGCCGGAAGAGACAGCAAGTAGCCTGATGACTACGTACCGGACCCATCAGGAAACCATCGCCGCAGTGAATGAAGATATTCCCGTCTTCATCACAACTTCACCGCCGCTGCGGCTGCGCAATGGGCAGAGCTTGTACTGGCCAAGGCACAAAGCCCACGATCTGGTTTTCAGTCTCTCGGCGATGAACGACGCGATCTTCGAGAACTACCCCGCCTACCAGATCATCGACAACTACGCGCCGCTCAGCACAGAGCAGGATCTTGTGGCCGACGGGATCCATCTTTCCCAGCAGGGACACAACAAGATAGCTGATTTGGTCTTCGAAAAACTGACACTGGGGCGATAGCGAAATCGGTCGGAGATGAGCTGGCGTTGACTAGAACCGTGATGCCGTGAGTCCGACGTCGGCACTTTGCCAACTCTTGCGGAAATCCGCCTCGGCCTTCGTGGCCTCTTCGACTTTGCCCTGTTCGCGCAAGCTCTGCGCGAGGCCATGGAGAGCCCAGCCGCTATTCTGATTCCACGCGAGGTCCTCGGAATAAATCTGCTCGGCCGCCTGGGGGGCGCCAGAGCGCAAAAGTGCCGCACCCAGATAGAGGCGCATCGGCTGCGGCCAATCCGGCGGCTCGATGAAGCGCAGGCCATCCTGGAGGGCTACCGCCCGCTCGTACGCCTCGACTGCCTGCGCCGTCTCGCCGCGGGTTTCGGCAATTTCACCCACAAGACCCTCGGTTGCCAATGCGAGCAACGTCGCTGGGGGATTCACAAAGCCGCGTACTTTTTCGCTGGCGGCGCGAGCCGCAGCCTTGTGCAGCCCGTCCAGCTCGCGCGCGGCTCCGACAAGATCGCCCCGGGCAGCCAAGGCACTGCCCCGCGTGTAGTGCCAGATACCATCGAGGTAGGCGATACCTTCACCTCGTCTTTTTTCGGCCAGCACCGCATCCCATTTCCCGAAGATCTTGTTCACCAGCCAGACGTTCGCGACCGCCAGCTGTGCGCGCCCATTGACGAGAAGCCGCTCCTCGGTCACACCTCCTGCCACCGCGCGCGCCGACGTAATGGCGCGCTGGTAGTTCCCCTGCGAGGTCGCAGCAAACCGAATGAAGTCACTTGCATGCCCGGGGTGCATGCGCGCGGACAACTTGTAAGTCGTGATGTCCGGTAGCGGGGAGTCACCCCATGCCTCGACGAAATAGCGATCGGCCGCGAGAGATCTCTGATTGCTGGCAATCGCCTGATCATACAGGCCAAGGCGTACGTAGATATGCGAGGGCATGTGCACAATATGCCCGGCTTTCGGCATCAGACCTTCGAGGCGATCGGCATGAGGCAAGGCACGGGCGGGATTCGGCGAGGATTCCAGAATATGAATATAAAGATGATTCGCACCCGGATGGTCCGTTGCCTTCTCGAGCACCGCATCCAGACGAGTGACCACATCGTCCACCGGTGCAATGGCGGCGCCCTCGGCATCCCAATACAACCATGGCGTGCGGGTCATCACCGCGTCCGCATAAAGCGCCACCGCATCCGGGTCGTCGGGGTACTTCTCGGCAAGCGCGCGAGCAGCCTCGACGTAGGCATCGTCGCGCGCATCGCGCTCGGGGTATCGGGTCGTATCGTAGCGAACCGCCATAGCTTCGATAAACTCGCGTTGCCTGGATTCGGTGCCCGCCGACAGGGCAAGCGCCCATTGAATGGCTTTGCGCCCCTCACCTTTCGGATCATCCGGGGCGCCCTGATAGCGACTATTCGGATTGGGGCTGATCGCCAGAGCAAGGCCCCAATAGAGCATGGCATTATCGGGCTCCAGCCGCAGGGCTTCCTGAAACGAGGCCGCCGCCTCGACCGCATAATAGCCCCAGACCAGACGCAATCCCTGATCAAAAAAGCTCTGGGCCGCAGGCGTCTCCGCGGTCCCGGGGCGCCCATAAGTCCCCGAACCGTCGACGAGAACCGCCAAAGGTTGCGCGTCCGGGTTTTCTTGTCCGGCAGATTCGGCAGCTCTCGTGTCGTGGCTCACCCCTGCCCCAAAAAAGAACGCCAACAAAAAAGCGACAGGCCAACCAGGGCGTATCTTCGCCACCATATTCGATCTCCGGAGAGCTAGGCCGCGTCCCGCTTGGCCCAACCCAGACTATTGAGCAACCCTGCGATCAACAGAAGCAGCGCCAGCAGAAAGCGCGGGTCGCCGGCCTGCATCCAGGGGTCTGCAGGAAAGGCGATCGTCTTGTTCATCGCGGCGATCTTGAACTCATGCGGTCCCTGAAAATCGGGGTTGCCGGCGATCTCGAGCATATCGCGCCGACTGCGGTAGCGCATCAATCCCGCCGTCGTCCATTGGTCGGCATTATCAATCCCCCAGATATCCAGAGCGGGTGCCGTAGCCTGCCCCATCAAGACCGGATGCGAAGCCCGTTTCAGGAGCTCGGGATACATATGCTCCATATAGCGATCGAGAAGATCCTGCGCGCTGGCATCGGCGGGCACTCCCTCCATCTGCGGCGGTGGATCGTTCATCTCGATCATATTGACCATGACGAAATCATCGCCGGTATCGGATTCCAGAAATTGTCGCATCCGTTCCAGCTGCTCAGGGGTGGCGTCGCCGGCCTCGGCCCTCTCCATCACCACGGCGATCTCCTCAGGGGTGAAGGGTCCTTCAAACGAAGTATACCAGCTAAAAAAAGCTCCCCAGAGCACCAGCAAAGCCAGCCACATATAGCCCGGTCGAATCATCGATCTTCTCCCTGTGCAAGTCCGGCGAATCCGGTACCGCCTTATCGCAGAAGAGTCCTGCAAGGTCGACAGGAGTGAATGCCTTCTGCCCACTTGCAACACCCGAGCTTCTGGGCTCAAACAGAGGCCATGAACTGCCCGAACTCTCTCGACGAGTCCTGCCAGCCCCGCTGCCCGGGCAGTCTTGTCACGGACAAGCCCAGCGTTGCTGGTAAAACGCTCGGCCCTCGAAACAACTCCCCATGTCATCGCATCCGGACATAATATTCCCGGCCGATGTCGCCGACCTGGACAAGGAGGTCCTGACCCGGGCAATCTCGGCTCGGATTCCGGGCGTGGTCGTGGAAGATTTCCAGATCCTCACGACAAAATATGCCGGCGAAGGCGTTGCCTCCACCGCCGACCGCGTTGTACTCGAGCTGGTCTATGCCGCAGGGGCACCATCGGACTTGCCCACGCGGTTGATCCTGAAGACCATGCTGGTCGGCCCCCATGCCCCGCCCGAGATGTACGAGACCGAAGTCCGTTTCTACGCCGAGATCCAGCCCGAGATCCAAATGGAAACCCCACTGTCCTTTGGCGCCCAATTCAGCGGCGAGGCCGGAAATTTCGGCATCCTGATGGAAGACCTCGAGCGGCGCGGTGCGCGCTTTCCCAAGGCCACCGAAACCGTGAGCCTCGGCGAGGTCAAATCACTGTTGGGACAACTGGCACGCCTGCATGCTCATTTCTGGCGCAGCAACCGATTTGCCACCGATCTGCAGTGGATCCCCACACCGCTGGCGGGCGGCATGCAGACCATCTTCACAAATTTCGGCTATGAGTTTGTGCAGAGCCAGGTCGACATGCATCCGTTCAAACAGGAACTGATTGCCCCGCTCGGGCGTTCGGTCCGCGAACTTTGGGATTCCCTGACAATCGTCCGTGAAGAACAAGCCAGCCTGCCCGCGACTGTGCTGCACGGCGACACGCATATCGGCAACACCTACCTTCTGCCCGACGAACGCGGTGGGTTTCTGGACTGGCAGTTAATGACTCGTGGCTGCTTTGCCGCAGACATCACCTATTTGATGGTCACAGCACTCCCGACCGAGGTACGCCGGCAGCATCAAACGGACCTCGTGCGCTTCTATCTCGATGCCTTGAGGGAGAATGGCGCCGATCCGGTGCCCTCCTTTGATGAGGCCTGGCTGCTCTGTCGCAAAGCCTCCCTGTGGGGCCTGGTGATTGGCTGGCTGATCTGCCCGCCCGCAAACTATGGCGAAGAAGTCACAGCAAAGAATATCGAGCGAACCGCGACCGCGGTGGCCGACCTCGACGCACTCGCCGCGATCGGCTGATCCCATAATCCCCGAAAGACTGCGGTCGATCCCATTGGGAGAAACCCCCTTGCCAGGCATGGCCGGCCGCGCCTTCCTCCCATCCCCCGATTCAGTCCGGCCGGGAAAGCTGGCAACCGGCGCCGTCTTGCGATTAGCTAAAGGCATGCGACATTCTTCGGCTCTCGGATTGGCGACAGGGATCTTGGCAATGGCACTCCTGGGAGGCTGCTCGGGCAATAGTGCGGGACCGCAACCCGAACCCGCGCCGGTCCCGCTGGACTATAGCTGCCAACTGATCGAAGAAGGTTTCGGCCCTCAGGGACAAGTGGATATCGATGTCGAGGTCGCGGTATCCGGTCTCGAGATCCCCTGGTCGATCGGCTTTCTCCCCGATGGGAGCTGGCTGGTCACTGAACGCGGTGGTGATGTACGCCGTATCGATCCTCAGGGCGTGCTCGACTCCCAGCCAGTGATCACGGTTCCCGCCGCTCGAGCCGGAGAAGGCGGCCTGCTCGGGTTGGCCATCCACCCCGAGTTCTCGGAAAACAACTACTTCTATCTCTTCTATACCGGGACCGACGATGGTGAGCTCAACAACCGCATCGAACGCTACATTCTCGCGGAAGATGGCCGGCAAGCTGCTCTGGATCGAACGATTCTCGAAGGCATGCCAGCCAACCGTTACCACGATGGCGGACGTCTGCGCTTCGGGTCCGACGGGATGCTCTACGCCACCATGGGCGACGCCGGCGTCCCCGACCTCGCGCCGAATCCCGCCAGTTTGGCCGGCAAGGTGCTTCGCATCGATCCGGACGGCGGTATCCCCGAGGACAACCCCTTCCCCGATAGCGCGGCCTGGTTGATTGGCGTGCGCAATAGCCAAGGCATCGACTGGCGCGAGGATGGGCGGATGGTTCTGGTCGACCATGGTCCCAGTTTCGAGTTCGGACTCCGCGGTCTGGACGAGATCAATATTGCCGATGCCGGCGAAAACCTCGGATGGCCAGCGATCACCGGCTGCGAGACCGCACCGGATCTTGCGGCGCCGTCGATGAGTTGGAAGGAAGCCATGCCCCCCGGCGGTCTGGCCATCTATACCGGGGACGAGATCCCGGAGTGGAAGGGTGATGCCCTGATCGGCGTTCTCGGATTCGGCGGGGCCACCGGCCATCTGCACCGCATTCGTCTCGACCCCGCAGGCAATGTGACTCTCTCCGAGGTCTACCTGCTGGGCGAATATGGGCGGCTCCGCGATGTGATCATGGGGCCCGATGGCGGCCTTTACGTGACCACCAGCAATTGCGACGGGCGCGGCGACTGCCCCGAGAGCAAGGATGTGATCCTGCGCATCGGCCACCGATGAATATATCGCTTTCGTCGCGGAACAAGAAAAAAACTACCGGGACAGCCTCGGGGACTGCGGCACAGTCCCCGAGGCCCGCGGATCAATTTTTCAATACAGGAGGCAGCGGCCCCGGCGGCGGCAGTTTCGGGTTGGCCGGTGCATGGTCGGGAATCCCCGAAAACAGGCCGTCGAGATAATCCTCGACCCGCACCTCGTCCCATCCTCCCCCACGCATCCGGTAGCCGCTACTGGGTTGGTCGAAAATCAGCCACCAACCATAGACACTCAGCCACCGAAAATACGGATTGCCCTCCTCGCGGTTCTGCGGATGGCGACGCATCAGATGGACCGCCGTCTTGGCATTGTCATAGTCACCCGCAAGACGCATATACGTCATGCATCCGTGTTTCCGAGTCAGATGGTGCAAAGCCCGGCCCATCACGGCGATCAACAACAGCGCGTCCTCGTCCAGATCGGGGAGCCGCGGTCGCAAACTTTCCACGCTTGCACTCAAGTCGTCCAGCTCGCGCCAATGCGCGACGCGCTGCCGCGCTGCCTGCGGGTCAAAGTTGACCCAATCATCGGAATATCTTGGCATTTCTTCTCTCCTTGCGTCCCTGGAGCGGGCCGCCGGAAAGAAATCCGAGTGCGCCGCCCATCATTCGATGCGGATGCATCGTTCCGGAGGAATCCACCGTGCTCCGCGCCCTGCGCGCGGTCCGGTTGGCGATCCGTCAACGCCCTCCGTGGGCTCGAGATCCTCTTGATGAGTTGGCGTGATTCTAGAGACACGCATTGCCGCGCGCAATCCTCAGGGCGCGGATTTCACCGTCTGCGTTTCGCCAACTGTGGAACCCGAACCGAATCGATCCTATAGAAGCTTCATGGTCGACGAGTCCATCCTGAACAGTTCGCCCGCAGATCTGGTGCGCGACATCACCTCTCGCAGTCGGACCTGCAGCGAAGTCCTCGA
>CBFHUR010000074.1:0-11644 GCA_965658895.1 Binatia bacterium
AAGAAGAGCGCTACCGTACTTATGCGGAGCGGTTTGATCTCTGAGGGCCAAGAGCCGACGCATGCTCACTGTTTTCATCAATGACCTTCGGATCCTGCTGCGCGACCGCTGGGGTTTTGCCTTCATGATGCTCGCGCCGATTGTGGTGGCGAGCCTGATTGCGGGGGCTCGTTACGGGAATATCGAGACGCCCAAGGTGCTGGTGCCGGTGGTCGATGAGGATCAGGGGCCGGCCGCGGCTCTGGTTGTCGAGCTGCTGGGGGCCCACGCCGATCCGCAACGGATGAGCCGCGCGCAAGCCGAGCAGATTGTCGCCGTGGAGAATCGCGCCCCCGTCGCGCTGGTGCTGCCGGCCGGCTTTTCCGAGCAGCGAGAAGCGGGTTGGTCGAGCACCATTGAGCTGCTGACAGATCCGGCCAATGCGCGCGGCGTGACGACCGTGAAAACTCTCCTGCTTCTGGTCGAGAAAGATGCGGCAGCCCTGGAGGATCCGTTTGCACAGGAAATGGTGGAGATGCGCGAGGTGAATCTCACCGGCAATCGGCTCGAGCGCAAATCCTATGAACAGAACCTGCCCGGCTTCGGCTTGATGTTCATTCTGATTGCCGTGGTCGTGACCACCGCCACCGGCTTTCACGCGGAACGAACCCAGGGCACGATGGAGCGACTTCTGGTGGCGCCCGCGGGTTTCAGCCGAATTATTCTCGCCAAGCTGGGGGTGCGCTGGTTGATGGGGATGGTGCAGTTGCTCGCCTTGCTGGTCTGGGGGCATCTTGTTTTCGGGATCTCTCTGGGGCCCTCGACCCTGACCCTCTTTCTGGTCTGTCTTTTGGTGGCGATGCCATCGGCGGGATTGGGATTGGTGGTGGCCGGAGTTGCCGGTTCGCGGGATTCTGCGCTGCCGCTGGCTTTGTTCTCGGTGATCACGTTCGGCGCAATCGGTGGGCTCTGGTGGCCGCTATATATCGAGCCTCCCTGGATGCAGTCGATGGCGCCGGCGTTTTTTACCACCTGGGCGATGTGGGCCATGACCGATATTGTCTTGCGCGACCGGACGCTATGGGACATGGGCGAGACCTTGGGGGGGCTGTTTCTGCAGGGCTTGTTTCTGATCTCGGTTGGCCTGATTCTGTTTCGGGCGCGGCATAGCCGGCGATGAGATTTTCGCTCGCAATTTACCTGCTGGCGCCTTAGCGTGAAAGGCATGTCGGCGCCCCAAGACGAGTACCTGCGAAGGCTGGAGCTTCATCAGCTTGCCGCGCAAGAGGCCGATCGCCTCCATCGTCGCCTGGGATGGACGCGCCTGCTGGTCCTGACAACAGGGATCGCTCTGGTGGTGGCGGTCTTTGATCGCAACCTCCCGTGGGGATGGGGTATCTGGATCGCTGCGGGGTTGTTTTTCGGGCTCACCTTTTGGCATCAGACCGTCGAGGAGCACCGTAATCGCAGCCGGCGTGGGGTCGCCTTTTATGAGCGTAATCTGCGACGGCTTCGGGGGGATTGGCGTGGGAGTGGCCCCCATGGTCGCGGCCTGTCGCCTGAGGCTCATGCGTTTGCGGCGGACCTCGGCGTTTTCGGAACCGGTTCGCTTTTCGAATTCTATTGTCGTGCGGTGACACCTTATGGCGCACGAACATTCGCGGATTGGTTGCTGGTTCCCGGGTCCCGGTCCGAGATCCTCGCCCGACAGCAGGCCGTTGCCGATCTGAGGCAGTCTCTGGATGCGCGGGAGGAGATTGCTCTGGCGGCAGGAGAGGAACGCTCTCCGGTGGCCGAGGGTGCTCTGCGCCGTTGGTGTTCTCGGCCGAAACTTCCCCCATTGCGCGGCATGCAAATTCTTTCGGTATTCTTGCTCGTCGCTTTCCTGGGGTCGCTGGTTTTATGGCTCGCGGGCAGCCTTGGTGCCATCTTCCCTTTCGGTGCCTTTCTCGCGCAGATCCTGTTGATCGGGCGGGTGCGGAAATCGCATGGGCACGAATTGCATGCGGGCGACGGTGCGCTGGCCGAGTTGGCGGCATTGCGCACCCTCTTGGAGCAAGCGCGCGACTGCGAGCCCGGGAATGCGCTCATGGTCGAGTTGCAGGCAACCTTGTCCCGGGGGCCTCAGGCTGCCGGGCCAGCACTGGAGAGTCTGCGCCGCCGATTCGAGCTCCTCGATTCCGGCCATAATCTCATTTTTGTGCCGCTCGCACTTTTAATTGGTTGGGAGATCCATGTTCTGGCGGCGATCGAGCGCTGGCGCGCTCGTTTCTCGGAACACACTCTGGATTGGCTGGCGGCGGTCGGAAGTTTCGAGGCGCTGTTGTCGTTGGCCTCGCATGCCTACGAGTCGCCCGAAGAAGTCTTCCCCGAGGTGCTCGACAGTCTCGACGGTGGGCCCGCCTTTGTTGCCCACGACCTCGCACATCCGCTTCTGCTTCCGACTGAAGCCGTAGGCAATGACGTCCGTCTGGACGCTCGGCAGTCTCTGCTGCTGGTGAGTGGATCCAATATGTCGGGGAAAAGCACCCTGCTGCGGTCGATCGGGGCGAACGCGATCCTGGCCCAGGCGGGTGCGACCGTGCGCGCCTCGTCTCTTTCGATGACGCCGATGTCGCTGGGGGCGAGTATCGCGACCGAAGATTCCCTGCTTGATCATCGGTCGCGGTTTCAGGCGGAAATTGACCGTCTGGCAAAATTGCTGGAGTTGGCCGATGGCGAGAAGCCCCTGCTGTTCCTGCTCGATGAGTTGCTCTCGGGTACCAACTCGCACGATCGGCGCATCGGGGCCGAGGCGGTACTGCGGGCCTTCTTGCTGCGCGGCTCCCTCGGAGTGGCCACCACGCATGATCTGGCGATCACAACGATTGCCGACGCTGCGGATGTGGCTGCCGTCAACGTCCATTTCGAAGATCAGATCTCCGACCAGCAGATCGAGTTCGACTACCGTTTGCGCGAGGGCATCGTCACGCGATCCAACGCATTGGCTCTGATGCGTCTTGTGGGACTGCCTGTCGACGAAGGTTGAGGCTGTTTTCGTCTAGCCCTTGGCCAGCGCGCGGACGTATTCCCGACGCAGGGTCGAAATATTCTCGATGGAAATTGCTTTCGGGCAAGCGGCTTCGCATTCGCCGTGGTTGGAGCAATCGCCGAAACCTTCTTCGTCCATCTGGTCCACCATGCCGAGGGCTCGCGTGGCACGCTCGACGTCGCCCTGCGGGAGCAGCGAAAGCTGGCGCACCTTGGCGCCGACAAAAAGGGACGCCGAGGCGTTGGGGCACGAAGCGACGCAGGCACCGCAGCCGATGCAGGCCGCGGAGTCCATCGCCATTTCGGCAGTTTCCTTGCCGATCCGGAGGTTGTTGGCCTCGGGTGCCTGGCCGGTGTTGACCGAGCAGTAGCCGCCCTTTTGCATGATGCGATCAAACGGGCTGCGGTCCACGACCAGATCCTTCACAAGCGGGAAGGCGGTGGCGCGGAAAGGCTCGACCGTAATGGTGGCCCCATCGGCGAATTCGCGCATGCGCAGGGCGCACGTCGTGATGTTCGGGATGGGTCCGTGCGGGCGGCCATCAACCACCACGCCGCACGCCCCGCAGATACCTTCGCGGCAGTCACTTTCGAATTCGATCGGGTGGTCGCCCTTGCTGATCAGGGTCTCGTTGAGATGGTCGAGCATCTCGAGGAAAGAAAGACTGGGATCAATATCGTCCACACGATAGTCGACCAGCTTGCCCGGATTGTTGGGGCCCGCCTGACGCCAGATACGCAACTGGTAGGATCGAGTTTCCACGTTTGCCATTACTTGTAGTTCCGTACCGCGAGGTGAACGTTCTCGAACTCGAGCTTTTCACGGTTTAGTCTTGGTCGGCCCAGATCTCCGGTGTACTCCCAGGCAGAGACGTAAGAAAATTCATCGTCACGGCGGAGGGCCTCTCCCTCTTCCGATTGGTGATCGGTGCGCAGGTGGCAACCGCAGCTTTCGTCGCGATTGTAGGCGTCGATCGCGATCAATTCGCCGAGTTCCAGATAGTCAGCGACACGCCCTGCATATTCCAGCGCCTTGTTCATGGTGTCGCCGCTGCCGACAACGCGCACGTTCTGCCAGAACTCCTCGCGCAGTTTGCGAATATGCCCGACCGACTCCATGATGCCTTCGGGGTTGCGGGACATGCCCACATTATCCCAGAGAGTTCGGCCGAGATCCCAGTGGAAGTCGCGAGGAGTCCTCTCGCCCTTCACGGCGAGCAGTCTGTCGACCGAATCCCGCACATTGGCTTCCGCGGCGTCGAAGGCTTCGTCTTCCGTCGATACGGAGTCCGGCGTCTGGTCTGCCAGATAATTGCCGATCGTGTAGGGAATGACGAAATATCCGTCACAGAGTCCCTGCATGAGGGCGCTGGCACCGAGGCGGTTGGCCCCGTGGTCGGAGAAATTCGATTCGCCGAGCGCATGTAGCCCCGGGATTGTTGTCTGCAGATTATAATCGACCCAGAGTCCGCCCATCGTGTAGTGGGGCGCGGGATAGATCCGCATCGGTGTTTCGTAGGGGCTCTCGTCGGTGATCTCCCGGTACATCTCGAAGAGGTTGCCGTACTTCTGCTCGACGTTATCGTGTCCGAGTCGGCCGATGGCCTCGGCAAAGTCCAGATAGACAGCCAGACCTGTGGGGCCCACGCCGAAGCCCTCGTCACAGATCTGCTTGGCGGCACGCGAGGCCACATCACGCGGCACGAGGTTGCCGAACGAAGGATAGCGTCGCTCGAGGAAATAATCGCGCTCGTCCTCGGGGATATCCTTGGGGCGCCGGTCGTCGGCTTTCTTCTTGGGAACCCAGATTCGCCCGTCATTGCGCAAGCTCTCGCTCATCAAGGTGAGCTTGGACTGCGCCGAGCCTTGCAGGGGAATGCAGGTCGGGTGGATTTGCATGAAGCTCGGATTGGCAAAAAACGCCCCGCGCTTATGAGCCCGCCAGGCCGCCGTCGCGTTGGAGTTCACCGCATTGGTGGAGAGGAAATACACCGTGGAATAGCCGCCGGTGGCCAGGCAGACGGCGTCAGCTGCGTAGCGCTCCAGCTCGCCGGTCACGAGATTACGACAGATGATCCCCTTGGCATGCCCATCGACGAGTACGACGTCGAGCATCTCGCGGCGCGGCATCATGGTGACCTTGCCCGAGGCGACCTGTCGCATCAGCGAGCTGTAGGCGCCGAGAAGGAGTTGCTGGCCGGTTTGGCCCCGCGCGTAGAATGTCCGCGAGACCTGTGCCCCACCAAACGAGCGGTTGGCCAGTGTGCCACCGTATTCCCGGGCGAAGGGAACACCCTGAGCCACGCATTGGTCGATGATATTCGCCGAGCATTGTGCGAGGCGGTAGACGTTGGACTCGCGTGAGCGGAAATCGCCGCCTTTGACGGTGTCATAGAAAAGCCGCCAAACCGAGTCGCCATCATTGGGGTAGTTCTTGGCCGCATTGATCCCGCCCTGAGCGGCAACCGAGTGGGCACGCCGTGGCGAATCCTGAATGCAGAAGTTCAGGACGTCATAGCCGAGTTCGGCAAGCGAGGCGGCGGCTGCGCCGCCGCCGAGGCCGGTGCCGACCAAGATGACCTTGTATTTGCGCTTGTTGGCCGGGTTGACCAGCTTGAGGTCGAAGCGGTGTCGGTCCCAGCGTGTTTCGATCGGCCCATCCGGGGCGCCGTCCGAGAGAGTTCCATCGACGATATCGAAATCCATTAGTTCGTCACCTGGGCCTGTAGGGCCGGGTCGGGCAGGGGCAGGGGTGCGACAAGCCAGAGCCAGATGGGCAGGATCAAAAAGCCCACCGCGACGGCCACAGCCAGAACCCCCGCTGCCGAGTAAGCCAGAGGACGCATGCCCGTGCTCAGCGCGCCGATCGACTGAAAGGCGCTCCAGGCGCCATGTCGCAAATGGCTTCCGAGCAAGAGCATGCAAAAGACGTAGAAGGCGACCCAGAGCGGGTCCTTGAAGACCTCGACGACCAGCCGATAGAGGTCACGGGCCGGTTCACCGTTGATCATCGTCACATATCCCTCGGCGATACTTGGTCCGAAGCGGAACTGGATGATGTGGATCACCAGAAAGACCAGCAGGATTATGCCGGTGACGGCCATCGAACGCGAGAAAATGGTCTGCTTGGACTGTGCCCCCTTGCTCGCCACCATCGTGTTCTGGACTCCGCGGGCTCGTCTTTTATCAAGATGGACGGCCAGTGCCGGGACGATATGCGTGAGGAAGAGAAGCACGAGGCCGACTTCAACGACGTACAGCAAGAAGCCCAATTGGTGGAGCTTTTCTGCGTAGGCATTGAACATTTCGCCGCCGACCAGAAGCGTCAGATTGCCGGCCAAATGCCCGATAATGAAACCGATCAGGGCGATTCCGGTAATTCCGGTCAGGAGCTTTTTGCCGATGGAGGACCAGATCTTGAAACGCGGATTGCTCATAAGCTCTTCAAATTTTAACTGCCCGAAACATCATTGCAACTTCTTGGAGACGGTCTTTTCTATCAGTCTTCCTGATGCCCGCGATGAATTTGCTTCAGTTAGGGGCCCTGCAGGCCGCCTCCGGCCGGCTGGAGCAGCTCGGCGGCCCGAACGGCGCCGCTGAGCCCCGGTGCCATGCGGTTGATCACCTTACGCAACGCCATACCGATAAGCAGGATCCGGGATGCCCGGAGAACCACCGATGCGCGGCCGCCCCTTGCCCGCAGGCGCCGAGCTGGCGGCGCGCTGGATACGAACCATCGCCTGAAGACTTTTTTGATTTCTCGGTCAAGAATCTGAGATGATCTGCCGAACAGGATGTTTGCGCCGAAGATTTCGGGGAACGGCTCGGGGGATGAGGAGAGGATCTGTCATGAATTCGAACAAGCGATCGCGAATCAGGATTGTGCTGCTGGCCATGGGCGCTGCCCTGACAACCATTTCGTGTGCAGCGATGCAGGCACAATATGTAGCGGAGGTTTGCACGCCGAGCGCGGCTTATGCTGCCGGTATCAATGATGCCAAGAACCGCCTGGACATGAAGGGAAACTACGCGGCGGGCTTGTCCTGCCCCCAGTTTCAGGCCTCTCTGAACCAGTCGTACGCAGAGGGCTTTCGGTTCGCGCTCGACAAGACCATCGCCGGGCCGGATGGGCGGTATCCCGGCTACGAATGCCGGTCTTCGTTCGGCAACAAGGTCTGCGGATATCATTGCGTCCAGTCGATGGGGACGGTCTTGTGCGCCGCGCGGCCTGACCAGATGTGTCTGCAGACTGATTTCGGCAAGATGGCCTGTGGCTACGGCTGCGCGATCTCGCAGAATACGATCAAGTGTGCGCAGCGCAAGAATGAGAGCTGCGTGGCGGATAATTTCGGCACCGTGAAGTGTGGTCGTAATTGTCGCGCGACACCGTTCGGGCTGCGTTGCGACAAAAGAAAGTAGGACCCTGACCCGGTCTTGCGGATGCGGCCGGTGGATCCGGCTCAGTTCAGGGCAGCATAGGCCGCGCGAACCAGTTCGGCGGCCCGAACGTCACCGCTGAGGCCCGGCGCCATACGGTTCATCACGTAGCCCATGGCCAGTCCTGTCTCGGGATCCGCCAGCCCGAGGGAACCGCCCGCTCCGGGGTGCCCGAAGGCGCCGGGTCCTGAGGTCATCGCAAGCGCAGGCGGTCTCATGAAGCCCCGACCAAAGACGGTGGGAACCCCGAGGATCGCGTCCTGGCCATCAACCCGCGGTTCGATGGCGCGGGCCAGAGTTTCGGGTTGGAGAAGGCGGTGGCTGGCGCGTTCGTCGATCGTGCCGGCATAGAGACGGGCCAGTCCACGCGCGGTGCCAATCCCGTTGGACGAAGGCATCTCGGCTGCGTGCAGGGCCCGCGTATTCCACATCTCGTCGTAGTGAAAGAGCTGCGAGGGCCCATGCAGGGCACGTCCCAGCGGCGTGTCGGGGCCCACGAATTTCTCCATCGCCTCGCGCAGCGCCGGGTCTTCGGGTTCCGGCGGGCCGATCATGCGGCACACGCGCCCTTCCTGATCTTCCGGCAGGCCGATATGGAAATCGGCGCCCAGAGGGCCGGCCACTTCAGTGGCCAGAAAAGTCCCCGGGCTCATGCCGGTCACTCGCCGGATCAATTCGCCCAGAATCCATCCATAGGTGCGGACATGGTAGCCGTGTTTTTCTCCCGGCTCCCAAAACGGCTTCTGGCTGGCGATGGCCTCGATCACCGGATCCCAGGCAAGGCATTCGTCCAACGTGAGCGGCGCATCGATGATCGGGATCCCGGCCCGATGGGTGAGGATCATGTCGACCGGGATCGCGGCCTTGCCGGCAGCGGCAAACTCCGGCCAATAATGCGCGATCGGCAGGTCGGGGTCGAGCAGGCCGCGTTCGATCAACAGGTTGGCCAGAATGGCGGTGACACCCTTGGTCGAGGAAAAGACCACCGCGAGCGTATCTTCCTGCCACGGCAGGCCTCGGCTCGCATCGGCCATGCCCGCCCAGAGGTCCACGACCACCTCGCCTCGATGATAGACGCAGCACGCGGCCCCGACTTCGTGGCGTTCTTCCATGTTTCTGCGGAAGGCGTCGCCAACACTGGCGAAACGAGGCTGGGTGAATCCATGAATTTGCATGATGTCCTTCAATCCTGAGGGAGATTGGCGCCACACGGGTGCCGCGTTCCCGGACTGTGCGTCTGGTTTACCACTTTTGCGCGAAACAACACGGTGCCCCGGGAACCTTCCGCCCACCCCCATCCGAGATAGTGTTTGCGCGGATGCGCCGAACAGGCAATTGCAAATGCATGAAAATTATCGGGCTGATTCTGCTGTTGATTTCGCTTGCGGCCTGCACGGCCGGGCCGAGCGATCACTGTGCGGCGCCCGAGGACTGCGACAGCGGGCTCGCCTTCGATTTCGATCCAGTTGCCGGGAGTATCACAGGCTACCCCTGCAGGCTGCTTTCGTAGCGCAGGGCGGCAAGGGCCAGAGCCGTTCGAGAGGTGAGCGCGAACTTTGACAGGAGTCCAGAGACATAATTTTTGACCGTCCCCTCTGTCAGGCCAAGTTCCGCAGCGATTTTCCGGTTGCTCAAGCCGGTGGCCACAAGCCTGAGGATCTGGCTCTCGCGTCTCGTCAGAACGGGACCGCGCTCTTTTGCGGGCGCGCCCGAGGCCGTCGGTTTTGTGGAACCCTGCCCATCTAGCGCTCCCTCCAGGCGGAATACTTTCTCGCCTCGGTAGACGCGCTGGATCGTCGCGACGAGCTCGGCTCGCGGTGTGTCCTTGAGGAGGAAGCCGCAGGCGCCGAGCCGGATCGCCTCGGCCATGGCTTCGGTGTCTTCGAATGTTGTCAGGATCACGCAGCGGCAATCGGGGTGCCGCTGCTGTAATTCAGCCACCAGATGAAGCCCGGATTGTCGGGGCATGCGCAGATCGACAAGCACGATGTCGGGGCGTTGATCGCCGACCAGTCGCAGGCCCTTCGCAGCGCTTTTCGCAGCGCCCAGCACGGTGATCGCATCTTCCGTCGCTAACAGACCGGCGAGTCCCTCGAGGATAATTTCGTGGTCGTCGACCAGAACTACACCGATCATGAGGTGTCCCCGATTCTGGCGACCTTCAGGCCGAGTTCGAAGCCGCGTGGCTGGAGGTTGCCGGTTTCAATCGTGGCGCCGAGCTTTTGTGCTCTGGCGCGGAGGCCCGCGAGGCCATTGGGCTCGGGTGCGTCCGGGTCGGGCCGTGCCGGCATTGCGCGGGCACCTCGATGCCGATCGCCGATGCCGTCGTCACGAACCTGCAGCGAAAACGCGCTGGAAGAAATCCGGCCGATGACGGTAATATGTTCTGCTCGGGAATGTCGCATCGCATTGGTCAGGCCCTCTTGCACGGTGCGGTAGAAAAGCTCGGCGAAATCCGGATCATGGGTGGAGAATTCCGGGTCCAGCTCGGCGCGAATTCTGCCCCCTGTGTAGGCCTCGTCGGCGTCGCTGACCATTTGCTGGATCGAGTCACGAAAGTCTCGCCGGTGCTCGCGCGCAAAACTGCGGATTTCTTCCAGCGCGGTGCGCGCGGTTTGCTCGGCAAGCGCGACCTTCTCTTGTCGTTGCTCGGGTATCGCCGCGGCAGCTTGTAGTTGAAGGATCAGGGCTGTCATCGAGTGGCCCGCTGAATCATGGAGATCGCGCAGGATCTCGGCCTCGCGTTCTCGTCGCGCACTCGATCTTAGCAGTGCCGCACTCGCTTCGAGCTCGCTCACGGTTTGTCTCTGGACTTCGTGCATCTTGCGGGATCGCAGGCTGCCGCCCGCCCAGACGAAAATCAGCAGCTGCGCGGCAGTCGAGAGCAGAAGGCCATCGAAAGGGGCGCTGGAAATCGCGACCGATCTCGCGTTGATTACCACGAGGAAGAGCGATTGCAGCGCGATTAATCCCAGGCCCCAGCGAAGCGGAAGCTGGACCGCGGCGCGGCCGGCATTGATCGCCAGAAGGAAGATGACCACGCGCCGGTCGAGGAGCGGATCGTGATTGGACAGGAAGAGGTCCATCGAGAGGAGCCCGAAGGCAGCGACCACCTGGACGAGAAGCGCGAACCGACCCCGGAGGCTCGGGGTGTCGTGGGGCTGCCACTCGTGGCCAACCGGCATCGCGATTCCGAAAAGCAGCCAGAGAAGCCACCAGGTCGGCGACTCTTCCCGGGTTGCCCAATTGCTCTGTCCAACAACGAGCCAGACGCTTATGGCCCCGAAGAGCGCGACGAGCGGGACCGGGTCGACATTGATCCGGCGAAGGTTCATCCCAGGCTCCAGCGGCGAAGTGCATTGGTGGCAAAGCACGCAGGCCGCGATGGGCTCGGCTCGATCGAGCGCCTGAATCGCGATGGATGGAGCATGTGTCCGACTCCATACGCCGGGGGGGCATTGCGAAGCCCGCGCCCCACGGCGGGCATCGTCCGCCTGGCAACGCAGATTTGCGCGGTAGTGCTGCAGTCGGTCATGAACACCAACTATCGCTCACGGTGATCGTCCAGTCGATCCTCATTCGGGCGATTTGTTCGCTGGACGGGCCGGAAACACCCTGTGCCGCATGCAAGACATGACTAAAGTCATGGAAATAGGGATGACCTTTGGCACTTTTGAGATCGTAACGCTTCAACTAAATGACTTGGGCCCGGCAGAAGGGTGTCGTGACGGAGCTTGGTAACAGACGGGCCGTTCAAGACCGCGCGAACGAATCACGGCCCGTCCCTACGTAAGGATGATTTCGATGCACAGGAGTAAATTTTTTCTCGCCTTGGTCGCGATTTTATCGATGCCGGCGGGCGTTTTGGCAGCGGATGTAACGAAGTTCCCCACCACGGCAGCCTACTACGGCATTCAGACCAAGGATCCCGCAGCGGTAATCAGTGCTCTCGATACGTTTATGGCCTCGGACTGCGGTAAGAAAATGCCGGCGGCGGTGTCGTTGCTCCAGGAACATTTCAACGGACAGTCCGAAACAACCCATACGGTGCTGTTCGGGTACGAGAAGCCGTCTGATATCGATGTGACAAACAAGATCTTTCAAGAATGCCCGGCGGCATTGGAATTTCTGACGGCCTTCGAGCAGGTCGGCAACGAGACCGACCAGATGTTGGGCCGGGCGGTGCTGTCCAAGGGCA
>CBFHUR010000075.1:0-11070 GCA_965658895.1 Binatia bacterium
AAGGTTTCGGCAAGATTCGGATTGAGGCATCGAGCGCCTCGCGGGCAAAAATGGCATCGATGTTTTCTACCGCCTGCCTTGCGCAGAGTTTATGATCAATCCCATGAAAGAGAATCGCCGTGCTCCGGCTCCCACCCTCGGCGACGCCTTCAGGACCGTCTTGGCCGTGGGGGCCATACTGCCCGGCCTTCTGGCCGGCGTTTTTACGGTGCTGGTGACGGGCGACCGCAGGCGCGGCTTCAATCAGGCCATCCGGCTCTGGGGGCGCCAGGGCACGCGGGCGGCGGGCATTCGCCTGCGTGTGGAGGGCGCCGAGCGACTTCGCGTGAGGCCCGCTATTTTTACGATCAATCACCAAAGCGGCATCGACCCGATTCTCGTCTGCGCCCTATTGAAGGGGGATTTTGTCGCGGTTGCCAAAAGCGAAATCCGCAGGAACGTTTTGTTGGGACCCGCTTTTGCTTTCGTGGGCACCGTGTTTGTCGAGCGCGAGCGCGGCCTCGACCCGGAGGCCGCGATGCGATCCGCTGCCGTGGCTTGCGAGCAGGGCCTGGCGCTGGCCCTCGCCCCGGAAGGCACGCGCAGCGAAGGTCATGCGGTCGGCCGCTTCAAGAAGGGGGCGGCCCACGTGGCGGTGGGTACGGGCGCGCCCCTTATCCCGATCGTGATCCACAACGCCGGTGAGATCCTGCCCCAAAACGGCTTCATCATGCGGCGCGGCGAGGTCCGCGTCGAAGTTCTGGAACCGATACCCACGGAAGACTGGACGCTGGACTCCGTCGGTCCCGAAACCGCGGCGCTGGAAGAGCGCTACCGGGAGGCGTTGGGTGCCGGCATGGACTCGTCTCAAGCGCGCAAGTGAAAGCGAGCGTCGCCCGCCAGAACAAGAACGCCGAGGCCTTCGTGCCGGATACTTCGGTCGCGATCGCTCACGAGAGCCGTGACTTGGGGGGGCGCCTGAGCATACGCGCTTTCTTGACTACGAACCGGTAAATTTGTTTCGAACTCGAACTATTTGATACCGAAGTACTTGCGGGCTAGTTTGGTGTCGTGGACGAACGGAGCCGAATCGACGAGGGAATGGACAGCTGGGCGCGCCTCGTGCCTGATCTCGATCTGGAGACGATGCGGACGGGTTTGCTGCTCGCTCGGGTTACCGCCCTCGGGCACAAGCACGTCGAGGCGGCCTTCGCCGCCGTGGGGTTGTCGGCAGGCGAGTTCGATGTCCTCGCTTCGCTGCTGCACGCTCCGGACCGCACGAGCAAGCCGTCGGTCCTGGCCCGCAGCGGCATGTTGTCGCCGGCCGGCATGACGCATCGTCTCGATCGGCTCGAGAGGGCGGGGTTCGTCGAGCGACGGCCCGACCCCGATGATCGGCGTTCGATGTTGATATTGTTGACCGAGGCCGGTGAGGCGAAAGCCATCGAAGCCGCACGCGTCCACGTGGCCGCGGAAGCTGAACTCCTCGGTCTGCTTGGTGCCAGAGGCCAAGCGGACCTGCGTCGACTGCTCGATACCATGCTGGATACCTATGCAGCGGTTGCCGCCAGACCTCCGACAGCACTCGCCCGGCGCGCAGAACAAACTCAATCGTGAAAGGAAGAAAGCCAATGCCAAATTCACCCTCACCTCGGCTCTCGCTGAGCCATACGACGGTCGCGGTGCGTGATCTCGACGTGATGCTCGAATTCTATTGCAGCGTTCTCGGATTCGTGGTGACCAACCGCGGCCCGGTCGGGGAGGAGGAGTTGGCGTTCCTCTCCCAGGACCCCACCGAACACCATCAAATGGTCTTTGTGACCGGCCTTCCGGAGACCGAGCATCAGTTCGTTCTGGCCGATCATCTGGCGTTTCGTACCGGGAGTCTCGACGACCTGCGTGCCATCGGTACTCGCCTGGACGAAGCGGGTGTCGAGGGGGTGATTCCGATCTCGCACGGCAATGCTTGGTCGTTGTACTTCAACGACCCCGAGGGCAATGGCATGGAATGTTTTGTCGATACCCCTTTTCACGTCGCTCAGCCTCGTGCCGATGGATTCGATCTGTCGGCAGATGATGCGGCAATCGAGGCCGACACGCTGGAGAAAATCCAGGACGACAAAGAGTTCCAGCCGCTCGCCGACTGGCAGGCCCAGTTTCGGGCCCGTCTCGACGGCCAGAGCGGAGATTCCTAGGTAATGGATCTCGGAATCAGAGGTCGTCGGGCGATTCTGTTGGGATCCAGCCGTGGGCTGGGGCGGGCTTGCGCAGAGAGCATCGCTCGCGAAGGTGTGCACGTGGTCATCAACGGTCGCACCGCGGCCGATGTGGAGGAGGCGGTCGACGAGCTCCGTTCGTGCCATGACGTCGAGGTGAGCGGTGTGGTTGGCGATTCGTCGACTGCCGAGGTGCACGACGCCTTGCTCGAGGCATGCCCCGAGCCCGATATTTTGCTGCTCAATGGGGAGGGACCACCGCCAGCGCCGTTTGCCGACATTGGTCCGGAAGCCCTCGACGCGGCCTTCCGGCAAGCCGTAGTCGGCCCGGTTGGCATCCTCCAGCGAGTTGTAACCGGGATGGTCGAGCGTCGATTCGGGCGTGTCGTTGCGGTCAGCTCGGCGATGGTGAAGACGCCCAACCCGGTCATGAGCCTCTCGCACGGCACCCGGCTTGGGCTCGCGGGCATTCTCAAGGGCCTCTCCAAGGACGTGGTCGCCCAGAACGTGACGGTCAACCAGCTTCTGCCGGAACGGTTCGACACCGGCCGCCAAGAACAGATGGCCCAACTGGTGATGCAGTTCAAGGGCATCTCCTACGAAGACGCCCGTGCCGAACAGGTCGCGTCGATCAAGGCCGGTCGACTCGGCCGCCCCGAGGAGTTCGGGGATGCGTTCGCATATCTGTGTTCCGCCCAGGCCGGTTTCATGTCCGGGCAGAGCCTGCAGCTCGATGGTGGTAGCTACGAAGGGATTTTCTGATGGCCGAGAGCCCCGGGGTCGATGTTGATGTGTTGATCGTCGGGGCGGGGCCGGTAGGCATGCTGGGCGGGATCCTTGCCTCGCGCCTGGGGCTGAGCGCGTTGGTGGTCGAGCGCCGCGATGGGCCTCAGAAAGCGCCTGCGGCCCACGTGGTCAGCGCTCGGACCTACGAGATCTGCCGCCAGGCCGGGCTGGATATGGATCGTATCTTCGCTGCTGGCAAGAGTGAATCCGATGCCGGCCACGTCAACTTTGTGACCCGACTGCGTGGCGAACTGATCGGTCGGCTGCCCTTCGAACGCCAGGGAGAAGCCTGCCTCGACTACACCCCGACGCCGCTGCGCAACCTGTCTCAACATCGCTTCGAGCCGATTCTGGCCGACGAGCTGCGCGCCTCACCGGATGCCGACCTCCGCTACCGGCACCAGTGGGAGCATTCCGAGGAACTCGATGATGGCGTCGTCTCTGACCTCGTGGATCTCGACTCCGGCGATACGATCCGGGTGCGTAGTCGCTATGTCGTTGGTTGTGACGGAGCGGGCAGCCGTGTCCGCGAGATGCTCGGCATCGAGATGGTCGGCCCGCCGCTGATCCAGTGTTATCTGATGATTCATTTTGCGGCGAACCTCCGGGACCTCACGGCGGCGCGGCCCGCGGTATTGCACTTTACGCTCGACCCGGAAGCCTCTGGCGCGTTCATTGCACATGATGTCGAGTCCGATTGGGTGTTCATGCACGCAATCGACCCGTCGACCGAATCGGTGGATGACTACGACGAGGATCGGTGTGTGGACATTATCGAGAGGGCGGCCGATGCCAACCTGGACGCCGAGATTCTGGGCAAAGGCACCTGGTGGATGAGTTCACAGACTGCGGCATCGATGGGGCGGGGCCGAGTCTTTCTGGCCGGCGACTCCGCTCACCGCTTCCCGCCTACGGGCGGACTCGGCCTGAACTCGGGGGTGCAGGACATCCACGGGCTGATGTGGCGCATCGCGGCGGTCATCGCAGGCAAGGCATCGGATGCGCTGCTCGATTCCTATGAGAAAGAGCGTATCCCGGTTGCGCAGAATAACGCTCACCAGTCGCTGACGAACGCCATCAAGCTGGTCGATCTACCGGTAGCACTCGGCATCGACGTCGAGCCGACGAGCGAGCGGTTGCATGCGTCTCTGGCGGATCCGTCGAAGGCCGAGGCAATCGCCGCAGCGGTCGAGCTGCAGCGAGAGCATTTCGATCTGTTCGGCCTCCAACTCGGCTATATCTACCGCGAAGGCGCCCTTGTAGCCGAGGATCTGCTTTCTTTGGAAACAGGTTCGTCCAGCGACTATCAGCCGACGGCTCGGCCCGGGGCCCGGATGCCGCACGATTGGCTGGAGGAGACCGGCGGGCGCTCAACCCTCGATCTCGTCACGCTGGATCGGCCTGTTCTATTCAGTTTCGGAGAACACGTAGCATGGCGCAACGCTCTTGGCGCCGCCGACGTGGCGATGGTCCGCGTCGGGGTCGACACGCCTGCCCTCGAATCGTGGCGAACGTTGTGTGCCGTTGATGAGGACGGTGCACTGCTCGTGCGCCCCGACCACCACGTCGCCTGGCGCGGGCAGTCCTCGACGCAACTGCATGAAGTCGAGCATGCGCTCGACGTCCTTGCGGGGAAAATCCCCGCAGAGCCCATTGTCGACCGGACTTCGTGATCGACTTCGCAGCCGGAGCGGCGGGCTTGTCCGCCTTACGTTCGCTGTCTTCGCAACGGCGACGGGTAACACGCTCGGGTTGGTCGGTCGGTGTCGCGATTCGGTGAAAAGCAGACAGGGAAACGCGAGAGAACTACAGAGAACTACAGAGGCCTACTCGGTGCAGGCCCCCTCAGTCCAGCCAGCGGGCAAAGCGAATGTATCGTCACTGTTGCCTTGGATCGCGAAAACTTCAGACACCTGCGGAATGATGCATTTGTTGCCTTCGGCATCGGCGGTTGGCTGAACGGCGCCATAACAACCTGAATCGTCACCGCTTCCAGTTCCGCAAAACCCCATCCCGTAGTATTCACCCGAGGCTTCGAAACTCCAGGAGCGCGTGTCACCCTGCATCTGGGCGAGGACTTCTCCGTTCCGGGGGTTTTGGAAGAGCTGCAACTGACCACACGTGCCGGTGCCGTGGCCGACGGAGGCCCTTGCCGTGATCTTCTTTCCATCAGGGCCGGGCACGCAGAACTGCTTCCCTATCCAACCGTTTTCAGTGTCGATGTACTTTTCAACAAACCACTCGAACTTCGTTTCACCTTCAGGAATAGCTGGGAATGCGGAATCGGCAGGGCCGTGCGTTTGAGAACGACAGCTCTTCATTTGCTCCCCGCCGTCGACGAGCATCGGGTAGGCTGCGTTCATATCCCAGAGAGCTGCAAAAGCAGCATGTCTCTCCGGGGAAGTCGGTTCTGTGCACGCTGTAGCGCCATTTGTGCACTCGTCCATCTTTGCGCAAGCTTGAATCACGTCCCACAAGAGTCCCAGTTGGTCCTGGCCGCACCCGGCAAGTTTGCCAACACCGTTGCAAAGATTCCACGCCGGATCCGTGCCCCAGGTCTCGTTGGGGTCATTGGCCGGATCTTTGCCAAAACTTTCGATGGTCCACGTGGCAGGCTTCCAAAAATCGGAATCAGTGCCGTCGAGCAAAGCGTCGTTCTTCGAGTCGCCTCCGCAGGCGACTAAGAGCATGGCGGAGGCGAGCAGATAGATTAGTGCTTTCATCTTCCGAGTTCATTCAAAGTCCGGTCCGGTTTGCAAACCCGCAAGCGCAGCGCGCAGCCTACTTATGTCCAGACCGCATGTGGCGTTAGATGCCTGGTGTTGTGTTCGCCGTCTGTTTCTTTGAATCCAGATGGTGCTGCAGTCAGGCGCGTTTCAGTTCGGCGCGGGATTTCTCGGAGAAATTGACGACTTGGAATCTTTTCTTGACCAAACTTCTTTGTATCTTGCCCGACGGTAGCCTTGGAAGGACCTCGTCCCAGAACTCAAAGCTTTTGGGGCGCTTGAAGCCGGCCAATTCACTTTCAGACAAAGCCAAAAGCTCCTTTTTTACCAAATCAATATCCGAGCCCGGCTCCAGATTGATCACCGCTTTTACCTCTTCGCCCCAATCTTCATTCGGGACGCCCACACAACAAACTTCAGCGACCTGGCTATGCTTCAAAAGTACGTTGTCAATTTCTTGCGGGTAAATGTTGGTTCCACCAGAAATGATTGTGTCCGCGCTCCTGCCGGTCAAGAAAAAATATCCGTCCTGGTCGCGAAACCCGATGTCTCCCATTGTGAAAAAGTCACCCCAATAAGCGCCTGACGTTTTCTCCCTGGATTTGTAGTATTCGAATCGCCCTGTCGCCGGGGCGCTGAAATATATTGTCCCTTCTTTGCCTTGCTCTACCGGTTCATGATCTTCGTCGAGGACGATCACTTCCGTGCCGACGTTTGCCATTCCTACGCTTCCGGGTTTTTTCGCCCACTCTTCCGGCTTGATAAAACAGCCTCCGCCTTCCGTGGCTGCGTAATATTCAAAGATAACGGGGCCTACGTAGTCCAACATCGCTTTCTTGACTTCAACAGGACAAGGGGCGGCGCCGTGCAAGATCCATTTCAACGACGATATGTCGTAGTTAGCTCGGACGTGCTCTGGCAATCTCAAGATTCGATGAAACATGGTAGCGACCATATGCGTGTGGGTGCATCTGTATTCCTCGATCAATGCCAGCATCTTTTCCGGATCCCATTTGTCCATCAAGTAGACTCCGACACCGGCCATCAAGGAGATGTTTATGCTCAGGCCCAAAGGAGCTGCGTGATAAGCTGGCCCCGGACAGATTGAGAAATCGGTATCGGGATTGAAATTGGCCGTTTCCAACGTCAGCTGTTCGGTTTGCGAAGGGGGAGGGTTCTCTTTTCTGAAAACGCCTTTGGGTCTGCCGGTTGTTCCCGAAGTGTAGAGCATGGATTTTCCGGCAATCGGGTTTTTGACATCTGCTCCATCGTATTGGCTGAGCGATTTTTCGTAGGACAAGGCATGAGGGCTCTCCCCGCCTACAGACAGGATCGTAACCTCTGGTAGTTGCTTCCTGACAGCTTCAATCGCATCGGCAAAGAGTGCATCGCTGACTAAAACCTTCGCCTCACAATCTTCAACGATATAACAAATTTCTTCAGGTTTCAGGTGCCAGTTGATTGGCGTTATTCTCAGCCCGACTCTTATGGGACCGAATAGCGCTTCCAGAAACTCCGGACGATTTTTGCACAGTACCGCTACTGCTTCGCCGGGCATTACCTTCTGATCGATGAGGAACTTTGCGTAGCGATTGCAATTCTCATTGAGCTCCTTGAAGGTTCTTTGCCCGTGCTCGCTGACGACCGCTTTCCTTTCAGGATAATTCCTTGCATGGAAAGCGATCCCCATTCCTGCGGCGATATGCTCTGGCAAGGTCTTCATCTAACCGATCAGATCTTTCTGATATTCGGAAAGAATCGGCTTCTTCGGCCATTTGTATTTCCCACGATCGTCCGCTTCGAGAATCTGTGGAAATTCATCTGCGTTTGTGAAGGTATCCGACCAATTGGTGGTGGAGATGAGTTTTTCAACGGCCTCCCGTCTTTGCGCAATCACTTCCTCATTCGACTTTTCCTTGGGCATCATGCAGATGAGTGACGCCGCCCGGAGCAGGTTCTGTGTGCCCTCGGGAATGCTCTCCCCTGAGTTGCTGCAGTGAATGGTCCTGGAATCCCAAAGCAGCATATCGCCCGGCTCCATATGGCACATGACGGGTCGCTTGGAGGAAAGCTTGGGATCATCGTTGGGAAAACGAAAATGGTCGATTTCCAATGGCAGTTTGGACAGCCTGGCCGAGTATTCTGCGGGCAGCTTTTCAAAGAATTTATGCGATCCCGGGATGATGACGTTGCCGCCAATTTCTTTTGAAGTGGGGAGAAGATTTACCAAGCCCTGAATGCATTGTTTGCCGGGTCTCGAGATTGGATGCTGATCAATATGCAGCCAGGAACGACCGTTCTCTGTTTTCCAATCGGGGTTCACGTTCCAGGGTCGCCAGAGGGAAACCCCGTCAAAACTTGTCAGCAGGTCTTCGGTACCCCAGATCCTGGCGAAGGCTTTCTTCACATTTGGAACACTTCTGAGAAACCACTGAGACGCTGAATGACCAATTCCATAGCTCGGAATGATTCCGCCATGAGCACAAGTGGGCCATCTGTCATCGTTCCAGGTCTCCGGATTGTTTCTGTCGATGCCCGTGCCCAGATCTTCCAGATAGTCCCACAGTAGCGCGAGTGTTTTTTCGGCTTCCTGCTTGCTCAACGCTTCCTTGATGATCACGAAACCATGCTCGTCCAGGTAGTTGATGCTTTCGTCTGATCCCGATTCGAAACGCGGTACGTGCTTGTAGTCGATTTCGATATTCCAATTGTCTTCCATAATAATCCTCTATGATTGCGCATGAAGTGATTCAGCCCAGACTTGGCCGTAGGCACGGGGTACTCGCTACCGAATAAAAATCGGTCATGGATGATCCCGGGAACGAGAACCTTCTCGCAACAGAGACTGTCGCATTGGCCCGGATATTCATTGCGCATCTGCCATGGTTGGTCGAGGATGCCCTGGCCGGGCTTCCTGGTGCGGTGGCCTGCGTGGGTTGGCCCAAACAGACGACCGACACCTGCTTTGTTCTCTGCCGCCCGGGGGGATCCTCCGAGCCCGACGAGGGCCTGATTTCCCGTCGCCCTCGGTAGCAGGGCAGTGATCCCCGGGTCGAGACTTGAATCAAAAACGAGCGGAGGTCTTCGCCCTCATCGCAAAGCGCTGGAAACTCCTCGGTCGGAATGCGGCCCGCCTCGCGGTAGGGACGGTCGGTGCATTTGGGGAATCGCCTGAAGTCCCGGCCCGGTTTTCAAACGCAAAAACGCCGCGTACAGCCTGCTTGATGAGCAGGTCGAACGCGGCGTTTGGGCGCATCTAGATCAGATGCCGCCGCATTTCTTTTGCGCGATGCGTAGGGGATTGTCGCGGCTTACTACCAGTCAAAAAATAGGATCGAATAGCTCTCGCGTCGCGGCAGTCTCTTCGGGAAACCGTTCACACGTTGTCGGCGGAAACAGATCGAGAAGAAATCAAGAGTAGTTGAGATTTCGGAGAACATGGAAACTCTACCGCCCGATGGGGCAGTGATTTTGGCAAAGTGCCGGCTAAGTTGATCCACCTGTTTTGTTGCCTTGGGCAACTCTGGAAAATGAAAGTCCATTCGTTCCAGCGAGCAAAATGCATAGGAGAAGTTATGATTCGAAGTTATTCAAACATGTTTTCACAGAAGGCCTCTTCTCTCTTCAAGCTGGTGTTGACCCTGGCTCTCGCAAGCAGCCTTGTTGGTTGTATCGGAAATCCATACGAGGAAGATGCGTCTCGCAATGACGTCATCACCCTTGGTGATTCAATATTCGATCTGAACGGAGTGATCGAAGAGACTCTCGAATCCTACGCCGGGGAAACTTTTCGTAACTACACCCAAAACGGTGCTGAGTTACAGGGTGGCTTCATCGCCCGTTCGGTTGTGGATCAATACTCGGATGCACGTTCGACTGATTCGAATATCAGTACGATCGTTATGGATGGTGGCGGGAATGATATTCTGATTCCGGCTTATTTGTTTGACCCCTACAAATGTCGAACCCGTTGGTATCGCCGAAATCTGAGCGAAGATTGCACCAATTTCATCGACGACCTCTATGTCGAGGCCGTTAATTTGCTGAACGATATGGCCCAGGACGGCGTCGATAACGTTATTTGGCTGGGTTATTACGAGCTGCCACGCCTGAATCGAAACCTCACTAAAGCCTTGAACTATGGGGATGATTTCCTTGGTTATGCATGTGAGGTTTCCTCCAACGCCAGCTGCCAGTTTGTTGATCCGCGGGGCACGATTCCCGCGTCACAAGTAAGACTAGACGCGATCCATCCAACCCCTGAAGGCTCTGTGAATTTGGCGAATCAGATTTGGCCTGTGCTGGAGCCTCTCCTCTAGAGTTTCCGAATGTCTCAATTCGGAAAAAATTTCATTGGGGCCGGCATTACTATCGCGGTTTTGGCGATTCTGGCTTCCCATTGGTCCGACACGGCAACGGAGGATGCAGCTTCGTCCCCCATGGCGGTCTCTGATGCAAATCCAGTCCTGCGCCCTGCTGTGCCGATACCTCCGCGGGAGTTGGTAGCGGCAGCCGCAGGCAGAGACCGTGCCGTGGTGGAGCCGGACCTTGAGCAAATGGTTCAGGGTCTGACAATCGAGTTACGCGAAGCACATGGGCATGAAATTGAGAACCTGAGGTTTCAGGTTTCCTTGATGGGATTGCGTGATGATTTGATCGCATCTTATCCAGAGCAAGGAGCAGCGCTGTTTGACCGGATCTTGAGGTCGGCCTTTCCGCAGCTTGTCGATCAGATGCTCGCACTTATCGCCAAAATGGATCGTTATGACTCCTGGCTTTTGGGCAACATATTGGCTCTGAATACATTAAGCCCGGAAGGGCACGAAGAAGCGCTTTGGGCCAAACGCTACGAGCTGTTCAGCGATGATGCCGATTTGATTTGGGATCTCGAACTTGGCCCTGAAGATGAGCGCAGAGAATCCATGCAAGCTACGGTTCAGATGCTTGATGCGGCATATGAAACTCCCTTGCCGGATCGTCTATCCCTTTTGACGGCCGCATTTGAAACTAATTATGCCGGGACATACGAAAGTATGGCTCTGGATTCCAGAGGGGTTATCGCGCAGGTCTTTTTTGGATTCGACTCAGTGCAAGAAGACCTGAGTGCGATGACTGCAGAGCAGCGGCAAGAGAAGATCAATGATATCCGGCGCAATATCGGTTTTGACGAGCAGGTCGTTCAACAGCTTGCCGAGCGGGATCTGACACGTGAGGCTCGGTGGCAAAACGGATATGCCTACATGGAAGCTCGTGGGGTGCTGGAAGCTCGCTATGGCCAGAATGCGGTGCCGGAAAATGAGCTGGACATGCTGCGGGAGCAGTATTTTCAGCACGAAGCACCGACGATCAAAAAGGAAGAAACG
>CBFHUR010000076.1:0-10950 GCA_965658895.1 Binatia bacterium
AGAATTGCGGTTCATGCGATTCGCGGCCGGCAACGGCGCTCTGGACCCTGATGGCGGGCTGCTGCTTGCCGAAGCCGCTGCAATTCGGTCGCCGATTGTGAGCGGCAATGGTTCGGAATTTCTGGTGGTCTGGGCCGAGCCTGCGGGCGATACAGAGACACTCCTCCTGCACCGCATCGGCGTCGACGGCGCGGTTTCCCCCGA
Source organism: Binatia bacterium (assembly GCA_965658895.1). Taxonomy (GTDB): domain Bacteria; phylum Desulfobacterota; class Binatia; order UBA12015; family UBA12015; genus UBA12015. The sequence goes on from CBFHUR010000076.1 coordinate 205, forward strand.
AGGCCCCCAGGAGATCAGCACGATCGCCGCCGGGGCGCCTTACGGACTCGCCAGCACCGAAACCGCGGTCGCGATCGCCTACTATGCAGAGGACGAAGCGGGGAATCGGTGCATTCGCCTCTACAGGCCCTGAGCCGCGGCTGAGAAATACCTTCGGTACGAATCGCGGCAAGCCTTTGCACCAAACCTCCGGCTTGGACTACACTACGCCGCTCATGCAATCCCGCAACCGCAACGTGCTGCTGGGCGCTCTCGCGAGCGGTGGCTTCGCACTCAGCCTGCCCGCAGGAAGAATTGCCGGCGCCTGTTTGCGAGAATCGTGCGATCTTTCGGTGGCTGGCGACCAAATCCCGGTGACCGTTCTTTCCGTCGGCACAGCCCTGCTGGTTTTCCACATCGGTGCACGGCTCGGACGGATCCGGTCGGGATGGCTGGCCGCTCTGCTTCTCTGCTCCAGTTTCGGTTGGATCATCGGGATGCGGGAACCCTTGTCGCCCTTTCTGATCACATTTGCCACGACGCTTGTGGCCGCCGTCATTCTGAAGCGGCCTCCCAGCAAGGACACGAGTCTGCCGCCGCGGGCAATCCGCGTTCTTTGGAGCGGCGTCGTGGGCCTGCTGGTCCTCAGTACCGCCTGGGACATCTTCTCGGTGGCGTCCCCGGGTATTTCCCTGCGCGACAGCCCTGTCGACCTCGGGGTCTTGACCATCTTTCCCTGGATTTTCGTCCTTGTCGCCGTGGGAGACTGGCAGAAGAACCACCCACAGGCACCTCCCGCATGGGGCTTTCTGGCCAGCTGGGTGCTCCTGGCATTCTGGCTTTCACTCATCGCCGCCCGGATTTTTTGGTCGGATCAGCCTATCCATCGAATGGCCACCAGCCTGCCCGTCAACATGATGCTGCCCATTCTGCCGCCATTGGCGCTAATTGCCGGCTTGACGCTCGGTCCTGGACCCGAGGGCAAACGGCCCCGGCGGATGGTCCGACTGAACATGGAGATCATCGCTGCCACGGGAATGATCACCGCCTTCCTCCTGCTCAGCGCCATGGTTGCTCCCCTCGAGACTCTTTTGCCTGAAAAACTCGGGAACCTCTGGCAGGGAGCGTTCGGGGGATTGCGCAGCCACGGTGTGCTGACCATGCTTCTCGCTTTCGGAATGCTGGGGCTCTCAGTCGCAACGATCCAACAAGCCCGAGGAGCGCATTGGTTCCGGGCCAGCCTGCCTCTGGCCTTGCTGATCAGCCTTCTGCATATGTTTCTGGCCTAGGACGCGACGGCCTCTGTCGATTTGGCCAGAAAGTCCACAATCAAGGCGGCCAAATCCTCCGGGCACTCGAGATGAGGATGATGCCTCACCCCGGGCAGGGTCACGCGCTGCGCACCCGTTGCCTCGACGCGGCCGGCGATCTCGGCCATCGACATCGCAACCGCGCTGGATCCGCCGTCGACATAGAGCATCGGACATTCGACTCGTTTCCAGAATTCCCAAGCCTGCTGCGAATAATAGGGCTGGGGCGAGGTCGTCCGGTGCACTGGGTCGTACTTCCAGAGGTAGCCACCGTCCACCGCTCGCGTCCCATGCAACACCATATGACGAGCGGCATCCTCATCCAGAAGAGGAAAGCCTTCGTGCAACCGACGCTCGGCAACTTCACGAGCAAAAGGCCTCAGGATGCGACCCTCGACCTGCTCGAGATCATCGATCCATTTGGCAAACTTCGCCGGTGCCACCGAGAAATCGGCGCCCGGGGGGCCCAAGCCCTCAATATTGACCATCGCCAGGACTCGATCGGGTTCGGTCCCGGCATATTGCAGAGACACATTGCCGCCCATCGAATGGCCGACAAGGCAGACCTCGCCGCCCAGATGCCGGACCAGAAAACCCAGATCGGCCACGTATTCCGCAAAATGATAGTAGGCCCCGGCGCCTCCCCAATCCGAGTCTCCATGCCCGCGCCAATCGAGGGCCACCGGGTGATAGCCCGCGTCGCGCAGGAGGGGCGCGAGCCTGTCAAAGGCATGGGCATGCTCGAGAAGCCCATGAGCGAGAATCACGACCGGACCCTCACCACCCCAATCCAGATAATGCAGACGCAGTCCGCGCGTCTCGAAATATCGGCTCTCGCTCACGCCCCGAAGCCTAGAGGAAGTTGCCTGCACGCGCGAGCCACGCGGGCGGCAATTAACTACCGCTGAATTTAGCCGGACGTTTTTCCATAAACGCCGCCATCGCCTCCATCAGGTCATTGGAGTTCAGCGTGGTCGACATGGTCCATAGACCATTGAGCAGCAGGCTTTGCTCGGTGGTCAGATCCTCGCTTTGCTGCAGGATGAACTTTGTTCCGCGCACCGCCAATGGTGCGTTGGCCGCGATCTCTTGTGCCATCTCCAATGCGGCCGCCTGCGCGGCTTCGGCATCGTCATAGACGTCGTTTACCAGACCGATTTTCTCGGCTCGTTTCGCATCGATATCCTTGCCGGTATAGGCAAGCTCGGCAACGTGCCCGTCTCCTACAATTCCGGGAAGCCGCTGCAGGGTGCCGACATCGGCCACGATGCCGATTTTTGTCTCCCGGACGCCAAAGGTCGCATCCTGCGACGCGACCCGAATATCGCAGGCCGTCACCAGATCGATCCCGGCGCCCAGGCAATGGGAATGAATCGCGGCGATCACCGGCAACGGACACTCGGCCACCGCCGTGATCGCGTCCTGAAACGCACGGGTCACCCCCATCTGCCGCAAGTTTGCAAGCGCGCCGGATTTCTTGCCATCGCCCTTCTGGTCGCTGGCCGCGGGTTGGTTGCCCAGATCCGCCAGATCGATGCCCACGCAAAAGCTCTTGCCGCGACCGGCCAGAACGACGGCGCGAACTTCCGGTTCCGCTGCGATCGCATCCATCGCGGCCGGGAAATTACTCCACATCTCGTGGGACATGGCATTGCGCTTTTCGGGGCGGTCCAGCCAGAGCGTGGCCACATGGCCCTCGATCTCGATGCTTAATACAGGGGAGGAAAAGTTCATCATGGTCTCCTTGTCAGTCACTCGCGTGGTACGAGGCTAATGTTTGCTCAGCGTCACGATCTTCGTCAACCCCGACCCAATCCCTAAACCCCATTGTCGTCGCGGCCCATCACCGGAATCGCCGCCAGATCGCGACGAATTTCGAGGTAGATCGGCCTGCCACCGAACCACAACTCTTCTCGGGGTGTCACCTAGGGGGTGTTCCAGCACCGCGGCATCGGGGCATTCGAAACCGTCAACAGGCCTGGCGCCGCCGCACAGACATCCGGAATGGAATTGATCATGCGCGCCGCCGTGCCCAGCGTGCCAGCCGCGGCGTCGTTGGCACCACCGGAGAGGCCCACGTTCAGATGCACCCCGGGGTCACCGTCCACGTGCACCTTCCAGACGCCCGCGTGTGGCTCCACCGACCAATCCGGATCCAACGCGTCCCCGACCCGCCACATCAAATCCTCGGTCACGACAGCAACCCCACCAGCCATCACCGACACACGCAGGTGAATTCCGCCGACCGTACCCGCCTTCACGCGCCCCCCGAGCATATCTTCGCGCGCCCGGGCAAATTCTGGTTGTGTGCCGACCGACTCGACATCGAAAGCGAGTGCCTCCGCCAGCATGCGACAAGCTTGCTGGAACGAGTTGGTCATGAAATCGAAGTAATGCGGGTCGGCTTCTAGTTCCTCGACCTCCCGGCCGAAACGCATGACTTCGGTCAGCAGAAAAGGATCCCAACCCTTCAGATCGCCATTTTCGCGAATATGCACGCCGCGAACCCGAGCACACAGGGAGGAGGCGACCAGGGGAAGCAGATCGCCGCCGAATCCCGGGTTCACACCCGTGCCCAGCAATGAAGATTGGCCTTTCGTGCAGGCGGCCTGCAGATCTCCGAACTCCGGACGACTCTTCGGGAAAAAAGCGGCACTCGGGGTGATGACATTCTTTCCTGCGGCAAGAATCTGCAGAATCTCTTCGTAGCGCTCAAAAGGCGAGTTATAGAGCACGACGTCGGCATCCAGCCCCAACACATCCGCTCCGTCGCCGACGGCCTTCACGCCCAGGGGCGCAATACCCGCAATCTCGCCTGCGTCGCGTCCGACTTTTTCCTCGTGATGCACCACCGTGCCGACCAGTGTCAGCTCCGGATGTTGCGCGATGAGCCGAATCTGCTCGCTGGCAATCGAGCCGGTGTACCATTGGATGACGCGGTAGGGCATCTGGACCTCCTGAGTGGAATGAAAGTACAAGGACGTTTCGCTATCGACCGTCTTTCTGCCCCAATCACCTTCCGGACGTCAACTCGGCACGTGATCTGCCCCGGAGCCCTCCCCGAACAGGTGCGACCGCGCGACTGCGAGCCACGCTTGATCGCCCGGCCGGTCGGGTCTATCTAGTGGCATGCGGTGGACACAGCAGACATCGACAACAAGCACTCCGAGAATTCCCCCGGAGGTCGCAGAGGCGTCCCATTGCCGCATCACAGGAAACTGAAGGGAGAGCGAGTCGCATGAGTCGCCGAGCGCACATCGTCGGAGTCGGAGAAACGCAATATGCGCGTTGGGGCAAGATCACCGATACCCCCGAGCATACCCTGGCCATTCGGGCCATTCAGAATGCCGTCGCCGACGCGGGACTGACCATCAATGACGTCGATGGCATGTCGTCGTTTGCCGAAGATCGCAATGAGGCCATCTTTCTGGCGGCCGAGCTCGGCCTGCCCACGTTACGCTACGCCAACATGGTCTGGCTACCTGGTGGAGGTGGCGGATGCGCCGCGGTCGGCAATGCCGCAATGGCGGTCGAGACCGGTCAGGCCGATGTGGTCGTTGTCTACCGGTCGCTCTGCCAGGGTCAGTTCTTCCGGTTCGGCAACGCAGGCGTGGATGATTGGGGCATGCAGGCGCCGAAGCCGACGGTGACCGAGGCGAAAAATCCGATGGCGGCATCGATGGGTTTTGCGATGCCTTACGGCATGCTGATGGCGGCAGCCGCCTACGCTTTGCCAACCCGCCGCCACATGCACCTCTACGGGACCCGCCCCGAGCATCTCGGGCAAATTGCCGTCACGTTCCGCGAACATTCCAGCCGCAACCCACGTGCCGTAATGGGACACAAGCCGATGAACATCGACGACTACTTCGCCTCACCGATGATCGCCGATCCCCACCGACTCTTCGACTGCTGCCTGGAGAGCGATGGAGCCTGTGCCGTCGTGGTCACCACCGAGGAACGTGCTCGCGATCTGGACTCTGCCCGCGTGGAGATCCTCGCGAGCGAACAAGGTTCCCCGCAAGGCTTCGCTTTTGGCCCGTTCACCAACGCGAACGTCGCCGACGAAATCTATGCCACCGGCGCCTGCGAAGAAATGGCCGACCGACTGTGGGGCAAGGCCGGTCTGCGGCCCAAGGACGTCGACGTGGCCCAGATCTATGATCACTTTACAGGATGCGTGGTCATGCAACTCGAGGACTACGGATTCTGCGAGCGTGGCGAAGGCGGTCCGTTCATCGAGTCGGGTGCCCTTGCCTGGGACGGTGGCAGCCTGCCGACCAATACCCACGGCGGGAGCCTCAGCGAAGCCTACATCCACGGACTCAACCATGTCGTCGAGGGCGTGAGATCCCTGCGCGGCGAGAGTACCAGCCCGGTCGAAAATGCCGAGGTCTGCCTGGTGACAAGCGGTGCCTGCGTTCCTTCGAGCGCCGTGCTGTTGGGAAGGAAATAGAAATGGGCGAGAGATTCTTTCCGGATGCCATGCCGTCACCGATGGCCGACACGATCACCCTGCCTTGGTGGCAGCATGCTGCCGAGCATCGCCTCGTCGTACAGAGGTGCACCGACTGCGGCGCAACGCGCATCCCACCCTCTCCGGTATGTGCCAAGTGTGGATCGGAAGCCTCGGAGTGGAAGGAAGTCAGCGGGCGCGGCGAGGTATATACCTTTACCGCTGTCCACCGCGCCATCGCGCCCGACCAGCCGATTCCGACGATTATCGCCGTTATCAGCCTCGAGGGCTCGGGCGGCCAGCGGATCCTTTCCAACCTCGTCAACGTGGAGCCCGAAAAAATCGAAATCGGCATGCCCGTCGAAGTGGTATGGGAGGATATGAGCGACGACCTCGCTGTCCCCCGCTTCCAGCCAGTCGCTCGATAGGCCTGGCGGCCAGTTCTGCCACGTAAGATCCTCGCGCTCACCAAAATCGATATTCTTTTCAGCTTGCCTGTAATAGTCGAGCGACTCAAACGTCTCTGACTCCAGAAGGGCCTGCTTCGCGGCAGCCAAACGCCACGGCCCGGCTAGAAGGAGAACGTTGATGAAGAACTCGAAGATTTCGCTCGCCCTTGCGCTCGGCTTTTTGCTCGCCTCTTCAGGCCCGATCGGACCCGCTCAGGCTATCGCCGATACCGAGACGACCGCTCGGGGCGCAGGTCGCATCCCGGCCCACGATGCGTGCGGCGAAAAGGCCCCACCAGACTGCGCGCGGGCGGGCGCGTGCGGTGTCGATGGATTCAATGCCCTTGCCTGGGAGGGTATCGACAAGAAGTCTTCGGGTTGCGACGCGAGCGAGGCCGACAGAACTACCTACGACCAAGCCGCAGCCAAGTTCTCTCGACTCGACGACCGATCTTCCTCGTTCACCAATCTGATCCGGCGCTACCAGAGACTCTGCGCGACGAGGTAGAAAAGCCGCGGACACAGGCCATCAAGACAGGGTCTTGGCCACCTCGCCCACGGGCCAGGGCTGATGGTCGGTATAGTCCGACATATTGGTCTTTCCCTCGGCCACGAGGCCCGAGGCCGCGTCATGAACGCGCCAGTGCATCGTCTCGCCGAACAAAGGCTGTCCCTCGACGGAAATGACCCGCAACTCACCTTCTTCGAAACCGCAGAGTGGCTGGATCGCTTGAACCAATTGGTTGCCGTTGAGGTGGCCGTCACCAAAATTCCATCCGAGGATGGTCCCGCCGAGTACCTCGCCCTCGTACCATTCGTATTCGTCGATCTCGTCCACCGCGACCGGCAGCGCCTCGAAAAGCGGACGGCCTTCGAAATGCATGAACCGGCTCACGCCCATCATCACCTTGGCGACTTCAAATTCCTTGGGGTCTTCGAGCAGATCGGCCAGTTGCTCGTTAACCGTGCCACCGACCTTCTTGAGCTTTTTCAGCTTCTCGACCGATCCATTCTTCCGAAAGAGCCAAACATTATAAGCCCAGTTGCCTGCGTAATAGCGCATCGACGGCAGGAACGAGACGCGCGAGGGCACCAGATTGCCATATGCCGGAACCACCGCCAACGAGAAAAGCATGGCCGCGAGCAGCAGTGGCATCGCACTCATATCCAGCACCGACATCTCGGGATGGAACCAGAACAGGAACCACCCACCGTAAATCATGAGGATGTTCCACTCCACCGGCATCCCATTGGGGTTGTTCAAGCCGATGAACCCATGGAAGCCGGTCAAGAGAATGCACCCCGCGAGCAGCAGCGCCGTGCTTCCGGTCAAAGCGGCCGCGAGCAGAATAAACGGAATCACGATCTCGGAGATATGGCCGAAGATCGCGATTTTCTCGGCCATCGCGGACGGACGGAGATCGTCGGGGAAATTCCGGAAAAGCCGCTTCTTCAGGACTTTCGGAAAAAAAGGACCGTTGTTCATCATGAACATGATCACCGAGGGGAAGTGGCCGTTCCATTTCGACACCGCAGCCCAGATCCAGATAAACGACCAGGTCAGCATCGCACCCGCAATCCAGAGTTCATTGGCGGCGGCAAAGATCATCGCGCCCATCACGACCCAATAGTGTTCATAGCGGGCGGCGAGAAAGAGCGTCTTGTCGAGCACGCCGTTCAGACCGACCAGCACGAAACAGGGAAGCAGCAAGGCGGGTGTGACCTCAGGGGCGAAGAGGACTCGAAACAGAGAAAGCTGCGCCAGAACATAGGCGATCACATCGATATAGTTGCGCGTGTCGCCACCAATCAGCGGTGCCCCGCGAAATAGCGGCAGCTTGATGGTGCCGGGGCGTGCGAAATGGCGATAGCCACCGAAGAACTTGTCGAAACGCGCATTCATCGGCCCCCAACCGCAACCGAACCCCAAAAGCTCCCAGGTCATCGACCAGACGATGGCCTTCTTGAAAGCCTCGGCCGTGAACGCCCACTCCCCGAACTGAAGGAATCCGGGGTAGCCAACGTTGAAGCTGCACCAAAAGGCCCAGATCCCGATCAGGCCGATGAAGTATTTGCCCCAGTAGAGCGCCATTACGCTCGGCCGGTTCGGACTCGAGTCCGCCCACGTGGTGCAGGCCAATCGAATCCGCTCGGGGAACGAGGCATCGATGATGCGCTGGGGCTCATAGGGCGGCAGATCTTCCGCCAGGCTATCGGTCAGGGGGTCTTTTGCCACAGTTACTCTCCGTCCAGATCTCGAAATCTTGCATTCGTGTCGGCCAGCCCCGCAGAGGCCTGGACGCGGAGAAGATCTCCGCTGCCTGTAAATTCCCGCGCGGCGCCATCCGACCGGCACGCGTCACCGCCGACCGTTTCTGGGACCTTTTTGGCCCAATCGTCCCGTCGAGGTCAAACGCGATCGGCCAATGACAAGCCTCCCTGCCAAAAAATTTCTGCCCGTCCCGGGAGTTGAGGTAGCCCACCTAGTCATGTTCTGATGGGGGGAGACCATCCGAGCGAAGGGGAAGTAGTCATCATGGCGAAATCGGCAAGAAAGAAGGACCTGCGTATTGTGATCATCGGGGCAGGACCGGGCGGACTGTGCATGGGGGTCCATTTGCGTCGGGCCGGGTTCGAGAACTTCGAGATCCTCGAGAAGGCGCCCGGACTGGGCGGTACCTGGTACCACAATCGCTATCCGGGTTGTGCCTGTGACATCCCCTCGCATCTCTACTCGTACTCGTTCGAGGTGAAAAAGGATTGGTCACGCCCCTACGCGCCGCAGCCCGAGATTCTCCAATACCTCGAGGATTGCGCCGACAAATACGACCTGCGCCGCCACTGTCGCTTCGATGCAGACGTGAAACGCGTGAGCTGGGCGGAAGATCAGGCCCAATGGACTTTGGTGCTGGCCTCCGGCGAGGAGATCCGATGCGATGCCGTCGTCAGCGCCATCGGGATGTTCAATGACCTGAATTACCCCGAGATCGAGGGCCTCGATACCTTCGCCGGCAAGCAGTTTCATTCCGCGCGCTGGGATTGGGAACACGATCTGTCGGGCAAGCGCGTCGGCGTGATCGGCAGTGCGGCCAGCGCGGTACAGTTCGTGCCCGAGATCGTGAAGGACGCAGCTCAGGTGCATTATTTCCAACGCACGGCCAACTGGGTGCTGCCCAAGGAGGACACTCCTTACACCGAGGAAATTCTTGACCACTTCCGAAACGATCCGACCGCGGCTCAGGACCTTCGCGACGATATCTTCAACCAGCTCAACGCGGGCGGCCCGGGAATCTTTGATATGCTGCGCCCGGATATGGAAGCAGCCGGCCATCAGAACATGTCGGCGGTAGAAGACGCAGAGGTGCGCCAAAAACTCGTCCCCACCCACCCGTGGGGCTGCAAACGGCCACTTTTCTCCAACGATTACTACCCGGCCTTCAACCGGCCCAATCTGGAATTGGTGACCGATCCGATCGAATGCATCACCTCCTCGGGGATCCGGACGGCTGATGGCGCCGAACGGGAGATCGACACTCTCGTCCTCGCGACCGGATTCAAGACCACGCGTTATCTTTCGGCCATCGATGTCCGCGGACGGGACGGGCGCAGCATCGGCGACGCTTGGAGCGACGGGGCGATCGCCTATCAAGGCGTGACAACCGCCGGCTTTCCGAATTTATTCATGCTGTACGGCCCGAACACCAACAGTGACTCCCTGATCACCATGATCGAGTACCACGTCGAGCACGCCATGCTGCATCTCGCACGACTGGCCGAAGACGATATCGACTGGATCGACGTGAAGCCGACGGTCATGGCCGAATACAACGAACTGCTGCAAAAAGAGATCGAGACGATCGGCGTCTGGTTCGCCGGATGCACGGACTATTACCGCGGTCCCAGCGGCCGCATCGTCACCCAATGGCCGAGAACCATGGGCGCACACCGCGACATGCTGCATGCGATCGACCCCGAGGCTTGGGAAACCGGCGAGGCCTCGACCCCATCCAAATCCTCCTGATTCAGACCGAAACCTGTCCGCGAACCTGCCCCAGGAAGTCCGACCGGCTCGCGATCGATCCCCGATGGACAAACCAGGTCGCTGCGAGCGCCCTCCCCTCAGGGCCTGCGACGGCGGCGTGCGGCCAGTTCCAGCCGGATATTACGAAGGAAGAATCGCAGGGCGCCAATGGGATGGGGGAGGATCTTGCGCCGCATCAACCGCAGGGCATGCGGCATCGCCTTGAACTTGCCCTCGCGCTGGCCGTGACCCAGATGCATCGACAACGCCGGCACGTCCACCACATCCAGCGGGATCTGCAGCTCGAAGGATTCGTCGCGCGGCAAGAGGCAGACATGCTCGTCACAAGCTTGATAGCGTACCCGCACTCGCACCCGCGCCGAATCCTGATCCAGCGGCCGCACCTCACTCGCCAGCTCTCCAACCGGATAGACCGGGATGCGGAAATCGACCTGGTCGCTCCATACGGGTAATGCGGTACCGGTCGCTTCTACCAACAAGCGCTTGGTCGGCTGTCGGATTTCAGGCTCG
>CBFHUR010000077.1:0-10723 GCA_965658895.1 Binatia bacterium
CTGGAGCCAGTCCGTTTTTCAGGTCGACGACAGTCCGCGCTACTCTGCACTGGGGCGCTGGGAGCATACGCCGTCTTTCTCCACCTGGACGAGCGGTAAAACCATCCGCCCTCTGCCCCGTCGCGAGAAGAGTGTGCGCTCAGACTACGAGGTTCTGGTTGCCATCAACCGACACACGATCACGCCGCAAGGCTGGGTACATGACGAGGACAACCTCAAGCAGGGTGGACCCCAGGGGGAAAACACGGCCCGGGCTCGGGAGGTCGGCGTGAACCGCTACCATCAATTGAAAGACTTTGATTTCGCTGCCGCTGACGAATATTGGCAAACGACCAAACCCTTCTGGAAGGTCGTTCGTTTGAACTGGGCAAGACGCTTCGCTGAAAATCCGACGCTTCAGATTCGCAAGAAGTGCGGTGATACCTCGGGCTTCATGGCTTTTCTGGGATTTGCCGAGAAGCTCCGGAGCGACAGCCCCCCTTCGGCCCAAGACCAGCAAACCTTCGTCGAGGAGACGTTGGATTGCCTGACGCAATCATAGGGTTGCCCGCAACGGTCGCGAAGCGATATTCGTGAAGATCAACGGGGGCCCCATGAAATTCAACTTTCGCACGCACCTTTTCTCTTTTTGTTCTCTGATCATTTTGGCCGCTGGGCCCTCGGCCACAGCTGCGCCAATGTCACCTGAAGCAACCTGCCTGCTCAAGACGAGCCTGGCCGGCGCCAAAGTTGCCAAAACTCAAAATGCACAGAGTGTCCGCTGCCTCCTGGACCGAACAAAATACGATGCCGCCGAAGGCAAGGGACTGACCGCCGAGGCAACCAACGATTGCGTGGTCGGACAACCCGAATCGCGTGTGCCCAAAGCCCGCGACCGCGTGGCCAAGGTCGCCGCGGCAAAGTGCGGAGCCGCACCTTCCTTCGGCTATTCCGATGCCGACAACATTGCCCGATCCGCAGCGGAACAATCTCTCGGACTGGTGCAGGATGTTTTCGGCCTTGACGCCGGCAACACGATCGCCACCAGGGCCGCGGACGCCGACACCGCCAGTTGCCAAATCGCGGCAGCCAAAGGTGCGACTCGAATCTTTGCCAAACAGCTGCAGCAATTCACGCACTGCTTGAAAGACGGACTCAAGACCGGTTCCCTCAACGATGCCGCATCACTCGATGCGTGCCTCGACGAGATCCTCAATGACTCGCAGGGCAAGGTCGCGAAATTGACCGAGAGCCTCGAGCGAACCATCTCGCGCAAATGCGATTCTGCGGCAATCCCGCAAGCTCTACCGGGGCTCTGCGCGGACGCAGGCAGCCCGGCGACCTGTATCGCGGAAAAAACGGCATGCCGCACCTGCCTGCAGCTTGCGGATGCACATGATCTCTCGGCACGGGACTGCGATCTTTTTGACGACGGCACCGATAACGACAGTTGCATTGCCTGCAATGGTGCCGCCTCGCTCTGCGATCGGCGATTTGATGAGGTGGTCTACCCCACCTCCCACAATGCCATGTCCACCAACGACGACGGCTGGCTGGCACCCAACAACTACGACTCCACACCAAAGCAACTCGAAGCAGGCATACGCTCCCTGATGCTGGATGCCTGGTACTGGGGTGGAGATGCCGTCCTCTGTCATGGAGGTGAAATCGTGCCCGGACTTGGCTGCGACATCACCGGCCAACGCCCCCTCGACGAGGGACTGGCCGAGTTGGCAACATGGCTGGACAACCACCCGCATGAGGTCCTCTCCATTATCTGGGAGACCTATATTGATGAGGCGGATATGGCCGCAGACTCCACGGCCAGCGGGCTGCTCGACCATGCCTACGTGCATGACGGATCTGGAGCATGGCCGACTTTGCGAGAGCTGATCCAGATGGACAAGCGACTGATCATCTTTACCGACGACTCGGGTGCCTCCGAGCCGTGGCACCATTATGTCTGGAGCCATGCTGTGGAAACCAATTTTTCGTTCACTGCAGCGTCACAATTTGAAAGCGTCGCATCGTGCGCGGCAAATCGGGGATCCATCGCAAATTCTCTATTTATCCTGAACCACTTCCTGACCAATCCCTTCGCGTCGCCGACGCTCGCGGAGAGCGTCAACTTCAACCCGCTGCTGCGGGAGAGAGCGCTCGCCTGCGAAGCCGAAATGGACAAGTTGCCCAATTTCCTGACGGTGGACTTCCAGAGACTAGGCGATCTATACGAAGTCGCGCGGGAACTGAACCAGCTTCCGTCGCTTTAGGCCCGACCTTCAGGAAAATCGTACCAAGCGCGAAAGATCGAGAACCGTCCATCCCGACCAGCTCAGGAAGCGTAGGCCTCTGCCAGATTGCGGATGGTACGGTGGAACTCTTCCATGGTGCCACGCACGACTTCCTCTGCAGAAAGAACCTCGTCGATTCGGCCACAAACCTGCCCCGAGAGGGGGATCGCAGCCTCCATATCTCCGCCGAAGTAGAGGTCCTGCAGCGATGCCATATGCTCCATGACGTTGAACTTCCCCAGAGGCGCCAATGAACCGGTTCGCTCGGTGCGCAGCGCTCGCAGCGCGGGACGAGACTCCTGATTCAGAAAAACGGTTCCGGTCTCTTTTGCGTCCAGCACAGCCTGCTTCCAATTCTCATGGACCGGTGATTCGGCGCAAGAAAGCATTCGAGTCCCCATCTGGACCCCTTCGGCACCCATGGCGAATGCACCGGCCATGGAAATTCCATCAGAAATTCCCCCGGCCGCGATAATCGGGCCGTCGAATTTGGACCGAATCAAGGGCAGGAGAACCATTGTGGAAACGGGACTCGGGTTCTTGAAGCCACCACCCTCGCCGCCTTCAACCACGAGACCATCGACACCCGCCTCGATCGCTTTTTCGGCCATCGCCAGCGTCGGCACGACATGAAAAACCTTGATGCCGGCCTCCTGAAAAGCTGCCGTACAAACCTTCGGACTCCCCGAAGATGTGGTGACGAATTTAATTCCCTGATCGATGACGAATTCGATGAAATTCTGGCCCTTCACGTAGGATAGAGCGACATTCATGCCGAATGGCTTGTCGGTCAGGTCGCGCATCTTTTCGACCTCGAGCTTGATGTTGTCGAATTCTCCGGAAGACGTTTCGATAATCCCCATACCACCGGCGTTACTGACCGCCGACGCGAGCTGCGCGCGGGCAATCCAGCCCATGGGCGCCTGAATAATCGGGTAGTCGGTCCCTGTCATTTCCGTCACGCGATTCTGAATCTTCATGGATCCAACCATGGCAACCGAAATTCGAAATTTCCAATCATGAAAATTGAGGGACCGGCAGCACCCCTGCTTGAGGCGCGCTGGATCAGCGCCTCATTTGTCGCCGTATCCGGCCCGCGGGTCGATCTCCAGGTATCGGCCCAGCCGCGCCGTAAGCCAATAGAACGGCAGCGTGTCGATCAGCGCGCAACTGAACTTGAATATATAGCCTGTGAAAATCAGCACACCGAGCTGGACAGCGAGCGGCGTCTCTTCGGTAATGATCGCCTCGAGTCCACCAATCGACCAGGTGATCAGGATCACCGCCGTGCTGTCCACCAACTGACTAACCATCGTCGAGCCGTTGTTGCGTAACCAGAGATGCTTGCCGTTGGTCAGCTTTTTCCAAAAGTGGAACATATAGACGTCGGTAAACTGGGCTGTGATATAGGCCGCCATCGACGCCAGCACCGCGCCGAAAGCGAACCGTCGCACCTCGAAGAAGACCGGCAAGCGCCCCGCCTCATCCGGAACAGGCAGGCTGTTGAGCGGATCGATGGTCTCGAAGCCTGGCAGGATCCCGCCCAGCCAGAGAATGAAGACCACCCAAACGTTCAAGGCAACACCAGTCCAGACAACGGCGTTCGCGCGCGCCCGGCCATAGAGTTCGCAAATTAAATCGGTACACAAAAACGTCAATGGATACGGAAGAACGCCCACAGCGACCGCGAAGGTCAGCGTCCCGAACGAAGCAGTATCCATCGAGCCGATATAAATGAAGCGAAGCAGGCCCAGGATATTGAGCATCGACAAGGTTCCGAGGAACATTCCGGCAAGAACGAGAAAAACCCTCTCGCGTCGCGCCTGCAACGGTGAGGCCTCAATCGGATGCAAGCTCATATTCGCGGCTTCCTCTTCGGTTGGGTGTTCATGGAGACAAAAATTACCGTTTCTTCCCGCGATGTCTACTCAGCGGAGCCAACGAGCGACGGGAAACGGATCCGGGGCTGTCCCGCAACTTGGGCAGACGCGACCAGTTGCCAGAACTCGGTCGGGTCGATAGTTTTGCCCGGCGGGGCAAGGGACCCGCCACCAAGGAGACAGCGATGATCAAGATTTCGGGATTACGATTCAGCAACTACTACAGCTTGACCAAGGCCGTCATGGTGGAAAAAGGCATCGAGTTCGAAGAAGTAAAGCACCCGCCCTCTCAGGACGAAGATTACCTGGGCAAGTCGCCGATGGGAAAAATGCCCTACATCGAAGTCGACGGAAAATACATGTCCGAGTCGCTTGCCATCACCAGCTTTCTCGAGCGCGCCTACCCGGAACCCGCTCTGCTTCCTGATGATCCGTTTGCTGCCGGCAAGGTGATGGAGCTTTGTTGTCACTGCAAGCTCGATGTGGAGTTGGTGGCTCGTCGCTGCCTGCCGGAGCTACTCTTCGGCACCCCGGTAAGCGAGGAGACCAAGGAACAGGTCCGCGCCGATCTGCCCAAGGGCATGGCTGCTGTCCGCAAGCTCTTCCAGGGAGCCCCGTTTGCTGCCGGCAGCGAACTGACGCTGGCAGACTTCTATCTTTATTACTGTCTGGGAACTGCGAGCGGCCTCGCGCAAGCTGTCGCCGGTGTCGATCTCCTGGCCGATGATCCGGCCATCCAGGAGTGCCTGGCCCGATTGGCCGCACACCCGAGCATCGCTCGGGTCACGGCCGAAGCGGCGCGAAAAAAGAAGAGCTGAAATCAGAGACCCGCCGGGGCTTGCCGGCAATAGCCAAGCCGATCAGGAGTCAGCCTTGCAGGCCGACGGCCAACCTTCCTCGTCCCAATTCATGCGGCGTATATTCAGGATCGATTCGTAACCGCGCTCGGACTCATAGGCGTGATGCACCAGATAATCGTAACCACCCTCCGAATAGACATCGGCATGACCCGTTCCGATCATCGTTCCTTCCCGCTCGATCAGAACCGTACCTCCACCCTCCAGGAGAGGCGTTCCCTCCTGATCCACATAGGGCCCCTTCAGGTCGCGCGAACGCCCGACCAGAATCTTGTACTGCGTGTTCTCACGCTGGCAGCAACGATTGTGGGAAAGAAAAAGGTAATACCATCCGTCCCGATGAATGATGTAGGGGGCCTCGATGATCGGGTCGGGCAACAAATAATCGCGCGCGGCCAGCATGATGAAATCTCGCGGATGCTGCGTGGGTCGGAAGGTCTGTGGATCAATCTCGACCAACTGGATGCCCCCGATCGTTGAGCCAAAGACCATCCACGGCCTTCCGTCGACATCGATGAAAAGAGTCGGATCAATCGCATTGAACCAGGCCTCATCCTCACCGCAAATAATATCGACACCCTCGTAGAGAGGCGTGGAGCGCAAGAGCAGACCATGGTCGACCCATTCAAAGTCAGGATTCTCCGGATCAAGCGTCACATTGGTCATCACCGCGGTTCCGGCATTGCAGGTCCCGCCGATATGGCTCTGATAATACAGAACCCACTGTCCGTCATAGTAGGCGATGTCCGGCGAGCCGATATGGTCCGGCGTGATCAGTTCTTCATAAGCCCAATCCGGGAGCGCCTCGAAGAGCCGCCCAGCTTCGCTCCAGGTGCGCATATCCTCGGATCGATAGAACGAACCCAACGCGCTTGAGGAATAAATATAATAACTTCCGTTTTCCTTGGCGATGGCCGGGTCATGAATATGCCAGACATCGCTGTCCCGGTTGACCAGATTCCCGGTACACGGCGGCTCGGCGACGCCATCGTGGCTATCGGAGCAACCAGCCAAAAGAACGGCGACCACGGCCATCATCAGGGTACTATTCCTCATGATCCCTGTTCTATGCGTCGCCGGATCGCTTGTAAAATCTGCCGCCCATACGGTCCTGGCAGACTGGATCCGCCCCGCCGAGCCCGATCGCCATCGATCTCCATCGATTCCTTATGCAGGACCGATCGGGCCGCCTTCCACCGTAATGCGGTGCATCACCCGACGCATGCCGGCATAATCATTCTGCGCCCAATGCCAGGTCGCCCGATTGTCCCAGAAAGCGACCGACCCCGGACGCCACCGGAATTTGGTCACGAAGGACTCTTCCATCGCAACCTTGTAGAGGTACTTCAAAAGTACCCTCGACTCATCACGACTCCAGCCGTCAATACCGACGGTAAAGCCCGGGTTCACAAACAGGGCCTTGCGACCACTTAACGGGTGCTCGATCAGAATGGGATGGCGTGGATCCGCCAGCGCGTCAGCGGCCTCGGCATTGCTGATACCGGTCTCTCCCTTAACGTCGCTGCCCGGGCTTTTGCTGCCAAAAATATGCCGCGCAGAATGAACCGCGCGCAAGCCCGACAACATCTCGCGAAACCCCTCGGAGAGCGCGTCGTGGGCCTTGTACATGCTGGTAAACCAGGTGTCTCCACCGGCTGCGGGGAGTTCCCTTGCGACAAGAATCGACCCCAGGGCCGGCTCGAAATCATAGGAGTGGTCGGTGTGCCAACCCCCACCAATATTGTCTTTCTGTTCGGGCTCCTTGGCGACCATCGCGATCTCGGGAAAGTCCGGATGTGCGGGAAAGAAGCGATTGATATTGATCGAGCCGAAGCGCGCGGCCAATTCGATATGATCTTGCTCGCGCAGCGATTGATCACGAAAAAACGCCAGACCATGCTGGGCAAAAAGCCCACGCACATCATCGGCCACCTGATCGTTCATGGTGCGCAGATCCAGGTCCGTGATTTCGACGCCGCAGCCCTCCAGAATCGTTGCCTTCATCGCTTCTCCTCGCCAGAACTCTAACCCGCCACCGCTCGTCTGACAAAGGAATCTGCGTGCAGATCCGCAGGCAAATCCAAAGGCAGATCGTCGACGCCGAACCCTCCTTTCGCCCGACAACTCGGCATGCGACACTCCCGGGATGGAGCAAGACGCTGTAGATGAACTGGTCGGCCTGTTGGATCTCGAAGATATCGAGGTCAATATTTTTCGTGGACTGAGCCCGGACATCGACCTGCAGCGAGTATTCGGCGGACAAGTTGCCGGGCAAGCTCTTGTTGCCGCATCGCGCACGGTAGAGGCGGAGCGTCATATTCACTCATTGCACGCCTACTTCCTGCGGCCCGGCGATCCCACCACGCCGATTGTCTACGAGGTCGACCGGCAGCGCGACGGACGATCCTTCACCACCCGACGTGTGGTCGCGATCCAGCACGGACGACCGATCTTCAACCTTTCTGCCTCGTTTCATATCCCCGAGTCCGGCTATGACCACCAGTTCGAGATGCCCGAAGGAATTCCCGAGCCGGAATCCCTGGACGACTTCCGCACCCGCTGGGCGCCCTACCGCGAAAAAATGGGCGACTGGTACGACCGACCGCGGGCCATCGACACCCGCTATCTCGACTGGAAGCCGGCGGACCGCGCCCGTCCGCTGCCCCCACGCCACCGGGTATGGGTGCGCGCCAACGGCGTCTTGCCCGACGAACCGGTTCTGCACGCCTGCATCCTCACGTACCTCTCCGACATGACCCTTCTCGACACCACCCTTCTCCCTCATGCGAGCACCTTTCAAAATCCCGAGATCCAGATGGCGAGCCTTGACCATGCCATGTGGTTCCACCGGCCTTTCCGTGCTGACGAATGGCTGCTCTACGACCAGGATACCCCGACGGCTTCCCAGGGCCGCGGACTGGCCCGTGGTTCGATCTTCACAAAAGACGGCGCCCTCGCCGTTTCGGTCGTTCAGGAAGGGTTGATTCGGAAGGCCACTTCGCAATGAGATGCGGGGCTCGTTTGTTGTGCATACTGCTCCTGGGCGCCTGCACAACCACACCTCAGACCGATCCGACAACCATTGACGAAGGTTGGATGCGCAATGCCGAGGGTGAACCTCCCAACATCCTGATGATTTCGATCGATACGATGCGCCAGGACCATACCGGATGGACCGGCAGGTGGAGCGACAGCTTCACGCCCCACCTCGACAAGTTCGCCCGTGAGGCGACGCGATTCAAGGCGGCCAGCACAACAGCGACCGCAACCCGCCCCGCCGTCGCTTCGCTTCTCACCGGAGTGTACCCGAAGACACACGGCGTGGAAGCCAACCCGCATACACTCTCCCGCTCGCATGCGACCCTCGCGCAAATCCTGACGCAATCCGGCTACTCATCGGCAGCCTTTATCGCCAACGGGTTATTGAGCGAAGAAGGAGGATTTCATCGCGGGTTCGAAAATGCTGCCACGACCAGTTCTTATTTGGGTTCTCTGGACAAGGAGATCGCCAAGGACGGGATCCAATGGCTCCGGCAGCGCGATCAGAACCGGCCATTCTTCCTGTGGCTCCACTTCATGGACCCCCATGGCCCCTACTTCTCGGCACCGCCGCCGATTCGCCAGGAAGTTCCCGCAAAAGATGGGCTCACGGATCTCAAACTTCCGGTAGGCAAGTCGAATTTCGGCGAGAACATCATCCCGAAGTACCAGGCGCTGCGAAATCGTCCGGGCACAGCCCAATACCGACAACGCTACCGGGCCGAAGTTCGATGGACCGATCGCATGATTGGTCGAGTGCTGGGCGAACTCGAAAGGCTCGGGCTGGAAAACAACACCCTCGTCCTGATCACCGCCGACCACGGCGAACATCTGGGAGAGAAAGAGATCCATTTCCAGCATGGCCTGCACGTCTACGAACCCACCGCCAACGTACCTCTTGCCTTCCGACTGAAGGGGAAAATACCCGCCGCTGCCGTGCGCGACACCAATGTGAGTCTTGTCGATATCCTGCCGACCATACGCGCCGGCCTCGGCCTCGAAGCCAACGACGCCGTCGACGGTCGCGACCTCAGCCGGGAGTTGAACAACCTGGCAGCTCCGAGCGTTCCTGTTTTTATTCAGTCTGCCAAGAATCACCGTCTGATCGCCGCACGCCAGGACCATTTCAAATTGATCTATTTCCCCGGCCTTCGTTCTGACCAAAAAGCATTTTCTCCGACCAAAACCGAAAAGTGGATGCTCTTTGATCTCGAGGAAGACCCCCAGGAAAGCGTCAATGTCTCGGCAGCCTTCCCCGCAGTATTCAACCGATTGCGAGCGGCAATTTTGGATTACCTGCAAAAAGAGGCTCCCGATTCGCCCGAGAAGACTCAAGACGCGACCATTTCTCCGGAACTTGCCGAACGTCTCCGACGCCTTGGCTATCTGGATTGAACCAGACCGCAGGCGCCACAGCAGCCCCAATACCGGCAGCAACAACACGGTCAACAATAGAGGCAACAGCAGATGACACCCGATACATTGGAAAAATTGACGCAAGATTTCTTTGCCGCGATCACTCGGCGGGATTGGGCCGACGCATTGGAACGCGTACACCCCGATGGCCGGGCGAGGCAGAACATCTCCGGCGAAGATGTCGACGCGCGGACCCTGCTGACCTCGATGCGCGGCCTTGTCGAATCGCTGAAGTCCTTCGGCTACGAAAACCCTCGCCGTATCCTTGGCGAGCAAGCTGTCGTCGAGCAGCACGACGTGCGGATGACCCGAGAAGATGGGCGAGAGATCGTCCTCGACATCTGCATCCTTTTGCACTTCGACGAAGGTGGCAAAATTACCCGCATCGATGAATACCTTGACTCCGCTCAGGTAGCGGCATTCCTGAGCTGACCGAAAGCGCGCGACAAGCAAGGGCGAAACATGCCGAACTCTTCTCGCGAGATCCCGTATTCGCTTGAACAGTCCTAGCGGATTGACCTATCACCACGGGAAGGGAGCGGCCTGTTGCCGACTTCGCCGAGCGCATGGAGCACTTCATATGAAACCGGGGAAAAAGACTTCCATTATTTTCGTTGTCGCATTGCTGCTCGCAGCAAGCTGCTACAAATCCACCCCGAGCGCGCCCGGAACCGGGAATAACAAGCAGGCCGCGCCAACCAGGATTGCGCAGGTCGATACGAGCAGAATCATCAAGGCCGACAGCGAGCCGGGCAACTGGATGTCGCATGGCCGCACCTATGACGAACAGCGCTACAGCCCGCTGGCCCAGATCGACACGAAGACTGTCGCCGATCTGGGTCTGGCCTGGTCCTACGACCTCGGCACCGACCGTGGCGTGGAAGCCACCTCGATCATGGTTGACGGAATTCTTTACGCAACGTCTTCCTGGAGCATTGTCGTCGCATTGGATGCGCGTACCGGACGCGAGCTATGGCGTTTTGATCCGAAAGTCGACAAGCAAAAATCGCTGCATACCTGTTGCGACGTGGTCAATCGGGGCGTGGCTGTCTGGGAGGGCAAGGTTTATGTCGGCGCGCTCGACGGACGTCTGATCGCGCTTGATGCGGCAACCGGCAACGTCCTGTGGGAGACGGCCACTGTCGACCCGAAGCTGCCCTATACGATCACCGGCGCCCCGCGCGTCCTGGGTGGCAAAGTCATGATCGGCAATGGCGGCGCGGAATTCGGCGTACGCGGGTTTATCAGCGCCTATGATGCG
>CBFHUR010000078.1:0-10406 GCA_965658895.1 Binatia bacterium
CAGCGGTCGCGCAGCAGGATCCGAAGGTCATTGATGAAAACAGTGAGCATGCGTCAGCTCTTGGCCCTCAGAGATCAAACCGCTCCGCATAAGTACGGTAGCGCTCTTCTTCCCGCGCACGATCCAGCCCGAATCGCTCCAGGGTGTAGCTATGCTTTCCGTGCTTGTCCTTGGGGTTCTGCGCGAGAAAGTCCGACATGCGCTCGGCTGCCTCGGGACACCATTCGATACCGAAATGGTCGTAGATCTTTCGCACCACACCGAGCGGCTCGCGTACCAATTCCCGATAATCGACGTCCAGAAAGCGGTCAGCGGGAACACGACCGGAGTCCCGGGCCTCCAGCGCCACGTGCATTCCCTTGGCAAATCGCTCGGTCATCTCCTGGCCCACAGCATGAGAATCCACATCGTCGCTGAAGGCACCGCGCAGGACCGCGGTCAGACTGCAGAGCGAAGCAATCACTTCTCCGGGTGCTCGATGGGTCATCACCACCCCGGCGTCCGGATAGGTGGCAAAAAGAGCGTCGAAGCCAAAGACATGTGCGGGGGCTTTCAGCACCCAGCGATCGCCCGGACAACGCCACTGCAGATTCTGCAAAAAGAATTTATGGTCTTCGTAGGACCGACGAAGGTCCTGTTGGTCGAGCCAGGCTTGATAGCCCGGGACGTTGTACATCGTCTGGAATTGGTAGCTCTCGAATCCGATACTCGAGAGGACCAGACACTCCTGAGGCAATTGAGCGCCGATGGGGTGGATCCGCTTGAACTCGGGAGACAATCGATTCATCAGGGACAACTGCCCGGCCGAAAGGCCGATGCGGCGGTCCCGATGATAATTCGCCCGTCGTGGGGGGGGTGATGGGTACATCGTTTCCCAGGTCAGCGGGAAGCGGTGGCGCTGATCCTGCGCCAGGATGGCGTGGAGGATCGTGGTCCCGGTTCGCGGGAAGCCGGTGATGATGAGCGGACGGAGGACTTTCTCGGCAGCGATTTCGGGGTGCCGGCGACGGTCCTCCACCATGCGCAGCCGACTGGCGAGAAGCCTGCCGAGATCCTTGCGGGCGACAATCCGCCCGAACAGGGACAATTGTGCTTCCTGGTCCAGCGATTCGACCAACCGGTCCAACGGCTCGCGAAACTCGTCGCCTCCGAAGTCCTCCAGGCGCGTCTTGCGCATGGCGGCGGCCACCAGACGATCCGGATCCAGTGTCAGGAGAGGCTTCACCGCACGGCCGCCTCGGTTTAGTGCATTTACCAGCATAGGGCCACTCGGCCTCGTCATTCCCCGTCGGGTCCGGTGGAGTTTCCTCGGAACTGCTTCAGAAAACCGGTTGCCTCGGAAAATTGCCAGACAACCAGACCCGGTAGTCCAAATAACAGTTCACGACACCGTTTGCTCAGAGACAGCGCCAGCGCGGTTTCCGGGGGAATCCCCAACGCCCGGCCGAGCAGCATGAAGGCTCCCTCCTGCACGCCTAGGGCACCGGGAACGACAAATGCGCCGGCACGCACCGCCTGCCCCAGCGATTCGAGCAACATGGCCGTGACCAGAGGGACGGGATGGCCAAGGAAATACAAGGCCAACCAGACTTCTCCGGTCCCCACGATCCAGCCCGTCAAATGAAAGAGGAACGAACCGCGCAAAGCGGCTCCATCGGCGTAAAAATCGAGGATCTTGCGATCCAGGCTCGAGGCACCATCGGCGGCCGACGCCAGCGCAGGACTCCCGACGAATTTGGCCAAAGGGCCCGCAATCCGGCCAAAAAGACCTCGGCGCTGGAGGAGAAAGAACGCCGAGATCGCCGCGGCCATCGCCGTCACGCCTGCGACCGCGGGGCCCACCAATCCCGCGCCTCCGAGCACCAGGACCAGAAGCACGATGCCCAGGACGGTAAATACAATCTGACTGAGCACCAGGAGCGTGACATCCACCACCACGCTGGCTCCGGCCGAAGGCCCCGGAGTCCCCCCGCGCATCAGCATGCGTACCCGCACCACGGGCCCACCGATCTGCATCACCGGCAAGAGCGTATTGACGGATTCCCCCATCCACCGATCGAGAAGAATCCTCGGAAATCCGGGGCGCTCGTCGACTGGAAAGAGCCGCCACCAACCGAGAGCATCGAGCCCCATCGGCAAGGCGTGATAGACAGCGACCAGAACAAGCCCCCAACCTGCCACAGCCAACGCCTCGGCCACCTCGGGCAACCCCTGCCAAAACAGCAGACCGAGGAGGGTTCCCGCCCCGATCAGGAAACCTGCGACCGCGGTCAGGCGCGCGCGCAGAGGAATGGCGGTAGGGGCAGTCAAACTGGAGGAATCGTGCCACCTGCGAGGCTGCCTGTCCACTTGACAGCCGGCGTACCTGCGACGAGTTGCCGCATCCCCCTTTTGCAGGTGCCTGCTAGGCTGAAGAGGTGCTGAAAAACCGTTCCATCCATTGGCCGATCGCTGTTTTCTGCCTAGCGATCCTCGGCGGATTCCAGACCAGATCCGCTCTGGCCTGCGACGTCTGTGCCGTCTACACCATCGAGGAGCTCGGCGAATTGCGTCTCGGCCCGCGGATCGCCGTCTCCGAGCAATTTACCAGTTTCGGGACCGTGATGGATGCCGGAGAAAAGGTCCCCAACCCGGCCGGCGAGTTTCTCGACAGCTCGATCACGCAGGTCGTTGCCGGCTGGCGGTTCACCGACTGGATCGACGCTCAGATCGCCTTGCCCATCCTCCACCGGTCCTGGCGACGACGCTACGATGGCGCGATTCAGGAACAATCGAAGACCGGCATCGGGGACATCTCGATTCTCGGGCGGATCCGAGCCCTCTCCTGGCAAAATGAGCGCGGGCTGCTGCGCTTGTCAGGCTTCGGCGGCATCACCGCACCTACCGGAAGCACCCGCTTTCTCGCGGAAGAATTACAGAAGAACGAAATTGAGGAAGAATTTTCCTTCGAGCGGCCGAGTCATGCCGGGGCACCTCATTCCCTGGACCCCGAGAACAGCAGTGCCATCCACGGCCATGACCTTGCGTTCGGGACCGGTAACGTCAACGGCATCATCGGTGCGGAATTCTTCGGGACCTGGGATCGGTTCCTTGCGGGCGCGAACATCCAATACACGCTCTACACCAAGGGCGCCTACCAATATCAATTCGCAAACGAACTCTCTTTCGGGAGCAGTTTGGGCTATTACCTCTGGCTCGAAAACAATGGCGCGGTCGCACTCCAGGCCATCTTTGGGGGGGATTCCAAAGGACAGGACACTCAGGCCGGGAACCGACTATCGGACACCGCCTTTACCTACCTCTATGCAGGCCCTGGATTGATCGGACGCATCGGCAGCCAACTCGGCTTGGAGATTCAAGGCGAAATTCCGGTATTTCGTCATGAAACCTCTCTGCAGATCGTTCCCGACTGGCGGATGCGCGCCGCGATCTCATGGAAATTCTGACCCGCACCGGTATCCGAGTCCACCGCACCTGGTGGGCGATTTTTGTGGTGCTCTGCCTCGCAGGGAGTGCCGGTGCTGAAGACGCTGCCGAAGCCGATGCTCCCTGTCGCCCCCAACCCGATACCGAACCCGTCAAGCTCGCCGCACAAACCCTGGAAGGCGCTTCCACGGATCTCGCGGCCTTGCGGGGACGTCCCGTCCTGATCGACGTCTGGGCGACCTGGTGCAGCGCCTGCCGCACCACCCTGGTTGCGGTCAACGATCTGGCAGCGAACCCGTCGACATCCGATCTCGTCGTGGTGGGCCTGTCTGTGGACCGAAACCTCGAGGATGCTCGCGTCTGGCTGCAGGAAACTCTCGGCAAACCCGCCCTGATCGGCTGGCAGGCGAATCCCTCCGAGGCCTTTGCCGCCCTCGACATCCGAGCCCTTCCCGCCACAGTCCTCCTTGATGCCGAGGGGCGCTTTGTAGCACGGCATGAAGGCTCTGATCCGGCCGAACTCGAGGAACTCCTGACGCAGGCACGCGCCTGCGGACAAACCTCGGGCTAGAGCTTGGTGCCGAGATTGTCCATACTGCCGAAATGATGGATCTCTCGCCCGGTTCCGAGACAGGACAACGTGACCTGGACCTCTCGTGGTTGGTCCGGCTTCGCTGGGCGGCGGCCGGCGGCCAGGCCATCAGCATTCTGATCGCCTCGCGCCTACTCGACATGCAGATTCCCACCGCCAACCTGCTTGGGCTTGTCGGCCTCGGCGCGGCATCCAACCTCTTGCTGCTGGGGTGGAAGAGAGCCGGACGGCCCACCGGCGCCTCGCAAATCGCGACCATCATGGCACTCGACATCGTCATCCTCACGGCCCTTCTGGCCCTGAGCGGCGGACCTGCCAATCCCTTCTCGACGCTCTATCTGGTCAACATCGCGCTCGCGACAATCATCCTGCGTCCAGCCTGGGTCTGGGCCCTCGTCGGGTTGACCACGCTCTGTTTTGCCTTCCTGTTTCTCGGCAACGAAGAACACCAGCACCATATGTCCATGAGCGGCGATCTCCATCTGCAGGGAATGTGGCTCGCACTGACATTGGGCGCGGGTTTCATCGCGTATTTCGGCAACCGCATCCAGAGGATTCTGCAAAACCGCAGCCAGCAATTGGCGGCTGCCCGCGATGCGGCAGCTCGCGCCGATCGACTGGCCGCGCTCACAACTCTGGCCGCAGGTGCGGCACACGAACTCGCAACACCTCTATCGACGATTGCGATTGCGGCAAAGGAATTGGAACGCGGCCTCGCAGCCCGGGCAGAGAAAGACGGCCCAAGGGAAGATGCACAACTCATTCGCGAAGAAGTGGAACGGTGCCGAGGGATTCTGGCCCGCCTCAGTGCCCGCAGCGAGGACCCGATCAGCGGGCGCCTCGACAGCTGCAGCGTGCGGGAACTCCTCGAAAGCGCCCTTCTGGAGATGCCGGAAAGCACGCGCATCCAGATGCAGATGAGCGATTCGGTTGCCGCAAGCCAGGTCAGCCTTCCCAGAGAAGCGATTGGGCAGGCGTTGCGCAGCGTTGCCCGCAATTCCCTGCAGGCCTCTTCTCGAAACACCGTTGTCCAGATTATTTGCCACCGCGATGACGACGATCTGAACATTCAGGTCACCGATCAGGGATGCGGCATGAGCGAGGAGGTCCAGCGCCGCGCCACCGAGCCATTCTTCACCACGAGACCTGACGGTGAAGGCATGGGCCTCGGCTTGTTTCTCGCTCGCTCGGTCGTCGAGCGCCTCGACGGATCTCTGAAAATCCAATCCGAGACCGGCAGCGGCACAACCGCCACCCTCCGCCTGCCGCTCGAAGCCATCGAGGCGATTCGATCATGAAAGAATCCATCCTTGTCGTCGACGATGACCATTTGATGCGGACGCGCCTGGTGCGAGCCCTCGCCGACCGAGACTTCGATGCCGTTGGCGCCGAGAATGCGACGGAGGCTCTGGCAATCGCCGAACAACACCCACCCTCGCGCGCCGTGATCGATTTGCGCCTGCAGGAAAGCTCGGGAATGGACCTCATCCGGACACTCGCCGAGAAGTATCCGGACACTCGCCTCCTCTTGCTGACCGGTTATGGCAGCATGGCAACCGCGGTGGATGCCATCCGTGCGGGGGTGGAAAATGTCCTGCCCAAACCGGCAGATGCAGACGATGTTCTGGCCGCGTTCGACGGCGCCCTCGAGACGCCCGCCGAGGAATCGGCACCATCGCTGGCCCGCGCGGAATGGGAACATATCCAACGCGTGCTCGCCGATTGTGGCGGCAATATTTCCGAAGCTGCTCGGCGCCTGGGCCTGCACCGCCGATCGCTGCAGCGCAAGCTTGCCAAACGCCCTCCGTCGAATTGAGCGGAGCTTACGGTTGCTCGGGGCGCGGCCCGAGAAGCGCCTGCAGGTCGCTTGAGTCGATCTTCTCCTGCTCCAGCAAGAGCCCGGCAACCGCTTCGAGGTGGTCGCGATGCTCGTGCAGGAGAGCCAGCGCGGAGTCGTAACAAGATTTCAGGATCTCGAGATGCTCCTCGCCCAGAACTCGAGACATCTCGTTGGAGTGCTCGGACTGCTGCGGGCCGAAGCCGAGAAAACTCTCGCCCCCCGACTCCACCAAAGAGAGGTTGGGCAGCCGCGTCGACATGCCATAGACCGTGAGCATGTTGCGGGCCATTTGACTGGCCCGCTCGAGATCATCCGATGCTCCCGTCGAAATATCGCCAAACACAGTCTGCTCGGCGGCCCGGCCGGCGAGCAGCGTTCGGATCCGGCCCAGAAGTTCGTCCTTGGTCATCAGGAAACGATCTTCGGTGGGTGCTTGCAGTGTGTAGCCCAGAGCGCCCCGACCACGCGGCACAATCGACACCTTCTCGACCGGATCGGCACCGGGTGTGAAGTAGCCGACCAACGCGTGCCCGGTCTCGTGATACGCCACGCGCCTTCGCTCGCTTTCGTTGAGCAGGCGACCCTTCTTCTCGAGTCCCCCGATCACGCGCTCGATCGCATCCTGAAAATCGGACATCTGGATGGCCTGGTGCCCATTGCGGGAACCCAGGAGAGCCGCCTCGTTGCAGATATTTGCGATGTCCGCACCCACAAATCCCGGGGTCTGCGCACCGAGCCGCTCAAAGTCGACGCGCGCATCCACCTTCAACTGTTTGGAGTGAATCTTGAAAATGGAAATGCGCCCCTCTCGATCGGGACGGTCCACAAGCACCTGACGATCAAAACGCCCGGGCCGCAAAAGCGCCCGATCCAGAACCTCCGGCCGGTTGGTGGCCGCCATGATCACGATGCCGGTGCGCCCATCGAAGCCATCCATCTCGACGAGAAGCTGGTTGAGGGTATTCTCGCGCTCGTCAAAGCCTCCCATCGGAGACGCATTGCGTCCCCCACGGGCCCGCCCGATCGCGTCGAGTTCGTCGATGAACACGATACAAGGGGACTTCTCGGCCGCGTCCTTGAAGAGATCACGCACGCGAGAGGCGCCTACGCCGACGAACATCTCGACAAAGTCGGATCCGGAAAGACTGAAGAAAGGCACCGCGGCCTCACCGGCGACGGCCTTGGCCAACAAGGTCTTTCCCGTTCCCGGTGGGCCGACGAGAAGAACGCCGGTGGGGAGTTTCGCACCCAGCCGCTGGTATTTCTCGGGTTCTTTCAGAAAGGAGACGACCTCCTCGACTTCTTCGATGGCTTCATCCACCCCGGCCAGATCGCCAAAATGGATTCGACTCTCGGCATCAAGGTCATAGACCTTCGCCTTGCTCTTCCCGACGTTCAGGACCCCGCCAGCGCCCTGACCCATCCGGCGCATGATAAACGTCCAGATGAGAAAGAGGATACCGAAGGGAATGATCCAATCGAAGAAGAGATCCCGCAGGAAGTTGTTCTCGATCTTGCCGCGGAACTCGACACCGTTCTCGCGCAGGAACTCGATCAGGTCCGGGTCCTCGACCCGCGTCACGGTGAATTGCCGCTCGATTTCACTCTCGCGATCTTTCTCGGCCTGTTTGGCCTCCTCTTCGGCCGACGCGAACCATCCCGCGATCGCCGAGGGAGAGAATCTCCACGGAGTCGATTTGTCCTCGACCGTGAGCGAATCGGTCGCCTCCTGCGGTTCTTTGCCCTCGCCTTCGGTCGCCCGGATCTCCCCGGTGATCATCTGCGGGGTCAGGACGACGGTCGCGACCTTGTCCTCACTTACATCCTTGAGAAAGTCGCTGTAGGCCATCTCCCGGACCGCCGGCCCCGAGAAGAAAATCCCTTCAAGAACCCAGAAAAGAAGGAAAATCCAGAGAAAGTAGCCGAGCGAAAACCGCGCGCGCTTGTCCATCTCTCTACGCTAGCCCTATCAGGACCCGAACGCACCTATTGCCCGAGCGAATTCTCGAGGTCCTCAGCCAGCTCCGGCCGGCGAGACCGCCACGGGGATCCCGTTGACCACCGCATTGCCCGAGGGAACGTCCACCAGATCGCCCGGAGCGAGAAGATTGTTGTTCACCCCCGCGTGGGCTGCGGCCACCTGGAGCTGCACGCCTTCGAGATCATGGCCCCAACCATGCGGCAGAGACACCACGCCCGGCATCATCTCGTCGGAGACCTCCACAGCCACCTCGATCGCGCCGGCGCGCGACTCCACGCGGGCCTGCGCCGCGGTAGCGACCCCACAGCGCTCGGCATCCTCGGGATGAATCAACAAGGTGCAACGATCCTTGCCCGACACCAGTTTGGGCACGTTATGCAGCCAGGAATTGTTGGACCGAAGGTGTCGACGGCTCACCAGAACCAGGCCTTCGTCCGCGCGTGCAATCCGCTGCCGCAGACGATCCAGATCCCCCAGAATATACTCGGGAGCCAACTCCATCCGACCCGAGGGCGTCTGGAGAACCTCGCCCAGACGTGGCTCGAGCGGGCCGAAATCAAGGCCATTGGGGGAAGCTGCCAGGCGCGCCCGCGTGAGACCCTCGGGACGGCTGCCGTAACGATCGCCTTGCGGGCCGGTGCGAATCATCAGATCGACAAGCCGATCGGGGCCCCGCCCCTCGGTGGCCGCGACAATCTCGGCCACCTCACAGCCGGCAAGCGGATGCCCTTCGGCCTCGCTCAAGGCCCCGACCAGACCGGTGAAAAACAGATCATCGAGCACCTGAGGATCAGCATCCTCGGGCGTGGCCCCCGACACAATCCCCGCCAGCTTCAGCAGGATCTCCCACTCGAGTGGCTGCCCCGCGGGAGGCGCAAATACCGGATCCGACCATTTGGCATGGTTGCGCACCGCCCAGCCCAACAACAAATCATCGCAATGAGGCTGCTCGAGAGGTGACTGGCCCGGCAGAATCACATCCGCGTGACGGGTCGTCTCATTGACCCAATTATCCACGCTGACCATAAAATCCAGATCCGGCAGCGCCTGGTCGAGCCGGCCACAATCGGGCGCACTGACCACCGGGTTTCCGGCAATCGTAATCAGGGCGCGAATCTGGCCGTCTCCGGGAGTCGCGATCTCCTCGGCCAGGCAGGAAACCGGAACTTGACCGAGGACCTCCGGCGCCCCGCGCACGCGGCTCTTCCAGCGACCAAATGTGTACGCGCCGCCGGGGAAATCCGGATGCGGCATCGTGGTGAGGGAAGGCACCACAGGATCGGAAAACATCATGCCGCCGGGGCGGTCAAAATTCCCGGTCAGGACGTTCAGAACATCGATAATCCAGGAAGCCAACGTACCAAATTCCTGATTACAGGTACCGATACGCCCGTAAACACAGGCTGTTTTGGCATCCGAGAGGTCTCGCGCCAGTTCGACGATCTTTTCTGCCGGAATCCGACAGGCATCGGCGACAGCGGCCGGGGAGAAGTCCGCCACCAGACGTTCGACATCGAACAGGCCGTTGATCTTGTCGCGCAAGGCGTCCGCACGAACGCGGCCTTCCGCAAATAACGTATGCGCGATCGCCAGCAGGAGCAGTGCGTCGGTCCCTGGCTGAATCGGAACCCAATCGTCGGCCCGTTCCGCGGTTTTTGTCCGCCGGGGGTCGACCACGACAACTCGCCCGCCCCGTTTTCGAATCCCGTCGAGGCGCGCCGGCAGATTCGCGGCCGCCAGCAGGCTGCCCTGCGACGCACTCGGATTCGCGCCCAGCAGCAACAGATGATCCGTGCGATCCACATCCGGCACCGGGATCGTCCACATTCCCCCATAAAGCAGCGCAGAGCTGACGTTTTTGGGCCATTGATCGACAGTGCCCGAAGAATAAACCACCGGGATGCCCGACATCGGCATAAAGGCCGCGATCATCCGGGATAGCGAATGGTTATGGGCCGCGGGGTTGCCGATGTAAGTGCTGATCGCCTCCATGCCGTACTTCTCGCGAATCGGAGCCAGACCGTCGGCGATGGCGGCGAACGCCTCATCCCAGCTAACCTCTTGAAAAGATTCGCCTTTTTTGACCAGCGGCCGACGCAATCGGTCCGGATCAGCGTGCAGGTCGGCCAGGGCGACTCCCTTGGGGCAAATGTAGCCTTCCGACCAGACATCATCGGGATTGGGCCGAATCGAGGCGACTTTGCCATCCTCGACCGCTACCTGCAGCCCGCACATGGCCTCGCAAAGGGGGCAGGTCTTGATGTGTGTCTTCATAGCGAAATCCTCCTCGGTCGGTCCCGGTGCCCCACCGACTATCAGAGCTCCGCTCCGGGGCGAAAGGGCGATCAGTTCAGGCGCGACGAAGACGCTTTGGAAAAATTCAGAACCACCCTATTTTTTATTTCGGAGTGGCCCCCTTTTCATTGATTTTATTATGGTTCGCGGTATTGAGTGGGTTCCGCTGCCGTGCATCTGGAGACCACTTCACACGGACAGCTTCAGACCGAACCAACAGGGGGAATCCATGAGGACATTGAAGTACTTTGCGATCGCCATGCTCGTCGCAT
>CBFHUR010000079.1:0-10378 GCA_965658895.1 Binatia bacterium
GTTGGTACGCAGTCCGGCATACATCGAGGTATGCACGCGATATCGATCGGGATCCCGGCCCAGAGGGTCCGATTCCAGATCCTCGGTATAAACCCATGTGCCGCCGAGGCGGGACTCGGCCTCGAAAATCACGGGCTCGAATCCCTCCAGCGCAAGCTGGCGCGCGACCGCAAGCCCCGCCGCCCCCGCGCCGATCACGGCTACTTTTTCCGTCGCCTCCATCGCCGATCAGCTAAACGGCGAACGCCAGCCGAAATCAAGACCCTCCAATCAGATCAGGCGATATCGGTGCCGATCTCCTCTACCCAACAAGGTACTCCTTCCGTTATCCTTGTAAATGTGAGCACAGACGCAAGCCCAACCGAGCCCGACTGGGCCATCCTGTTCGCCAGCTGGCTGCTGGTGACCACAGCGAGCCTCGGCAGCCTGTTTTTCTCGGAAGTCATGGAGCTGCCCCCGTGCTCTCTGTGCTGGGCACAAAGGGTCTTCATGTTCCCTCTGGCCATTATTCTGCTCCGGGGGCTTCTTCCCTACGACCCCGGTGTCGTGCGATACGCACTGCCACTGGCTGCCATCGGGGGCTTGATCGCCTTCTATCACCTGCTCCTGCAGATCGGCGTCATCCCCGAAAGTGCGGCGCCTTGCCGCCAGGGAGTCTCCTGTGCCGAGGCGCAGCTACAGGTTCTGGGCTTCCTTTCGATCCCCATGCTCTCGCTGCTCGTATTTGCCATGGTGACGGGGTTACTCTGGCAATTGAAGAGGAGACAGTCTTCATGAAAAAATCCACTATCGTTCTGGTCGCCGGGGTCGGACTCGCTCTCGCCTTCGGAATCGCCACCTGGCTCTACATGGGATCCGAAGCTGATCGCATCGAAGCGCTTGCCACAGCAGCCGACTCCCCCCTGGAGCGCCCTCACTCCCGCAGCAAAGGGCCCGCCGACGCGAAGGTCGTGATCGTCGAGTTCTTTGATCCCGCTTGCGAGACCTGCCGATCGTTCGACCCCTTCGTAAAAAGCCTCCTTGCCGAGAATCCGGGCCGGGTCCGGCTTGTCCTGCGCTATGCACCGTTCCACACAGGCTCCGCAGAGGTGGTGAAGGCTCTCGAAGCCGCAGGCCAGCAGGGGCGCTATTGGGAGACGCTCGAGGTGCTCTACAAGACCCAGCCCTTGTGGGCGAGCCACCATGATCCAAGGCCCGAGGCCATCTGGCAGTTCCTGCCGAACGCCGGCGTGGATGTTGACCAGGCGCGCCGGGACGCCGCGGACCCAAAGATGGAGCAGATCGTCCAGCAGGACCTGGCCGATGGACGCTCGCTCGGCGTCCGCAAAACACCCCAGTTCTTCGTGAACGGGAAACCACTCGTCCGGTTTGGCTCAAACCAACTCCGAGCCCTCCTCGAGGCCGAGATCGCCGAACAGTATCCCCAATAGGCACCCGCTTCAGGTGCCGATCGTTTTGTCGATCGTTCCTCGAAAACCAGCCGCAGGGCCAACCGTGCAATCAGTGCTTGTCGTCAAACAGCCGGATCAGGCTGATCTCGCGCGGGCAATTCAGGCGAACCGGAAGCCCAGCCACGCCGAGGCCCTGGCTCACGTAGAGAGTCGAGCCGTCCATATCGAACCGCCCCGAGGTATGATGGGCGATGACCCGCGAGACGTTGAAGTTCTTGGCAAAGGGGAAGCGCAGCTGGCCGCCATGGGTATGTCCGGCAAGCACCACCTGAAAGCCGGCTCGCGAGGCGTGGGCAAAGTAGCTCGGGCGGTGTGCAAGCAGAACTCGCGGTAAATGAGAGGGGATCTTCGGGGCGAGGACATCGAGCGCGGGATGTTCCGACTCCTTCTCGCGCCAGCCCTCGCCGGGGTCCTCGATTCCCGCCAGACAGATCGGCGTGCCGTCCACGTCGATCTCGACCCACTCGTCGCGCAGCACGCGGATATCGGTATGCTCGCGAATGCCTTCCACGACGCGCTCGGTTCCGGTGTAGACATCATGGTTGCCCAGAACCGCAAAAACGCCTCGCTTGGCGCGCAGCCGCGCCAGCTCCGTGCACCCTTCTTCAATATATTGCGGATCGAAGTCGAAAATATCTCCGGTGATGACGATCAGATCGGGCTCGAGCCGGTTGATGCGATCGACGTAACCTCGGAGCTTCGGTGCCCGCATCATCGGCCCGATATGAAGATCGGTAATCTGGGCGATCCGCAGCCCCGAGAGGGCCCCCTCCACTCCCGCCATCGGCAGCTCGACAGGAGTCACCGATACCCATCGCTGTCCGATCAGGTACCCCCAGAGGATCGACCCGAAGCCAAAGGCGATCGCGACGCCACCGCCAATACTCAGCAACGCCGACGACGTCGAGCCGCCCACGTCGACAAATAGCCCAACCACCAGGAGCCCAAGACCCAGAGCCACGAAGGATATCGCCAGCAGAAGCCCCGCCCACAAGGCCGCGATACTGCCGATAATCCAGATCCGGCTGAAAACGAGGCCGAGGCCTTTGGCTCGCACACGGCTGCGTGCCAGCGACAGGAGAAAAACGTTCGCGACGAACGCGACGACGAACCCGACAGCCGCTGTCCCGGGCGAAAGCCCCGCGCCGCGCGCGACGAGCAAGGCCCAGTGGAGGATCAGGATCTCCGCTCCGCCGAGCATGACGAGAGCGATTCGCAGCAGCCGATTCATGCCCGAATGATCGCTCAGCGAGGGTCCAGTCGCAGGAAATCTCGCGGCGGGAAGCCGGTCAGGATGCGGAAGAAGAGTGGGTGCGCATAATCTGCCTGCAGGCGAGTATCCTCGGCACCGCTTACCGGGACTGCGGTATATGCCCGTGTTGTGCCTTTCTCGGTGACCTCGACATCGGGGTTTTCGCGCGCGCGGTTATACCAGGAACGCGGCCAGTGATTGGCCGAGACATAGAGCGTGCCGTCATCGTACACCGGAGAGATGACCCGCGATTCCTTTTGACCGGAGGCATCCACCGTCGCAATCACGATGGTCGATTCGCTCTCCGGCTGGAAGATCCCCAGCATGGATTCAAAGGTAAAAACGATGCCCATGTAGACAAGGATCGCGATCGCTCCATATTTGAGTGCTTTCATCTTCCGTCTCCTTGATTCAACCTGTTCGGCCTTCTTGTGCCTGCATCCCGTTGCGGGGACGCTCCTTCCAGTCCCTCATCAGCCTGCCGGAATTGCAAATGATTTGGCGGCAACTCCGATCAGGAAGCCTTCTGCGCCGGTATTCCTGCCGGTTGCCCCGCGGGCGACCGGGAGCACAGGGAGTGCGTGCAATCTGCTCCCACCGGGACCGGAGACATACGCGAAGAGGCGCCAGCCGTCCGAGCCTCTCGCAAATCGGCAGGGAGGACATGGAGTTGACGGCACGGCCAGAAGCCGGACAATAGAGAATCATGAAAAAAGGATTCGGAAACGGCATGATGCTCCTGTTGCTGGCCGTCGCGATTTCGGGCTGCGCCAGCAGGTATTCGAAGCCCGGTGGCAGCTATCAGGAATACCTCGAGACCCGACACCAATGCCTGCAGGAAAATATGATGCGGTATTCCGAATTGGGTATCTACATCAATAGTGACTTCGGTAGCGCCGGCTCGACCCAAACCAGCTGCCTCAATGGCGGCATGTTCGCAAGCTGCATGGCCGTCAAGGGATGGATCAGGGACTCGGAAGGCTTTGCCCCTCCCGGAGGTGGCGTGTCGGTTTGCCCCGGCACGTAAAATCAGGCGAGGCCTGAGATTTCGACCGATCCGGTCACGAGTCTAGGCTTCTTCGATGTAGCCGGCGCCGCTTCGCGTCATCCAGGCCGCGTCCAGTCTCTCGACCGCTTCCTGAGCCCAGACGTCGTCGAGGAGGTACCACTCGCCACGCGCCCGCTCGTGATCGATGTCGAGCACCAGGTAGCCGCGCGAATCGAGCTCGACGTAGCGAACCGCGGGGTTCTGGACGAAGATGATGTCCTCGACCCCTGCCGGAATCGACGTGCTCGGCGAGGTCACGCTCGTGGTGAGCATCTCGACGCCCAGAGTGCCCCGGCCAGTCCCCGCTTCGTAGACAGAAGGCTCGTTCGGGTCGCGGCTGAGGTCGCCGGCGCCCGAGACGTGCAGGTCGCCGGTCAGAACGACGAGGTTATCGCGTCCGTGTCGTTCGATCGAATCGAAAAACCGAGTGCGCGAGGCCTCGTAGCCGTCCCATTGGTCGACGTTAAAAATCGTCCCGCCTCCCTCGGCGTTGGGAAGCCCGATCGCTTTGGTCTGGGACATAGCGACCTGTTGCCCTAGGACGAACCACTGCGCACTCGAGTCGCGGACCTGCAGGTCCAGCCACTCTTCCTGATCAAAGCCGAGGATCGTCCGGTCCGGATCGCGAATCGTTGCGAGATCCGCCGCATCCTCCGCTGACGCCGAGCGGCCCCAGAGTCGGGTGTCGAGCATGGTGAGATCGACGAGGTCGCCGAACCGGAAGGCACGGAAGATGCGTCCGTCGGCCTGGTCGCGAATAGGGAGCCACTCCGAGTAGGCGCGTTCCGCGTTGAGTCGGCGCTCGACCCAGGAGCCTTCGTCGGGTTGATGGTTCTGCGCGCCATCACGCCATCCATTGTTCGCCGACTCGTGATCGTCCCACACGACGACCCAAGGGTGGCGGCGGTGGGCCTCCTGGAGATCGGGGTCGGACCGATACTGTGCGTAGCGCGCCCGGTAGTCGTCGAGGGTCACGATTTCTCGGTCGGGGAGATGCGCGCGCTCTCCATCGCGGCCATTGCTCTGGTACTCGTAGATGTAGTCTCCGAGATGCAGCACGACGTCGAGGTCGTCACGTGCGGCGATGCCTCGGTAGGCGTGGAAATAGCCCGAGCTGTAGCGCGAGCACGAGGCAACGGCCATGCGGACGCGTTCGACGTCGCCCACGGGAGTCGTGCGCGTGCGGCCGGTCGCCGACGCGCGGTCGAGCGCGCGGAAGCGGTAGTAGTACGTCGCGCCGGACGAAAGGCCCGAGACGTCGATTTTCACCGTATGGTCGCGTGACTCGTCGGTGGGGAACCACCCCGCCGCAATGGGGGAGGCGAAGTCCTCGCTCTCGGCCATCTCCCAGAACACGTCGACCGTGCCGTCGCGTCCGGGGGACACCTTCGTCCAGAGGATCACACGATCCGCGAGCGGGTCCCCGCTCGCCACGCTGTGCGAGAAGAGCCCCTCGGGGCCAAGCTCGCCGGAGGATTCGTACTCAGGCAGGGACGACCCGTCGGCCACCGTACTGCCATCGCCGCAGGCGGCGATGGGCAGCAGGCCGAGGGCGGTCGCGAGTCGCAGTACCTCTCGTCGTGAAAGTCGCGTCATCGGCAACGGACTATCACATCTGGCCGGGCCGACGATAGCCGACATCGAAACCTGATTTTCCCCGGCACCGGGTAACGGGAAAAATAGAAAGCGGAGGCGCCCTGTCCCGGTAGCGCCGTGGCACGTGGCGCTCCTACCCCGCTCACGACCCCGAAACGAAGGCCTTCATCCGGTCGCGGAACTCGGAGCTCGACGAACACATCAGCTGATTTCGGTTCTCGATCGCCATCGCGGCTTCGAGCGAGGGGGCATCGATGCTCAGATTGAGCCCTTCTTTCGTCATGCGAAGACCGATCCGCGACGTCGCCAACATTTCGTCGACATAGGACGCGGCCGCCTGCTCGAGTTGGTCGTCGGGAACGACCTCCGAGACAAGTCCGGTCCTCAGAGCGCGCTCGGCATGGAGGAAGCGCCCGGTCAGCATCAACTCCGAAGCGACCGACGTGCCGACGAGCCTCGGCAAAAAGTAGCTGCATCCCATATCGCACGCGGAAAGTCCGAGCTTGATGTAGGCCGCGTTCATCTTCGCACTCTCGCCCGCAATGCGGATGTCGGAGGCCATTACAAAGGAGAAGCCGCCGCCGCACGCCGCTCCATGAACCAGAGACACGATCGGCTGTGGGCAGCGCCTCATCCGGAGATAGACCTCCGCAAGGTACCCCTGAAAGCCCATTCCTGCCCCGAAGGGCGCGGACTGACCTCTTCCGTCCCCACCCGCCTCCTTGATGTCGAGCCCGGCACAGAACGATTTGCCGGCGCCGCGCAGAACCACGATGCGAGTCGATTCGTCTTCGCAGAGCGAGCCAAAGTAGTCGCGCAGCTCATCGACCATCGCGATGTTGATCGCGTTTCGCCGCTCGGGACGATTGAAGGTCAGCCAGTCGACGGCACCGCGTTTCTCGATGAGGAAGGTCGTGTAATCAGCCATGCCGGGACCGTATGAGATGATGGTAGCCGACAGCAAGGCCATTTTTGCCCCAAGCCCCGTCCGAGAGCGGTCCACCAAAAGTCTCTGCGCTCGAGGCTCGGAAAGGAAGCCTTTTTCGGGGGAATCCATGGAGGTGGAAATACAGGCCACCGGCCCGCGGTTTCCGGGTAGTTGTCCCGGAGCTCTGTGTTTCCTATGTTCCGACAGTGCATCCGCCTTCCAAGATCCTGATGCTGGCCGCAGCCGCATTGCTGCTCGGCTGCACGCAGAGTTCGGACTCGGATCAGTCGCGACGCGTTTCCGTCCGGCTATGGGAAAACATGGAAGTCGGCTCCAGAAAGTCCCCCCGGTGCGCGGTTGGTGACGTTCTGCGGCCGGCGCTCGGTTGCTCACGTGGCACACAGATCTTTGCGGGGCTCCTCACCACCGACAATGAGGGCACCGTTTTTCTGGACCTGGAACGACCGGAATCGCTGCGTGGCAAGGCCGCCCTGATCAAATCGGTGCGCAACCCCAGAAACCTGCTCGACGATGGCGCCCTGCCCCCCTTGCTGCTTTCCGCAGGAACCGGCCGCCTGCAAGGCGAGTTGCCAGGTGCCGGAGAACCCGACGAGACAATCAAGGTCACGGTCAATACGCAAAAGCTTTCCAGCTCCACACGTGTCTGGCGATCCATGCCTCAGGAGATCGCCCAAGCACAGTCGCTCGTCGTGCATCTAGGTCAGAACCCCCGGGCCGTCGCTGTCGGGACCGGACCCACTCGCTTCCGGATCGCCGTGGAGTCCGAGGGCGAGCGCCACGATCTTCTGGACCAGGTTCTGCGACCAAACCAACCCGCGGTCTGGCAGAAACACAGCATCGCATTGGGACAATTCTCCGGGCAAGAAGTCATCTTCCGATTCGAAGCGGAACCCGAAGCAGGACCAGGTGCAAACCTGATCGCACCACTGTTTGGGTCGCCGTTGCTCACGCGTCCAGTGGACGGCGCCAAGCCACCCAGTGTGATTCTGATTTCGCTCGACACCCTGCGCGGCGATTTCGTGGGACAGGTTCGCAATGGGAGCAGCCTGACAAGGAACATCGATGCCTTCGGTCGCCAGGGCGTCACCTTCGCCAAGGCAATGACGACCTATCCGTCAACCACCGCCTCGCATATGAGCATCTTCACCGGCCTCCACCCGGCCAATCACAACGTCACGGGCCCGGATCGGCATCTGGACGTCGAAACCCCCATGGCAGCACAACTCTTTGCCGAAGCCGGCTATTTTACAGGTGCCGTCACGGAAAACGCGATGATTTCTCCCAGCAGCGGCTTCGAACGCGGGTTCGATTACTACCGCGAGGAACATGGCACCAGCCATCAGCATGTACTCGGCTTCATCGAGGATACGATGGGAACCGCAACCCAATGGATACAGGAGCACAGCGAGGACCCCTTTTTCCTGTTCGTCCACACCTATCAGGTCCACTCCCCCTACCTGCCGCCGGAAGAGCAGGACCGCTTCACCGGCTCGCCCGAATGGCTATCGGTTGAAATTCCCGAGATGTACCTGAACCAGCTGAACGCCTACACCGGTGAGGTCCTCTACACCGATGCCGTGGTCGGAGAGTTCCTTGCCGAACTGGAGAAGATCGGGGTCGGCGACGACACGATTGTCATCATCACCTCGGACCATGGCGAAGCATTCGGCGTTGGCGGCCATCTGGGCCATTCCCGCTTTCTACCGGAGTCCATCATGCACGTACCTCTGATGATTCGCGCCCCGGAGAAACTTCCGGCCGATCTTCGAGTCGATTCGGTGGTTTCGGTGATTGACATCCTGCCAACCCTGTTGGAGCTTACCGGCCAACCTCCGCTGCCAAAGACAAATGGCATCTCCTTGCTCCGCTATACGCAGGACTCGACCAATCCGCCCAAGCGCGCGGTGTACGGAGAAAACCGCCGCCAAGTCGCCAACCATGTGACAGCCCGAACCGACACCCATCGCTTTGTCCACCATCGCAACACCCGGACCTTGAAGATCTACACCGTGGACGAGGATTCGGGGACCGAGACCATCGTGGACAGCCCCGCCCTCCGCAACGAAGGAAAGGCCCTGATCATCCAGTTTCAGGCAGAACGTCGGAACAGCAAGAATTCGCCACCAAACACGACCACGATACCGGAAGATACCGCCGCAAAACTCAGGGCACTGGGCTACACCGACTAGCGAGGAACCAAGACGAACAAACCGAACCTCGGAAGGGCCGGTTTTCCGCTGTCAGAAATGTTGTCAGCGGATGTCAACAATTCTGCCATTTCTGCCTCGGCCATTTCAGCCTCAGCCCGGGTCCCTCGGACTGTCTGGGTGTGTCGCTTTCCGTCGGGGACGCGGACTGAGACCAGATAGGATTTCTTCCCGTTCTTCCGTTGTGTTTCCTGTATCGCCATCAAAAATGCCTTTCTGTTTTGGAAACCAGAAAGGCAGCTTGAAAAGTGGAGGCGGGGGGAATCGAACCCCCGTCCGAGAGCGGTCCACCAAAAGTCTCTACACGCTTAGCTCATGAATTGATCTCATCCCGGCGGCGCCCGTGAGCAGGCTCATACCAGGACCAGTCGGATTAAGTTAAGCGGCGAGTCTACCGACGGAAGACCCGTCGCCGATCCCGAAAAGTTGCGCCCATCCGAATCCCTCGGGAAAGGACCCAGCGGACGTCTCACGAACTAAGCCGCGAGAGGTTGTGGAAAATTATCCGCAAGTAAATGCGTGCCGGACTGATTTACGAGGCCAACCGACATCCTCGGCGTGCAACCAATAGCTTCTTCAACCCCCGTCGAATCCAGGTCGCCCCCATTGACGAACTTCTTCGAGTATACGGCTTGGTGGCCGCGAAGGAAAGGTATCTTCTGCGCAGGTCCATAACCGTGGAAATTTGCCTGCAGGAATCGAGCCTTCGGCCGAATCTCCCTGGCCGGCCTTCGAAAGAAAGGATGCGACTTGTTCGGCGCAATCGGGTTTTCCATGATTCGGCGATGCAGCCGCTGTCATTCCAGCAACTCGGCAATCTGTTTGGGCCGCATCCCCGAGCGATGCTAGGCAAAAGGCATGATCGACGACATCCTATCTCGCCAGGCCCTGCTGGAAGAGGCCACAACGAGAACAGGGGGTCTCGAGGACTTCGGCGACCAACCCTTTCTGGACCCCCTGGACAGATTCCTCGATTCGCTTCGAAGCGAAGCCGATCTCAACGATGTCGGTCTGCTGATCGCGCAGGAGCGGATCCTCAGCCATGCCGTCAACCGACTCCAATACGTCGCGGACCGCAAGCGGTTCCCCGAGATCCGCACCCAGAAAATCACCCGCCCGATTTTCATTATCGGTATGCCGCGCACCGGCACGACGATCCTGCATGATATCCTTGCGCAGGATCCGGCCAATCGAGCGCCGATGACATGGGAGGTAATGTTCCCCTCGCCCCCACCCCGGACCGCGACATTTCAGACCGACCCTCGGATCGAAGCCTGCGCGGCCACCTTCCCCGACATCGACGCCATGATTCCGGGATTCAAGGCAATGCACCCCATGGGCGCCTTGCTCACGCAGGAATGCGTCACCTTGATGGGTGAGACGATGTGTACGCCCCTGTTCCATTGCCAGTTTCGCGTGCCGACCTATCAGGACTGGGTCGACACGGAGGCTGATTGGAGCCACGTCTACCACTTTCACAAACAACAGCTCCAACATCTCCAATCACACCACGGTGCGGAGCGCTGGGTGTTGAAGACCGGCGCACACCTCTGGGGCCTTGAGCACCTTCTGCAAACCTATCCTGATGCACGGATCGTCTTCACACACCGCGACCCCGTCGACTCGATGACGTCCTACGCCAGTCTGACCTCTCTGGTGCGCAGCATGGGCAGCGACAAGGTGGACCGGATGGAAGTGGCCGAAGATTGGACCCGCAGGTTATGCAGGGCGGTCGAACACGGACTGCAAGTGCGCGAGGCTGGCGAGCACCCCGACGCCCTCTTCTACGACGTGCAGTTCGGAGATTTCGTGAGAGATCAGTTTGCGGTCGTGGAAAAGATCTATGCCGCGTTCGATCTGCCACTGCCCGACGAT
>CBFHUR010000080.1:0-10248 GCA_965658895.1 Binatia bacterium
GGGCCAGTAGAACGCCAGCGGAATTCGCATGACGTCTTCGCGGATAGATCCGTGGCCGACATTGCGGGAGTTGAACTCCTCGCCATGGTCCGATGTCAGGACAATCAAAGTGCGACGTTCGGGGTCCAATGCCTCCAGCTGTTTTACAAGATTCCCGACCAGCCGATCGAGGTGGTAGACGCCGGCCAGATAGAGAAGCTCGAGGCGGCGGAAGTCGGCCTCTGCGATCTCGCGGGATCTGAACTCGATCCACTTCCATTTGGGTATGATCTCGAACATGGTTCTGCGGTCATCTCCGGCAAGCCCCGGAAGGACTTCTTGCGGGACCGCCTCGCGCGGAGTGTAGGGATTATGGACCTCGTAGGTGTGGACGAAGAGAAAGAGAGGCGCGAGAGGAGCATAGGTCTCGAAAGTGCGGATCGCCTGGTCGAAGGTCCGCTGCGCATCCCCCGCCAGTTCCTCGAGGTCGCTGCCGTCGTATTGGTCGAATCCCTGAGAAAAGCCGAATTCACTACCGACGTAACCGTTCTCGGTAATCGCCATCGTGAGGTAGCCCTCATTGGCGAGTTGGGGGACCAGAGAATTGAACGTCCCTTCATTCAATGTGGTGCGAGAGCTGTTGTGTGGATAGACTCCGGAGAAGAGCGCGGCGTGGGAGGGTAGCGTCCTTCCGGCAGGGGCAAATGCTTGAC
Source organism: Binatia bacterium (assembly GCA_965658895.1). GTDB lineage: Bacteria > Desulfobacterota > Binatia > UBA12015 > UBA12015 > UBA12015. Next base: position 693 of record CBFHUR010000080.1, read on the forward strand.
CATAGGAGCGCGATTGACTCAGAACTCTGTCGATTTCGGGAGTCAGGCCGGGGGGGCCTCCAAGCCCGGAGATCGCGCTTGCCGCAAGGGTATCCAGACTCAGCAGAACGATGTTGGGGGGGGATTGCGCATCGGGTGGCGTGCCTAAGAAGATAACGGAGCCCAGTGCGATGAGGGCGGGTCGGGTAGAACCGTCTTCGCGACCAGACAGGTTCGAGAACCGGAGTCTGCTGCCGCCCGGAGGGAGCGTCAGCAGAAGGTCCTCCCATTCCGACTTTTCTCCGATTCGAATTTCTTCCAGGGTTTCCCAGTTGGGTGTCAAGGAGGGATCCCGAGAGGAAGACGAATCGATTTCGACAAGGAGCTCGAGTCCTGCCTCCCGAGCGCCTGTTTCCGAAGCCGGTCGTGGAGCGCCCAGCTCGGCTAAGCTCAAGGCGATGCGCATGCTCCCTTTGGGGATTTCCATCGTCAGAGAGTTCCCGCGCAAGAGGACCGTGGCCTGCCGGGTTTGTTCGCCGATCGTGATGGGTTGGGTCGGTCCGAGGTCCGAGAGTCCCGCAAGGCGAGGGAGGCCGGCCAGACGTCCGATTGCTCCCTGCGGCGGTTCCTCCAGCGGATTCGGGCTGCAACAGGTCAGAAACGGCAGCAGCATAAGCAGAACGATCCGCCAGGTGCCGGCAACAGGATCGGTTCCAAGGCGTTCTCGGAAAAGATCCCTGGTGTTTTGCGAAACTAGGAGCACCTGACGCTACGTAGAAGAAAGGATCGGCCTTGGGCAAGTCCATCCTCCGGTCGCGCCTCTTGGCGGCCTCAGGGCTGGACGATGTCTTTGACGGTCGTGTGTTGAAGACTGCATCCAATGCTGGCGTCGCCTACGGCAACGGTCAACTCGCCATCGTGCAGAGTGATATTCCACTGATTCTGCTTCTCGACGGTCGCGGCGAGCTCTGCGATGAAGGCGGGCGAAAAAACCGTTACGGCGATGGCATCGGAGCGATGAATCTTCTGGCCGCGCCACTCCTTCTGCAGGCCGGTGAGATTTTTGTCGGTAAACACGGCCACCTCTTCTGCCTGTTTGTGGGCTCGGTGGAGTCTCGCTGCAGCAGGGGCGCCGACGTCCACCCAGAGGCGGAGCTGGCCGCTATCATCGTGGCTCCACAGAGCCGGCTCATCGGTGTGGTCGAGGCCGCGCCCAAATTCCAGGCGATCATCGCGGGACAGGGCGCGGGCCAGAACGCGCACCACGACCCGATCTGCATTTTCCGAAGGGTGCTGGGCGACACGAAACTTCAGCGTTTCGTAGACGTTGTCGTCGATATTGGCGAGCTCCAGATGGAAGCTGCGCACCGTGGCTGAGATCGCGATACGGTAGCAATAACACGCCATTTTGATTCCCGCCGAGGAGCGCGGCTCTCGGGGTTGTTGCCTGAGTTGACCGTCAGGAAGTGTGTCAGCTATTTCACGAGGCCAATGCTTTCTCTCCCCGCGAGCCATTCATGAAAGTTCTGATCATTCGCTTCAGTTCGATCGGGGACATTGTGCTCACCACCCCGGTGATTCGCGCTTTGCGCGAGCAGGTGCCCGGCGTCGAAATCCACTATCTCACCAAGGAGAAATATCGGGAGGTGCTGGCGTATCATCCTTCGATCGATCGGCTCTGGACGATCGAGAAAGACGTGGGCGAGGTCGGGGCTGCCTTGCAGGCCGAGGCCTTCGATCATGTTGTGGATCTGCACGCGAACTTTCGCTCCTCGAGGGTACGTTCGTTGCTGGGTGCGCCATCCACGACTTTCCGGAAATTGAGTTTTCAGAAGTGGCTTTTGGCGACCTTCCATTGGAATCTTCTGCCCGACGTTCATGTTGTGGATCGTTATCTGGAGACTCTGGGGGAACTGGGGGTCTGCGGCGATGAGCAGGGGCTGGAATATTACCTCGGCCCGGACGACAAGGTCACTCTACAAGATCTCCCCGAGGGATTTCGCGACGGCTTCGTCGCGATCGTGATCGGCGGACAGCATCCCGGGAAACTCTATCCAACCGATCGTACCGCCGAGGTATGTCGGCTTCTGGGGCAGCCGGTGGTCTTGCTCGGTGGCCCCGAAGATCAGGCCCGCGGCGAGCAGATCGTTACGGCGGCCGCAGCATCGGTTCATAATGCTTGCGGACGTTATTCGTTCAACCAATCGGTATCGCTTCTGGACCAGGCCTCGTGTGTCATGACCAACGATACCGGTTTGATGCATGTTGGCGCGGCGCTGAAAAAACGGGTGATCTCGATCTGGGGCGCCACCGTGCCGGAGTTCGGCATGGCGCCCTACCGGCCAGGTGCGGGTTCCAGGATTCTCGAGCCTTCAGGCGATTGTCGACGGCCCTATTCGAAGCTCGGCAACAAGGTCTTCTACAAACCAGCCTACGATTGCTGGGACGGGCTGGAACCCGAAGTGGTTGCGGACGCCGTCCTCGACAGGGTGGCCTGAGGGGCCCCTTCGTCGTTGTTCTGACGCGCGTAGGCATGCACCTTTTCCCAATCGTTGGCGTAGGCGGCGCGAACTTTTTCCAGCAGCACTTTCGGGACCAACTCTCCGGGGTCGAGCCAGGCGTCGGGGACAAAGCGGGCCGCCGCCATGATCGAATAAGACGTCAGCTGCTGCTTGCGCCATTGGAGGCGGCGTAGAAACGCATTGTTGTACTGCTTCGGGTTGGCGGGGAAAAAGACCTTGCTTACGCTGCGGACGGTTTTGAGCTGCTTTTCCTCATACGAGGCATGGACTGCATCGAGAGAGATCTGATTGCGGTCATATGTGGCGCCCACGCCGGATGCGAATTGATCGAAGAAGGCGTAGGGGTCCTCGCGCATGTCCTCGTAGAACAGAACCAGCGGCTTGCGGGAGAACGTCTTTTCGATGATCGCGAGTTTTCGGGAGTAGTCCAGATCCGGCTGCTTCCACAGGCCGCGGTCGTTTTCGATGTCGAAGAATTCCTCGAAAGGAATCTGGATTCCGTTTTTGGCAAACCGCCGGTACTGCGAGGCGATCCAGCCATCGTGCCGTCGGAAGACGACGATCGCCCGGGTGTCGGGAAAGTGTACGGCGAATTTCTCGATCTCTTCCTGTAATTGCTGATCGAATTCTCGTGACAGCAGATGCCGGGGCGAGGCGTCGCGGGCGATGATCTTATGCGCTTTCGGGTATCGGGTTCGCTGCACGTAGTGGATGCCACGGAGCTTGGGGAAGAACTGGTATTGCAGGTAAGTGGTGGCCGTCTTTCCCAGACCGACGTGGAAGAACACTTCTTTTTCTGAGGACTGTTGTGTCATGAGAAAACCGCCGATCGCAGGAATCGGAAAAGTCAGAAAACTTAGTCATAAACGCCCGAGTTCGCAATCAGCTGACTCGTGTAGGGGTTGGTCTGCTGGCCCTCTATGGCTTTTTCAGAGGTTTGAATCGAGATAGGAGGAGCCGCATGGCAAAATTTGGTATTCGGCGGATCCTGATGACGCTGGGGTTGCTGGTCGTTGTTTTCTTTGGTGCGGCCTGGTGGTTTCTGGGCGTGCGCGTTGCGCCCATGCCGACCCTGACCGGCACTCTTGCGGACGAGACGTTGTCCTGGGAGTCCCGGATGCGCACCTACCAGGTCTATCGTCCTCGGCAGCTGGCGTCGTCACCGGCGATTGTCTTTGTTTTGCACGGCTCACAGGGCAGTGGCGCCATCGCCCGGAGGTCGATGGCGGCGGATTTCGATCGCCTCGCTGACCGGGAAGGCTTTCTGGTCGTCTATCCCGATGGCTTTGAGAACCATTGGAATGGGTGTCGTGCCGCGGGACCCTATGCAGCCAATCGGCTCGACGTCGATGATGTCGGTTTTTTTCGGGCCATCGTGGCACGCCTGGTGGCCGAGGATGATGCTGACCCCGCGGCGGTCTTCGCCACGGGTATTTCCAATGGCGGTCATATGGCGATCCGGCTCGCGTGGGAAGCCCCCGATCTGGTCCAGGCCGTGGCACCGATCGTCGCATCCCTGCCGACTGACGAGAATCTTGCTTGCGAGGATCAGGGCGCCGGTGTCGCGTTCCTCCTGATCAACGGTACCGAAGATCCGATGAATCCCTATGGTGGCGGAGATGTGGCCCTCTTCGGTTTGGTCGGCAATCGAGGTGGGGTTCATTCCACGCCGGCGACCATCCAGATCTTCGCGCAACGCGCGGGCCACCAGGGATCGCCCCGGATCTCTCACCTCCCGGATGTGGATCCGGATGACGGCTCGCATATCGTGCAACACCAATGGGTCGAATCGGGTCGCCCCGAGGTGACCCTGTTGGCCGTCGCCGGCGGTGGCCATTCGGTGCCCCATCCGGTGCAGCGTGGCCCGCGGCTCCTGGGCGCCAGCAACGCGGATATCCGAACCGCCGATACCGTTTGGGAGTTTTTCGACCGGAACCGAAAATAGTCAGCCCGATCGCTGGAATTGTTGATCTTGCAGGCGATTTTCCCGCGGGATAGCGTGACGCCATGAACTCCTCGAGGTGCGTGTTGGGGATGCTCGCCGTGTTCCTTGGGGCCGTTCCCGGTATGGCGTCCGAGCGGGTCGATTTCGTCCGCGACGTGCAGCCGATTCTCGCGCAGAATTGTTACGAATGCCATGGCGACTCCTCACGCAAGGGTGGGCTGCGGCTGACCAATGCCGCTGATGCGTTTCGCCCGGGAGATTTTGGCGTCCCGGTCATCAGCAAGGGCGATGCCGAACTCAGTCCGCTGATAGATTTGTTGGTCGCGACGGACCCCGAGGAGCGCATGCCCAAGAAAGGGGCGCCGCTGAAACCGGCGCAGATCGATACGATTCGTCGTTGGATCAATCAGGGCGCTCCCTGGCCGGCACAAGCGGATGCGATGCAGACGCATTGGGCTTACCGCGCACCCGAGCGTCCGGCGGCCCCCTTGGGTGCCGACGTCTCTTCGGGCGCGCACGCGATTGACGCGTTTGTGAATGAGCGCCTGCGTCGAGAAGGATTGGCGCCCTCTGGCCGTGCACGCCCGGAGATGCTGGTCCGCCGCCTTCACTTCGACCTGATCGGGCTGCCTCCCGAAACCGGTACCGTTCGGGCTTTCATGGCCGATCCCTCCGAGGCTGCCTGGGAGAGTCTGGTGGACGGTCTGCTGGCCAGTCCGCAATTTGGTGAGCACTGGGCCGCGCAATGGTTGGACTTGGCGCGCTATGCCGATTCGACCGGGTTCATGGCTGAGCGAGTCATCTCCAATTGGCTCTACCGTGATTGGGTGGTGGAGGCGATCAACCGGGACCTCCCTTTCGATCAATTCTCGATCGAGCAATTAGCCGGCGATCTGCTCGAGGAGCCCACCGTTTCCCAGCGCGTCGCGACCGGTTTCCATCGCTCGGCGCCTCTGAATCTCGAAGCCGGTGTGCGCGAGGAAGAGGCTCGGGTCCAACAAGTCCTCGATAACGTCAATACAACCGGCACGGTATGGATGGCTTCGACGGTCGCTTGTGCCCAATGCCACGACCATAAATTCGACCCGATCACTCAGGAGGAATATTTCCAGCTCTATTCATTTTTTAATGCAGCCAGAGCCGGGGTGCGCAGCAAGGATGGCGCAGGTGGGGTGGCTCTGGTGCCCGGGGGAGCTCATCTCTTTCTGGCTGCGCCGGGGAGCGAGGAGGTCCATGAGCAAGCCTGGCAGGAATTCCGTCAGGGTTTTGAAGCCCTCGATATCTCCGGGGGCACTCGATTCACGGGGCCGCCCGAGCTGGCAGCGAAGTTGGCAAAGTTGCGGGAGGCTGGAGACTCCTGGGAATTCCGGAACCAGTTGCTCGTGGTGTCGAGTGAAGCGGCCTTGGCGGAGCTTACGCGCCGCCGGGATGCCGATTGGTTCGAGACCTGGCTGTCGCATGTGGCCCCTCGAATCGATGCGATGGAGAACTCCTATGCCGATCTGCAAGTTTCGAGCGAAGCCGCCGATGCCGCTGTGGGGACGAATGCGGCCGCGGCTGTCTCTTGCGTGAAGGTCGTCGGGGAACCGGAGACGCTTACCGACGCGGGTTTCGATCTCGTTTTCCCGGCAGGTACGTGGACAGCCATTCGCATGGAGATAAGCCCTCCGAGCAAGCGGCCGGGATCGCTGCTGCTCGCAGAGGTGTCACTGGAGTCGCCCGAGGAACCTGGTCGTTCTCTACTGGGCCGGGCCAGAGTTTCGGCTCCCCCTGCTCGCTACCTGAATCCCGCGGTCCTTATCGATGGCAACCCGTCGACCCATTGGCGCGTGAAGAGTTGGAAGGCCTGGCAAGACCAGAGCATCATGCTGAGTCTGGCAGAACCGCTTACCACCCGCGCCGGGGAGACACTCTCGTTGCGTTGGAGCTTTCGAGCCCTCCGTCCCGCCGAGCGTCACAAGATCTGTTTTTCTGCGACTGACGCCGCAGCCGATCTTCTGGTCCTGAGTGAATCGAACCGCAAGGCTCTCAGCAAGGGTAAATGGCCCTCTTTGAACGGGGACCAGAAGAGACGAGTGCAAGCAGAGGTGGCGGTTACTCATTTTCCACGACTGGCTGCCCTTTTGGCAAAAGCGGAACGCCAAGTGGCCAGGGCCCCTAAATTCGGCAAGGCGCTGGTGATGGAGGAATCTGAGGACGTCCGCGTCGCGCGAATCTTTGAGCGAGGAGATCCTCATATCCTCGGAGCAGAGGTGGTCTCTGACACGCCCGCCAGCTTGCATCCGTTCCCTCCAGGCGCCCCGCGTAATCGACTGGGTTTGGCTCGTTGGTTGGTTGCCGAGGACAACCCGCTCGCCGCAAGGGTAGCCGTGAACCGCTGGTGGGGCCAGATATTTGACGTGCCGATTGTGACCACACCCGAGGACTTCGGTATTCGGGGGGCTCGCCCCACCCATCCGGAGCTTCTGGATTGGTTGGCAATTGAATTGGTCGCCTCGAATTGGAGTCGCAAGGAGATGATTCGTCAGATGGTGCTCTCCGAGACCTATCGCCGATCGCTGCAGCCGGCTTTCCCGGAGGTTCTGGAGCGGGATCCCGAGAACAGGCTTTTGGCCCGCAGCAGCCACCGCCGACTCTCCGCCGAGGCTATTCGCGATAATGCGCTGAAAATCAGCGGTTTGCTTGTAGCGACCATGGGTGGTCCTGCGGTCCATCCACCGCAGCCCCGAGGGGTTGTCTTGCGCAACGGGCTCGTTTTCGAGCCCTATATCCCCTCGCTCGGTGCGGATGTGTACCGACGCGGCCTCTACACCGCATGGCGGAGAAGCGCGCCTCCGCCCAATGCGATGACCTTCGGCGCGAGCGAGCGCACGGCCTGCCGGATGACGCGCAGCGAGATGAACACCCCCTTGCAGGCGCTGGTCCTTTTGAATGACGATGTTTTCTCGGAGGCTGCATTGGCATTTGCCGAACGCATTCTGGATGAGACCCCGGGTGAAAGTGATGCTGATCGATTGGAGTTCTCGTTCTTTGCTGCGCTTTCGCGCGCCCCCGACGAGAGGGAGCGTGAGACGCTCCTCGATTTTCTCGAGCAGCGTCGTCTGCAGCTGACGGCATCTCCGGGCGAGGCCGAAGCTCTTCTGAAGCAACCCCGTCGCCCGCGACGGGACGATCTTCCGGTCACCGAGCTGGCCAGCTGGTTTGGTGTCGCGCGTGTTCTGCTGAATTTGGACGAGGTGATTCATCGTGGGTGAACGCAAGCCGGAATCCGGGCCGAAGCCCGCTGGCCTGGCCACGCGGCGCGAGGTTTTGGGCGGTGGGCTCGGACTGGCAGGCCTTCTGGCGGCAGGTCGCTGGCCGCAGGTGGCCACAGCAGGAATACATCCCCCCGCGCGAGCCAAGAATATTATCTATATCTTTCTTGCTGGGGGCGTGTCCCAGCTGGACACCTTCGATCCCAAGCCCGAGTTGGCGCGCCTGGATGGGCAGCTCTGCCCCGATGAGCTCTATGCGGGTAAACGCCTGGCGTTTATTCGGTCGCATCCCAAGGTTCTTGGCTCTCCCTATACGTTCAAAAAGCATGGTCAGTCGGGTGCTGAAGTTTCCGAACTCATGCCGCACCTGGCGGAGGTCGTCGATGATCTGACGTTCATCAAGTCGATGCATTGCGACGAGTTCAACCACGGCCCGGCACAGTTGCAGCTTGCGACCGGGGTAGGGCGGTTCGGGCGACCAAGCCTGGGGTCCTGGCTGGATTATGCCATCGGTTCCGAGAATCAGGATCTTCCCGGGTTCGTAAACCTGCTCGGCTCCGTTGACGTTCCGGCCGCGGCCGGCGCACTCTGGGGTTCGGGAATGCTGCCGGGCAAGCATCAGGGGGTTCGATTTGCCTCGCCCTGGTCGCCTGTATTCTATCTGCGAAATCCATCTGGTGTTTCCGAGACGATGCAGCAGCAGGATGTTGCGACCGTGAATGCACTCAACGAGATTGCCTTTGCGCGGGGGGGGAACCCGGAGACGGCGACCCGGATGGCTCAATATGACCTCGCCCTGCGGATGCAGAAAGCACTTCCGGAGGCTGCGGATCTAAGCCAGGAGTCACAAGCGACGAAGGCGGACTACGGTGTTCGCCTCAACCCGACTTCCTTCGCTACCCAATGCCTTCTGGCACGGCGACTGGTCGAGCGCGACGTGCGGATGGTTCAGGTGATCAATTCCGGGTGGGATCACCACTCCAACATTTTCAGGTTTATCAAGCCCTCATCGCGCAAAGTCGATCGGCCCATTGCTGCTCTGATCCGCGATTTGAAGCAGCGTGGTCTGCTGGATGAGACGCTTGTGGTTTGTGCCACCGAGTTCGGCAGGACGCCGATCGCTCAGGGGATTGGCCTGGGCGGAGAGAAGGCGATCCCCGGACGAGATCATCAACGAGATGCATTTACCGTGTGGATGGCCGGTGCCGGGCTCAAGCCTGGCATGACCTATGGAAAGACCGATGAACTCGGACATCAAGTCGTCGAGAACCCGGTACACGTCCACGATCTGAACGCGACGATCCTGCATTTGATGGGGCTGGATCACGAGCAGGTGACCTTCCGCTTCGAGGGCCGCAACCACCGACTCACCGACGTGCATGGCCATGTGGTGCACGACATTCTGGCCTGAGCGCAGAGCATCCCTGCCGCACGGCGGCCACGGAGTGCTACATCAAGGCGGTGCCATGGCAGGGGGGCGCTCTTCGATCTACATCAGAGCATCGAAGATCGATCGACCCACATCGATCGGAATGGACTCGGGGTAGACCGCAGCAATGGCCATGGCTTGCTCGGGATTGTCGAGGTCCTCGAGGTCCAGTCGCAGCGACGAGCCCTTGGCAGCCAGATCGTCGGCAAAGATCCGGGCCACTTGCTCCAGAGACAACGGATTGGCTTGCCGTTGTTCCTGCTCTTGCTGGTCGCGATAGATATGAGCCTTCCACAGAACGCTGATACGGAAATCCTCCAGAGGCGCGCGGTAGGCAATCTTGCCGTGATCCCGCACGGCCCAATCACCGGATTCGTCGTCTTCCGGAGCCAGTTCGGCACTAGCGCTGACCAGACGCGTGCCCTGA
>CBFHUR010000081.1:0-10055 GCA_965658895.1 Binatia bacterium
GATCGGATACGTCACCATCGGCACAACGGAGATGGAGAAGTGCAAGGGATTCTGGCTGGAACTCCTGGAGCCCCTTGGCGCCAAGCTCCTGATGGATATTGGTCGCATTGCCTTTATCGGAGAAGCGATGGACAAGCCGATACTGGCCCCTTGTATTCCCTACAACGAGCAAGACCCGCAGCCGGGCAACGGCAATATGCTCGCTTTCGGTTGCCAGACGCCCGAGCAGGTCAATGAGCTTCATGCGAAAGCCCTGTCACTCGGGGCCAGCGACGAAGGCGCTCCGGCTGAGCGGATGCCCGGCTTTTACGGCGGTTATTTTCGCGATCTCGACGGCAACAAGGCTGTCTTTTTCAAGATGGGCTGACAAGCCGCCCTTCACAGGATGGATCTCGAGCCGGTCGGTGGGAGGCATGCCCGCCGATCGGCTCGATTTGCTTTCGGGGATGGCCGGGCCGGGTTGATCAGAGTCACGGCAGACGCAGGTGCACGCCAGAGAACCCAGGCCGTCGTCTTGCGGGACTTCCCGTCAGGGCCGGGTCGTTGCCGGGGAACGGTTGGTTTCCGTTGCGGCGGCACCGATCAGGATTCTCGGCTCGGCGAAGCCTGCCAGATCCTTTTGTCCGGCATCCCAGCCCAAGGCCGTCGCACGAAAGACGATCTCGACATTTTCCCCGGCCCACGCCGAGAGATCGATATCGATTTCCTGCCAGAGGCGCTCCCCGGGTTTCCGGAACACGTCGAATTCTTCGAGAAACAGCGTCTCGCTGCCGCGTTTTGAGCGAATTTCAATCGCGAGTCGCAGGGGAAAGGGCCCCAGACTTTGCCAGCGATCGGGATGAACGCCAGCGGCGGTTCGGAGCCGCGCGGCTGGTGGCACGTGCGTGGTGATGGCCAACTGATTCGGTCGCTCGGTGCCCGGTTCGAGGAACAGCACGTTCCTTGTCAGAGGCCAGTTCTCGACCCCGGCGATGTCGGTTGCGGGGACCTGAGCGTTCTGGTCGGTACGCGCACTGGCCTGGTTGAGATTCCGGTAGAGCAGGATCGACGCGCCCGGGGCCTCGCTGTGTTTCCCGGTCGTTGTGTCGAGCGTGGTTGCCGGTGGGCGGCGCTCGGCAATCCCGCAGGAGAGCCTGTCGGGGGCTCCATGGACTTCTGCCATCCGGTAGTTTTCGGCCAGATAGTCGTAAAGCTCCGGCACCGTGACCTGAGGGCGGGGCGCAAAGGGTGTGTGCATCAGGGTGTAGATGATGCTGGTGTCCGGGCGAGCCTCGAGGCCCGCGATAATCTGTTGGTCTCGGTCCGCGTAGGCATCCCGCGGCCACAGCCAGATAAAGCGCGACAGAGGCGGGCGGTCGGAAAGAAAGCTCAGAACCGGCAGGCAGGGGATGACCAGCACCGGTTGTTCTTCGGGCGTTTCCCGCAGATGGTCGATCAGCTTCTGGTAGGCGACAGCATCCTCGGGGCGCACCCAGACCGTCCCGCGTGCCCCATGGACCGGGGTATCAAAGGTCTCCAGTGCACGGATTTCGAGATAGGCGCTGGCGGCGAGGAACAAGAACACGGCCGAACCGGCGGGCAGATAGAAGACCGGCCGCAGGACCATTGGCAGGCGCCTCAGAAAAGCCGTCCCTTGTCGCGCCAGAATGGGCAGAAACGGCACCAGAAGGATCGCGAAATGAATCCAGTCCCGTGGTTTGGAAAACGCCATCCACAGCCCTGTGGCAAAAAACAATTGGGCGGCCTGCGCGGCGATCGCCCCGGTGGCGTCGGCTCGATTGCCCGGTCGGAGCCAGCGTCGGATCAACAGGATCGCCTCGATCGCCAGAACCAGTGTCGGCAGTCGGTAGACCAGCTTCAGGGCGATATCGAGCGCGGGAGTTTCGCGATAAATCCAGCTGTCGAGAATGTCGCGCCAGTGCAGATCCCAGAGAAGGCCGGGCATCCAACTGAACAGAAATCTTCGGACTTCGGGGTCCTGCTCGGTCAAAGGGAAAAGGCGGGGGATGTCCAGATAGTCGGCTGCATCCGGTCCGGCACCCGACCCGAACAAGGCATTCATGAAAATCGGGTCGTAGATCGTCTGCCAGAGATAGGGCCCCACTCCGCCGTGGGCGAGAAAGTAAAGGCAGGCAAGCAGAAAGGGTGCGGCGGCGGTGGTCAGGAAAATGCCGGCCTTGCGCGCCGCCGAGCTTCCTCCGGGGTGTTGGTAGCGCTGAAGTGCGTGTCCGGCCAGGAGTGCCAGGAACGCGCCCGCTCCTCCGAGAGCTCCCGAATCCTGTTTGGTGATAAAGGCCAGACCGCAGAGAAACCCCGCGGCGGCGATGCGGAGGTCCGAGGGATTCTCGTGGGCACGCAGAACCCAGAAGCCGGCTGTCACAACCACAAGAGCGGTGGTTGCATAGTGAAACATGGCGAAATGCGGAAACGTCCATAGCCGCAGCGCGATCAGGATCAGGGCCGCCGCCAGAGCTGCCGGGGGAGCTGTCAGTCGTCTGCTGAGCAGATAGGTGAAGCTCACGAGTGCCGAGAACAGCACCAGGACGCTCGTGCGGGCGACCAGCAGGCTTTCGCCAAAGATCGAGAAGAGTGCCGCGATACCATAGAAGGCGCCCGGCCCCGCGATGTGATTGGTGTCGGTGTAGAGGAGGTCGCCACGACGCAGGTTGACGCCGATCTGCAGGACATGCCACTCGTCACAGCCTCCGGCGACAGCCAGCAGGAGAGGCCAATGGACAGCGGCCGCCAGAAGAGCCAGGCCGCCGGCGATCCATGCGTCCGAGACGGTTCCGGGTGCAACCGGGACCCCGCGTGCTCTCTGCGCCCGGAAGCTTTCACGCGACTCAACCATGTCCGTCGCTTCTACCAGCGCACAGGAAGCGGGTAAACGCTCGAAGGCATGGCGGGCGCGAAACGTTCGAGATCAAGGGCGCAAGGATGCTAGAGTTCGGACCGGCCCATGGCGGATGACACTCGAGATTTGCAGCAATTTGACCGCACTGACGTTTGGCTGATGCTCGGGGTCGGTCTGGTGACGCTTTTATATCCGCTCTTTTTCTTCGATCGATGGATCGGATTGCTGGATGAGGGCTACATCCATGCCATTGCCGCCGATATCAATCGCGGGGACTCGCTCTACGGCGATATCTACGTCGACAATCCCTTTCCCGGGGCCTTTCATATTCTGGCGTTCTGGTTTCGCCTTTTCGAGACCTCGGTTCTGAGCTCTCGTTACCTCGCCCTGATCGGATTCGCGGTCTATGTGGCGGCGTTCTTCCGGATCATGCGGGCAGTGGCTTCCCGGCCGGTCGCCCTGGTGTTTGTGGTGTTTCTCCTCGCTTACCGGATCTGGGCCTTCCCGCATTGGCAGGTCTACAGCTATTCGCTGGCCTCGGCCTCATTGATCACTCTGGCCGCGGCTCTGGCGGTCCATTTCTGGGAAACGGGTTCCCGGGCCGGGCTCTTTTTGGCGGGGCTCGTTGCGGGGGGCGCGATCCTCTGCAAGCAGGATTACGGCCTCGGCGTGACCGGTGGGCTGGGCCTGGCCATGTTGCTCCTGCCCTGGTTGCGCCGGGAGGGGCTGCAGCCGTGGTACCTCTTTCTTTTGCGACCGGCGATCTTCGGGATGGGTGCGCTGGTCGTGGTGCTCGCCGGATTGGTGGCGCTCGGCATGGATGGCGTTCTGCTCGAGTTTTACACCCAAGCGGTTCTGCAACCGCTACGTGGCGCCACCAGCTTCAACCCCTATCCGCGGCTGCCGGACCTATGGCCGTTCTGGACGCAGGATCCCGAGTTTCGTGCGCAGATCGGTCATTACTTTCCGGCCATTCTGGTGACCCTTTTCTGGGGCCCGATCTCGACAGGCTGGGTTTTGCGAGAAACAGCCTTTTGGGAAATCGGGCTGAAGCTTGCCTTCTGGGTCCCGGTCTTTTCCTTTTTCGCGGCTTTTATTCTCTGGGTGCCGGGTTCGCTCCGTGCCACCGCCAAAACGAGGCGGCCTCTGCTTCCCGCACGTTTTCTTCTGCTCGGTTTTGCCGGGGGCTTTCTGCTCGCGTTTCCCCCACCGCGGGATTGGACGCATCTGATGATGATCCTTCCCCCGCAAATGGCTCTTTTGGCGGTATTGTGCGCGGATCTGCAAAATCGCTGTTCACCGGTTGTGCGCGTGGTCTTCTGGCGGACGGCGGTCGGCGCTGTCGGGGTTCTGATGGCCCTGAGTGCGTATCTGGCTCTCGAGTTGCGACTGCAGATGACCGCCGTGATCGATTCGCCACGCGCGGGTGTTTACGCCGATGGGCAGAATGGCCCGATTCTCAATCAGGTTCTTGCCTGGGCGGATGAAGGTGCAGATACCGAATTTCTTCCCGTCTACCCCCTGCAGCCGATGTTGCCGTTTTTGGCGGACCGACGCGTGGCCGGGGGATTCCATGTGATCTGGCCGGTCCAGGAGGAGGGGCGCGACGAGCGCATTCTGGCCGACCTCGAGCGCCATCAGGTGCCCCGCGTCGTCTACAGCCTCTCGCAATACGCCCACTTGGGTTCTTTCGAGCAGAATGCTCCTGCGCTTTATCAATATCTTGTCGACCATTTCACGATCGACCGCGTCTTTACCGAGGAGCCGATGGGGCCTTTGCTGGTCGGCCTTGTGCGCGAAGAGCCTGGGGCGGGTTGGGGGCTGCGGGACCTCGATGTGCGAGAGTCCAATACCTTCTGGGCCTCCTGGCCCTTTGCCGAGGTGTTGGCTCCTGCTGTCGGGCCGGGCGGCGAGGCGAATCCGGCGACCTTTGCGCTTCGTTTGCCGGTGGATGTCGCGCGACTCACATTCTCCTATGGCGTACGGCCGGACGAATGGATGCAAAACCCGGGTGGACCGCATGGCTTTGCGGTCCGGGTCCGGGATCCCCGGGGAGCGCTTCTCGAGGAGGCTGTCTGGCCGGCGATCGATCCACGACAATCGACCGAGGCGCGTCGATGGTTCGCGGGTGAGATGGATGTCCGTGCGCTGGCCGGGCGTGAGGTGGTTCTGGAGTTTGCTGTCACCGCCGATTCGTCCGCGGATTCGTCCAGGGACTCGCAGCGACGTTTGGCCGGATTTCATACCATTCGGCTCGAGCCCTGAGTCTGGCCGGGGTGCGTGGCGCGCCCGGCCAAACTAGCGGTCGTCGCTTTCGATCTCGGGTACCGCCCATCCCCACAGGGATTGTTGTTGCGGTACGGCGGTGGAAATCCGGAAAATCAGATGCAGGGTTCTTCCGGAATCTCCGCGCAGGTCCAGCGTCACGGGTTGCCATTGGCGGTCCTCAAGCGTGCGCCGTGGCTCGATGGTTTTCTGGAAGACCAGGCGCTCGGTGGAGGGACCGTTTTCGGAATCGGTTCGCTGCAGGATTTCGAAGGTGGCCGGCGCGCTGGGTGGTCCGAACCATTGGTCAGGGTTCATGCCAATCGCTGTCTGCAATGAGGGAGCGCCGTCGGGGACAGTGATCGTGACTGGGATCTCGCTTGCGCTGGTCGCTGAGGAGCTGGTCCATACTTCGCGAAACGGCCAGGACTGCAGCGTCGTTTCGGCGGGTGTTGGAAGCGATTTTCGGGCCCGATCGCTCGGGGGGGCAGGTTCGCGGCTTAAAGCCAGGACGATCGGGCCTTTGGGGTCCGGGGAGAAGACTTTCTCGATTTCCCAATCGTCGACCAGCGCGTCGAAGAGGACAGGCGCGTTTTCCGCAAACGGCGGCAGGTGCCCCCACTGGGAGAGGCTGAAGATGATATGCGGCGTATCCTTGTCGAGATCGGCGAGAACCCGTGCGTCGCGGCCCTCGGCCTGCCCGGGCCAGATGATAAAGAAGCCCCCTGCGGGGGCGCGCCCCGAGAGGAACCCGATCGTAGGTTGGGTCGGGAAGACCGGCAGAATCGCATCTTCGGGAACGTGCTGCTCGACCCACGCCAGAGTTTCCTCCAGAACCGGTCCGTTCTGTCGGTCGGCGTAGATGCCTCCTCGCTCCGAGGGAAGGTAGTGGTCCATGGTCGTTCGAAGGTCCACCATCAGGGCCAGGCTGAGCAGTAGAAGGCTTGCTGTTGCCAGCCCCAGGATGCTGGTGAAGATCAATCGAATCGATCCTGGCAATCGCCGAGCCAGACTGAAGCTCAGTGCCACCCCTGGAAGCATTACGGTGGCGGGGTACACCATCATCAGATGGACCCAGTCGCGCGGCGGGTTGAACGCGAGCAGGAAGCCGAACGCAAATGCCAGGGTCAGAACCCGGACTACCGTATGGTCTCTTTCGCGCCGGGCCCGCCGATCGCTGGCAAGGCCGGGCGCCCAGGCCACCAGCAGTGCAATGGGAAGAACAACCGGGAGCCAGAACAGAATCTTGAGCAGCACATCCCAGAACCAGGTGTCCTGATAGAGCGTGCCTGTACCGAGCCCGCTGATCAGGCAATCGGCGCATTCATTCCACCACAGAGTTGCCAAAATCGAAGGGAAGTAGTTGCCGATGCCAGCGCGGATCGCGGCATCCTGACCGATCAGCGGCCAAGGCGCGGGCAGGGTGGTGTGCGGCACATTGCCGAGAACCTGAAACGGGAAAACGACCGTCTGGTAGTAGAGTTCGTCGAGCGCTCCGTGCATGCCGTACCACGCAAGGATCGGAAGGATCAGACCGAAAGCTCCGATGCTGAAGAGAGCCGCGGGGCGCAGGCGGGCGGTGATGCCGGTGGCGGCATTTGGATGGAGCCAGGGCAGCAGGAGCAGAGCAAGCCCGGTGGTGAGGCTGGTGGCCCCTCCGTAGTCCTGTTTGCAGATAATGGCGGCCCCCGCGAAGAACCCGGCCAGCAGCAGGCCACCTGTTTTGGTGGCACCGCTGCGAACCACCAGAGCAAACGAGATGGTTGCCAACGTGGCAGCCATCAAGGCGTAGCCGTAGAATTGCCAATGCGGGAAGGCCCAGATCCGGTAGCTCCACAGGAGGCCGACCAGCGCCAGAGCCCAACCGGTGGAGGTCAGGGAGCGAGCGATACGGAACAGCGCCGCGACCACAGCGGCAAATCCGACCATCGTGAGGATCCGGGAAGCCAGCACCGAGGTCCCTACCCATTGGAACCACCAGGCCAGAAGGTGAAACGAGCCGGGCAGCGGCGCGTCGATCGTGACGTCTCGGTAGAGGACGCGGCCCTGATTGATCTGGTCGGCGATGCCCAACACGTAGCCCTCGTCGAGCAGCGCGAGCCAGCGATCAAAAATGGGCCATTGCCAAATCAAGGTTGCAAGAAAGACAAGCGCGGTTGGGGCCTGAATCCAGCGGCCGGCACCTCCGGAGGTCCGGTTCGATGAAGTCTCGCGTGTCACGGAGAGACGTTCTATCCGAGACCGGCGCCGGGGAGAAGCGCCGGATCACGATGGCGGGACTTTGGGGAATTCGCGGATGTGCTGGTCGGCAAGACCTGATAACCATGAAAACCGGAGGCGGCAGATTGGGTGCAACAAGGATTCACGATCAGGAATGGTGGAGGCCACTTTCGTGGTGTTTTCTGCTTCTGAGCGCGGCAGTCGTCGTGTGGTGGGTCCATGATCGTACCAGCTGGTATTTGGCCATCGACCAGTTTGGCTATCTGAGTTTTGCGGAGAATCTGCGGGCCGGGCGTGCCTCCTACCCTTCCGACGTCGCTGGCATGCTCACCTATGCGCATTATGGAAAGGTCGTGGATGTGTTCGGGCAGACCTATCTGCTCACCGATGGGGCGTTGTACAGTCGCTATGCTCCAGGGTTTCCGATCCTCCTGGCGATTGTGGGTGCGCTCTTTGGTGAACCGGCCGCGCATGACGTCAATGCGGTCGCCATGGGATTGGTTCTTCTCGCGATCGCCTGGGTGACGCGGCGTCTGTTGCAGGCAAGTTGGCTGGGACTGGCCGCGGCGCTGATGGCGACAATGCTGCCGATGGAGCTTCTTCTCTGGTCGATCTCTCCCCTGCGTGATGTTCCCTGTCACGTGCTCACCATGTCGGGGTTGGCTTTGTTGATTCCCTCCGTTGAAGGCCTTCGGCCGTCACGCGGGCGATTGCTTCTGGCCGGTTTGTTGATTGGCTATGCCGTCGCCATGCGGGTGGACGCGATTCTTTATCTGGTACCTTGCCTGCTTCTGCTCTGGTGGCAGGGGCCATGGCCTCGCATGCAGCTTGCGGGTGCCGCGCTCATGTTTCTTCTGGGGGTCAGTCCCCTGCTGGTCTACAACCAGATCGCTACGGGGAACCCACTGCTTCCGACACAAGCGCTGGAGTTCAATCAGGTCCTCTCGCAGGGACCGCAAAAAGACAAGGGAAGCTCGTTGCTGGCGGGACTTCTCCTGCCCGACGAGGCGCGGGCGGCGGTGACGCCGGCGGCGCCGGTCCGAGGACCTCAGCAATACCAGAAGCTCAATCAGGGAGGCGGGTTTCGCCTCTCGCATTTGAGGACGACGCTCCCCGGGAACCTGCGCCAATTCCCCAAAGTTTTTGGCGAGCTGGGCGTGGCTCTGGGAATTTTTGGTGCATGTCTGGCGATCCGGAGACCGATCCTTTTTTTGGCAACGGTGCCCTATATTTTTCTCGCGACGTTTTTCTACAGCTTCTGGACGCGCGCCGACCCACGTTATCTGGCGGGGGCCTTCTTGTTGTTTACGCCGCTGATCCTCTTTGGTGCGCGTGAGTTGGTTGCCGCCCTCGGGCAATTCCGGGAAAAAGGTATTCCGGCTGTGGGCTACGTGATGGCCTTGCTGACGGTCGCTGGAGCGGGCGTCCTTGCCTATGGTCTCAATCTGCAGGTGCCCAGTGCCTTGCCCTTGGTGCTGCTGGCGTTGCTGGTTGCGATCGCTTCCGGGGCGCTGTCTGCGGCCGTGAGCGCCCGCATGCAGGCCCACCAGGTGTTCGGGTTTGTCCTGGGAGTTCTTCTCGTGGGGACCTTCTGTTGGCGGACCCATCAAAGCTGGGGCGGTCGGGCGAGTTTCGGGGCCGAGCAGGTGGCCCTGGCGCAGGCCAACTTCGAGGCGCTGGTGGAAGACCAGGCCCTGGTTCTGACCAGCTATCGCTATGGGCGGCCAGCGGAGAACATCAACTACTATACGGGCGCGGATGCGATCTACCTCGAGGAGTTGCTCCGGTATTCGATGGGCCATACGAGGACGGTCGGGATGGCTGAACTTTTTGAAAAGCCGGTCTACCTGCTGGTCGATGCAGCCGAGGCCGGTCGTTGGGTCAATAATCCATTTACGAAAGGAAAACTTGCGTTCGACTTGATCCGCCGGATTCCGGCGGATCAGTCCCGAGCATTTTTCGTCGCTTCACCGCGACACCGCGGGATCCCGCTGGTGTTGATGCGCGTGCGGATGATTTGATTTCCCCGGCCGTATCCAGTTCGGCTGCAGGAACAGGGAAGGATTAGCGATATGGACGTGATCGAAGCAACCATGGATAAATGGCATCAACACCTTCGAGGGCAACTGCCCGGGGGGCTCGATGAGCTCTTGCATGAGGATTGTGTCTTCTACTCCCCGGTGGTGTTCACCCCGCAACGCGGCAAGGCCATCACCAAAATGTATCTCGAAGCCGCGGGGCAGGCTCTTCCCGGAGAACCCGAGGGCGAAGCAGCCGACGGTGCTTTGCTCGGGGGCAGCAAGTCTGCGGGCGGGAAGGCCGAAGGTAGCTTCCGCTACACCAAGAAGATCCTCTCGGGGCAACAAGCGGCGCTGGAGTTCGAGACCACGGTAGAAGGCAAGGTCGTCAATGGGATCGATATCATTACCTGTGATGCGGAAGGGAAAATCACCGAGTTCAAGGTGATGATCCGTCCGCTACAGGGGGTTCAGGCAGTCCATCGGCAGATGAAAGTCATGCTCGAGTCGATGCAGAGCTAGCCTTGGTGCTGAAGCGTCGACGACGCTTCCCCGACAGGAAGCGCCGCTATTCGATGTGGTAAACGCGGGCTGCGTTTTCCCAGGTAATCTTGCGGACCGCCTCTTCCCCTAACGATGCCAGAGGCGAATCGGCGATTGCCTTGCGTGATTCGGGCCACGTGCTGTCGCCGTGGGGG
>CBFHUR010000082.1:0-9837 GCA_965658895.1 Binatia bacterium
GGTGGCCAAGCCGATCTTCTCGGACGTGTGTTTTTCAAGACTGCTCAGGATTTCTCTGGTGTTCTCGATTTCGGGAACTGGGGTTTCGATCCATCCGGCGACCAGTTCTCGCTGTGAAGTGTTATTCCTTACGGTTGGCGCTCTTGCGAAAACGCCGCCTACGGCATTGTGGCTTCGTGCCAGGGATGGCCAGCCTTGGGTGGTGGAAGTGGCCTGAAGTGGATCGAGGGATTCCCGGGGAAGTCCGTCGATCCATTCAAGAAGGATTCCCTGACCTGCGCAGGCTGCACCCCATTGAATGGCCGAGAAGGGCATTGCCCCTGCAAGGTCGTAGGTAATGGCATTGCGGCCACCCAGGAAGATTCGACAGGTTCCGATCCCTACACTGCTGTTTTCGAGTTGTGGCTCGGAGATCAACGGTCCAGTCGTGGAGAGGGTGCGGTAGTAGGCCTCTTGCCGGAACACACCGAGCTCGCTGGTGACTTTGCCGAAAAATTGAATGACGAATTCGCTATCCAGCCCGGCGAGGTCGGTCAGTCGGAAATCTGAATCCAGCGGGCCATCGCCGCCGAAGATTTCCAGCGGCGGCACATCAAGAACAGCCCCGCTTTCGGTGAATCGAGCCGCCTCGACCCTCGATTGGGATTCTCCGAACTCACGGTTGAAGCTGGCGAGGAAGGTTTTACCGGCCGCGGCGAGCTGCAGTCCTGTGAGATCGTCGCCGCAGGCAAGATCGATTTCCGCGCTGGGCGTTGGGGCGGGCGTTTGGGAAGGTGGGGTGGGGGTTGTCGGGGGCGGCGGATCGCTCCGGCTGTCGCCGCAGGCGCTCACGCCCAGAGCTGTGATCAATGCAGCTAGTAGGAAATTTCCGACCTTTGGCATTTGAAACCCCTCTTTCCTGATCCCGACGGTCGCCTGCCTCGTCTCGGGAGTCAAGAAAACTTTACCGACGGCGCTCCGGCATTTGCACTCGTCCGTTGGAGAGCGGGCCCGACTCATGGGCTCCTCCGAGGAGGAATGTCCCCGGCTTGTCCTCTTTGACCGGGTGTTTTCTCCGTGGTTCAAGGGGGCAGGGCCGATCGGAATTGGCCAATCAGGGAAAGGAATCACGGAATGCTGAAACTTCATTTTGCGCCCAATTCGAGGGCTGGTCGGATTGTCTGGTTGCTGGAGGAATTGGGGCTCGAATATGAGGTGAACCGCATGGATTTCCATCCGAAGGACCTGAAATCGGAGGAACACCGCGAGCGGCATCCGCTGGGACGCGTACCCGTGCTCGATGACGGCGACGTTTCCATCTTTGAATCAGGAGCGATCGTCGAGTACGTGATGGCCCGCCATGGCGATGGTGGCTTGAAGCCCGACGTCGATGCACCTGAATTTCCGGAGTACCTGCAGTGGTTTCACTACTGCGAAGGTATGGTCATGCCGCCGATGAACACGGTCGTTGTGCATACGATGTTGCTGCCGCCGGACCGTCGCGATGCGACAGTGCTGGCTCAGGCCAAGAAACTGCTTGGCCGCGCCATCGCGCCGGTCAACGAAGCTCTGGAAGGGCGCGACTACCTGATCGGAGACTTCTCGGCCGCCGATGTCATGCTGGGCCATTCTCTGTTCATGTCGAATCGCTTCGGTGAGGTTTCTGACGAAATGGCGAATATCAAGTCCTACCTGGGACGAGTGGAGGCGCGCCCGGCCTTTCAGAAGGCAATGAGCACCTAGGACCTGCCTGCGGCTTGATCGCCCGGGGCGGGCGAAGGTCGTCTTGGAATTACGAGGTAACCGGCATGGATAAATCCGATCCGCTGAATCTGCGAGAATATGCTGCCGCGGGCCAGTCCGGTCTTACCGAGATGGCCTGGTCCTATTATGCGGGAGGGGCGGACGATGAAGTGACTCTCCGCGAGAACGAGGCCGCCTGGGGGCGCGCGCGACTTCATTACCGAATTCTCGCAGATGTGGAGACACGCTCGAGTGCGACGCGGGTGTTGGGCCATGAGATTTCCTTGCCGGTGATCGCGGCACCGACGGCTTTTCATCGGTTGGCAGACGATGTAGGCGAGGTCGCTACGGCCCGGGCAACTGGTGCGGCAGGGACCGCAATGGTCTTGAGCAGCTTGTCTACGGTGGATGTCGAGGAGGTTGCGGCGGCCGCAACCGGGCCGCTGTTCTTTCAGCTCTATCTCTACCGGGACCGAGAGATTAGTCGCGATCTGATCCGACGCGTCGAGGCAGCCGGTTGCCAGGCGATCATCCTGACTGTCGATGCGCCTGTATGGGGGAACCGCGAGGGTGATGTGCGTCATCGGTTTTCCCTGCCCGAAAATCTCGAGATTCGGAATTTGCTCCCGAACGGGACACTTTCGTTCGCGTCCGACAAGGGCTCGGGTCTTGCGGAGTTCTGTGCCGAACATCTAGATCCGGGTTTGAGTTGGGAACATCTGGAATGGCTGCGCGGTGTGACCGATCTGCCGATTCTGCTCAAGGGACTCTGCCGGCCCGACGATGCCTCTCGTGCCGTGGATTCCGGGGTGGCTGGGGTAATTGTCTCAAATCACGGAGGGCGTCAGTTGGACACTTCTCCAGCCACCTTCGATGTTCTGCCGGCAATCTGTGAAGCGGTCGACAAGCGGGCAGAAGTTTGGGTGGATGGAGGCATTCGTCGGGGGACTGACGTCGTCAAGGCGCTGGCCGCCGGGGCTACCGCAACTCTGATCGGACGGCCTATTCTGTGGGGGCTCGCCGCACGCGGGGAGGCGGGCGTGGCCCACATCTGGTCGATCTTGCAGGCCGAATTCGATATCGCAATGGCGCTCTGTGGTTGCAAGGGCGTCGACGAAATTACACGGGATCTCCTCGGTCCTTCCTGATCTCTGACGGTCGAGGAAGGCGGCGTCGTGGGTGGGCGGGCACTGCTGTGCGGGACCGGGCCTTGCCATCGGGGGTGCGGCCAGCCAAGTAGGTGCTTCGTATGTCGAAAAAAACTGTTCTGATCACGGGTTGTTCCTCGGGCATCGGCGCCGCTCTGGCACGCGAATGCCAAGGCCAGGGCTACGAGGTGATTGCCACGGCACGCAGTCCGGAAACGCTTGCTTCCCTCAGCGAGCTCGGTGTTGCCTGCTATCGGTTGGACGTGAACGAGTCAGCCGAGGTGGAATCGCTGCTGGGCACGTTGGCGCAAAAGGGTCACGAGGTCGACTTCCTGATCAATAATGCGGGTTTCGGAACGATGGCTGCGATGGCGGACCTCGAAGTCGAGAGGCTGGAGGCACAATTCCGGACCAATGTGTTTTCGATCCTTCGTGTGACCAACGCGGTGGTTCCCGGGATGATCGCGCGGAAGTCGGGTTGCATCATCAATATTGGCAGCGTCTCGGGTATTCTCACGTCTCCTTTTGCGGGGGCGTATTGTGCCAGCAAGGCGGCGGTTCATTCACTCTCGGAGGCCTATAGGATGGAGTTGGCTCCTTTCGGCATCTCGGTGGTTACCGTGCAGCCCGGCGCGATCGCTTCCTCGTTTGGTGATAATGCCGGTGCGGTCACCGAGGATCTGATTCGTCAGGATTCGGCTTATCGATCGATCGAGTCGGCGATTCGCCGCCGCGCGCGAGCATCTCAGGAACGCCCGACCTCGGCGGAAGAATTTTCCCGGATCCTGTGTCGGCATATGAATTCCGGCAAGCCGCCAGCGGTGATTCGGATCGGTAATGGTAGCTGGCTTCTCCCGCTCCTTGCCCGCCTGTTGCCGACGCGGCTACTGGACTTCGTGCGGAGCAAGCCCTTTGAGCTCTCGAAGCTGAGCGATTGACGCAAGCGCGAAGAAGATCGGGAGCTCCACAAGCTGCGGAAAGCGTGGGATCGGCATCATCCACCCATCCCCTCTGTAGATGAGCACTATCGCTACAGGCTGCGTCCGGGAGATGCCGGGGGCCTGGGCGGACGCTGACGGCTTAGTTCAGGTCAACCGCGAATTCGCGCAGGATTTTGAGCGGGACGATCTCGAGAGCCCGTTGGTGTGTGCGTGTCAGCCAAACTCTGGGTGCCGCCCCGTTTTGTTGTGCTTCCAGCCAGCGGGCGGCGCATAGGCACCAACGATCGCCGGGTTTGAGCCCGGGGAACCCGAACTCGGGGCGAGGCGTCGAGAGGTCATTGCCCCGCAGCCGTGAGAAGTCCAGGAACTCGGCCGTCAGTTCGACGCATACGGTATGGGAGCCGCCGTCGACCTTGCTGGTATTGCAACATCCATCGCGGAAAAAACCGGTGAGAGGGTTATGGCTGCAGTCCTCGAGGGTCTCCCCGAAAACATTGGTCGACGGATCCATGTTCTGTTCTGACACACCATTCTTTTAGCGTGAATATCTGTGAGCGCCAGCCATCGCCCGGCCAGCGTGACTATTCTTCCGGCACAGTTGCGGCCGGTGAAAGGAGCGGGGCAACCGGAGGGGCGACGAAAGATCACCTTTTGAAGTCGTATCCAAAATAGAATTTCTGCACGCTGTTCGCGATCAGAGATCGGGAGGGTGGTTCCGGGCAGTGCCGGGGGCACCTCGAGTTTGACGAAGACCCGGGCGTTCGCCAGAAAGGGCATGAGGCTCGGGGTTGTGAGCGGAAGATATGGGTCCTTATTTTGCAAAGCGAGAACTGAAATGACTTGGCGTGTATATTTGTCTGGAGAGATCCATACCGACTGGCGTGAACGGATCATCAACGGCGCGGCGGCACGCGGTCTGGGGGTGGAATTCACATCCGCAGTGACAAACCACGAAGCCAGTGATGCGGCCGGTGATCGCTTGGGCGCCGAAGATCGACCCTTCTGGCGTGACCATAAGTCCGCCAAGGTCAACGCGATGCGCACACGCAGCCTTATCGAGAAATGTGATCTGGCGATCGTGCGATTTGGCGAGAAGTATAAACAATGGAATGCCGCTTTCGACGCCGGTTGCTGTGCGGCGCTCGGCAAGCCGTTTATTACGCTGCACGATGAGGCGCTCATCCACCCGCTCAAGGAGGTCGATGGTGCCGCCATGGCATGGGCGCAGACGACTGACCAGGTGGTTGAGTTACTGGCCTACGTGATCGATCAGGAGTAGATTGTCTGCGCATCCACCGATGAGGGGCGGGCGAAGCAACGCTTGAATGATCTCGCAGCCGTCAATCACGTGATTCAGATTTTTCCATTTGGTCCGTGGTGATGGTGGCTGCAAGAACATCAGCAAACCTGATCATCAGGAAAATTAGGGAAACCCGCACTCGAGGAGTCATCGATGGAATTGGCGTTTGCAACAGCCGCTAATCTTGCCAAACAGATTCGCGACAAGAAAATCACTTCACGGGAACTGACCGATCTCTATATCGGCCGGATCGAGGCCCATGATGGCGAGATTAATGCCGTGGTCGTGCGGGACTTCGAGGGGGCCCGGCGAGCCGCGGATGCTGCGGACGCTGCGCTGGCTCGCGGCAAGATGCTGGGCCCATTGCACGGTTTGCCCATGACCATCAAGGAGGCCTACGATATTGAGGGGCTTCCCACGACCTGGGGGATTCCGGCCTTTGCCAGAAACATCGCTGCCAGCGATGCCGAGAGCGTCCGGCGCTTCAAGGCGTCCGGCGCGCACTTTCTCGGCAAGACCAACGTGCCGATCCAGCTTGCGGATTTCCAGAGTTATAACGAGATCTATGGGACCACCAACAATCCGTGGAATCTCGAGCGTATCCCGGGGGGCTCGTCTGGCGGTTCGGCCGCAGCCCTGGCCGCAGGCCTGACGGCTCTGGAGGCGGGATCGGATATCGGCGGGTCGATTCGCAATCCGGCTCATTTCTGCGGCGTCTATGGCCATAAGCCGACTTGGAATATTGTGCCGCAGCGGGGGCACGCATTGCCTGGTATGTTGGCGTCCCCGGATATCGCGGTCGTGGGGCCTCTGGCCCGCAGCGCCGAGGATCTGGCGCTGGCTTTGGATCTGGTGAGTGGCCCCGAGGAACTTGTGGAAGCCGGCTGGAAACTCGATCTACCGGTACCGCCGCAGAGTACGCTTGCCGACTTTCGGGTCGCCCTGTGGGCCGACGATGAGCTGGCGCCGGTCAGTGCCGAGATCTCCGCGCGGGTGCAGGCCTTGGGCGACCGACTCGCAAGCCTTGGCGCAACGGTTTCCGATCGGGCGCGTCCCGCGTTTGATCCGTCGCACAGTCACGATGTCTATCAATCCATGCTGCACGGAGCGATGAGCGCCGGGATTCCCGACGCTACGTTTTCCGGGCTGCAGGGTCATGTAGCGGCTATGGACCCTGAGGATCCGTCTGCCAATGCACAGATAATGCGAGCCATGGTGCAGCCTCACCGTGATTGGCTTCGACAGAATAATCAGCGCGCAGGCCTGCGGATGGCATGGAAGGACTTCTACCAGGACTGGGATATTCTTCTCTGCCCGCAATCGCCGACAGTGGCTTTCCCGCATGATCATGCGCCGCAGGGCGCGCGAACGCTGGACGTGGACGGTGTGGCCCAGCCTTATTTTCAGCAAGTGTTCTGGGCTGGATTGGTGACCGTCTCCTATCTGCCCAGCACGGTGTTTCCGACCGGCCTGTCGAATGCCGGTTTGCCGATCGGCTTGCAGGCGGTCGGAGGCGAGTATCAGGATCGCATGTGTATCGAGTTTGCTCGGTTGATGTCGGAGGAGTTCGGGGGCTTCGTGCCTCCGGCAGGATACTGAGCTCCGTGCGTCACGAGGTGCCGGCAGATGCGGACGCCGGTCGTTTTCGCAGGCTGGTCTCAGTCCGCGTCTTTCAAGGCGGGCAGTCGCCAGGCTATCAAGACTCCAAACAGGGCAATTCCAAGGTAGGTGATGCTGACGGTCGAGTAGCTGGCGTTGCCCTCACCCAGCCAGATCGGAAGCGCTTGCAGAAGGGCTCCGCTCAAACAGCCGGCGGCGTTGACGATGGCCACAACCGTCGCGGCCTGGCTTGCCGGTAGTCCGAATCCTGCGACCGCAAAGCTCAGCGAACAAGTGCCGAAGAGCAGACCCAGACCCACCATCAGGAAGAGAAGCTGTCCGGTGGAAGCCGATGCCGAAAGCAGAAGAGTCACAGCCATCAGGATCAGGGTCAATGTGGTCGAGGCCCGGAGAATGGTACGCAAGCGATCGATGCGTCCTCCCAGGATTCCGGCGATGAGCATGCCTGCGGCCAAGCCGGAGAAAAGACCCATCTCCAGCGTCGAGATCTCGGCATCGGTACAGCCGCAGGCCTCCTGTAGCTTCATGTTCCAGTAGCCGCCAAAGCCGAAGGTGAGCCCCGCGCCCCAGGCATAAAGTCCGACCCCGTAGCGGACCAGCGGTCGTTTGAGAGCGTCGGCAATGGTGTGCCGGATTCTTCCCTTTTGCTGTGGCGGACCGGGGTCGGGATCTGTGAAAAATAGAGTGATCCAAAGCACGGACCCCAAGCCGAGTCCCAAAAGCGCCTGGCCCTGCATCAGCAGGCGCCATGGAGTGTCGGCAAATAGCGTCGGGATGAAGACTGCCGAGATGGCCCCGACGCCGAAGCACATGTCGGCAAGGGCCATCGCCAGGGCGAAGCGACGCGCCGGCAGGCGATTGCGGGCAATTTTCCCGGTGCCTGGAAAAACGAACGCCATGAAGGTGCCCGCCAGAATCCGCGAGGCGAGGAGTGTGGGAAAGCCTTGTGCTTCGGAGAACAGAAAGACCGAAAGTGCCGAGAGGGCCGCTGCAATCGGCAAGACGTGACGAGCCCCGAATCGATCCAGCAGAATCCCGGCTGGTAATTGCATGAGCCCATAGGCCAGCAGGTAGGCAAGCGAGATCGCGGCCGTCTCGAACGCCGTCAGGTGGAATTCGCGTTGGATCGAGTCCGCGAAAAAACTGTAGGCAAATTGAAAGTCGACCTGCCAAAGAAGGAATAGGACAGCGATCCACCAAGGCCACCAGACCCTCAGGCTCCCGTGGCTGCGTTCCGAGGCTTCCTCTCTCATTCCCTGAACCCTGTCCCGTACTGTCCCGTAATCGAATGACCCAATGCCGGATCCCGGCATGCCGGATGATCCGGAACCTGCCAAGCGTGCTCCTTACAAGGTTTTCAGGATCATCTCTACAGCGATCGGTTTCGACGCGAATACGCCGGAGTTGACGAAGGATAGATTGTTGCGCCAATAGACTATCTGATGTGCTCGAATTTTCTAAGGGCCTTTTCAGCACGCGTTGGTAATATTTTTCTCGGGAGAAATCATCATGAAAATTGTTCTTGGAAATGAAACGGCCCCGAAAGGGCCCCTCGACGGTGTCCGTGTCCTGGATCTCTCTACGGTGGTCTCCGGGCCACTTTGCGCTCAGGTTCTGGGCGATCTCGGCGCCGAAGTCATCAAGGTCGAGGCTCCCAATGGCGATGCTACGAGAAAAATGGGCCTTCCCGATGCTTCGGGTTTCACCGGTTGGTACCTGCAATTCAACCGCAACAAGCGGGGGGTCTCTCTGGACCTGAAGACCGACGGCGGCCGCGAAGCCTTGTGTCGGATGGCGCGAGAAGTCGATATTTTGATCGAGAACTACCGCCCCGGTGTGACCGAGCGGCTAGAGATAGATTATGCCCGCTTGAAGGTCGACAATCCGGGTTTGATCTATGTGTCGATCAACGGGTTTGGCTCGGATGGCCCCTATCGGGATCTGCCTGCCTATGACTCGGTGATTCAGGGGATCGGCGGATTCATGCATACCCAGGGAGGAGGAGGGGAGCCCAAATTGATCTCCTCGATCGCGGCCGACAAGGCCAGCGGCATGACGGCGACCTGGGCCCTGCTGGCCGCTCTTTATGCGCGAGAAAAAAATGGAGGGACGGGACAACATATCGAGATCCCGATGCTCGACAGCTGGGTGGCCTTTATTCTGCCGGATGTGATTCAGGACCGCACCTGGCTGGATGCACCGGAGCCCGGACCAGCACCTTCCATCCACAGGACGTGGGAAACCAGAGATGGTCATGTCGTGATGATGATCGTCGAGGATCGGCAATTTCACGGGATCTGCCGAGCGCTGAACCGGGCCGATTTGATCGACGATCCACGCTGCGCGACTTTGATCGATCGGTTCATGAATGCGGATACACTCTTTGTGGAGATGGAAGATGAGATGCGGAAGTGGGATACAGCGGAGTTCGTAGAACGTTGCCGAGAATTTGATGCCCCCGTGGCGCCTGCAAACTCGTTTGGTGAGGTGATCAAGGATCCTCAGGTGGTTCATGCGGGTCTGTTCATGAACGTCGATCATCCCGATGCGGGAGCTCTCCGGCTTGTGAAGAGTCCGGCCAGGTTCTCGGAGAATCCAGTCTCACTCAGAGCCCATCCGCCGAAGCTTGGCGAGCATAGCGATACCGTGCTGCGGGAATTTGGGTATTCCGAGGAGGAGATCGCCGCATTGCGCGCTGATGGTTCGGTCCACTAGGCGGGACGGCGCCGACGGAACCCCTCCGCGAGACATTTCCGTCACGGAGTCCTCAGCCTAGCCCATCGAATGGGCCTCACCGATCAAAAGCCTCGCGCAGATGGTGATGCCGAGTCCGGCGAGCATGGCGGCGAAGCCGCGCCAATGCCGGCAACGCTTGATCATGGGCGTGCTTTGCAGCTCATTGAGCAAGCCCATGAAAAGAAACGTACCTGCGGCCATTGCCAGTACCGAGGCGCGCGCGATCAACAGCGATTCAGCTCCCATGCGCCCCCCAAGAAGACTGCCGAAGAAAATCCCGGCCGGGGTAGCCAGCACGAAAAGGCCAAAGACTATTCGTACGCCGGCGGTCGAAAGAGAGCTGTCTGTGAGCTTCAGTGCCAGCGCAAAC
>CBFHUR010000083.1:0-9808 GCA_965658895.1 Binatia bacterium
ATAGAGCGCCGTATTCATGATCTCGGTCTGAATGCGCTTGACGCGCAGGATCTGATCGCCGGCAGATTTCAAAGCCTGCAGATCCGGTCCCTGAATATCCGTCTTCAGAAACTCCACCGAGATATGTGCCGGAATTCTCTCCAGCACATCCTCAAGTCGGACCGCGGGTACCCGGCGCACCGCAATCGTTTTCTGAAAGTTCTTGGCAAAGAGGCTACCGGGTTGGGTCTTCAGAAGGGAATTTGTGCCATCGGCTTCGTTCATGTTGAGATCGAGAACGCCACGCTCGAGACTGATCGCGACGGGAACACCAATCACGCGCGGGTCGTTGGGCCAGGTTTTCCAATGCTCGGCGACCGGCTCGATCGCAATTACCGCGAGTTTCGGGTCGCGTGTGAGGGCCCCTTTGGACGCCTTGAGATTGTAGGCTCCGAGGTCGACCCAAACCCAAGCTGCGGATATCCAGCCGCTGAAGTTGCCTTGAGCCTTGCCCGCTTGGCCAGGGTTCAGTCCTGAAGTTCTCCCGGTGGGCTGTCCCAATCCTTTAACTGCTTGACCTTGACCCATTTATCTTTGCCCATCTGGACGAGTCTACCCGAGGTTCGGATATCCTCGAGATCGGTAAAGCTGATCGGCCCGACGACGGTAAGCAGGAATATGTCCGTGTAGTTAGCGCTCCCCTTCACTTGAGGACTTTGCCCCAAGAGCTTGCCTTCTTCGCTCCATAGAGTGAGCCCCAGGCCTGCCCGACCACGTTCGGTGATGGATTGGAAGAAGCTAAGTGCCTTGCCCCCGCCGCCAGGGAGGGGAATTCCCACGTAGAAGTTGTCGACGTCACTGCCGGCAAAGCGGACATCGGCTTGTATGACCGGGAGAGAGGCGGTCTTGTCGATCGAGATGGTGGCTCCCTGGGAGACCAGATGCTGACGCAGAAGGCTTTTGATCCAGTCGGCATCCTCGGCGTCCGGAGTCACAACTTCGATCTTCCACGCACCACTCAGGACCTCTTGTTCGAGGGGGATCTGGTCGACTGCACGAAGAATCGCCGTGCGTGTCAGTTCCTGCTCAAGGGCCGTTCTCCCATCGACGACCATCAATGGATTGAAGCAAGCCGAAAGCATTACGGGCAGCAGGAACAAAAAGAGGCCACGCAGGAACTTCTGATCGGCGATTCTCCGGTGCAACAGGATGATGGCAGGAAACATGAAGCCTCCTTATGCCTAGCCTTGGGTCTATCGGTCAATCGGAAGCTTGCCGGAGTCTTTTCCGTTGGTGGCGCTGTTTTTTCACCACCCCGGGCGGGTCGCTGGGGACGTCAGTCATGCTCGGTGCAAGATCCGATTCCCGCGCTCGTCAGTTGGCCCATGAGAGGTGTGCTGCCCTTCGGTGGCGACCTGATTTGACCAACCCAACAAGGGTGAGGCAAAAGGGTATTCATGTTCTCCGGCCACAAAGTTGTTCGTCCCAACGTGAGGATGAAAATAGCTCTATTGGTCGTGGCCGCAGGGTTGCTGGCTGCGCCGGCTTCGGCGGAAGCATTGTCCGGGGAAGGGGAGCGAAGGATTAGAGAGTCCAAAATCGTCTCGGAGAGCGTGGTCAATGGCCTCCGCTCCAAGGATTTGGTGCGTGTCATGGTTGCTTTCGAATCCGCTCGGGGAAAATCGGCACAATCCCGCGGGAGGATCCTTACGGGCAATCGATCCCTGATTGCGAGCACCGGGAAATCGATTCTCGCAAGCCTGAAACCAGCAGACTTCGAGTTGCGCCATCGTTTCGAAATTATCGGTGCCTTTGCCGGTGACATCACGGCCAACGGCGTGCTCGCATTGATCAAGCACCCCGCAGTCCTTCGGGTGGATGTGGATGCGGGAGGCCGTGGCAACTTGGGAGAAGCTCTGCCTTTGACGAAGATCGATCAACTGCGCTCGAATGACGGGCTGACAGGTGCTGGTGTCACCGTTGCGGTGCTCGACAGCGGCTATGATTCGGACCATCCCGATCTCGGTGATGACCTGAAGGACGAGGCCTGCTTCTGTAGTGGGGGTGGGGGCTGTTGTCCTGGTGGCGGAATGGTTGAGGTCGGGGCTGGCTCGGCCGAGGATGACCATGGTCACGGCACGAACGTAAGCGGGATCATTACGTCCGGTGCGGCAGTAAACGGATACATGGGGCTCGAGGCGCCAACTGGTGGAGCGCCGGCGGCAAAAATCATCGCCATCAAGGTTCTCGATGAGAATAATTCCTTTTGCTGCGCGTCGGATGTGATCGCTGGTCTGGAGTATCTGATCAACAACCATCCCGAAGTGCGTGTGGTGAACATGAGTCTGGGAACGGATGCTCGGTTCTCCGGCAATTGTGACACCGCCACCAGCTTTACCATGGGCTTTGCCGCGGCCATCGATGCGCTGCGGGCCAACGGAGTGATTACCTTCGTATCAACAGGTAATGACGGCTCCGGCGTGGATATGGAAGCACCTGCGTGTGTGGAGAATGCGATTTCGGTGGGAGCGGTGTGGGATGCCGCGCTCGGAGCTGCCAGCGTGTTGGGCTGCTCGGAATCGGGGACATTGGCCGACCAGGTGACCTGCTTCAGCAACAGCAGTGCGACCACGGATCTTTTTGCACCGGGCGCCTGGATGACCTCGACAGGCATGGGCGGAGGCGCCTCTACCTACGCCGGGACGTCGCAGGCTGCCCCGACAGCCGCAGCCTGTGCTGCCCTGCTGATTGAAGACAATCCGAACCGCAGCCCGGACTCGCTCGAGGTTGCTCTCAAGAGTTCCTCGGTGCTGGTCTCGGATGCAACCAACGGTCTGTCCTTCCCCCGACTTGATTGCGAGGAAGCCCTCGCTGACCTCCACCTCTGCGGGAATGAATCTGTCGACCCCGGTGAGGAATGTGACCAAGGCTCGAAGAACGGCAAAGCGACATCGTGCTGTGATGCCGACTGCCAGTTCAAACCAAATGGCCCTGCCAGCTGCGATGGGTCCCTCTGTACCCGCGCGGACATTTGTACCGATGGAGTCTGCACTCCGGGGCCGTGTGCCAGCGGAGAAAGCTGCTCGATCTGTGGCGGGGTATGCTCGTCGCAGAGCGCCTGCACCTGCATTTATTGAGGCCTCAACCCGATCTCGTTCAGCGGTAGTTCGTGAAGCGCAGCGAAGGTGCTCGGGAGCTGCCCCGGCAGCGCGGGCCGCTATGAGTTGCTGATGGCTGACGCCGGCTTCAGTCTCTGAGGCGATCGGCCTGCGGATGCAATCCTGCTCGTAATTGCTTGCGAGCCTGTCTTGCGGCCCAGCTCTCTTGGGTGTGCCTTGGCGGCGCGTGCGAACTTGGCTGGTTCGGGGTATGGCAATCTCTGTGTCCGGACCATCAAAACAGGAGCTGAAGAGTTTTCGCGCCGACGCCTCAGCGTGGTTTGCCGAAAACGTGCCATCGACCCCCGATTTCGTGATGCCATTGACCTTCATGGAGGTAGGTACTGACGAGCAATTCGAGTTCCTTTGTGAATGGCAGAGGAAGGTCTACGAAGCGGGCTACCTCGGTGCGGCCTGGCCTGAGGAGTACGGCGGCCGCGGGATGGACCAGGCCTTCCAGAATATTGCGACCGACCAGATGCGCCGCCACGGAAGTCCGATCATGCTCAATACGATTGGATTGAACTGGGCTGGCCCGCTCATTCTGGATATGGGAACCCACGAACAACGTCAGCGTTATATCAAGGGGATTCTTTCGGCCGAGGATATCTGGTGTCAGGGTTTCAGCGAACCTGACCATGGGAGCGATCTGGGGAACGCGCAGACAAAAGCCGTGCGCGACGGCGACGATTGGGTGATCAATGGCCAAAAAATCTGGACGACCCATGGCACCTACGCGAAATACATGATTCTGCTGGCGCGCAGCATTCCCGACGCCCACAACAAATATGCAGGGCTTTCATTTTTCCTGTCTCCGATGCGAGTCCCGGGAATCGAGACCCGTCCCATTCGTAAGCTCACCGGCGAATATGGCTTTACCGAGACCTTTTTCACGGATGCCCGCATTCCGGGCGATTGCCTGATGGGTGAAGAGGGCCAGGGCTGGACCGTGGCCATGCGGACGCTTGAATACGAGCGCAGTGCCCGGGGTGGGCAGGCTGGAGGGCTTGCCTTTGTTGCGCCGGATCGAACCGAAGCGATCGAGTTGGCCAAGCAAGTGAAACGCAATGGTAAGCCCGCGATCGACGATCCGGTTCTGCGGGACAAGTTGGTTGAGTTGATGATCGAACACCGTTCAACGCTGCTGTGTGCGGGGCGTGCTGCAATCCCGGCTCTGGTGAAAGATCGCCCCATGAGCTTGCCGCTGGCCGGCAAGTTGATGACCACCGAGCTGGATCGCCGGCTGAACGAGTTTGCGGTTTCGCTACAGGGACAGACAAGCGCGTATGGAATCGGGTCGCCCGAGGGGATTGATCGTGGTCTTTGGCAACGAGCGTATTTGAACTCGTTCAATGCGACGATTGGGGGCGGCACAAGCCAGATCCAGGCCAATATTGTCGCCGAGCATGTGCTTGGATTGCCGAAGCATTGAGGATTCCGTCATGTTTTTAGATGTTCGCAAAGACCAGCAGGGCCCGATCGGCTGCAGTGATGAGCAGGCGGATCTATTGGAGTCGGCGGCAGGATTTTGTGCCGACAAATCACCGATTGCCACTGTGCGGCGCCTGCTTGAGGATGAATTGGGTTACGCCCCGGACGTCTTTGCCGAGATGGCGGATTTGGGATGGCTGGGCGTGGCGGTGCCGGAGGCTTACGGCGGGATCGGTCTCGGCCTCGCCGAGGTTGTGCCGGTGGTCGAACAGATGGGCCGACACTTGATGGCGGGGCCCTTTTTGCCCACGACTCTGGCGGCGCAGATGCTTTTGGCCGCCGGAACAGAAGACCAAAAGGCCGAGCTTCTGCCGGCTCTCGTTGGGGGTGCCCCGGCCACGGTGGCACTGGCGGAGCCGCACGGAGATTTTGACCCTCTGCGGATTGACTGCACGGCGAGCAGGGAGGGGGATGCGCTCTGCCTGTCCGGAACGAAATGTCTGGTCCTGGACGCGCCGTCAGCCAGCTGGTTGATTGCGTCGGTTCTCCTGGAGGGCGCCCCCGCATTGGTCCTGCTCCGAGCGGACGATATCGCGCAAGCGTCTCCTCGGCGCGAGAATGTCATTGATGAAACCCGTCGTGCGTTCCGACTGGATCTGGATGGACTCCGTCTTCCCGTCTCGTCCCTTTTGGATCAGGCGGCTGCGTCCGAGGTCCTCCATGCCGTCAACCTGCTTGGCGGGCTCCTCGCGTCGGCGGAAATGTGCGGTGCCGGCCATAGTTGCGTTGCGTATACCGTGGACTATCTGAACACGCGCAAGCAGTTCGGTCGGTTGATCGGTTCTTATCAAGCTCTGAAGCACCCTACCGTGGAGGCTCATGTGAAAGTCGAGCAGGCGCGGTCACACCTCTATGCGGCGGCCCATACTTTTGGCCAGGAAACGGAAGGCGAGATCGCGGTGCGGATGGCGAAAGCAACCTGTGGTCCGGCGCTCGCATTTGCCGCCGATCGGTCGATTCAGTTCCATGGCGGATTCGGGTTCACCTATGAGTGTGATGCTCAATTGTACCGCCGCCGCGCCCTATGGGGCGAAAGCCAGTTCGGGGATGCGGTCTATCATCGGCAACTTTTGGCGGGTCTGATTCTCTAGGTGTGCCTTCGGGCTTGATGCCTTCTTGCTTGGCGGGGCCGAACTGCCAGTGAGATCGATTTGCGTGATTTGTCGCCACACCGTCGGCCACATCGTCCGACGATGTGGCGCTCATGGACAGGCGCTTCGGGAAATCAGTTCGCTAGGGGCAGGGCGGTGCGGGTGGACACGATCCCGGTGCCGGCGCGAGCTTTGCCTTGAAGAGACCTTTTCCGCGAGGTGCGGATGGGTCGATGCCAACGTCCTTGCTGACGGTGCCCCCGAAAACGGCACAATAGGCTTGACCGCTGCTTTCGACTCGGACTGCGACCGCCTCTTGTGTGTTTTCGTCGAGCGAGTAGTCAAGCGGTGTCCGGCGACCCGCGCACGTCATGCGAATTAGCTGCCCGTCGGCGATGGCCACCGAACGGCAGGGGCCGTATTGTGATGGTGAATCCTTGTAGCTGTAGCTTGGGCTCGTTGAGGAGCCGTTCTGGCGCCATGCTTCTCCGGCGGGAAGGTCAAAGCACACATTGTCGTCGCCGTCGGCGGCATTGTAGAATTGGATGCGCATCCCGTTTGTGGCCGGATCGATTCCAGACCCTGGTGAGGTGTCCAAGGCTGGATCCTTGAGTGACAGGACGATCTTGCGCCGGGTCGGATCGGTATTGTCCTTGATAAGGAGGCTTTTTCCGGCGACCGGCGTGGCTGAGGTCGGTTCATCCCCCGAGAGTGTAAATCGCGAGAGAATATTCCAGGCCGACCACGCGACCGAGAAGTTGTTGGAGTTATTGTAGATGATGTGGCCCCCGTTGAGGCTGCATAATGTCGTCTCAACGCCGTCGGCGCATTGGGTAAACGTCTCGCAGGGCCCGTCGGAGACCGGGTCGCCTTCGCACTGATTTTTTTCCGCCCAGCTGGCAAAACTCGACTGGGATGCGGGCGCCCAGAATGTGCCATCGTAAGGGACTACCGTATCCCCGAAGCCGTGGAAGTGGGCCACCGTAATTGGTCTAGACGGCTGGCATGTGGTGAGGGGGAGGAGTCCGAGAGGAAAAGCCACCGGTGCCGTTGCGGCAAAAACCTCGCTCGCCTCACAGGCAATGCGATGCGCCAGAGCCCCACCGTTCGAGAGGCCGGTGGCGTAAACCCGTTCCGAGTCGATGGAAAATTCCGCGGAGATCGCGTCGACGATCGCCACGGCCAACCCCACGTCGTCGAGTCCTGCGGCGCGAGCATCGCCGCAGCAAAACGTGGCTGCGTTCCAGGAATTACCGACCCCTTGCGGGTAGGCAACGATGAAGTTTTCCGCATCCGATACCGCACGGAATCCCGATGTGCCGGCCTGCGCGTTGCTCGTCCCCGTATAGCCATGAAAGTCCAGAACCAGAGGCACGGGGGCTCCGGGCACATAGGTCGATGGGACATGGACGTTGTAGGTGCGTGTCCGCCCCTCGAAGCCCAGCGAACGGGCATAGTCCCCCGACCCTGATTGCGCGGCTACGGTGGACACAGAGACTGTCAGAAGGAACAACGTGCCGAGGAATCGAATCATTCCGGAATTGTTCCTCTATAACTCGACATGTTGCAAGATTATTCTGTCGAATTTTGTTCTTTCCGATAACGACGAATGGGAGTTTTAAGTCCTATGAAGGATCGGTCTTGAATTCTTTCTGGCGTACCTCAAGGTCTCCGCTACGCCGAATCGGAAAGCATTTGCAATGCGGGCGCGTGAAGAGCGTCTCGGTAAGGCTCGCCCGCGAAACCAGCGAATCAGGCTCGGGAAAGCGATTCTTTTACGCAGCGAGCTTGCCTTTTGCCCGCTTCTTGCGTTTGGATTGCGTATGAGACCGATTCTCGCGAGTTTGGTTCTGGCAGCGCTCATGGTGGCTGCCTGTGGAGGTTCCGATCACAATAGCGCAGGCGGCGGCACCTTGGAGCCTCCGTCGATGCCGGAGCCGACACTACCTCCGACACCTGAGCCGACACCTGCTCCCCCCCTCGAGGAGGAGCCTGCTCGCCTCACGCATTTTCTCGGGGAGCTTGTTCTCGGTCCTGGTGAGGAAATTGCTTCGCAATGCGTTGCCTGGACGTTGAACAATGACGCAGCGCTCTATGTCCAGGCGGTGACACTGAGTAACCCGGGTGCCTCGCATCACTCGAATTGGTTTGTGGTTCCCGAAGAACTCTATTCGGGACCGGACGGATACTTCAATTGCAGCGATCGCGAGTTCAGCGAGATCGGAGCAGCGGTAGCGGGAACGGTAATTTTCGCCCAATCGACGCAGTCGCTCTATGAGGTTCAGCGTTTCCGGCCCGGCGCTGTCGTGAAGGTTCCACCCCGTCATAAGGTCGTTGCCGGCGTTCATTTCCTGAACCTGTCGGCGCGCGAATTGCGCACCGGGTTGCAGATGTCGCTCGAGCTGACCCACCCTCGCGACGTCGAGGCGATTCTCTCCCCGTTTCGGTTCAGCTATTATGCACTCGATATTCCGCCACAAAGCGAGCAGCGCTACAGCATCCAATGTGACATGGCGAGCGCCTTTGAGGAGGCGGCTGGTCGGCCCTTCGATATGAAGTTGCATTGGGTTCTGCCGCATACGCATGAGCTCGGAAATCATTTCCGGGTCGTGGTTGTCGGTGGTGCGAACGACGGTCGTGTTCTGCATGAATTGAATACTTTCAATGGCGACGCCAACGGGTTGGCCCTGGAGCCGCCTTTGGACCTCGGCGATGCCACTGGTTTGCGCGTCGTCTGCGGCTTTCGCAACCCGAGGGATGAAAGCATCGGTTGGGGTATTGGTGACCAGGAGATGTGCGTCATGCTGGGGCTGTCCGATAGCGAGATCATGATGGATCTGCAGGTCAGTGAGACAACTGACGGTTCGGGCACGGACAGCGGTATCCCGCTTGGTACCGGACCTTGCTCGATTCTTGCCGTTCCTCGAAACCCTGCTCAGGGGCCGCCCACAGCTGAGGAGATCGATGGAGAACTCTACGTTCCGGAACAGGCGCCGGAGGATATCGACTTGCCCGCGAGGCCGGTGTGCGTCGACACGCCCAGCGACAGCTCGGCGGAGTCGCCGATCACTTTCTCGAGCATTCGGGAGACGATCTTTGCTCCTTCCTGTAACTACTCGGCCTGTCACGGCAGCGTGACGCCGGCTGCAGGACTCGATCTCGAGGAGGGTGGCGTGGCGGCCCTCGTGGATGTGCCCGTTGTCACGGCAAGAACGGACCTGCCGCTGGTCGCGCCCGGCGATCCCGAGGGCAGTTGGCTTTACCGGTTGATTTCGCGCTGCGAGCCACTCGATTATGAGGGGACCGCATACGCGCATATGCCCGGTAACGCGCCCACGCTGCTGGAGCCGGTGCTGGTTGCCAAGGTGCGGGATTGGATTTTGGCCGGCGCACCGGACGACTAGGCTTGGTCAGAGTTGGGGAGACGGGTGTGCTTCTGTCGTTCGGGGCGGGCGGCGAGATGGCTCGCGCCCGCCCTCAGCTTATCGCGGAATCGCGGTTCGAAGGTCCAGTGTGAACCCGGAGCTTCGCTGTCGCCAGTCGGTTGTCAGCTCGTAGTACGCTCCGCAAGTAGTCATGCGTAGCGTCATCGTCTCTTCGTTGGCAGCGTCGAGATTGGCGAACGCCTTGAACTGGAATCGCCAGTAGCCACCAGGCCGTGGCGCCATTTGGACGAGGCCAATACCGTCATTCGAACCTGGATTGATCCGCGCCGTCCTGTCCTTGTACAACCACCGAGTTCCCTTCTTCGGTAAATCTCCGGCCGCCAAGCCACCGGAATAGATTACGCCCGAAGAGTTCGAAAGCTGGATCTCGAACTCACAGGATACCGGATCATATGTCGCACCTCCTGGCGGATTAAAGCCTGCCTTCAAGTAGAAGAAGTCGAGCTTGGACGGATTGCGTATCAGGCGGATGCGCGAGGGGCAGGGGTGATTGCAGACCGCTATGAAATCTTCCGCTTCCGGATTGCAGATGCCTCCCCTGCATTGCTCGGCATCGGCGGGGTCGTCCCCGTCCTCGCACGTTGTGCCGTCAGGCTGATCATTGGCTTCACACACGCCCGCCCCGTCGCAGGTATCGGGATCG
>CBFHUR010000084.1:0-9630 GCA_965658895.1 Binatia bacterium
CCTTTCGACGTTGGGTGACTAGTTGGCTGGCTCTGGCAATCGCTTTCTGGAAGTCCATCTGGCAACACGGGCGGGAGCATTCGGCGCCGATCGACGTGTTCGGATTCTCTCGCTCGGACTTGGATCGCTCTTTTAAAAGGGCGACCTTTGCAGCCTCCGAGCCATCAACGATCAACTCCATCTCGGCCTTCTTGTACGAGACGTCCTGCCACGCCTTGAGCGCGAGCAGGGCCTTGCCGAAGTCGGAGACCTTGCGCCCAGCGTTGTGAGCTTCGCGAGCCTTCGCTCCTGCCGCGTTGATCGAACCTGAACGCAAGCCGCTCATGATCTCGGCAAAATGAACGTCAGAGCCAGACGCAATCAACTCGATGGCGTGCGCCTGCTTCTCGTTCAGTACGAGACCGGACGGAATGATGTCGATGGAGGAATCCACATCTCCTATTCTAGCCGCCGACTAAGCCGAACAGGGGTGTGGACCTGAGATGGGCCTTGTGCGATTAGTCACAAAACAACGCAGACCTATCCAAATCCATGCTTGATTCAGACTGTAGCCTAGTCGGTGGCGTTTTCCGAAGGCTCATTCCGGGGGGCGCATGGACATTTTTTCCCGGCGCTTTCGCAAATCAGGAGTGGAAATCTTCGAGCCCGAGACTTTCGTGGAACTCGTCGTAGGTCTTGAAGTCGCCGGGGAAGAGGAAGGGCGCCTGGCCGGCGGCATTCTGGTAGTAACTGTTGCAGTTCGATGAGCCCCAGGAGTAGAGCCCGAATTGGCTGCGCATCCAGTCGTTGTACTCGTCATGGGCCTCTTGTTTGACCTCGAGACTGGGAAGGTTTTTTTCCTGCTTGGCCCCAAGGAGCTTCACAATGCTGGCCACGTTCCGCTCGACGGTGGTGAAGTAGGGCACATTGAGGACCAGACCATTGGGCCC
This sequence comes from Binatia bacterium, assembly GCA_965658895.1. Lineage (GTDB taxonomy): Bacteria > Desulfobacterota > Binatia > UBA12015 > UBA12015 > UBA12015. The sequence goes on from CBFHUR010000084.1 coordinate 930, forward strand.
GACGGCGAAGAAGTAGTTCGGGAATCCGGGTGCAGCGATGCCCTTGTGGGACTCGGGCGCGACGGCCATCACGTCAGCCAGGGATTTCCCTTCCTTGCCCAGGACCTCGATCCGATCGAAATCGAGAATCCGGTAACCGGTGCAATAGATCAGAACGTCGGCATCAACCGTGCGGCCGTTGGCAGTGGTGATGCCGGTGGGGGTGACGCTGGCCAGACCCGCCGGGATCAGTTCCACATGGTCCTCCATCAACGTCGGGTAGAAGCCATCCGAGACCAGTCCGCGTTTGCAGGCATAGCTGCTGGTCGGCGTCAGAGCCTCGCGCAGTTCGGGATCGGGAATGGTCTCGTCGATGAATTTCTTGGCGCGTTTCTCGAAATTCTCCATCATCGGATTGCCGTTGGTTGCGGCCTTATGGACAAAGCCCATCATGATGCCCTGCATTTTCTGGGTCGCTCGGATCAGGAACGGTAGTCGGCGGTTCCACGCACGCCGGGACTCCGAGTAGGGCTTGCTGCCGCGTGGCATGATCCAATTCGGGGTACGCTGCAGGACAGTGAGGTGGCTTGCGAGCTTGGCGACTTCCGGGACGATCTGCACCGCACTGGCGGCCGATCCGATGATCACGACCTTTTTGCCCTTCAGATCGACATCGTGGTTCCATTCGGTGGCATGCCAGGTGTCGCCGGCAAAGGAATCTCGCCCGGGAACCTCGGGGTAGAGAGCCGTATGCTGGTTTCCCATGGCATTGATGACGATATCAAAAGTCCACGATTCCTCTTTTTCGCTGGTGAGCGCCCAGGTGGCGGCGTCCTCGTCAAAGACCGCTCGGACGATGCGCGTATTGAGTTCGAGATAAGGTTCCAGTCCGAATTCCCTGACGCAATTCTGCAGGTAGGCCTCGATCTCCGGTTGGTCGGCAAAGCTCGACGTCCAATCCGGATTGGGGCGGTAGGAGAAAGTGTAGGAGTGGGCCCAGACATCACAGGCCAGTCCCGGGTAGGTGTGGAGGTGCCAGGTCCCACCGGCCGCGGGTGCCTTCTCGAAGATGCGGAAATTGGTGAAGCCTTTTTCCAGAAGTTCATGCCCGGTGGCGATGCCCGAAGGGCCAGCCCCGATGACAGCGATTCTCAGAGATTCCTTGGTTTGCATGGTGGGTCTGCCTTTTTGGTTGTTCGATGAACAGGAGTCTTGCGATCTAGTAAAGCAGATAGACCAATTTTGCACAGCCCCGGTCCGATCAGCCGGGCAAAAAAATCCGATCGGTTCGGGCGCCCCCGGCGAATTCGGCTAAGCTCAGGACGATGCAAGCTTGTTGTCGAGCGGAGTCCGCTCTCGGGGGTCTGAATGGCCCGTTCGGTCCGGTTGGCCGGGATCGCTCGAATCGCTCGGATGGCTCGAGTGGCTCGGATGGCAGAAGTGGCTTGCGTGGCAAGGCGGGTTCGGAGTGATGAGCGCGCTGAGCATTCTTCTGACCGTCCAGCTGATCACGACGCTTTTTCTGGTCGGATTGATCTGGACGATTCAGGTGATTTCCTATCCGCTTTTCGGTGCCGTGCCGGCTGAGGGTGCCAGCCACTATCACGCCGAGCATATGCGCCGGATCACCCCTTTGGTGATGCCGCCGATGTTTCTGGAGCTTGCCTGCGCGGGGCTTTTGCTGTTCCTGGATCCGGGAATTTTGTCGTTTCTGGGTGCGGCGCTTCTGTTGGTGGTCTGGGTATCGACCGCCTTGCTTCAGGTTCCGGCCCACGGAAAGTTGTCGCGCGATTTTGATCCGATCGTGGTCGATCGTCTGGTGCGTTCGAACTGGATTCGGACCATCGCCTGGACCGTGCGCGGCGGGGTTGTGGTGGTTATGTTTCTGATCCGATGACGAATGCAGAGCCAAAAGCGCCGCGGGTGGTGGTGATTGGAGCGGGATGGATCGGCGGACCCACTGCCGATCTGCTGGCCCGGAAGGGCTATGCGGTCACGGCAACGACTCGATCCGGTACGCCACGGATTGATCCTGCCGCACCTGTCGCACCTGTCGCGACCGAGGCACCCGCGGAGCCACCGACGACAGATGTGATTTATGCACCCTTCGATGTCAGCCGCGACGGCGCCGAAGGCCTGACCGATCTGATCCGGGGGGCGGCGACGGTAATTGTCTGCTGGGCACCTTCGGGTCGCAGCGCCGATCGTCAGGCGCTTTATCTCGGCGGGGCTCAGGTGGTCGCGCAGGCTTGTGCCGCAGCGCGGCCTTCGCGTTTGATCTATACCTCATCGACCTCGGCGCTGCCGGATCTGAACGAGGAGCTTCACGAAGACTGCGCCCAATGGCCGACATCCGATCGTGGTCGCCTCCAGCGCGAGGCCGAGAAGGTAATTCTGGAAGGCGGCACGACAGCGAAAGTTCCCGTTGCGGTGCTGCGCCTCGCGGGGCTTTATGGTCCAGGGCGTGAACTGGGCCGCATTTACCGCCGCGACCCGGAAGCGGTCTTGTCCGGCAGCGGGTGTGCGCCGACGAATCTCATTCATCGCGATGATGTATTGCAGGCGATTGCCTCGGCCGTGGATCTCCCGGCTAGCTGGTCCGGGGTGATTCATGTCTGTGCGGATGATCACCGGCCCCGACGGGAAATTTTTGCCGCGGTAGCCCGACGCGAGGGTTTGGCCGATCCTGTTTGGGAACTGCCCGCCGAGCAGCCCCGGGGCAAGTCGGTGGGGAATCGTCTGCTGCGCGAAGCCCTGGGCGTCACGCTGCGCCATCCCCGGCATGAAACGGGCGGCCCTGAGGGCTGAGCGGGGCTGCGAACCCCGGCGACCGGCTCAGCCGGCCGCTTGAGCCGCGGCGCGACAGATCCCGTCGATGATCTGCGGCCAGCACGGGCGCGGCAGATCATGGCCCATGCCCTCGATCGTCAGGAATTCCGAGTCCGCGATCGCCGCGTGGGTGGCTTCGCCCGAGGCGATGGGGATCAGCGGATCCTTGTCTCCGTGAATGACAACGGTTGGCAGGGTCAGTTTCTGCAAGCGTTCGGTCCGATCACCGTGGGCCGCAATGGCTGCGAGCTGGCGTGCGGTTCCCGTGGGATGGAAAGCACGGTCGTAGCCTCGGGCGGCACGCTCGGCGAGGAATTCGGGGCTTGCGGGAAAGTCCGGCGATCCGATCACGCCGTCGCGGCGGACAGCTTCCTCAATGAATTGTTCGCGGGTGTCGGGCGGCGGGGTTGCCAGAATGGCGGCGGCATCCGGGGTCGGGCCGGGCAGTCCCGGTCGTCCGGTCGTCGACATGATCGACGTCAGACTGCGGGTCATCTCGGGGTGATTGATCGCCACGGTCTGCGCGATCATGCCGCCCATCGAGCCCCCGGCAATATGCGCAGACTCGATGCCGAGTCCACGCAGCAGACCGACACAATCCTCGGCCATGTCGTCGAGGGAGTAGGCTGACTCGACGGGAAGGCCGGCCATTCCGTCGAGAAAGACCTTGGCCACATCAGGCACCCCGGCTTCATCAAACCAGGTCGACAGGCCCACGTCGCGGTTATCAAAGCGAATGACGTGATAGCCGCGCGAGGCAAGCTCGTTGCAGAAGTCCGGTTCCCACAGAATCATCTGGCCGCCAAGCCCCATGATCAACAGGATCGCCTCGTCGTCCTTGTTCCCGAAGGTATCGTACTCGAGTTGGACTGCGCCGACATTCATCTTTGCCATTTGCTTGCTCCTCGGGCGGGTACCCGCCGTGTTTTCAACTGCCTTTTGCCTACCATGTGTGTCGCAAAATTCCCGCCCGGACTTCTCCCCTATCGCCAGATCGGAAAGCGGGGATCCCGCGGCTCGACATCCGGCAGGTGCGAATCCCCCAAATGTCTCTAGGGTAGTAGGGGTGGCTTGCGAATCACAAATCGGAACAGCAAAGAGAGACGCAGAGATGCGCGCGCCATTACCGTTGTATTTACGCTTTCCTGGCGCCCTTGTTCTGCTCTTTCTGGCAGCACTGGCAAGCTCGTGCAGTCCGTGGCGATCCATGGGCGCGACTCCTTCGGGCGAGCGTCTCACCCGGATGCAGGAGTCTCCTCAGTATCATTCTGCAGAAAATGTCTTCGTCAATGAGCTTCCTCATGGAGGAAGCGATATCGCAGGCTCGGCTTATGCCGCATTGACCAACGATGCGCCGACCGTGCCAACGTCCGCCTTGCCGCGCGATGATTCTCTTGCCGATCGTCTGCAGCTTCCCGCCGGGGAAGACTTGTCAGTGAGCTGGGTTGGTCACTCGACTGTTTTGATCGAGTTGGATGGTCGGCGATTTTTGACAGACCCGATATTTTCCGAGCGAGCCTCTCCGTTTGATTGGGTCGGGCCCGAACGATTTGGGCCACCGGCCCTGGCGATCGCGGAACTTCCTCCGCTGGATGGCGTCCTGATCTCACACGATCATTACGACCATCTCGATATGGAATCGATTGTCGCCCTGAACCGACCCGGCATGCGGTTTTTCGTGCCGCTCGGCGTGGGCGCGCATCTGGAGCTCTGGGGCGTGGCCGCCAGCCAGATCGAGGAGATGGATTGGTGGGACGAGCGCGAATTCCTCGGGGTGCGGATCGCGTGTGTTCCCTCGCGACATTTCTCGGGGCGTGGCTTGCTTAACCGCAACGGGACGCTCTGGGCCGGTTGGGTGCTGCAGGGCGCAAAGGAGAGTGTCTATTTCAGCGGGGATACCTCGATGGGGCCACATTTTTGGGAGATCGGTCAGCGTTACGGCCCGTTTGATATCGCGATGCTGGAGGTCGCGGCGTACAATCAGCGGTGGGTGGATTCTCATTTGGGCCCCGAGCAGGCAGCGCAGGCCTTTCGATTGGCACAGGGGCGTTTGATGGTGCCGATTCATTGGGGAACCTTCTCGCTCGCGCTGCACGGCTGGACAGAACCGGTGGAGCGATTGCAGAGAGCGGCGGCGGCTGATTCGATCCACCTGGTGATTCCGAGAGTTGGCGAGACCGTGCGGTCGGATTCACCCCGAACGGTTGCGCCCTGGTGGCCTCCGGTTGCCTGGCAGGGGCCGCTGGAAGTACCGATCGTATCCACCAATCTCCCGGTCATGATTCCCCCTCCGCCACTGCAACCTCGCTCGGTGGCGGTCCCTTGATCGAATCTCGTTTCCGAGAGCAGGGCTGCGGCAGGATCGCGCCGGCTAGCATCGCGATCGATCGGGATCGGCTTGTCTGATGTCGCTGCATCCCAAGAAATTGCTCGGGAGCAAGTGGACCGCCTGCCATCCCCGCGAGAAGGAAAAGCACTTCCTGGTGGTGCGCCGCCTGCCGGTCGATGGGCCGGTGAAGACTGTGGTCCTCGAGGCTGTCCTCACAGGAAGCGAGTACGAGATCCCGTGGAGGGAATTACGGGACACGGAGGTCTGGAAGGCCGGTTGGCAATAGGGATTCAGACCGCTTGCGCGCTCTCGAGCAGGTCGGTGGCCCGAAGGCCGTCGTTCTGGTCGACCGGGAAAGCCGTTTTCTGTCGCAGGTGTTTCACGAAGACCGCGAGCTCTTCTGCGTAGGCCGGGGCAAAGCGGGCTACGAATTCCGGTGCTTCCGGTGCCGCCGCGGGAAGCGCAAAGCACTGCCGGTCCAGAAGGCCGTCGCGCCCGAAGGCCTCGCCGATGACCTCGGTGGCGTCCTGATGGAATTCGCCGACGTGGACCATGCCGTTCTCACCGTATACCCAGGTTTCGCAACGGTAGCCGGCTACGTGGTTGCGGCTGACCTGGATCTGGCCGATGGCATCGGACCCCAGTTGGAATTGCAGGAGAGCGTCGTCGAAGTCCTCGTGCACCTCGGTCTGTGCCTGCGAGTAAATTCGACTGCCGGTATACCGCACATGGGAAGCTTTTTGTCCGGATAGCCAAAGAAGTTCGTCGACATTGTGAATGGACATATCCCGCAAAAGGCCCGGTGTCTGATAGCCTGCCGGCATCAACTTCGAGTCCTCGAGGATCGAGACGAACTTGAAGGGTCGCCCGATTTCTCCCCGGTCGATCATGGATTTGGCCCATCGCAGAGGGGCATCGAATCGACGCTGAAACGCCAGCATCAGTGCTTCCGGGTGGTGGGCGTTGAGGAAGTGCGTGAACTCGCGGTCGCCGGCCGGAGAATCTGTCAGCGGTTTCTCCAGCAGGACGCGACAGCCGGATTCGACCAGGGCTTTGGCATTGGAATAATGGCTCGCCGTGGTGGAGCCCACAATCGCCCCGGCAATCGTCATCTCCTCAAGAAGTTGGTGGACCGACGGGAAGCTGCGAACGGGTCCGCCCTGTTGTTCGGAGAGGGCACGGGCTGCGGCCTCGCGGCGCTCTTCGCGTGGCTCCACGATGGCGGTCAGTGCCACGGGTGCGCCGCTGGCCGCCAACGCCAGACAATTTCGGGCATGGACCTCGCCGATTCGGCCGAAGCCGATGATGGCTATGGGTAAGGTTGGCACGGGGGCGTCTCGGGGTAAGTTTCGGGGTAAGTTTCGGGTGATTTTCGGGCGAGTTTCGGGGGCGCGTCTCGGGCCTGCAGCTCAGCGCTGCGGGTCGCTCTGGTAGATCGCGATTTCGGGAAAGGCGTTTTCTTCGAGGTAGCTGAGGTAACGAGTGTCCTGACGCAGATAGGTCTGGAAGAAGGCAACGCCATAGTGGTTCAGTAGCTCCCACACTTCCGTGGCTTCGAGAAATTCGAAAGTGCTGCCGTCGGCGAATCGCTCCCCCTCGCCGCAACCATCGGCGTTGCCGATGCCGAGGCCCGTATAGCATGAGATGGTCGGGCTGAAGTGTCCGGCATCCGGGAGTTCGGCCAGAAATTTCGGTCCCTTCGTTGTGGCATAGGTGTTTCGGATGCGCGCGTTGCCGTCGAGTCCGATGGTTTTGTCCTCGCTGGCCAGAAGAAGAAACGTAGGCGTGTCGTAGTCCTCGGAGATCGGAGCGGTCAGGACCTGAGGGAGCACGGCGACGATGCGGTCATCCCGGTCTGCGGCCGTCACCACCGTGAAGGCGCCAAACGACATCCCCGAGGCGCCAACGCCAACGGTCGTGTCGATCCACTCGTGAAACAAGGCCTCGGGATCATCGTTCGTACGCAACATCTCGTCGAGTAAAAAGATCACGTCGATGGGGCGATCAATGCTGAGTCCGCTCGGTGAACCGGAGTTGTCGAAGTAGGTGTTCCCCTCGTGGTCGGGTGAGGCCACGATGAACCCATGGCTTGCCAGGTGTTCCATTTGGTCGCCGTTTTGAAAGTTGATCCCGTTGTTGCCGTGCGAGAATAGAATCAGCGGGAAGGGCCCGTCCATCGCCAACTCGGCGTCCCTCACGGCACGCAGGGTCAGCGTGGAACTCGCGGCGAGAAAGGCCAGATCTTCCGGCAGGTAGCTCTCGGCCGAGGCGGGCTCGGCATCACGAGCTGCCTCGTTGGCCGGGTACCAGACATTGGTGAGAAGGGTTCGATCGCGGCTTTCATCGAAGAAGACCACTTCCGTGATACCGATCGGGTAGGGCCCGAGCACACCCGGGTCAAGCACGGGGCCGTTCCCCTGGTTGTCGCTGTCGGCGCAGCCAGCGACGAGTAGCAGCGGCAGAACGAAAACAGTCAGAGATTTCTGTAGAATTGACTTCTGTGGCGTTCGGAGATCGATCATTCTCCTACGCTAACAGTAAAACAGCCTCGCCGGTAAGGCGAGGCTGTTTTGGCGAAAGCGAAGGTCGGTCCTATTTTTTGCAGCTCATTCCGCGTGGGCCGTTGCCGCAAGAATCCATTTCCGCTTGCCGGTCGATATCCCCGGTGGCGATGCGGATTTTCAGCGGGCCGCTCAGATTCACCAGTTCGCTGTTGTCCAGTCGGCCCTGCTCGATATAGACCTTGTAATCGCCGGACTGCGAGGATTTGCTCACCGCCGGGACGAATCGAACGCGTGGTTTCTCGTAGATGTCGATGATCTTTCGGCAATTGATTATGCCTTTCCCGCGTGGGGACATGGTGCAGTCGCCCTTCTCGAAGAGATTGATCTTCTCCAGCCCCGATCCCGTCGTTATCTTGATATAAAGCCCGGTTTCGGAGGTATCGATGACATCGAAAAGTCCAAACCCTCCAAGCCCGGTCTGGACCAGGCCCTTGGCGCGGAAGTAACCGGGTTTGTCGCCACCACGGCGAATCAGAGCCCTGCTCAGCTCGAATCTCGAGTCCTCGGGATCGCAGAGATCGGGGATGCCATCGTCGTCAAGGTCGGGCCCATCCGGGCAGCGGCAGAGTCCGAGAGTGCATTGATCATTTTCCGTGCCGATGGTTTCATCGTCGCAGACCGTCTCGTCATCCACCCATTCATCTTCGGGGCACTCCGCGTTGAGGCCGTCGCAGCTCTCTTCGATATCGCATGCGGCATCGATGCCGGTGATGATCTCGCGGCAGACAACGTCGCTACCTTTGACCTCGTCGGTCGGGCACGCGGCCGCGCTGCCTGTGCAATTCTCGACGATATCGCATTCGCCGCCACTGCCGCGGCATTCGGTCGCGCTGTCGGCAAAGGCATCGGCGGGACAACTCGCACTGCTTCCGGTGCAGGTTTCGGCGACGTCGCAAATATCGCTTTTTGCGCGGCACGTGGTCGCGCTGTTCTTGAATCCGTCGGCCGGGCAGCTTTTGGCTGCGCCGTCGCATGTCTCGGCCACATCACAGATGTCGGC
>CBFHUR010000085.1:0-9559 GCA_965658895.1 Binatia bacterium
CGCGCGCGTTCTGTGCGATCCCCGAACTTCAAATATATTCGCAACTGGCATCCGGACGATCCTGCCGGTCTCGATCTGGAATTTCGGCGGGTCATTCCGTTCATGAAGCAGTGGCGCGAACTTTATCTGGAAGGGGAACTCGATGACGTGCAAAGCCGTTATTTTCAGCCGCGTGGCGTCGAGGAGCTCTATGACCTGCGAAGCGATCCCTGGGAGACCCGCAACCTGATCGACGAAGAGGCTGCGGCGGGAACCCGCGATCGACTACGTGCGGCATTGGACGACTGGCTTGCCACCCAGCAGGATCTCGGTGCACTGCCCGAGTCCGAGCTGCGAGAACGTTTCCAGCCCGGCGGCGTATCCCCGATTACCCCACCGCCGGTGGTCGCCTTCACAGAGGCGAATGGCGAATGGGTGGCCGCGCTCAGCCATCAGGACCCGCACATCTCGATGGGTATCCGTCGGTCCACGGAGTCGGAGCCCGGCTCGTGGGAGCTCTACACCGAGCCCATAGCGGTGGAGGCGGGCGAAACCATTACGGCCTTCGCCGTACGCTATGGCTGGCGGGAAAGTCCCGAGGTCGAGCGAGTGGCCGGGCGGTCATCCCGTTAGCGCTTTTTCCACTCCACTCGTTGTCCGGAACTGAAGAACTTCTGGCCCTCGGCGAGATTCTCGGGATTCCATCCGAGCGCGAGAAAGGCGTTTCCGTTGGCGAGTGCCTGGCTTCGCGTCATGTCGCGGGTTGCCCACGCTGTGCGGACTGTACCCTGAACGGCCTCGCGCGGCCGAGCCGCGATGGTTTCGGCAATCCAGCGGGCGCGATCTTCGAGCTCCGCTCCCGCGCAGACTTCGCTCACCAGGCCGATTCGGTGGGCCGTCTCCGCACTCAGGCGCTCGTGGGCGCCGAGTAGTTGCATTCGCAGGAGTTCTCCAAACGGCATCTTCTGCGCCATATGGATCGTCTCGTAGCTGGCAACCATCCCATAGGTGACATGGGGGTCAAAAAACGTCGCATCATCGGAGCAAATGAGAATATCGACCTCACCGAGCATGTAGAATGCGCCGCCACAGGCGATTCCCCGGACCGCCCCGATCACGGGCTTCCATAGGTCGTTGGCTTTCGGGCCCAGGGCAGCGCCCGGATCATCGAAATGCATCAGGGTATCGGCTGGCGATGCGCTCGCGGCGTCGGGCGAGTCTTCGGCAATGGCTTCGGATCTGTCGATTCCGGTACAGAAGGCTCGTTCCCCGGCCGCACACAGGATCGCAGCACCAACCTCATCGTCGTCACGCAGCGCCCGCCAGACTGTAGAGAGTTCTGCCTGCATCTGGTCGTTGAATGAATTCAGCTTGTCCGGACGATTGAGCCGTACCCACGCCACCCCATTCTCCACATGATAGTCGATGGTTTCATATTTACTCATTGTTTCACCTCGGTACTTGTTGGTGCGGTTAGCGCCGGAGCGCCGGCACCGTCCGTTTTCGCAATGACTTCGTCGCCGAATCTTCGGATCGCATCAATATAGGCAGAGCGATTACGATCCGGGAAGCCGATCGCCAACCAATCAACGCCAAGGTCGGCCAGGGATTGGCTCCTCTCGCGGTAATCCCGCATGGTGCGCTCTGCTCCCGCCATCGACTCCAATGAATAGCCCACCTCGAGCCGCGTTTCCCTTCCGACTTCTCGAGCATAGCTCTCCGCGTAGCGAAGTCCCGACACGAGGTCTTCATCACTTTCGAGTGCCGGCGTGCGAGTAAACTTCGCCATGGCCTGAGTGTTGGGGAATGGAAGCCACCCCGTGCAATGATCGACCGCTCGGCGAATGGCCGGTCGCGAGTTCCCTCCCATCCATAGGGGCGGGCAGGGGCGCTGCACGGGTCGAGGGCGCATCGTATTGCCTCGCGCCTCGAATCCCGCCCCGGAGAAGCGAACGTCGTCCTCGGATAAAGCGGATTTCAGCGCCTCGAGCGCCTCGCCGGCAAGCCGGCCCCGACCATCGAAGGTGGCTCCCAAAGCCTCGAATTCACCGCGCAGATATCCCGCGCCGACGCCGACAACCAACCGGCCGCGCGAGAGAACATCCAGAGAGAGAATGGACTTGGCCAGGAGGAACGGATTGCGGTAGCCGAGCACGAGAATATGAGTCTGCAGGCGCAACCGGGTTGTGGCGGCAGCCGCAAACGAGAGAGCCACGAAGGGGTCGAGTGCGTGATGGCCACCGCCATCAAGCCATCGCTGGACCGGAAAGGGATGGTCGGTCACGTAGCCAGATTCGAATCCCGCCTCCTCGGCAGCTCTCGCGATCGCTGAGACACCGTCCGGACTCAGAAAATCCTCTGCGGCATCTACGCGGTCGGTGGGAATCGCCAGTCCAAATCGCATGGTGGTGTCTTATCCAACCACGCACGGAACGCCAACAATCGGCGCGGACCGGAGCATGGGTCTTCGCGTTTCCCGTGCTATCGAATATAGCGTGATCCGGCCCGAGTTCTTTTCGTCCGGGTGGGGTCCGGAAGCCAAGCCGAGAGATGAAGTCGAACCAAGAGAACCCCAAGCCAGGTCGGCTCAAAGCCCTTCTTGGCCGTGATCACACGGAAGGCTCGCTGCTGGTCTCGATGCTGGTTCTCGCTCTCCCGATGGTGGTTGGCAGTGTCGGCGTCGGTGCGATCTATCCGATCGTGGACCTCAGCTTTCTGGTCCAACTGGGCGATCAAAGTATGGCCTCGGTCGTCATCGTAAACCAGACAGTCTGGCAGTTGGTGATCATGGGTTTTATGGGGCTGAACTTCGCTACCCAATCGCATGTATCTCAATGGATTGGTGCGGGCCGGCCCCGGGAGGCAGAAGAGGTCGCCGGCCAGGCCCTTATTCTGGCGGCCATTCTCGGCATCCTGATCGCGACGGTAGGGGCGTTGGCTCCCCGATCCTTGCTGGTTCTGAGCGGTGCGGACGCTTCGTTCTATCCGCTTGCTCTTCCCTATCTCCAATGGCTTTTTGTGCTGGCGGCGGGCTTCGGTGGTGTCTTTGTGTTTCGCGCAATCATGACCGGGGCAGGCGATACAACCACACCCTTGATGGTTTCGCTGGTGCAAGTTTGCGTGTCGCTTTTCTCGGAATGGGTGTTTATCTTCGGCCACCTCGGGGCACCGGAACTCGGGGTGCGGGGTGTGGCGCTCGGCATGGGTCTCGGGCAGTTGACCGGAACGGCGTTGGGGCTCTTCCTTTTGTTTCGCGGGACGAATCGCGTCCGCTTGCGCCTCGACGACCTTCGCCCACGACCGGAAATCCTCGGCCGATTACTGCGCTCGGCATGGCCTCCGGCCATCCAGATGATCGGGATGGTTGTGTCGGCGTTTTTCTACCTTCGACTCGCACGACCTTTCGGAACTGAAGTCCAGACCGCCTATACGATAGGCCTGCGGCTGGGCATGATCGTGCCCCAGTTTTCATTTCCTCTGGCGACGGCCTGCGCCACGCTGGTCGGTCAGGCCCTCGGTGCGGGCAATATCCCGCGGGCATGGCGAGCAATGTGGACGGGAATTATCGTGCACGGCGGGGTTCTCTGGTGCTTCGCTGCGATCATGTTCGGGTTCCGGGTCGAGATTCTGGAGTTGGTCAGTTCCGATCCCGAGGTCATCCGCCTGGGATCAGAATACCTTGCGTTTTCGGCCGCAGGCTATGTCATTATGGGGATCGCGATGGTGCTGATGCGAGCCCTGCAGGGTGCCGGGGACTTCATCGTGCCGATGGCAATTTCTCTCGGAAGTACGTTTCTGGTAAACCTGCCGGCAGCCTACGCGCTTTCTCGTTGGACCGATCTCGGCCCAACCGGAATCTGGTGCGGTGGGCTTCTCGGCGGTATCGCAACCTTGATTGCGACCGCAAGTTGGACGGCTACGGGGCGCTGGACGCGCGTACGCCAGTCCACCGTTTCTGCGGCGGCACCAGAGTCGGCGGACGGAAACGGGGCGTCCGATGCCAACAGGGAGGATGCCGAATGAGGTCGGTCCAGGAAAGGCGAACCCGGGGCTCCGCTGCGGGTCTTTGGCTGCTGGTCGGGCTGACGGGGTGTATCGCTACCGGGCCCCGTGAGCGCTTTCCGCAGCGAAACCTTCCGAAGCCATCGGGGATTTGCTTGCCAACCGCGGCGATCCGCGACTTTCGAGCGACAAGCAGCTCGGAGCTCAACGTAAGAACCGGCAACGAGGGCTGGCAGTATCGGGTCGTGCTGGACCGGCCTTGCAACGAAATGGTTACGGCACAGCGCATTGGTTGGACCTCCCAGAAGGGTCTGATTTGTGACTACCGCCATGATGCGATTCTGGTAGCGGGTGAGAGGTGTGCGATCGGCCGGATCGAAGATTACAAGGACGGCCCTGTTGAAGCAGGAACCCGAGGAACCGCGCGACCATGAACAATCAGGTGAAAACGTATCTTGAACGGCACTTCCGTCATTTTAACGCCGCGACAGTCGTTGACGCAGCGAACGGGTGGACCGAACTTCTCTCCTCGGGCGGGCGGATGATGCTCACGCTCGGTGGAGCGATGAGCACGGCCGAGTTGGGCATCTCGGTGGCGGAGCTGATTCGCGAGGATAAAATTCATGCGATTTGTTGCACGGGAGCGAATCTCGAGGAGGACCTCTATAATCTCGTGGCCCACCACCACTACGAACGGATACCGAATTATCGCGAATTGAGTGCGGCAGACGAAGCCGCACTGCTCGCCCGGCAACTCAACCGCGTTACCGACACCTGCATTCCCGAGGAAGAAGCGATGCGACGGCTCGAGGCGGCCGTTCTGGAGCAATGGCTGGAAGCCGACGAGGCCGATGCTCGTTTTTTTCCGCACGAATTCCTCTATCGCGTGTTGCGCTCGGGACGTTTGGAATCCTCGTTTCAGATCGACCCCTCGGATAGCTGGATGGTGGCAGCCGCCGAGAAGGATATTCCTGTATTTGTCCCGGGGTGGGAAGACTCCACGATGGGCAATATGTTCGCGGCGCAATGCATCAAGGGGGCGATAGGCTCCCCCTCGATCGTGCGCTCGGGCATCGAATATATGATGGAGCTGGCAAGTTGGTACCGCGATACGACGCGAGACAGTCCGCTGGGTTTTTTTCAGATTGGCGGGGGCATCTCGGGAGACTTTCCGATTTGCGTGGTGCCGATGATCAGCCAGGACCTGGGTGACGCGGACGTTCCGCTATGGGCCTATTTTTGCCAAATCTCGGACTCCACCACGAGCTACGGATCCTACTCGGGCGCTGTACCCAATGAGAAGATTACATGGGGCAAGCTGGGAGTTTCGACGCCAAAATTCGTGATTGAATCGGATGCGACGATCGTTGCACCGCTGGTTTTCGCCATGGTACTTGGCGAGTGAACGCAAGGAGCAAGATTATGAGTCGTCTTCAAGGAAAAGTCGCATTGATTACCGGGGCCGCTTCAGGGATCGGCGCCGCATGTGCTGAACGCTTTGCCCACGAGGGAGCAACGATTGTTGGGTGTGACCTCCAGAGCACCGGCCTGGAGAACTGGCAGGCGGCTGCCAAGGCAGCGCCCGCATCGAGCTTCCAGGGCGAGCTTGATGTTCGCGAGGAAGCGGCGGTCTCGGCCTGGGTGGAGTCGTCGCGGGCACAATTCGGTCGGATTGATGTGCTGGTCAACGCTGCCGGTGTGGCCGGCGGGGGACCGGTTCATATGATGGACATCGAGGAGTGGAATCGTGTCATCGACATCAATCTGACGGGGACTTTTCTGGCCTCCAAGCATGTCCTGCCCACGATGCTCGAGCAGGAATCGGGGAGCATCATCCATATCGCGAGCGTCGAGGGACTCGAGGGCAATGAGGGCGGCTCGTCCTATAATGCGTCCAAGGGCGGCGTGGTCATTCTGATGAAAAATATGGCGATGGATTACGGACGCAAGGGGATCCGTGTGAATGCCATTTGTCCCGGCTTCATCGACACCCCGCTGCTGCGGGAGGTGATGTCGATGCCGGGGCTCGAGGAGCATGGCGAAAAAGTGCGCCAACAGCACCAATTGGGACGATTTGGCCGTCCCGACGAGATTGCCGGCGCGGCGTTTTTCCTGGCCTCGGATGATTCCTCTTTTGTGACCGGTCAGGCCCTCGCCGTTGATGGCGGCTACACCGCCGGCAAGCGTTATGGACTATCGGCGATGATGGGGCTCGAATAGAGGCCGCTTCCGATCATCACGGACGCGACCCGCGGTCAGCGTCAATGATCAATTGGCGATAGAATTGTGCCATCTCCACGATATTGGTGACCCCGATTCTCTCGTTCGTGCCATGGATGCGAGCGAGATCGCTGGGGCCTAATCGCATCGGGCCGAATCGAAGGCTGGCCTCGGCCAGTCGCACATAATGACGAGTGTCGGTGCCACCCACAACGAGGCCGGGGACGACGATCGCCTCGGGAAAGGTCTGCCTGATCGCGTCCGAGACCAGCTCGTATCCGGAACTGTCGAGTGCCGCCACAGGGCTGGCTTCGTTCGCCTTGCCTCTCTGAGAAATTTCGATTTCAGGATCGTCGATGACCCGGCGTAGATGGTCCGCGACGTCGGCCGCTGTATCGCCCGGCCGCAGGCGGAAGTTCACTACCGCTTCGGCTTTCTGTGGCAGGACGTTTTCCTTGGTCCCGGCAGTCACCATGGTCACGGCAGTGGTGGTTCGCACCTGTGCCGACAAGGCAGGGGTTGCATCATAGCTCCGGAGAATCAGAGGCTCTGAAAGTGGCAGCGCGCCGATCGCGAGCCTTGTGGCGGTATCGAGATGAGGCGCAATGGATTCGAGCATCGCCCGGGTGGGGCCTTCGATCTCCCCGGGCATCGGCGAGGCTTCCACCGCGACGATGGCTCGCGCGAGACGACCCGCAGCGCTGCTCCGCGGCGGCATGGAAGAATGTCCTCCCGCGCCACGAGCTGTGAGTTCGAAAGAAACATAGCCCTTCTCGGCCACGCCAATGATCGCCGCAGGCCGATCGAGGCCCGGCATGATATCGGACACGATCACGTTTCCTTCGTCGAGCGTGAAGAGAAAACGCACGGATCTCGCCTCGAGAGCCGAGGCTATGGCAGCGGCGCCTGCGTGGCCGCCGACTTCCTCGTCGGCGCCGAAAGCGAGATAGAGGGTCCGCTCGGGGGAAAATCCCGTGGCAAGCAAGCCTTCGACCGCGGCAAGAATGGTGACGACCGTAGTTTTGCAATCCAGAGTCCCACGCCCCCAGACATAGCCATTTGCGATGGCGCCCGAAAAGGGCGGGAAAGTCCAGTCGGACTCCGTCCCGGATTCCACGGGGACAACGTCGAGGTGGCCCAGCAATAGATAGGGCAACTTCTCCTGATTGCGGCCGGACCACTTCAACAAAAGCGATCCACCCGGGAACTTCTGTACGTCCAACCGCGAGAACGTCAACGGGAAGGAGCGTCGCAGGACGGTTTCGACCGCCTCGAAATTCTTCGTCCCGGAGCCGGTAACGCTTGGGATGCGAACAACTGCGGAAAGAGTTCCTGTGAGGCGTTCCGTATCTACCTCTGCGAGGGGCTCGATACGCTCTGCGGGCGGCAGCACCGCGGCCGTGCAACCCATCCAGAGAAGACCGGCAATCATCAGAAAGCATTTGTCCCGCATGATCCTCTTTCTTTTCATCTTTCTTGAGCGTCGGAAACCGCTGGGCTAAGACGATTGTGAGGAGATTCTGAAAATGCCCATTCAAGAAGGTGAAAAGCTTCCCGCAGTTGGTCTTGTCGAGATGGTGGACGGTGCTCCGACACCCGTGCAGTCGACCGAACTTGGTGCCGGCCGAAAGATTGTGATCTTTGCCGTGCCCGGTGCGTTCACGCCGACCTGCTCGGCGCAGCATGTCCCCGGTTTTTTGAAGAATGCAGCGGCCCTGCGGGCCAAGGGCGTCGAGGAAATCGTTTGCGTGTCCGTAAACGATGCCTTTGTCATGAATGCCTGGGGTGAAGCGCAGGGTGTTGGTAGCGAGATTCGCATGGTCGCCGACGGAAACGGGGACCTCGCCGCGGGGTTGGGCCTTGAGATG
Organism: Binatia bacterium; assembly: GCA_965658895.1. GTDB lineage: Bacteria > Desulfobacterota > Binatia > UBA12015 > UBA12015 > UBA12015. The sequence continues at coordinate 8,070 of CBFHUR010000085.1, forward strand.
GACGGCTCCAAGTTCGGTATGGGGACGCGATCGCAACGTTTTGCAATGATTCTGCAGGACAATAAAGTGGAGAAGCTCCTGGTCGAATCGGGACCCGGCCTCTCGGCTTCCAGCGCAGAAAGTGTGCTCGAAAACCTCGCGGGCTAATCGCTGATCGTGCCCGCGAGTTGTCGCCGAAGACGTTCGGCAATTCCGGGTAGTGGATTGGCGTCTTTTGCGAATCCGGGGAACGCCGAGTGCAGGCTCCCGGCACCGTCGCCGGCGAACCTCGGCACCACATGCAGATGCACGTGGTGCACTGTCTGACCGGTCTCGGCGCCATTGTTGATCCCCATGGTGGTTCCGGCGGCGCCGAATTCGCGACAGAGGGCTGCCGAGACGCGGCTGGCGACTTGCATCAAGGCACCGGCGGTTTGCTCGGGGAGTTCCTCGACAATCCGTGCATGCATCTTGGGAATCACCAGGACGTGCCCGTCAGCCAGAGGCATGACGTCGAGAAACGCCAGAATCTCGTCGGTTTCCGCGACGACCTCACCGGGAATCTCGCCAGCAACAATTCGGCAAAAGATACAATCCATGGGCGCTCCTTATGAGGCCAAGGCAATAGCGTCAAACGGGCATCCGAGGACGGTACCTGAACTGGGCCCATGGTGACGCGATCTCGCCCCGACAATGGGCGGTGCCGAGAATCGGAATATGACCCCAGGGGGACTTGAACCCCCGTTTCCGGCGTGAGAGGCCGGCGTCCTAACCACTAGACGATGGGGCCGCGATCAATTCCATTCAAGAGCTGGGGTGGTAGGACTCGAACCTACAATCGACGGAATCAGAATCCGTTGCCTTACCAATTTGGCCACACCCCATCCTCGCAAGATCCTCCGGAAAGCGACCAAAACCCGGAGAACGACTTCCGTCTGGGTAGCGGACGACGGTCCCGGTCGCAATCGGCCCCGGCCCGACGGCCCGGAAGCGAATCGCGGAAATCCCGGCCTGGAGGCGTTCGTGGTTGTCCCGACAGGAGAGATCGCTACAAGGCAAGGGTGCTCGCTCAGGTTCAACGAATAGCCGCGCCGCGAAGCCCCGGAGACCTTGAGGAGCTCGTTTCCAGGGGTGTCCCGGCGGTCTTCCCGCACGAAAGTGTTCATGGCGAATTGATCGAGGCCGGACGGAGCCAACCAACCCGGCTTCTGGACATCCTGCGGCAGCGGGTCGGTGACCGAAAACTGAGCGTGGCCGAGATTCCCTCCGAGGCTGACGGCCTCATGACCCATACCGGTCGTGGTGGTCTGGCGGCTGCCTGGACGCCCGTCGAAGCGACCCTGGCCGAAGTCGTCGAGCGCATGCTTGCCGAGCCCTTGGAGAGTAACCGGGTATTGATCCATGGCGCGCCGATCGACGAGCTACTGCCGGAACTGGCTCCCTTGATGCACTTGCCCATCCGACCGGAGATTGCAGGCCGATTGTGGCTCGGCACGGCACGGGGCACGGAT
>CBFHUR010000086.1:0-9443 GCA_965658895.1 Binatia bacterium
GGGCACGGAGGCCTCTTCGAACGTCGCCATTTGGTTGTGCAAGGCAACGCTGGCCTGGATCAGCGGCAAGGAGGCCAGGGCGCCACTCCCCTCGCCCAGCCTCATGCCGGCATCGATCAGGGGCGAGGCGCCTAATGATGCGAGAATCCGAGCATGGCCGGGCTCGCCGGAGCGATGAGCAAACCACATATGGTCACGTATTTGCGGATCGTGTCGGGCGGCCACCAGCGCTGCACTGCTCACGATGAACCCGTCGACCAGGATCGCCATGCCCCGTTCTGCCGCTCGCCCCATGGCGCCGACAATGGCCGCGATCTCACGTCCACCCAATCGGCGAAGCACGGCAAGGGGTTCGTCTGTACCGAGCGTTCGATCAAGAGCCTTTTGGATCACGGCGCATTTGGCTTCCAATGCTTCGCCCTGCACGCCCGTTCCGGGGCCGACCACTTCGGCTGCCGCCGCTTGCATCAAGCGAGCGCTGATGGCGGACGCCGGGGTGGTGTTGCCGATGCCCATTTCGCCAAAGATCGCGATCCGGGTCCCCGCAGGCAACGCATCCACGGCGCCTGCGCCTGCCCTGAGGGCAGCCTCGAGCGCACGCTCGTCCAGTGCATCAGACGTTACAAGGTCGCCAACGACCCCTGCCGGACCGACGCGGGTCCAATGGAGTCCCGGTCCCGGTTGGGGGTCGGGGTAGGCCTCGGTGCCTACATCCACAACATGAAGAGGGATGCCGTTCATCCGAGCCAGAACCGAAGCGGCCGCGCCGCCGGTTACGAGGTTGATCACCATCATCGGCGTCACCTCGCGCGGGTAGGCACTCACGCCCATCCGGGAAACGGGGTGATCCGATGCGAATACGATGGCCGCCGCAGGGTCAGCGATCGGTTGGTCGGACTGCTGGATATCCGCCAACCAGACCGCGACGTCCTCCAATGCACCCAGAGCGCCTGCGGGTTTGGTCAAACGCGCCTGACGCGCCAAGGCCGCGGCTTTGTATCTGCCGTCACGGGTCGGAATGTTCCATTTCATGCTAACGCCATCACCCTGAAACCTCGGAGCTTCAGCCTACTGAATTGAACCTCTTTGGGCCAAGGCGAAACATGTCTGTCCGGTTGCCCGCCGGCATATCAAGGTCGAGCAGCATATCGCCGTCGGCGATCCTCCACCAGCAAGCGCACGCAGACGGCTTGCTGGTGAGCCGAGCCCCGAAGCTACCGGGCCCGGACTCGCCGAGCCCAAAGCGAGTCAATGGATTGTAGCCGCGCAGCCCTGTCGTTGGACCTGCCCGCGCGGCCTGGTCCAATTTCTAGGGCTGATATTCCAGCGACGAATGGTGGGTGGCGATTCTCGGCGTGCCCAAGTCGTCCTTGACGAAAACCCAGGTCTTGTCGACCGAGGTCTTGTTTCCGTCCTTGTCGGTAAAATGCACTTTCCCCATGGTCGTTGCGCTATCGCCCGTAATGAAGATGGCCGCGTTTTCGATCTCGCACTTCTTCCAGCCCTTCAGAGCAAAACCATCGTCAGTGGGAAAGGTCGAATCTCCTCCGACAAAATAGGACAGCGCTCCATCACGGGTCGTACGGAAGGTCTGCGGGTTCACAGTCAGTGTGGGCTTAAAGAGAACAGCGCCCATCTGATACGCGTACGCTCCGTCAATGACCTCGCCCGCGAGAGCCTTGGCTGCCGCGTGGCCTTCTTTCGCGTGGACATTGCCAATATCGAGCAGGGCCTTGCACCAACCCTGCTGCGCATCCAGGACCTCCTGTTCCGACATGGATCGATCAACAACGACGGTTTCACTCGCGGCCGCGAAGTTGGCGCCAAGACCAATTACCGCTGCCACCAACCAGAGAGAGATTTTCATTTTTTGTATCCTCTTGTGCCAGGAAGAAGATCCTGACCGAACAAGACTGTCACGTTGGACAGTCAAAGTACTGTGGAGAAAGTTCCGATTTTACTCGGATTATCCCCTTTCCGCGCTAGATTCAAGCGAGCAATATCCCGTCAGAAACAAGTCTTGCAGGATCACGACCCCGGACAGGGGCTTGACCAAGGCTCGTCCCTTCATTATATCATGAACTCTTGAATTGATGAATCGAAAAGGAGTTCGCCATGAAACACACAACACATGAGGGACACGATCACGCCCATGGACCGGATTGCGGCCATACGGCGATCCGCCACAACGGACACGTCGACTATCTGCACGACGGCCACATGCATCACGACCACGAAGGACACGTTGACGAGTGCCGCTTGGAGATCGCGGACGCCAACCCCGATGCGTGCCGGCCGGTAAACGACAAGGACAACCACGTGCACGGCGACCGTTGCGGCCATGCCGCAGTCCCGCACGGCGACCATACCGACTACCTGGTCGACGGCGTGCTGCACCACCCTCATGCCGACCACTGCGATGACCATGGTCGCGTTGACGTCGTGTGAGCAAACCGCGCCGCTCACATCCGGATGATTCGTGCAGCCACGAGCCGCACGAGCATCAGCCAAGCACGCCCGCTGTCATCGAACGCGCAGCGGCTCTCTTTCGCTGCGCCGGCGACGAGAGCCGCCTGCGCCTTCTCGAACTGCTGATGACCGGCGAGCATTGCGTCACCGAACTGGCTGAGGAGCTCGACGAAAAAATGTCGACCATGTCCGAGCGGCTGCGTCTGCTCCGAGCCGATGGGCTCGTCACGCGCCGCCGAGAGGGCAAGCATATGTATTACCAGCTCGCGGACGATCACGTGGAAGCAATCCTGCGCATGGGCCTGGATCACGCGGCCGAGGGCACCTAGCCGCGGAATCGACACACGTATTTCATAGCTCTTTGACGCTGGCTGCCGGCGGTGCCGAGCCATTCCGAATCGGTCAACTTCCCGACGCGGCACGAGTGGATCGCCGAGCAGCTGGGCTCAGGATGGCTCGAGTGCTTTACCCTCTTCGGTCGCCTTGCTCTCTCGAGCCTCGCGCTCTGCCATAATCAGGTTGTTCAGGCGGCCGACCAACTTCTTGAATCCATCGATCGTGAACCCGCAAGATGCATCGACAAGCTCGCCTCGCGGATCAAAGACCAGCGTGGTGGGGACATAAGACACCCCCATGGCACGGCTCGCGCGGCCGCGAAGGTCGCGAGTCACAAGGAGATCCCCCCACCCCTTCCAGGCGCGGTAGGCCTGCCCGACCGTTCTGCCGTTCTCGCCCAAATTCACAGCGACCACCTGCAACTCATCGCCACCCACCTGATCCTGCACGTTGCTGAGGACGGGAAGTTCCTGCCGGCATGGCTGGCAATAACTTGCCCAGAAAGCCACGACCACGATCTTCCCACGCATCGATTCGAGCAGAACGTCATTGCGCTCCAGATCACGCCCAAGGTAGTTGACCTCCGCGCCTTCCGGGATCGGCCGACATTCCTCTGCGTGCGCGGTCGCCCCAGCGGCCAGAAGCCAAAAGGCGAGACATGCCCAAAACGCCTGAACGCGCATCAATCCGAGCCCAAAGCGGAAGGACCAGGGACTGCACCTAGAGCATAAATCCTAGGGCAATCTCGGTGCGTGGTCTCGAACGCGACGATCGGCCTGTTGTCGTCGCTGGGGCCATGCGTCGGCTCCTCGATACAGGGTGCGCATTGATCGTCCCCTTGGGAAGCAGGTGCGCAAATTATGCAGTTGGAAAAGTCAGGCATGCGACAGGCGTGAGCGCTCTCGTCGGAAATACCAAGCCCTGATATCGAGGCTAGCCTGACAGTACGGAACAAGGAATTTTCTTGCACCGCTCAAGAACATTTCAAACCCTTGATGGTGTCAAGAATTTATTGAACTGCCGGACGTCTTGCCCGAGGTCGCAGCACAGCCGCGAGGCTTCAGCCAGCGCAGCAGCCGTCGTAGACGCAGCGGCAGTCGATGCAGTCGCTGAGGCTTGTCACGCCACAATGGTCCAGCATTTTCCGGCTCAGTGCTTTACGAGCGCGGTGCAGACGGACCGCGGCACTGTTGGTCGAGATATCAAGCGCTCGCGCCGCTTCCCCCAGATTCAACCCGCCCAGATCCACCAGCGAAAGGATCGATGCGTGATTGCCTTCCATGCCTTTCGCCTGGCTGATGCTGCATCCGCAGGGATCCTCCGCGGGTTCGGGGGCGCGGGCCTCGGCCTCGGAGGCGCCATCGATCACCCGACGCTCGGTAGCGTTTTTGCGTCCTGCGTCGATCATCACATTGCGGTGCAAGCGATAGAGCCATGCGACCGCTTTTTCCGGGTCATCGAGTGAATCGGCTCGCTCGATCGCTCGGAGTGCTGCTGTCTGGAGGATATCTCCAGCCTCGTCAGCACTCGCGCGACGTCGAACGAACGCCTCGAAATCGGCCCGTTTTTCGCGCAGCGTTGCAGCGATGATTTCGCGCTTGCTGGCGCTTTCGGAAGGACCCATGAGATTTTTGTAGCTTAGTTTGCAGATTCCGGACAGCCACAACTGCTCGGGCAGGCACACGACACATCACAGCCGCATTTTTCGCCACAACAACAACCCGATCCCTTTGCCTCAGAGGCACAAGAGCTTCCACACATACATTTGGATTGGTCAGACATTCTCTACTCCTTTTGCGACCAGGCGGTTCATGAACTTCGTTGCACGGCCGCTTCTGCTAAGGGCTGACGATCCAGCCGGGTCATCATTACAGCCCCACAACAAAAACAGCGAAATTTCCCCTGCGAGCGGCCCGAAAACCTCCAGACCTGATATTCCCGAGAGTTCCAGAACCCTTTTTCGAGACCGCGGCGGGACCTGTTCACAAAGGACCGCCACAGCGCTGGCACTCGTGCGGCAGAAAGACCGCGGCCTCGGACCGGGTTTTCATGCCTCAGCGCCGGCGGACCCGCGCGAGGCCGATCGGCCGGCTCGGGTTGCCAACGGTGTAGAGGAATCCGTGGTAGCGCCCCGGAGCGGCCGGCGGCTCGAGGTCAATCGGCAACGCCATCTGGCCCGAGGGCGCCAAGGCCAGCGGCAGAAGAAACTTCACCTCTACCGAGGCCACCAGATCACCGGACCGGTCGAGCCATTGCACCGTTCCCTTGTCGTAGCCCCATGGCGCCACGGAACGATAGACCTGCTCGCCCCGGTTCTCGACCGCAAATGCGATCGGGGCTGGATCGTCTTCGACCCAGACCTGGACGGGGCCGACGCCCGCGTCGAGCACCTCCGGCGACACGTCCTGCTCGAGACTGCTTTCCAACCGGTAGGCCAGCAGGGAATCGGTCTCGCCAATGGCCACCAATCGAGGTTGCGCCGGGTCCATGCCGGCCGCCTTGTTCATAAACCACTGCTCATATTTGAGCGCGCGGTTCCGATGAAAGACGACGGACTCGACACCGAAACTCTCGAGCGCCGCAACACCGTCGACTCGGGGCAAGGCCATCGCGAGCTGCCCGATCTGGCCCGCGTACGGCGTTTCAAAGGAATTGTAGCAGGTGGTGGTTGCCCGCGGCGAGAAGCTGCCCAGCAGCAGCTGCCCGGCCGGAACGGCGCCGGGAGCGGATGGGCCTGAAGCCGGCATGGGCATATGAAGGACAGCTCCGGGCGGAAGCTCGCGGATCAGGGCGATATCTTCCGGCGACGGCCGCACGTCCCGGGCGGTCATTTCCACATCGTGACCGAAATTCAGAACCGCGATGCTCGGCACAAAGCGAATGCCGAGGATCCCGAGCGCCAGAACGGCAAAAACACCCCACCCCAAGCGGTTCGATATCGCCGAGAACAATGCCAACGCACCATAGGCGGCGAGCAAGGCGAGAGGCACCCAGACAATGTTCAATAGATAACCGGGCGCGCGGATGGCATCGAGCCCGGGAATCAACCCCTTGGCGAGGGGGAAGAGGCCCGAGACGTAAATTCCCGTCCACGGAATCGTGAAGCCATTGGTCCCAAACCAGAGAACCAGAGCCGCGATCCCCGCCATCACCCATCGCGGATCCTCACCACCCCGAAGCCGCGGCCCCCGAAACCGGTCGAGGATCGCGATCGCGAGCAAACCTGCGAAAATCCATCCCGGAAAAAAGGGCTTGCCGGGCCCAAACACCGTAATCAAGGGCAGCAGCGCCACCCGACCATCCAGAGCCGCCCAGGTGTCACGGGTTTCCAGGTACGGCAAAAAGACCAGCAGAGCCACGCCGACCACCCAGAGTCCGGCCCCCGAGCAGGCGAGCAATGCCTTCCACCGATGCTCGCGATGACGCCAGAAAAGGAAACCGACGTAGACAAGCACGACCGGAATCGTGCCGAGAATCAGATAGAGGCTCTCGAGCGCGAGCATCCCGAGAAAGAAGGCCACGCCGACGGCTGCGCGAAGATCCCCGCGGGAAAAGAGGCGATGCAAAAACAACAAGGCGAAGGCCAGCCAGAATTCCGCGTAAAGGTAGGGATGTCCGGCATCCGTGATGCGCCCGGGCACCAGCTGCAGCAGGAGTCCTGCGAGCACGCCCGCGCGGGGATCTCCGGTACAATAGTTCGCCAACAAAAACATGCTGAAACCGGCCAGAAAATATCCGAGAAGCAACAATATATTGTAGGTAAGAACGGGATCCCCGGTCACCAACCAGGGGATTGCGGCGAGGATCCCCTCGGCAAACCCGTGCTCGCCCAGGGTGAAACTATTCTCCAGCGGAAAGCATTGCCCTCCCCGCGCCAGAGCCGTCGGGTCCGAGGTCAGAGCATCGGCATTATTTGCCACCAGCGCCACGACCATGGCTTGGTCGGCCGTCGCAAGGCGGGACCATTTCGTCGTGTCATCGTTTTCTGCAGTTTCGAAGGTCTGCAGCAAGCTGCCCGGCGCCGGCAAGACCTCCCGCATCAGGAACAAGGATGTGGCGAGAAACAGAAGCGCAGCCAGTCCTGTTCTCCACAGCATTGCGTAGGCCTACCCGAAGGCATCCAGCGTGAAAAGACACCGGCACAAAACCGGCCATCCTCAATGCCCACCCTCGATGCCCAACCTCGATGCCCAACCGCGCCTGCTCCGGGCTCGCGCGACGGCCGGGGCCACCTTTTCACGACGCGATTCGAGCCGCGGTTCCGGGACGCCGTCGAGTCAGGGAAGATCTCGTAAATTCAGCTTGTAGCCATTCTGGATCTTCTGCCATTGCGTTGTCAGTTCGTAGCGATCACCGCAGGTTTCCATCCGCAAGGTCATTTCGTCTTCGGTGGCCGCATCCAGCTGACCGAAGGCCTTGAACTGGAATCGCCAAAATCCTTCCGGCCGCCGCGACATCTGCGTCAGCCCGATTCCATCACGAATCCCGGGGGACGTTCTCGCAAGACGATCCTTGAAGAGGTTTTTCCGCCCCTTGCGCTCCAGATCGCCAGGAAGCAACTCGCCCTCGTAAATCAGACCGTTGCTATTGCTCAGGGAGATCCGGAAGTCGCAGAGAACAGGATCGTAGGGTTCCGACGGGAAGAACCCTGCCTTCAGATAGAGCATATCGAGCCGGGCCGGGTTGCGAACCAATCGAATCCGCGAAGGACACGGGTGGTTGCACACAGGCACGAAATCACCGGGAGTCTCCGACGGCGTAATCGTCGGCGTTGGAGTCGGCCCTGTCGGTGTTGGCGTAGGGCTCGGGGTCGGTGTCGGGGTCGGGGTCGGTGTCGGGGTCGGTGTCGGTGTCGGTGTCGGCGTCGGTGTCAAGGATGGCACCGCGCCTGCCGCGACGAAAAACTCCTGGGTCGAACAATCGACATCGGACCAAACCGTCAGACGCACCGGATACCACCCGGCCGCCGCATAGGCATGTTGAAAACTACGGCTGATGGAACGGTTGCCGTCTCCCAATTCCCAACGCCAGCGAACAGCGTCCGAGGAATAATCGGTAAATCTCATCGTCAGAGAACCCGCCGGTAGCGGGGCGACCGAGCTTTCCACCTCGAGCCCGCCGGCGGAATCGCATATCATCTCTTCAAATGGCACCCCACTGATGCCGGCGTCGTTGAACAGATTGCTCCAGAACGAAACGGCACTCATGCCATGGCTCACGCCCACAGGCACTTCGACTCCCGGGTGCCAGACATCGAGAGTATCGTTTTCTCCCGCGAGACCGGGAACGACCTCGCTCGATGCCCAACGCCACTCCAGGCCATCCGAGATCTGCAACCCCTGCAGAGGCACACCGCCCACGGTATCCACGCGGCCCGTCACCACATGATTGCCGGAACCGTCACCACTGGGCTGCAATCGCTCGGCCGTGCCGGGGACAAATTCAATCCGCAGGCGATCGGGGCCGTCGGCCACCTCGACGCGCTGCATGGACGAGAAAGTCGGGCCAAGCCCGACCTCATCAGTATCCCCAACCATGTAGAGCATCGCGGATACCAGCACCGGAGGGTATTTCGTGACGCGCGAGGGCGGATGCGTCGCATCCCGCAGTCCGAGATCCTTGGTATTGACGATTGCGAACTGGGGCAAGCTGGTGACGGCGTTCTGAAAGGCCGTGTACATGATGTGATCGTCCCGATCCGCGCCCTCGGGGCGTGTTTCGGTCACATGCGGTAAAAAATGGGTCTCGATATCCAGATCCCAGTCCCACGGCGATGTCGCCGGACCGGGCCGGCCCCCTTTCGGGATCAGCACCGCCACAAAGGGAAGGTCCACCGGAAGATCATTGGGCACATTGGCCCAGGGAGTTCCCATCAAGCCGGTTTCATTCCATTGCGCGCGCCACTGCTGCACAAAGGCGATCAGGGAAGCCTCAAAAAAAGGAGTATAGCGGGAGGCGTAATCCGATTCCCCCTGCCACCAGAGGACACCCCGCGCGGGAAAGGGACGGACAGATTCGTGATATTTCCGCCAAAAGCGACCGATCGAGCCGATCGGCTTTCCGCTTTTACGCGAGTACCTCTTGCGAATATCCAAGGGGAAATCACCATCCAGAACTTCCGGTGGCATCCAATGTCGAATGTTGGTTCCGGGCACGGCCAGATTGATGATCCCGATCGTGACCAGCTCGTCGTATCGCGCAAAAAGTTCTTCACCAATCGCGAAAGCGACCTCGCCAACATATCGCCGAAAGCGTCCCGGGCGATTCCAATCGCCTCGCTTGAAGGTGCGAACATCCGCTTCCGAAAGCCGCTGCGCACCTTTGCTGGCGGGACTCCACTTGGCCACGTTGGATTGTCCGGCAATGAACCAGACTTCCCCGACCGCAACTTCCTCGATTTCGATCTCGGATGCACCTGCAATGCGCAGAACAAGCTCGTCGCCCGGAGCGGTCGCATCCTCTACCGCGGGCAGGGCCGCACGCCAATCTCCATAAGCATCCGCCACCACCGTCTCGGGCCCGCGGATCACGGTGCCATCGGCTCGCTCGAGGGTCACCGTCACGGCGCCACGCCCATGGGGGCGCGCGTATCCCCAGACTCGAATCGGGACCCCTCGCTGGAGAACCATACCGTCAGC
>CBFHUR010000087.1:0-8944 GCA_965658895.1 Binatia bacterium
TTGCGCATCTTGTGGGAGGAAGTTCTCCAGAGATTCAAGCGTATCGAGGTTCAGGGTGAGCCGGAAAGAACCTTCTCGTCGTTTGTGAACGGGTATGTGGACTTGCCGGTGAGAGTCACCCGCCGATAGGGAACGACCAATCGGCTACCGTCGGTTGAGGTGCTTTTGGATCAAGTCTTTTACGATTTGACCCTCTCGGAGAAAGGAGTCAAAGCATCGGGATGGGTGGCGAAGCGATTCCCGCTTCGTGCCGGATATTTTCTTTCTGGACCCGGGAGGGCTTATGGACGGCTTCATTGCCTTTGTGATGGGTAATTTTACCTTGACCTTTCTTGTGATTGGCGCGGTCTTCTCCCTTGCCGGAATCGCCCGGTCACCGCGACCACTCGCCGCGCCCGTGGTGGTCGAGAAGTTTTTCTTCTGGTTCCTCTTTTTCTCGATTGGCTGTTCCTTCCTCTATAATGGTTTCTTCCACGCGGCCATGCCCAAAATGGCAGCCGAACTGATTGGCTGGGCGAATAGCCCGTTCCAGATCGAGCTCGGTTTTGCGAGTATCGGGTTCGGAATGGTCGGTGTGATCGCGCCGTGGAAAGGTATCCAGATGCGTTTTGCGGCGATACTGCCGGTGGCGTCTTTTCTCTGGGGGGCTGCGGGGGTCCATATTCAGAGCATGATTAGCGAGGGGAATTTCGCTCCCGGGAATGCCGGGGTGATCTTCTGGACCGATCTGTTGTTGCCGCTGATGGGACTGGTCTTCCTCTGGCTGCAAAATCGCTACGAGAACGAGGGCCGTTCGGTAGCTCCCTGACCGAACTCGGAGCGCCAGCATTGATTGCCCAGTTTTGAGCGCCGGTCTTCTGTCCGATTCCCTTTGACTCGTTCTGCCGGGATGGATGGCACTAATACTGGCAGTCGCAGGCGCCCGCTTGCAGCATGCAGGTGCCGCCGCATACCGAGCACGGCGCCTCGGCGGCGCATGGCCCCGCCGAACAGACGCCGCTCACGCAGGTGTCGGTTCGGGTACAGAGGTTGCCATCACAACTGGCGGCCCCGTCGGGTTTGAACGCACACGCCTTCGTGCAGCAACTGCTGCCGGTGCCGTTGAGATTTCCGTCATCGCAGATCTCACCGGGCTCCAGCCGACCGTTGCCGCATATCGAGGCGATCGGATAGGCGTCAAAGTCCATCGCATCGAAATAGTCGATGCGATGGGGGATCGTTTGCTGAATGGTGTCGGCCAATTCCTGGGTGATGCGCTCGGGTCGGTAGCGCATGGCAAGGTAGGGCAGGAAGCTTTCGGCGATATCCTCTCGCCCGGGATAGGATTCGGCGTAGGTCGAAATGAAATCGGGGTCGGCACTCTGGGCGGCAAGCCACGCGCTCGCATTGGCGTGGATGGGGTCGAGTGAAGTGTGGGCCGCCTCGTGGACAAAGGTTTCCTCGAGGATGCCGCTTGCTTCATATAATTCGCCCTGCCCGGTGTGGATGAGCAGGTTGTTGTTCCCCCCGCCGAACGGATTGACGCCCTTATGGATCCAGAAGGTCTCTACCCGGAGGCGCAGAGACGTGGGCAGGCGGCCGACAACTTCGCCGTATTTGAGTGCCTCGACTTCTGCTTCGGGCCTGCTGCCAAACTCGGGGTTGACCTGAATCTCGGCGCTCAGGCCATCGTCATAGGTGGCCTGAAAGAGGTAGGCGTTGTTCCATACGAAGCTGTTTGTTCGGCGATCAAACATCAGGCGCTGGCCACGCCCGGCGTAGACGGCATCCAGAAATGCCGTCGGATCCGAAGCCGTGATGATATCCGGATCGAGAAAGATCGTGCCATAAAAGGGCGGCTCGGCGGCTGCTTTCGACGGCCCGAGGGTGGGGATCTCGAGCGCCAGCATTGTCAGCATCAGCGCGACGGCGGATAGGATTCTCTTGGGGTTCATGGGGATGCCCTGCAGCAGCATTGCCGAGGCTGGAGCATAGGGGAATCCCGGCTGCGGGACCATAGGCAAACCGAAAGCTCGCGAGTTATCCCTTCGTATAAAGCTGCTCGCAGACCTCGATGCTGTCGTTCACCGTGTCCTGCACCATCGCCTCCATCTTGGGCTGCTCTCCGCCACCGACAGATTGGAAATTGCTCGCGGCCCAAGGTGCGCCGATGTAATATTCGTCGGCCAATTTTCCGTAGGCCGCGCCATTGGGGCTGACCCCCCGGATCATGAAGATTCCGGCTTCCTCGGGACCGCCGCCGATCGCCTGAAACATACCCATCTCGTAATCGGGGTGGCCGCCCTTGTTGATGTCAGCCTCCAGCTTGGCGATCCCTTCGCGGTAGGCGTTCACGTTTTCGGGAGCGATCTTGACGCGTTGCACGCGCTCGAAGCCCGGTGCGAGGGTAAAGGGAATCAACGGCTTCCAGGCGGCGACGTATTTGATGGTGCGAAGCTTCTTGATTTCGGGAGTGGCCTCGCCGTGCTCGAGAGTCTCGACGGTCGAGAGTGCTTTCTCCAGACTGGGATAAGCCGCCCAGACAAATGCTTCGCCGGGGAAGCGCTGGCCGCTTTTGACCATACAGATCCCGCCGGCATCGGCGCCGGTGGCTTCAAAGGCTTTGGGGTTGGCTTTCAGGAAGTCGCGATAGGCTTTGACGTCATCGGTCTGCACGGTGACGGTCATGAATGCGCCTTCGCCTGCCGGAACCGGTTGGCCCTGAGCGAAACTCATTGTGGCCGTTGCCAGGGTCATGATCGTCGCGGTCAGTATTTTTTGCAGCATCGAGGTTTTCTCCTGGTGGGCTCGCCTTGCCGGGAAGGTCAAGGTCCTATGGCCCCGTGATTGAGGTTGGTTGTCGGAAATCAGGACTTTGGGGTCCGGGGTCTCTTGCCACGGACGACCCCCGACCACCTATGGGCAGGGACAACATAGGTCAAGGCATTCCGCAGAGCGCCTGGCTGGATTTGTCGGCGGTATCTTGATTTTCTTGTTCTGGAATCCCGATGATTTCGATTCGGCAAGGCGATCAAGCGCCAGAGGCTTCAGACCATGGCAGATAGTTCAACAACGGAAGACCCGACAGATCTGGGCGAATATCGGCACGAGGTGCGTGCCTGGATGGAGGATAACCGGCCTCCGGCACCTGCCTTCGCCTTGCCGCAGGGAATGCTCTTTGTGGATAGCGACGAGCAATTTGCGTATCTGCGAGATTGGCAGGCCCGGGTCTATGATGCCGGTTTCGTCGGTGTCGAGTGGCCCGCTGCCTATGGCGGCGGTGGACGAGCGCCTGGCCACCAGCGCATCGTGAGCCAGGAGATGACTCGCGCCGGAGTTCCCTTTCTGATCAATCTGGTCGGTCTGGCCTGGGCCGGGCCGGTGATTCTGGCCTACGGTACCGAGGCGCAGAAAAAGCGCTATATCGCGAAAATTCTGCGTGCCGACGAAATCTGGTGTCAGGGTTTCAGCGAGCCGTCGGCGGGCAGTGATCTGGCCTCTCTGCAGACGCGTGCCGTCCGCGATGGCGACCAATGGATCGTCAATGGGCACAAGGTCTGGACGTCTCTGGGGCGCTTTGCCGACCAGATGATCCTGCTCGCCCGGACCGATCCGGAAGCATCCAAGCATGCCGGGATTTCGTATTTCCTCTCGCCCATGAAAACCGAAGGCGTCGAGGTCGCACCACTGACCAAGATCACCGGCGAGGGCGGTTTCAACCAGATCTTTTTCGGCGACGCGCGCTTCCCCGGGGATTGTCTTCTCGGACAGGAGGGGCAGGGCTGGGAGATTGCTCTGGCGACACTCAGCTTCGAGCGCGGTGCTTCCGAAGGTGCCGCGGGCGGCGAGATGGGCGCGACTTTCGACATCGCTGACGCCATCGATCTGGCCCGCTCGGCTCATCGTGACGAAGGGCCATGCATCGAAGACCCCGAGGTCCGCAGCCGCCTGGTCAGCTTTGCGATCGATGCAATGGCCATTCGTTTCTCGGGGCAACGCGCCCGGATCCCGGGCCTGGTCGCTGACCGCCCGATGGCGCTACCGCTGATGTCCAAGGTTGCGGGCACCGAATACGTGCAAGCCCTTGCCGATTTTGGATGTGAATTGCAGGGCTATGAAGGAACCTTGAACAAGGGAGATGCGGACGCCATCGCGGACGGCGAATGGCAACGGGCCTATCTTAACAGCTACGCCGGCACGATTGCGGGGGGTACCTCCGAGATTGTCCGCAACATTCTGGGCGAAAAAGTCCTGGGACTGCCGAAGACGAAATGATGACGCTGGATTCGATATCGACGCGCCTTGCTTTCAGCGAGGATCAAACAATGTTGCGCGAGGAAGCGCGGCGATTGCTCGAGGCGCGCGCGCCTCTGGACGGCCTTCGCGGGAGGCTGGCTGCTGGTGGGCAGGACGATCCCGCTCTGTGGGCGGAATTGGCCGAGGGTGGATGGCTCGGGTTGGGCACCGACGCGGCCTTTGGCGGAGCCGGCCTTGGGGCTGTGGAACTCGTGTCTCTTGCCGAGGAGTCCGGCCGCGTGTTGCTGGCGTCCCCGCTTCTGGGGCAGCTTTTTGCCGCGGCCCTGATCGGAGCCGCCGGCTCGGAAGATCAGAAAGCAGCCTGGCTGCCAAGGTTGGTTCGCGGCGAGGTCCGGATGGCGTGGGCGCCAGTGGATCATCAGGGTGCCTGGCGTGTTGCCGACTCCGCTCTTCAAGAGAAGGAAGGGCAGCTCTCCGGGGCGAGAGCTTTTGTCTGGGCAGGGGATACGGCGGACGCCTTCCTTGTGCCATGCAGGCGTGCGGATGGACTTTCGCTCGCGGTGGTCCCTGTGAACGCTGCCGGATTGTCGCGCACCAGCGAGACGACCTTGGATCCCACGCGCGCGCAGGGCAGGCTGCGGCTCGACGGCGTGGTCCCCGATATGATCCTCGAGGCGGATGCCGCGGCGGTTGAAGCCGATTTTCTGCCCCTGGCCTGGACGGCAATGGCCGCCGAATCCGTTGGCGGCGCATCCGCAACGCTCGATATGACGGCTCGTTACGCGGCGGAACGGGAACAATTCGGCAAGCCCATCGGGTCGTTTCAGGCAATCAAGCATCCGCTCGCAAATGTCTTGATTGCCGTCGAGAAGGCCCGCTCTCTGGTTTATGCAGCGGCGTGCGCGCTGGACCAGGGAAATGGCGAGGCTCCGCTGCTGGCCAGGATGGCACGCGTGGCGGCCGATGAAGCCTACGGCTTCGCGACCTCGCGTGCGATCCAATTCCATGGGGGATTCGGGTTTACCGACGAATGCGATGCCCACCTCTTTCGCCGGCGGGCCATGGCGTCGCGGGTGGCTTTCGGCAGCCCGGCGCACCATCGCCAGAAAATCGGAGCGCTGATCCTCGGCATGCCCTCATCTGGCTGAACTCGGCTGACCGGGGCATTGGAGTGATGCCCTCGCCCCAGCCTGTTTGGAGCTGAGCCGGAAGGGGGTGGGGAGGCTTCAATCCTCTCCACTCTGCTGGTGAGATTTTTGCGGCATACGAACCGGCATTCGGTAGGGCGGTTCGAGTTTATCGATACCGCCGAATTCATAGAGCGCAGCGGACCGCCCCTTGCCGGGTTTGGTGGCAGGCCGAGCTTCGCCTTTCGGCCCTTTCTTCTCCTGAAAGATCGCCTTCAGGAAGCTCGTCTCCGAGTCTTTCCTGCTGCCCTTCTGTATGGCCAACACGCGCCGTCGGAAGTTCGCGGGGTCGAGCTGGTGGACGGCCTCGCCCCAGACGGCCCGATAGACGGCATGGAGTTCGGAGATCGTGAATTGCGGGTTGAGGAATTGGACTGCGACCGGGGTTTCTTCCAAATCCCTGCGAATGCGTGCAAGCGCCGCCTGGAAAATGGACCAATGGTCGAAGGCCGAGAGAACTTTTTTGGCGGTCTGCTTGCCGACGACATCGCTGATGCTGGCGACGGGAAAGAAGGCAGCGTCCGCAACGCCACCCGCGGGTTTCGGGGTTGTACAGCCAGCTTGCAGTTTTGCGTAGGCAACCGTGACGACCCGGTCGGCTGTCGCTCGCTTGTCACGCTCCGGGTCGCCGAAGGTCCGGAGTTGCCTGAGGTCCTTTTGCGAAATTATAATCCCGGTCTTTTCCTTCAAGCGCCGAGCTGCGGCTTCTTCGAGAGTTTCTTCGAGTCCGACGAAGCCGCCCGGCAAGGCCCATTCGCCGCTATGCGGCGTCTGGTCCGGCCCCCGTCTAATCAGCAGCACCTGAAGTTCTCTTTCGTCATCCTCCTCGCGAGGCGCGACGGTGAAGATCGCGAGATCGACCGTCACCGCAAAGCTGGGAAAGTTGAGGCCGTGATCCGAGGTTGCCGATGTATCTTCCACCCTTCCTACTTAAAGTAACTTGACAATAAGAGCAATACCGGATATAGTCAAAAGACATTATCTGGTTTTTCAGGATCATGGACCAGTCAATAGGGAGAGGTGGGCAGAATTTGAGCGTATCAATACCAAGCCCGGTCCGGGAACCGTCGATCCGTTCGCTGGATCGAGCGAAAGGCTGCCTGCTTGGACTGGCAACGGGTGATGCCCTGGGCACGACGCTCGAGTTCCAGCCGCGCGGCAGCTTCGAGCCCATCGATAATCTGGTTGGCGGTGGTCCCTTCGGGCTGCGGCCCGGGGAGTGGACGGATGATACCTCGCTCACGATCTGCCTGGCCAGGAGCCTGATATCGTGCGCCGGGTTCGATCCGCAGGATCAGGCCGAGCGCTATCTCGCCTGGCGTGAAACCGGGCAGCCCGGACCTCGGGATTATTGCTTCGACATTGGAAATACCACGGCAACAGCTCTCGATCGGTTCCGGCAAACGGGGGATGCCTTCAGTGGTCCGGACGGTGCCTGGTCTGCAGGAAACGGGTCACTCATGCGGCTTGCCCCCGTGGCCCTCTTCTGGGCTTGCGACGAACGGGCCGCTGTAAACTTTGCCGGGGAGAGCTCGCGTGTGACACACGGAGCCGACGAACCCATTGACGCGTGCCGGGCCTATGCGACGTTTCTGGTGGCGGCGTTGCGAGGCTGCGATCGGGAAACGATCCTTGCCACAACACCACCCCAGGGGCCGGATGCTCGCCCGCTTTCGCCCGCAGTGCTCGAGGTTTTGCAGGGGAGTTGGCGAGACAAGCGCATGGATGAGATCCGCGGGTCAGGTTATGTCGTGTCCTCTCTCGAGGCGGCCATCTGGTGTTTTGCAAACACCGCAAGTTATCGCGAAGCGGTTCTCTGCGCTGCGAATCTGGGTGAAGACGCGGATACAACGGCCGCAATTTGTGGCCAGTTGGCGGGTGCTTTCTACGGGGCATCCTCGATCCCTGCGTCGTGGAAGGAGCGCGTTTTCATGCGCGAGGAGATCGAACTCCTTGCGCAGCAGCTTTGGACAGCGGCGACCGCACGGCACCAAGGGCAGACGATACGAGCGAAAGCGCTTCGCTAGCCGGGCGAAATCGAAGCCGACAACAGGGAGATTCTTTCGAGAATCCCCGGACCCGGGCAGGGGAATTGCCTGACAGGAGGTGTGCGTGATGAGCAGTGCGGAAAATTTCGAGATTGTCCTGGCCGATACGAGCATCGAGATCTACAGGGCTCTGGAGGAACGTATCCTGATGTCCTCCGAGGATTGGATGGCGCTGGGTCGGGTCTCGGCCTTTCATGCAAGCGTATTCGACTTTCCGGGCGAGGGCACGGCGCTGGTCTCGCCGGCGAATTCTTTTGGGTTCATGGATGGGGGAATTGATGCGCTCTATCTCGAGTTGCTCGGTGAGGATCTCGAGGATCGCGTCCGCGATGTTCTGGCGGCAGACTACCACGGTGAACTTCTGGTCGGGCAGGCGACGATTGTCGACACCGAACATCCCGACAGCTTCCCCTTTTTGATTGTCGCCCCGACGATGCGGGTGCCTGCTGTTTTGCCTGAGGACACAATCAATCCCTATCTGGCGTTGCGTGCGGCGTTACGTGCGGCGGCGGCTGATCCGCGGGTCAAGCGCGTGGTCCTCCCTGGGCTGGGCACGGGCGTCGGTCTTGTCGACGCCGATCGATTCGCCCTGCAGGCTCATGCTGCGCTCCAGGAATTCTTCGAGGGCGCGTGTTTCCCCGGTAGCTGGTGGGAAGCTGCCGTTGCTCATCAAGCTCTTTATGGTCAATCACCCCGTGACCTGCAGTATGAGACGGGAGACCATCTACCTCGGGGATTTTCCGACAGCGAGGCCTGAGCCGAATGTCCGGTGGTATGGATTGCACTCGGGACTGGCATTTTTCTGCCGAGAGCGACACACTGGAGGCAGGACCGCGACGCGGTCGGCAGGAGATATGGAATGAGCAACGAGAAACAACCTACGCCAGCAAATGGATCGATTGAAACCTACGACGCCGTGATTATCGGTGCCGGTGTCAGTGGGATGTATGCCCTGCATCACCTGCGCGAGATGGGCCTCTCCGTGCGCGTCTATGATGGCGCCACCGACGTGGGTGGGACCTGGTGGTATAATCGGTATCCGGGGGCCCGCGTTGATGGTCCGGGGAGTCCATTTTATTGCTACACCTTCTCGGACGATTTGATGAAGGATTGGGAATGGAAAGAGACCCAGTCCGAGCAATCTGATGTTCTGGATTATATCGAACACGTCGCCGATCGCTTCCATCTGCGTCGCGACATCCAGTTCGAGACGTGGGTGCAGGGTGCCCGCTACGATGAGTCGACCCAACGATGGACGGTGACGACCAGCACGGGCGTTACCGCATCCGCTCAATTCCTGATCTGCGCGGTGGGTGCTCTCTCGACGGCCAACCTCCCCGATATCCCCGGCATCAAGGAGTTTTCTGGCGAGTGCTATCACACAGGGCAATGGCCGCATGAGCCGGTGTCTTTTGAAGGCAAGCGCGTCGCGGTCATCGGTACGGGCTCCTCGGGGATTCAGGCCATGCCCGA
>CBFHUR010000088.1:0-273 GCA_965658895.1 Binatia bacterium
CATGACGGGTACGATTCCGCTCGAAGGCGCCGCCAAGAACCTGAACGCTCGACTGTCCGCTGGTGGCATCACGGGGGTTTGGGCTGATGGCAATAATCGCGAGGCTATTTTTGCGGCCATGCGACGCAAGGAAACTTTTGCTTCCTCCGGCGTGAAAATCGCGCCACGTTTTTTTGCGGGATGGGATTTTCCGCCGGACCTGACGGCACAAACAAATTGGGTCCGGAAGGCCTACGCAACCGGCGTCCCCATGGGTGGCGATCTCGAACCCCA
>CBFHUR010000088.1:283-8798 GCA_965658895.1 Binatia bacterium
AACCCCAATCCGCGCAACAGGCAGCCTCCACGAGCCCTTCCTTCGCGGTCTCGGCTCTTCGGGATCCGAATAGTGCTCCGCTACAACGCATCCAGATCATCAAGGGTTGGACCAAGAACGGCGAAATGATGGAGAAAGTCTATGACGTTGCCTGCTCTGATGGCGCCAAGGTCGATCCGAACACACATCGCTGCCCCGCCAACGGGGCTGAGGTCAATTTGAAGACTTGCGCAATTTCGAGCGATAAAGGATCGGCCGCACTCGCCGCCACCTGGAAAGATCCGGATTTCGATCCTTCGCTACCAGCCTTCTACTATGTGCGGGTTCTTGAAAATCCGGTCTGCCGGTGGAGCACGCGAGATGCGATTGCCCTCGGAGTCCCCCCGCCCGACGTCGTCGCACCCGTAATTCAGGAGCGCGTATGGACCAGTCCGATCTGGTACACCCCCTCTCGAGAAAAACTGGGGGGGCGCAAGCTCGTGCGGCAATAATCATCGTCACCTTATTGCCATCCGACATAGGCGGGCCATCACGAATCACACAGGCGCAACAATGCCGGACAATATTCCCGGGCAAAGGCCCCGAAAACCGACAGGGGCCGGGCAGGAGGGGGTCGAACGCGAAGCTCAGTAGCGCTTGTGTTCCTTCGGATTCATTGCGCGAATTTGCCGCCCGCCGCCAGCCAGGCCTCCATGACGGACTGCGCCTCACGCGGATTGTAGAGGTCTTCCTGATAGGACCACTCGCCGTGACCGGCGTAGCCGAGGATGGTGACGCAGCCGAATCGATAGACGTCTCCCTGTCCCCGCGGATCGGGCATGACTTGCGCGGGATAATAGACCACTCGATCTCCATCGATCATGTGCCATTCAACAGGGAACTGCATCATTGGCACTGGCTTCATGACCTCGAGAATTGCCTCGCGAATCGCTTCGCGGCCGTGGAAAGTGCCTAGATGGTGCTCGACCCAGATCCCGTCGGTCGTATGTAAATCCGCCCAGGCGTTCCAGTCCCCGCTGTCCCCCGTCTTGATAAAATGCTGGTACGCCTCTTCCACCTCGGATCGTGTGTATGGCATCTCTTCCTCTCGAATTTTCGCCAACCCGCCCTGTCCTGTCAGCTTGTGCCAGAACCGCGGGGCGACAGGGTGCCTTCACGCTCCCGAAACCCCATCGCAGTCTAGGGACAGATCTTTTCGTCACAATATTGCTTGCGCAACGCCTGGAAGCGCTCGGCATCGTGCCCTTCGATAAAGCAGCCTGTCGTTCCGTCGGCGCCCACCATCCCATCCAACGTGGTCGCGCAGGTATCAAGAGAGGTGAGCGTCGCGGCATCACAGCCGCTGCGCTCGAGCTTGGCGCGCGCCTTGATCCCACCGCGGGCGATCTCGGCAGCCGCCCGGTACTCGCTGGAACACTCGGCTGAGGAGACCAGCGGCCGGCTTCCTTCCTTGTCCAGAAACAGATCTTTGCCGGCATTGCTGCTATCTCGGCATTTCTGCACGGCCTTCATTGTCTTTGTCGCGTAGGTCAGACCGGCTCGCGCCAGTCCCGATTGACATTTGCGCGCCGCACTATCGCTAGGAGGATTCGCTCCGAATTCGTAGGCGACCATCGCGTCGGCGCGGTCGAGATGATCGTCGAGGAGGCATCCCGCGCGACCGTCCACAGTAATCAGTGCGTTGACACTATTTGCGCAAGTCGCGAGCTTCGCCACGATCGGGTTGGTACATTTGGCTGCGATCTTCTTGCGAGACTTTATGGCGAGCTTCGTTGTGGACTGCGATACACGAAGCTCCTCACCGCAGTCTTCGGGGTCGGTGAGTACGGTCACCCCGTCCGCCAACGTCAACCCCACCCCCTTGCCAAGCAATTCGCGGCATCGACGCATATCGATCATGCGTTTTTTCACCAAACCGAGGCCTGCCTTGGCAATCGCTTCCTGGCACTTCTCATCCTCGCGTTCAAAATCACAAACCGGACATTCCACTTGCGATCCGAAATCGGTGCCGCCGAAACAGGGTCGTGGATCTCCGGGGTTCCCTCGCGAGGGCGGGCCCCCGGAGAATTCTGCGAGGAACCTTGCTTCACGCGTAGTCACAAAATCCCTGATCTCTGCCGTATGGTCGCTGATATCGCCGGCAAAAGGCGTAATCAAAGCCTCCATCCGATCGATCTCGGCAAGCAATTCAGCTTCGTCCCAGATGGTATCAAAGAGAGACTGCATTCTTGTCTGATATGCCGCGGCGACACCCGGCTTGCCGTAGAGGCGCCAGACAAGTCGCCCTTCCCACCAAACGAGTGGCGCTACCGCCTCGTTTCCGCCGAAAGGGTTTCCCCGCCCGAATGTATCGTCGGTCCCCCAGGGTATAAACCGGAACAAACCGGTAGCGGGGTCCACGTACATATAATTGTTGTTGCGATCCCCGGCGTAGCCGTCCCAGTGCCCGACTAATGCCTCGGTCGTCCAAAAGGTCAGGAACTCGTCGAGATCCAGAAGCTCCCCAAGATCTGTCAGCAGGTCGGCGCTGGAAGCGTTGGTGACCGTATCGGCAAGTCGCCAGATGTCGGCCGTGTCGTTGGTATCCTCGTTGTTTTTGATTTCGTAGAATCCGACAGAGTCGGTTTCGAGGTCTGCGAGCGCGGCCGCCTCGTACAAGTTTCCGTCGGCGCTACCGAAGGCCCGTCGCAAAAAGGCACTCTTGAGTGACTCGACATGTGCGTAAATACCCAGATCCACGGTACCGTTCTCATGAGTCACCTGGACTCGCGCAAAGTTGCATCTCGGGGCCGGGATTCCGGCATCCGTGAAAACTTTGTAGGAGAGACACGTTTTGATGCGAGAAGGGTCCTGGTTGCCGTTGTTGAGGGTCAGGCGCTTGAGGCCGAAGAGTCGCTGGTCATCCTCGAATTCCGAAAACTTCAACTTCAGCGACGGCCTTTGCGAATTGACCGAACCGAGAAAGCCTTTTTTGCGCACGCCGATATTGGTGATGGTAACGCCGTTGATGGTGGCGTCGGCGGGAAAGAACTCGAAAGGCGACTCCGCGGGCGCCTTGGGGCACGTCGCGGGAAAAAGCTCGTTCAAAGGCCGTGGCTCCAGGCGGAGTGCATTCCAATCGGCCTGACTCATGAAAACCTCGACCTGCATCAATACTTCAGGATCGAACGGATCCTCGACCGCGCAACCTTCCGCAGGGAGGCCCGGTCCAGCCGGCGATCCCTGATCGGCATCGCAAGCATCGCCAAACCCGTCCTCGTCCGTATCTACCTGATCGATATTCGCCGCTTCCGGGCAATTGTCTGCGCAGTCGGCCCAGCCGTCGAAGTCCAGATCACCAACCGGGAGCCCGATACGGAGCGCAGAGAAGTCTTGTGTCTCGCCTCCGCCCACAGCATTGGCAGCCCCGAACGTGCTCGACGTGCCATCGTCATAATCCGGTGAGGTAGCGGTAACCCCGGCGCTCGGATCGGCTTCGAGAGCACCGACCTCGCGACTGCTCACACCCGAAGGCGCATTGACACCCTCGCCATTGGGTCCGAAGACCAACAAACCGCTGTCGTTGCGAATCTCGAACGTGGTATCGTCATGCGAAACCTCGAATGGCGTAGCACTGATGTAGGTACCGGACCCCGCCGACCCCGCCGTCAACTGAATCCCCCAGTCGCCGGCATCCGGATCGTAGCTGGCGTCTTCGAGCAGGTCCTCTGCAATCGTGACGATGGTTCCGGCCTCGAGGGTGGCGAGAAGCGGGTCCTGTGAAAAGGTCAGAGTTGCCAGCGTCGATCCACCGTCATCGTCGATGAGGATCTGCCAACCGCGAACATCGAGCACCTCTGCGGTAACGACGAGTTCGAACCAGTCGCCACCATTACCGACGATGCGGCCCAAAAAAACGTCGGACGCCTGCTCTCCATCGTCATCCTCGAGATCATCGCCGCCGTTGAGGTAACGGTCATCTCGCACGCCGTTATATTCGTTCACAAAGAGCGGCGCCGCTTCAGATTGGCCCGCACTGAAACATAAAACGAAGAGCGTCAGAAGCAGCGTTGCTCCCCCACCCACAAGACCGGGACCACGACTAACGGCCGGCTGATCCCTGCCGAAAAAAGCCAAAGAAGCCAAAGAAGCCAGGAGTTTGACGTCGAAAATCTGTCGGAGAACCATCCTTTTTTCTACAGCCACGCCGCTGAATCCGTCAAGCCAATTCTTGCCGACTACGGCGGGATTCCTTCAGGAATCCCGCGCGAGAATCTCTTGAAACACAGCCACGAGGGGACTGTACCAGGCGACAGCCCCGGCATATGTCTGATGCAATCCGTCATCCGAGTGCTCGGGGTCAGCAGGGTCAAACTCGGGACCCCCTTCGACAAAAAGGACGCGGTCGCCGTCGGCAAGGGATGCGATGATGCGGTTGGTCCTCTGATTTTTCGCCAAGCTGGCTGGTTCTGCTCGGGGAGGGATCGGGATCAATACAATCGTTGCGGCCGGCGCGATCCGCTGTGCTTCGGCGACCAATCTCGCAATCGCTTCTGCTGTCGCAACCGGATCTGCGTCCGGGAAATACGGACCGTGGTTATTCGTACCGATCTGAATGGCCACGAGCCGAGCCGTCGGCACGATCGCCCATGTGCGCGCCAGTAAATTGCTCACCATGTCGCCCGCAACGGAACCATTCAGAATGAAATGGTCACTTGTCAGCGAATCCCACACGAGCCTACTGCGAGGGTCTCTCAGCCCATGCAGGTGGGAAACCAGAGAGTCGCCCAGGAATACACCATCTGCGGCGGCCCCCGCCTCGACCTTCTGTTGAATGGAGGCTTCCCAAGATAATCCGAAGGGGTCCAGGCGAGTTGAAGGGAGAGCCGCCTCGGGAATCGACAATGGCCGTCCCTCCATGTCGACCCGGCGTTCCGGCACGCCGGCCGGGTCATAAAAAGTCAACGTCTCGCCCGTTGAGAAAATCCGCAGGCCCTGAACCGTGCTCACGCCTTGTGGGTCGTGTGCGCCGTGGATTCGAGTTCTTTTCGCGGAAAAATAGAGGGCGAGGCCGTCTCGATCGCGATACCGGAGAGAACGGAGGTTTCCGCCGGGATCACGATTCTCTCGAAACCTTTTCGTGTCCGATCGCGCATCGAAAGAGCGCAACGCCCCATTACGCCAGAATACGCTCCGAGCGAGCCGTTTTCCCGAATCGCAATCAGAGTAAACGACACTGCGCAACGTGCCATCGGACGAGTAGCGATTCTCGGTACAGGCCTCGGCAACCACAGGAAGTGTGCCATCCAGCAGCAGAGCCAACCCGGCCCAAAATATCGCTGCTGAAATCCGGGTCATGGCCACCTCGGGTCATCGAGCCCGGTCACAAGAAGGTCGTCAGAAACCATAACGAATCTTTTGCCCCAACGACCCCGGCTTCGCCAATCCTGCCATTTTCGCTGGCATGGCTCGCGAGGCACATCCCATGGAAAGTAGCGGACTGGCTCAACTCGGCTGCGTTGCTGCCTCGAGCCTTGCCTGAAGTTCCGCGGGCACGTCGGGATCAGCTGCCGCCAGTTCCAGTGCCGGAACACCGCCGTTCATCCGGAACCCCTCGCGGAGCACACGATCATCCCAGACCGAGTCGAGGTCGTAGCGCTCAAGCGTCTCGGCTGACAGAAAGCCCGAAAGTCCCCCGCCCAGAATGTAGGTCACGCCCCGGTTGATCAGATTGACCGCCAGACCATTCTGGTTCGGATCATCAAGGAAGCCATCGCGTGCGGAACGCGGCGTGGCTCTTTGCTGGTTTTCGATCAACCACGCGAGGGAAACCATGTCGTGTGCGAGCACAGATGTCGATGCATAGACCAGCCCCACCTCGGGTTCCGCGATAAAACCCTGATCGGGACCGAAGGTGGTCAAGACCTTGGTACCACTCGACAGGACCAGCCTCTGCTTGTCGAGGAGACTCGGGACGGAATTGGCTTCGGCTGTCTTCCGTGAAAAGGAGCCGGCATCGTGATGATACTCCAGTCGGGAATCCGTGCGCCACCAGCCAACAGCAGCCTTGAGTCCAAGGGTGCTTCCGGCGAGTACATGCCGAGCGCATCGCGGCATCAGCACGATATGATCGACGCGATCGACAACCTCGGGCATGAGAATCTCGCCGCGCCAATCGGGTCCCTGGCGCGGTCTCTCGGGGACGAACCCGTCCCAACCGGCCTCCTCGAAGGCAACCACTTCGGCACCGGCCTCCTCGGCCGCCTGCAGAAGCCCCGCACTCTTCATCAACGCGCGCGTACTTCCGGTAAGCGAATCCTTCTGGAAGCGAACAAACTGAACGCCCGACATATCCCCGACCAGAACCCGCCCGGCGCCCTTCTCCTTGAGGAGCAGGATCATCGCATGCAGGGCTGCGGGGTCGGTCGTTGCCGGAAAGGTGTTGCCGGAATTGCAGACGGGCTTGATCAGAACCGAATCCCCGCGGCTCAGCCAAGCGAAATCGGTCGCCTCCTCGGCCGCGCGGCGGACTGCCGTCGCCATATTACCCGAAGCCTCACCGCGCGGGACCGCTGCCAAAGAAACCCGTTCGCTACCCGCGGACGAGAGCGGTGCGAGCGTTGGAGCGGATGCGCGGGCCCGGCCTGCCTTGCCAGGCAACGTGAGTGCCGCGATGCCTGCCCCGGTAAGCTTGTGAAATCCTCTTCGCGAAACCATGAGCCAAGTATAGCAGGGCTGGCAAGAGGAAACACAAGGACCCACTTGAATGAAACGAAACTATATTTTCCCGGCACTCGCCTGGGGGATGGCCGAATTCACGGTCAACCGTGTTCGCGCAACCAGTCGAGAAGGAGTCGATTGAAGTCCTCGGACTTGTCCTGATGCGCAAAATGCCCTGCCCCTTCGAGCCGTTCCTGCCGGAGGCCCCTTGGATAGAGTCCTTCGTCGAGATAGTCGAAGAGCCGGGTCTCCATACACCCATCAAGGGCTCCGGTCACGGTCATCGTGGGCACATATGTCTCGGCACGGGTGAGGCTTCGCACTCGTTTCGAATCCTCCAGAAATGGGTTGAGCATCGCACGGTAATAGGCCAGAGACGACCAGCGCACGCCCGACTGGCGGAACGTCTGCTTCAAGGACGCCATCGCCTCGGGCTCCCAGGTCCACCCCGGTGACCAGTCCCGCCAGAGCTTTTCGATAAACGCGAAGTCGTTTCGCGCAACAACCCAATCCGCCAGCCCGCGCAACTGGAAGAAAAACATATACCAGGAGTTTCGGAGCTGGACCGGGTGATTCCGGATGCCGTCCTCGACCGCCTGAAAGTTCGAGGTCTTGTGGGCCACAACTTAGAAAGGTGAAAAACCCATGGGCGTTCAGACACATAGACCGGGGAAGTGGAGGATCTCAGCAGTCGATCCTACGACAGGAAAGCGCAAAACCAAGGTGGTCGAAGCTGACTCAGTGGCAGCAGCCCGTGTGCAGCTCGTGCAGATTCGTGTGCAGTTGGGAAGGAGCGACAATCCGAAGCTCTCGGAGGCGTGGCGCTACGTTCTAGAGCGAGGCAGTCGGCGCGAAGTCTCCTGCTCGCTCTATCGGCGCTTCATGGAGCTGTATGCGGATCCGACCTGCGGTGGTGACACGCTCGACGACATCGATGGCAGCAAGATCGACGAAGCCTGCAAGCACCTAGCGACATCGACGCACCGACAAGTCCGTAGGATCGTCAAGGCGCTCGTGAGGGAAGCCTGCATCGAGTGGAGAATCGAATATCGGGACCCATTTCGCTTCTCGAAGGCCCCTAGGGAATTGCGCAAGCGACACAACGTCGGCGCCAACATTGAATCACTGCGAAAGATCGCGAGAGAAGGCGCGCTGCCCTTCCGGGTTGCCATTAACTGCGGCCTGAGACCGGCAGAGCTTCGCGGGCTCAAGGTCGAGGACATCGACGGAGAGCTTGTTCATGTTCGGAGGTCGCGAATCTACCTGCACGGCCAGTACGTCAACAGCTTGCCTAAAACAGGACGGACACGGACGGTCAGAATCGGCCATAGCCTTGCATCGGACCTAGCTAGCCACCTGAGAGACAGCAGTCTCGACAGCTCCTCAGACGTTTTCAAGATCAACCAGCAATCGACTTTCAACAAGCACCTCCGAAAAGTCAGTTGTTCAGGGTTGTCCGTGCTCCGGGTCCCGCTGTTTGCGCTGGAAATATCGGTTGCCGCTATCCATCTCGAGGTAACGCTCGATCAATTCGTATCCGTATCGCTCGAAGTGCTTTCTGATGGCCGGGCGCTTCCCCTCAATGACGAGCAACTCGGGCTGGAACCGTTCGAGATCAAACCCCCGAAGTGCTTGCAGTTCGTGGCCCTCGATATCCATCGACAGGAGGTCCACTTTGGTGACCCCCTCGCGATCGAGAAGGTCGTTCAATGTGGTCTTCGGAACTGAAATCTCTTCGGGTTCCACCTCGACACCGAACATCTGACCCGACGCATGTTTGCGATCGGTCGACGAAATGCCCAGGCCCGCAGACTTG
>CBFHUR010000089.1:0-8368 GCA_965658895.1 Binatia bacterium
CAACCGCGATCCCGAGATCTTCCCCGACCCCGACCGTTTCGACATCACCCGAGACAGCCAGCATCTGGCTTTCGGTACCGGCACGCATTTCTGTGCCGGCAGCCATATGGCGCGGCTCGAGATGCGCGTTTCCCTCGAAGAATTGCTGACGCGCTACCCGAATCTGCAGCTGGCAGGTCCGGTCGAGCGCCTGCGCTCGAACTTCATCAACGGCATCAAGCGGATGCCGGTGGCCCTGAACGCGGCCCGTACCCACTGATCCATTCTACCGGAGAGCATCATGCCCCTTGATCCCCGACACCCGGTCATCGCCGGCGCAGCCCAATACGTCCAACGCCTCGACGACCCGCACGATGCCCTCGACCCGCTCGGCATGATGGAAACCGCCCTGCGCGCCGCAGCCGACGATGCCGGCGCCCCCGACCTTCTGCCGGCGGTCGATAAAATCTATCTCCCACGCGGCACCTGGCGCTATGGAGATCCGGGTAAAGTGTTGGCCGACCGTATTGGTGCCGACAACCCCCGCACTTCGATCGGCATCATCAGCGGCCATATCGTGCAGATCATGATCGACCGCGCCTGCCAGGAGATCGCCGACGGCAAGCACGACGTGATCGCGATCGTCGGCGGCGAGAGCGAGTACAGCAAGCGCAAGCTGCGCAAACTCGACCCCGACGCGCTCTGGGAAGAGTCCGATGCCGGAGAACCCCACGAGAACCTCGGCAGTTACGGCTCACAGCCGATCTTGAAGAGCGAGAGGGATGCCGGCGCGTTGATCCCGTCAGCCACCTTTGCCTTGTGCGAAACCTCGCTGCGCCATGCGCGCGGGGAAGCCCCCGGCGAGCACCGTCGGCGCATCTCGGAGATCTCCGCCCGGCTGAGCCGCGTGGCCACCGGCAACCCGTCGGCCTGGATCCAACGCCCGGTCGATGCCGAAGAAATCCGCGTCGAGTCGGCACAAAATCGGATGGTGAACTATCCCTACACCAAGCTGATGACCTCAAATATTGCGGTCGACCAAAGCGCGGCCCTGATTCTTTGTTCCACGGAAGCCGCCCAACGCTTCGGCATTCCCGACGACAAGCGTGTCTATCTGCGCGAAGCGGTCGAGATGAACCATGTCGCCTATCTCTCGGCGCGCGAGAAGTTGCATGATCACCCCGGCATGACCATGGCCGCACAGCGCCTGCTGGAGATCTCCGAGATCGACGCAGGCAACCTGAGTCAGATCGAACTCTACTCGTGCTTCCCGTTTGCCGTGCAGGCCAGTGCCGCCGCCCTTGGCATTGACGAGACGCGCCCGCTGACCGTCACCGGCGGCTTGACCTTCTCCGGCGGACCCTTTGGCAGTTATGTCGTGCACGCGATGGCAAGGATGGTCGAGTTGCTGCGCGAGACCCCCGGCGAGGTTGGCCTGGTCGGTTCGGTCGGGGGCACGTTTCAGAAGTTCGCCTACGCCACCTACAGCACCGCACCAGGCGCCACGACGACCCCGCGGATCGAGAACGTCAGCGAGGATTTTGCCCGCCTGCCCGAGCGCGCATGGCAGGAGAACTACCAGGGTGAGTCCGTCACCGAGAGCTACACCGTGCATGCCGAAGCCAGCGGACCGACGCGAGCGACGTTTGCCTGCCTGACCGATGCCGGCGAGCGGGTCTGGGCGTCGAGCGAAGATCCGGAACTGCTGGCTGCCATTTTGCGCGACGAGGAATTCTGCGGCCTGCCGGCAAGCATTGACGAGGGCCGCCTGACGCTACTGTAGCTCAGGCCAGCCGCGGGACTCACGATGCGCCTTTTCGTCTACGGATCCTTGATGCAGGGACAATCAGCGGCCTGGCGTTTGGCCGAGGCCCGCTTCGCCGGAGAGGCGCAAACCACAGACGGATTTGCCCTTTTCGATCTCGGAGAATTCCCCGGCATGCAGCGCTCCACGGACGGCCGCGTCCACGGAGAAGTTTACGAGATCCCCAGCGAACTGCTGCCGGCTCTCGACGCCTACGAAGACTACCCGACTCTGTTCTCGCGCGAGACGATCCGGCTCGCCGATGATCGTGAAGCCATCGCCTATCTCTTCTGCGGCAGGACCGCACCGAGTGAGCGAATAGAGCGGTGGCCTCGTAGGCTCTCTCTCTAAATGCGGCCGCGCCTCACTCGACGAGAGTTCGGAGTCGAGCCAGATCTTAATAAGGCGCCCCTCCCGGCACCCACTCCAGGCGAAACGAAGTGGCGTCACTGATGTAGGTGGGGTTCGGATCCTCAAGATATTTGTACCCGATCTTCCATCCCGTGATGAAAGAGTCGCTGCTTTTTGCCTTCACGAATTTGTAGGCTTCCCATGCCGGTGGAATCAACGTGCTGGTGTTGTGTCGGCCCGGGATAATTCCGTCCCACGGTTCATTATCATAGTAGCATTTGGTCTGGGCGGTGATGTTGCCGAACGGCAAGCCGTTGGCATAGTTGGCATTGCTGCCCCAATACGCGCTCATGTCCAGACCGTCCCAGGGCCCATTGCAGACCCACGGATACATCACGACGAAGGCGGTCGCAGCGTAGTCCTTGTAGTTGCCCTGCAACTGCTGCACATCGGGCAGCCCCATATTCGCCCACCACATTTTCTTGTTGGAGCCTGTGGCCCTCTGGTCGGGCCAGTCGTAGGGCGCAAACGTCCACATCCCTGCATCATAGTGATAGGCACGCGACGTTCCCGGGTGGACGAAGGCCGTCCTCTCGTGGACGCATTCGCAGGCCTCCTGATTCCAATCCGGCCCCTGACAATCGTTGGGGTTCAGCTGTGAGCAGTCAGTGGGTGTGGCGGGCGCGGGTGCCGACCCCACAAAATGCTCGATGTAGAAGTTCGCCCCGAATCCGTCGAGCATCAGTCCCGATCCATCACATCCGTGGATCACCCAATAGTCCGAGGCTCCATTCGACCTCCAGACGCCAGCTTGCCCACTTGAACCGGAAAGTTCGTAGACCTCATTGCTTTGACAGCCGCCGAAGGAGGCGTAGCCCTCCGGTTTTGCCGGAAACGCGGTGCAGGACAGTTGGCTCTGAATATTTCCCTGATCGGTACCACCGCAGTATTCAAGCTGCGCGGCCGGGTCGCCCCCGCAGGCTTCGAGCTGGGAGGGCGATGCTGTGCCGGCGACAGTCGTCAGTCCGTCCGCGGACGCCGCACAATTGATTGGCGGCGGCGCAGCTTCCTTCTCGTCATTTCCGCAGCTGATGAGCAGGGCGGTCGCGACACAGGCAAGCCATGTCGATCGGATCCGTGAATTGCGCATGCTTCTCTCTCCTGTCGTTTGCTGACCGATCTTTTGCCGGAAAAACCGGGGCGAGACCGCGCACCCGGACTCAGCAGTTTCACCATGGCCGTGCTCCTGCAACCTGAACGACAAGAAAGTCAGGAAGGCCCTTTTGCCGCGCCAGTAGACTATCGGTCCAACCGCATCTTGCTCGAACCTTGCACACCGGCCGTCTGCCACTCCGCTTCCCGCCCACAGGCTTAGCCAATTGCAGGATGGCAGAGACCGATGCCCCACGGGGTTGCAGGCCCTTGATCGGTGGGGTTACCCGAGAGGAGCCGAACAAGGAGTTCAAAATGTCGATTCCCGCTGAAGCCCTGCAATTACGTTCCCTCCTGCGCGAGGATGCCCAAATCGAGTTATCCCTCCAGATGACACCAGTGACGGAACCCGACGCCGACCATGTCCTGGTGCGCATGGAAGCCACTCCGATCAATCCATCCGATCTCGGTCTGCTCTTCGGCATGGCGGATATGACGCAAGCCGAATACAGCGGCACAGCCGACGCACCTGTTGTGACCGCCCCCGTGGGCCGCGGCGCCATGGCCATGCAAAAGGCACGACTGGGTCAGTCGCTGCCAGTGGGCAACGAAGGTGCGGGCGTTGTGGTCGCCGCAGGAAGCTCGGACGCGGCACAGGCCCTGATGGGCAAGACCGTCAGCGTCGTCGGCGGGGAGATGTACTCCCAATACCGGGTGGTACCCGCATTCATGTGCCTGCTGCTCAACGAAGGGACCACCCCGCGACAGGGTGCCTCGTGTTTTGTGAACCCCCTGACCGCGCTCGGCATGGTCGAGACGATGAAGGATGAGGGACATAGCGCCTTGGTCCATACGGCCGCAGCCTCCAATCTGGGCCAGATGCTCAACAAGATTTGTCTGGCCGATGGCGTGGATCTGGTCAACATCGTGCGCAAGCCGGAACAGGAAGAAATCCTCCGCAAGATCGGCGCGAAGCACATTTGCAATTCCTCGGACGAGAATTTCAAAAAAGACCTGATCGACGCGCTGACCACCACCAAGGCAACGCTGGCATTTGATGCCACAGGCGGCGGCGAGCTGGCCGGAGACATCCTGGGGGCCATGGAGGTCGCAGCCAACCGCAATGCAACCGAATTCAGCCGCTATGGGTCCACCGTCCACAAACAGGTCTATATCTACGGCGGACTGGACCGATCGCCGACAACACTCAATCGCAACTTCGGCATGGCCTGGGGCATCGGCGGCTGGCTCCTGACACCATTTCTGGGAAAAATCGGCATTGAGGCCATGCAAAAACTCCAGCAGCGCGTGGCCGCCGAGATCACCACGACCTTTGCCAGCGAATATAGTGCCGAAGTCTCTCTGGCCCAGGCACTCTCGGCAGAATCGATCGCGGAATACGGCCTGCAGAAAACCGGGCAGAAGTACCTGATCAACCCCACGCTCTAGGACCGGTATCGCCGGCGAGGCCTCGCCGGCAGCCGGCCTCAGGGCTTGCGCCCGCGCAAAGCTCAGCGAGAATCAGGGGATGCCCGAGGGTCCCGAAACCAGAAGAGCTGCCGACCGACTGGCCCGCGTTCTGACCACCGGGAAACCCGTCGAGATCGATTTCCCCTACCCCAAAATCTCCCCGTGGCGCGACGAACTCGCACAGACGCCGATCTGCGAGGTGACCAGCCGGGGAAAGGCATTGCTGATCCGCTTCGAGAACGGGCTCACGCTCTACAGTCATAGTCAGCTCTATGGACGCTGGACCGTCAATCGCCGCGACCAGGCGGTAAACTCCGGCCGCAGCCTGCGAGCGGAGTTCCGCACTCCCACCCACACCGCTCGCCTATGGTCGGCCACCGAGGTGCGCGTGCTCGCCCCCGGGGGCGAGGCAAGCGATCCATTTCTGAGCCGACTGGGCCCCGACGTCCTCGATGCCTCGAGCACGCCCAAGCTGCTGGAGAAGCAACTCGAGCGCTATGCGCGCAAATCGGCGGCCCATATGATGCTCGACCAAGGCGTGTTTGCCGGGCTGGGCAACTACCTGCGCTCGGAGATTCTTTTCGAAGCGGGCATCTATCCTGACGACCGACCCGCAGACCTCACGCCCGAGCAGCGCCGTAAATGGGCGCAGGCCATCCGGCGCGTCACCCTGCGCGCCTACCGGGAAGCAGGCGTGACCGTGCCACGAGCGGTTGCTCGAAAAGGCAAAGCTGGCGGCGAGCGGCGGCGGACCTGGCGCCACTGGGTTTTCTGCCGCAACGACCAACCGTGCCGCGTCTGCGGCACGGTCATCGAGAGACGTCGCTACGGCGGCCGCCGGCTCGACTTCTGTCCCACCTGCCAACCGCAGCGACAAGTCGCCAAACAAAAACCCGCTCGCGCCAAAAAACGCAGACAAGCATGAGCGTCCTGGCCCTCATCCTCGGAGACCAGCTCGACCCGGACTACCTGAGCACCCTCGAGCTCGACCCCAAAAACGACACCTTGCTGATGGTCGAGAGCCGCCCGGCTTCCGAGAGCCCCGCCAGTCACATCCAGCGCACCACCCTCTTTCTCTCCGCCATGCGCCATTATGCCCACGATCGTCGCAAGGAAGGCTGGCAGGTGCTCTATCGCGACCTGCGCCACCAGAGCGCCCGCAGCGAGATTCCCCAAGCCATTCCCGAGGCGATCGCCGAGAGCGGCGCCGAGCGCGTCGCCTGCATTCAGCCTGGATCCCGCGGACTGCAACGGCAGCTGGAGGAGGTCTGCGCGAGCGCGGGCGTCTCGCTGCACATCGAGGACGATCCGCATTTTCTATGCTCGCCCGAGACGTTCCGGGAATGGGCGAGCGGACGAAAATCTCTGGTGATGGAGTATTTCTATCGCGAGCAGCGCCGGCGCCACGACATTCTCGTCGATGCTGATGGCAAGCCCGTGGGAGGAAGTTGGAATTTCGACAAGGAAAACCGCAAGAGCTTTCGAACCGCGCCGGAAATTCGCCCACGCCGGAAGCTGCGACGCGACGCGATTACCAAAAAAGTTCTAGCCGACGTAAACGAGCTCCTGCCGAATCTGCCCGGATCCGCCGGCGCCGCGGGGAATTTCAACTGGCCGGTCACCCGCAAACAAGCCTTGCGTCTCCTCGAGGATTTCATCGAGCATCATCTGGCCTCCTTTGGCGACTTTCAGGATGCCATGTGGACCGGCGAGGCCACCCTGCACCACTCCTTGCTGGCCGCAGCCCTGAATCTGAAGCTGCTGAACCCGCGCGAAGTGCTCGCGGAGGCCGTTGCCGCATGGGAGTCCGGTGCGGCTCCGCTGAACGCCGTCGAGGGCTTCGTCCGACAGATTCTCGGCTGGCGCGAATTCATCCGCGGCGTCTATTTCTTCGCCGACGCGGACTACGCCGAAAGCAACGCATTGCAGGAGTCCGGCAAGCTTCCCAAGTTCTATTGGGATGCCGATACCGAGATGTCTTGCATGGCATCGGCCCTCGGCCATGTGCACGAAAATGCTTACGGGCATCATATCGAGCGACTGATGGTCACAGGCAACTTTGCCATGATGGCCGGGGTCGAACCGCGGCAAGTGCTGGATTGGTATCTGGGCATGTATGCCGATGCGGTCGAGTGGGTCACTACACCCAATACGATCGGCATGGCCCTGCATGCCGATGGCGGTCTGGTGGGCAGCAAGCCCTATGCGGCCAGTGGGCGTTATATCGACCGAATGAGCAATCATTGCGCGGGATGCCGGTATGATCCGAAGGTTCGTCGCGGTGAGGAGGCGTGCCCCTTTACCGTCTTCTTTTGGGATTTCCTGGACCGACAGGAAGAAAACTTCCGGACCAACCCGCGGATGTCGATGATGCTGCGCAATCTGGACCGCATTGCGGCAGACGAACGCGACGATATCCGGGAGACCGCAGATCGACTCCGGCACCAATTCGGGATGCAGGGCTAGATCACGCACGCCCAACGGCGTCAGCCGGCTGCCCCCGAGCGCATCTTCCTTCGCTTTTGAGGGAAGTGATGAACCGTTCCATGGATTCCACAAATCTGCCGCTATTGTCGATCCTTTTCCCCGAGGTGCTCGGTTGCCTGCGATGCGGCCAAACCATATTTGCGCCCGTTTTCGAGCCATGGTTGGAGTTTATGTGCCACCTGCTCGGCGGGTTTTGTCGGATCACGGTAGTCCAGATGATCACCGCTGTCGCGGAAAGAGGCGTCTGGCAACAGCGCATGGAGATCGAGAAAGTCGGCTCCCTGGCGGTGCACCGTCCGTCGGATCTGCTCGGTTGAGGCCATGATGGGCGCCGCATCGTAGACGCCCAGGGTGGTCAGATGCTCATGGTTGATGGGTTGGAAAAATACCAGAACCGAACCTGCGCTCCACGGTCACGAAAGTGGCCAACAGTCGCCTCGAGAACAACAAGGCGTGCATCATCCGGGGTTACGCGCGCGCTGCCGGAGCATCAAGCGCAGGAAGAGATAATTGATCCCGATATCCGCCGCCAGCAGCCGGCCGGGCGGGCCGGGGCAGAGAACGATGGCCCAGCAGGACGATCACAAAGAACAGCAAAAATGGAAGCGTCGCAAATAGCATTTTCAGAGGGGCCGGATATATACCTCGACTGCAGGAAGGTTGCCCTTGACGGCATTGGCGGTCAAGCCTTCCGGCCGCATCGCCTCCTGCCGAATGCCTCGATCACCAAGTTTGGCAGAGCTTGTTTGCGCGAAAAAATCGCATCGGATAGCACCCGAAGAGAATGACGATCTTCCTGATTTTAATTGTGGCTCTGCTGAGTGCCTCCTGTCAGACGCCCGACGTTTCTCCGGCAGACTTCGCGCCGGAGTTGACCGAAATGGTCACCGCCGAACAATGGACACAGAGCAATCAAGGAAGAGAGCCGATTCGGAAGGATGGTTTCTTTGCTTTTCCAAAGAATATCCGTCGGGTCTGGGTCGACGTCGGAGCCTACAAGCTCAAGGTGTCCAAAGGAGCCCTCACACGCGACCCTGACCTCGCGGTGATTGCGATCGAGCCGGTCGCCGAGCATTGGAAAACCTGGCCCAACGACCCGCGCGTGATTGGTGTTCCCGTCGCGAT
>CBFHUR010000090.1:0-8346 GCA_965658895.1 Binatia bacterium
GGCGTTGCGCCTGTCGGGGCGTGCGGCGGAACAGGTGCCCGAGCGTCTCCATCAGCGGACCGTACGGCTGTCGACCACCCAGGGCGGGGATGTTCTGCTCAAGGCAAAGCTGCGGGGCTGGCAGGAACTGGCCTGGTGGATTCTCTCCTGGGGTCGGGATGTGGAGGTGCTGAGTCCTCCGGATCTGCGGAAATACGTGGCCGAAGAGCATCAGGCCGCCGCCCGGCTCTATAGCTGAGCAAGCCGAACCGGAAGGGCCATTGCGCGCGCATCAGGCGCCAATGCGGGCAGAAGCAGCAGGGGCATCGAGGACCCGTGAGGACCAGTCGGGGGCCGGCAGCGGCTCGGCGGCGATCAGCGGGGAGCGAGTCGGATCAACGGGATCTTGCGCGTTGTGCGAGCCTGATAGTTATCGAAGTCCGAATAGGATTCCATGGCGAGCGCCCATAAGCGGCTTCGGTTCTCGCCCTCGGGGACGGTCTCCGCCGTATAGTCACGCCGCTCGGGGCCGATCTCGAAGGTCACCTCCGGGTTGGCGACCAGATTGAGGTACCAGAGCGGATGTTTGGGCATCCCGCCTTGGGAGGCGATGATGATGACGTCGTCCCCGTCCTGAGCAAAGCAAAGCGGAATGTCAAAAATTTTGCCGCTTTTACGTCCTTTGACCCGCAGGATGCCCACCTCGCCGTCGCCGAAAAAGCTTCGCCCCCAGGTCCCGCCGGTAGCTCGGTAGATCCAGGTATTGATCCGGCTTCCCACCCAAAGCAGGGGCTTGGCGATGCGCAACTGGGATTCCGTCGACGGCGGGTATTTTGGCTTCTCTTCGCTCATGCCGAATTCTCTATCCTGCTTTGCGCCCCTCTGCACCTCGGGAGGGCCGATGAAGTCCCGGGCTCGGCGGTTTGCCCCACCGGGATGTCCGGCCTGGGCTCTCCGCGTGCGACGGGTTCTGGCGCGGCCAAACCTGCGGCCTGCGTATCAGGCTTCGGGATCGGCTTGCCGGGGTGCGCGGGCGAGGATCTCGTCCAGTTCTTCGTCGTGCTGGCCCAAAAGCGGGGCGGGTGAGCGATATCCGGCGGAGGCCCCACTCAGGCGGAAGCCGTTGCGCTCATAGAAGCATTCCCCCAGCACGGGATGCTCGAGACTCTGGAAATGGTCCCGAGCCTGAAGCGTCTTGTCCCGAAATACGTCGCCGAAGTCCGCTACGGGGACTGCCTCCACGCCTTGTTCCTGCAGTCGTGCTGCGAGCTCCTCGGCATCCAGAGATTCGGTGGCTTTGGCCAATTCCTGTTCCAGAGATTCTGCGTCGGCCAATCGTTCGGCGGCGGTGGCACGGTTGTGGGTACCAAGATCCAGAGTGGTCGCCAGAGCCGTCCATTGCTCGTCGGTGCTGCAGGCAATCGCGATCCAGCGATCCTGGCCGCGTGTGGGGAACACGCCATGCGGGGTCATGTCCGGGTGGCGGTTGCCGCGGCGTTCGCCGGGGGCACCGGTTTGGGCATAGGCGAGCAGCCAGGGGCCGAGCGCATATTCTGCGGCCTCCACCTGGGCCAGATCATAGTGGCCCCCGCGCCCGGTGCGACGGCGCTGGAGCAGGGCGGCGGCCGCCAGCGTCGCGGTGAATCGAGGCGCGAGAGAGTCGGTAATCGTACCATACGGTCCCAGAGGTTCTCGGTCGGGCCAGCCGGTCAGGTAATTATAGCCGGCGAGTGCCGAGCCCTGTCCCCCGAAGCCCGGATAGTTCCGGTGGGGGCCGGTTTGGCCGTTCAGGCAGGTGGAGATCATCAGGAGGTCGGGCTGGTCGGCGACCAGCGAGTCGAAGTCCAGTCCGAAGCCTTTCATGGCGCGCGGCGCAAAATTCTCCAGCACGAGGTCCGACCATTGGATCAGCGCCCGAGCCTGCGCCAGTCCGGCCGTCGACTTCAGGTCCAATGTAATGCTCTTTTTCCCCGGGTTCAGGGCGTTGAACAGAGGGGAGCCTTCGAGTCCATGCGGGCTTGCCTGCGCCCACATCGCGCGGAGGAAATCGGGTCTCTCGCGGGACTCGATCTTGATGACCGTCGCCCCGTTTTCGGCAAAATAGCGAGCGGCGATCGGCCCGGCAGCACCGCTGCCAAATTCCACGACGCGCAAGCCCTCCCAGCAGCCGGTCGAAGCTCCGTGGGCCGACGCTGCAGCCGACAGCGGCGTTGCGGTCTTCGGGTCTCGAGGGGATGGTGGCGGAGCGTCCGGGGTGGGAACGTGCGCGGCGCCGGGCCCGGGACGCCAAAGCGCGATGCGCGCAGGCAAGCCGCGGAGATCTTCCTGATTGTGGAAGACTTGACGTTCCTGGTTTTGCGCGCGGGAAAGAATCTCGTCAGCGCCCGCAGCCGGGGCCAGCATGAGGTTGGTCTCGCAGGCCAATTCGTACCACGCGCGCATCGAGCGTCGCAGGAAGAGCGCGGCGAGGGGTTCTTCGAGCGATCGCAATTCGGCCTCATCCGCCGTCTTGGCGTCATAGCTCAGCCAATCGCGCTCCTCCCAGGCCGGGTTGCTCAACCCTTCCTCGCGGAGCAACCCTGCCAGGATCTCGAGGCTCTTGAGTCGCGCACGACCGCCACGCAGCCCGAAGCTCACGTAGCCGTCCGCGCACGGCCAGATCTCTCGGGTGCGGCCGGTGACCGCCCCCTTGCGGGTGCCGACGTCGCCGCTCCGGGGGAAATTCCCGGGGCCGCCCATATTCGCGCTGAGGACGGTCTCCTGCATCGAGAGGTCCACCGTCTGGGGCCGACCGCTGGCCACCGCACTGAGCGCCGCGAAGGCAGCTTCAGGCCCGGCGTGGGCATACGCGACCGGCTCGCTGCAGCGCACGGGAGGTCGGTCGGGGTCGCCTGTGGCAAAGAGATTGCCCGTCGCTGCCAGGATACCGATGTCGGTGGCGCGCCAGGCGGCGCGCGGTCCGACGGCGCCAAAGGGCGTCATGCGGATCCAGGCCGCCTTGGGTGCCATTTTCGGGTCGAGTGTTCCGAAAGGAGTGTCTCCCGGTGTCTCCAGAACGATATCGGCGCCGACAAGCCAATCCTCGATCTCGGACGCGTCCCGCAGACGAATGACTTTTTTTCCGACGCTCCAGGCTCGGTAGCGCATCGATTCGCCGGCGCGGTTACGTGGCGCGCTCTGGCGCAGCGGGTCGCCGTCCGGCAGTTCCGGACGAAGGACATCAGCGCCAAGATCGGCGAGGATTCTCCCGGTCAAGGCGCCGGCTTCGCCGGCGAGATCAATGACCTGAATGCCTTGCAGCGGCCTGTCTTCGGGGTTGCGTGCCATGTTCGCGGCTCCGTGCGAAAGGAGGGACTCAGGTGAAGCGGTTGACCAGATTTTCCAACATTTCCTGGCGGCCGCTTTGGGGTTTTGGCTCGAGGTTTTTCTCGCGCACCAGCGTATCGAGGTCTGCCAGCGACGTCTGGCCGGAAAGGATCTCCTTGCCCAAAGCTCCCTCCCAGCCCTGATATCGCCTGTCGACATGAGCCTGAAGGCTGCCGTCTTCGAGCAGTGCAGCCGCGCAGAGCAAGGCGCGGGCA
Source organism: Binatia bacterium (assembly GCA_965658895.1). Lineage (GTDB taxonomy): Bacteria > Desulfobacterota > Binatia > UBA12015 > UBA12015 > UBA12015. The sequence continues at coordinate 3,561 of CBFHUR010000090.1, forward strand.
AGCGTGTCGATGCCGCCGATATGAGCATGGAAGAGATCGTCGGGCGAGATGCTCTGTCGGCGCAGGTGGGCATCGAAATTGAAGCCACCGCTTTGCAAGCCGCCTGCCTTCAGGATTTCGTAGAGCGCCGGCGTCAACTCGACGTGGTCGTTGGGAAATTGATCGGTATCCCATCCATTTTGTGGGTCGCCTCGGTTGGCGTCCACACTACCGAGCAGGTTTTCGCCAAGCGCCCAGGCGATCTCATGGTGGAAGGAGTGGCCTGCCAGCGTGGCGTGGTTGACCTCGATGTTCAGCTTGACCTCGTTTTCCAGCCCGAACCGCCGCAGGAAGCCGATCACCGTGGCGGCATCCGTGTCGTATTGGTGTTTGGTTGGTTCACACGGCTTGGGCTCGATCAGGATGGTGCCGGTAAAGCCGATCTTGTGCTTGTGCTCGACCACAAGCGAGAGGAATCGCCCCAGTTGTTCCTGCTCGCGACGCAGGTCGGTGTTGAGAAGCGTGTCATAGCCCTCGCGCCCGCCCCAAAGGACATAATTCTCGCCACCGAGCCGGTGGGTTGCTTCCAGGACATGCTTCACCTGAGCGGCGGCGTAGGCGAACATCTCGGGGTCGGGGTTGGTGGCGGCACCTGCCGCAAAGCGCGGATGCCCGAAGAGGTTGGCTGTGCCCCAGAGGAGTTTGGTGCCTGAGCGCGCCATCGCGGCCTCGACGTCCTCGAGAACCTGGTCCAGAAGATCGCAGCTGCTCGCCAGGGTGTCGCCCGCCGGTGCGATATCGCGGTCGTGGAAGCAGAAAAAGGGGTTGCCGAGCTTCTCGAAGAATTCGAAACCGACGGCCACTTTTTGCCGGGCCTGAGCCATCTCGTCACCGCCGGTGGCATGCCAGGGGCGACCAAGAGTGCCGTCGCCGAAAACGTCACTGCCCGGCGCGCACAGGGTATGCCACCAGCAGACGGCAATCCGCAGATGGTCCTCCATCCTGCGGCCCATCACAACGCGGTCGGGCTCGTAGAATCGGTAGGCGAGCGGGTTGCGGGACGCCGGTCCCTCAAATGGGATTTTTTCGATCTCGGGAAAGAACTCTTGCATCCTGCGGTGCTATCACAGCAGGCCGTCTTGCCAACGCCCGGGCGTGCCCCAGGGGTAAAATCCCGGAAACAGGCTTTCTCGCGGCAGGCGCGAGCTTGTCACCGGTCGAGCTGGTAGATTTCCGAAGATCTTATGGCTCGGACGCTTCATTTTACCGCGACCTCCTCCCGGGGGGTCGAAGAGGTGCTCGCCGCAGAATTGCGCAGCCTGGGCATGCGCCAGGTGAAGGCGCAGAGGGGGGCGGTCGAGTTTCAGGGACGATTGCAGGAGGGGTATCGCGCGGTCCTGTGGTCCCGGATCGCGAGTCGTATCTTTCTGCGTCTGGGGCGCGCCGAGGCGCGTGATGCCGCCGGTTTGTACGAGGGCGCGCGCCAGGTGGTTTGGGAAGACCATATCGATCGCGATCGGACACTGGCAGTTTCCTTTGTGGGCAAATCCCCCGAGATTCGCGATACGCGTTTCGGCGCTCTGAAGGTCAAGGATGCGATCGTGGATCGTTTGCGGGACCATCGGGGGGTTCGTCCGGATATCGATACGTTCCAGCCCGACGTTCCCGTCCATGTGCATCTCGACCACGCGGTGGCGACGTTCAGTCTGGATCTTTGTGGTGAACCGTTGCACCTGCGAGGTGGGGGCGGACGGATGTCGGGAGCGGCACCTCTGCGCGAAACTCTGGCGGCAGCGCTTCTGTGGTTCTGCGGTTGGCCGCAGCGGGCCGCCGCGGGCGAATCCTTCTACGATCCTTTTTGTGGTTCGGGCACCTTGTTGTTGGAGGCCACCGGAATCGCCCAGCATCGCGCCCCGGCGCTGGGGCGCGAGTCGTTCGGGTTTCTGGGTTGGGCGGGCCACCAGCCAGAGACCTGGAAGGAGTTGGTCGGCGAAGCACAAGAAGCACTCGTGCCGGCAGGAGAGGTCCCGAATTTGATCGCGGGGGGCGATATCGATCGCCGCACTCTGCGCGATGCCCGGAGGAATTTTGCCCGCTTTGGTCTTCAGGAATTGATCGAAGTCGTGCGGGAGGATGTTGGCGAGATTGCCGCGCCACCCGATACGGTCCCCGGCCTGGTCGTGGCAAACCCGCCCTATGGCGAGCGATTGGGTGATCCGGAGTCGCTCGTCGGACTCTATCAGGAGTTCGGCAACCGTTTGCGACGCGAATTTCTTGGTTGGCATGCCGGGGTCCTGCTGGCGCAGAAATCGCATGCAGGTGCTCTGGGGCTCAAGCCCTCGGCGCGTCGTCCTGTATTTAACGGACCGATCGAATGCCGGTTTCTCGAATTTCCGATCTCCTCGAATCCGCCGGAGAAAGCTGCTCCCGGATGGCGAACCTGAGTTTCAGCTTCAGGCGCGCGCGGCGAGGGTGAGATCGTGCGCCTCTTTGCGTGGTGCCACGAAGCTGCGCTCGATCTGTGTGATGACGGTCTCGAGGATCGCCTCCGGGTGGCCCGACGCGCCACGGCGGACCCAGTCGGCCAACAGGATCTGCTGGCTGGCGAGCATGAGTCGCGCTGCGACCTCGGGGTCGCCGTCAAAGAAGGTGCCGTCCTGCATTCCCTCGCGGAAGATCTTTTCCAGTTCCGGTACGCCGAGTTCGATCCGGCCCTCGAGGTTTTGCGGGCTATCGCTGAGTTGGACAGCCCAGGACTGTCCTTGTCGAAGGTGCATGCGGAGGTAGGCCGGGTGCGAGGTCAGGAAACTGAGATAGCAGCGAACCACGGCGAGGAGGCGAGGTAGGGGGGCGAGGCCCGTGTCGATCACCACCGAGGCAAAGAGTTGCCCGATGCGGGTCTCCTCGATCTGCCGATAGAGTTCTTTTTTTCCACGGTAGGTTGCATAGAGCGTTCGCAGCGAGATCCCGGCTTCCGCCGCGATATCTTCCATCCGGCTATCGCGGAAGCCTTTGGCGGCGAAGACCTTCTCTGCGGCCCGGAAGACCAGATCCCGGTACATTCGGGTTCTCGCTTCGGCGAGATCTTCCTTGCGGATCCGTGTGGCGGCTTGCTCCATCTCCCCTGTGCCTAACGATACGACCGGCATGGATGCAATCGCGGGAAAAACGGCACTGCCGCGCAGTGTTTCCGCGCCATCGGTGATCATTGGCCAGACGCCTTCTCGCAGGTTTCCGCCTTACGTGCTGCGGGTATCCTCAAGCCACTCGGGCAACTCAATGGCCGGATTGGGCAACTTCCGGGCATTTTTCTCTTTCAGGAGGCGCTCGAATCCTTCCGGGTCGGCGGCCCACGAGCGCGGATCGCCCATCATGATCTCGAAAAGAACGACGCCCTCGGGACCGGCAACAAAGGGTCCGAATGCAGCTCCCTTATCGAGGGTAATATGCATGCCCGCGGTGCAGACCACATCGCCACAGCTCATTTCTCCGGAGATCACATAAAGAATGTGGTCGCTATTATGTCCGTGTTTATGGATCATCATACCGGGGTCCCAGTCCGCGATCAGCGAAAGACAACTCTTCGAGAATTCGAGCCATTTCTCGCGCACGCAAGCCCGCCGTCCGTCGATCTCCACCGCGCGTACTTCTTGCCACTTCTCTTCGTCGGCATGCCTGAATCTCGGTTCCTGCATGATTCCTCCTCCGCCCTGTCGGGGCTCTATGGGCTCTGTTGTTTTCCGCGAGGTCGACCTCGGCTGATGGGGGGGAGATGCCCGGCTCATGGCGGAAGGTCAAGCGACTTGCCCATTGACTCCTCCCGAGCCCCTTGATTCACTGATCACATGTACATTGGATCGTTGACTTGAGCTTGAGTCCTCTGCGATTTCGATAGGTCTTTGCACAAGGCCTGATGCAGGTCCACAACCCTGTTCGGGTAGGTACTTGTCACAACCCCGCGTTATCGTGCTGCGATAATGGTGATGTGGATTCCTCCATCAACATCATTCCGTCCGGTCTCGTACTGAAGGACAAAGAGGCGCACGCCATCGAGCTAATCGCCTCCGGCTCCGACGTCCACTTCGCGGAGATCATGTCTGGCTTGCGTTCAGGCAGCATCAACGCTGCAGGAGCGAAGGCTCGGGAAGCGCACAACGCTGGGCGCAAGGTCTCCGACTTCGGGAAAGCTCTGCTCGCGCTCAAAGCTGCGCAGGATGTTTCGTACAAGCGCGCTGAGATGGAGTTGATTGTGGATGGCTCGGAGGCTGCAAAGGTCGCCCTGCTCAAGGAGCGATCCAAGTCCGAGCGAGAAAGCCCGAACGCGACGATCGGCGCCGAATGCCCGACCTGTTCACAGATCGACCTCAAATCCGCCATCGAGAGAGCCAGCAAACTTGCACTTAGCCGTCGAAAGGGGCGCAAATGAACGACAACAACCAAGCCAAGGAATTCTACTTGTTCGGAAAAGCACCGCAGCACGAAGAGCCAGACGCGGAGCATCGCTCATGGCAACGACGCTCGCAGGAATGGGCTGATCAACGCAGGCATTGGGATCGTATTCTCGACCGCGCAGGCTTCAACCGCGGCACGCGCAAGTTCTGGGTCGGCTGACCTCCACCGTCCGCCCTGACGCACAAACGCCGCGCCCAGCCCGCTTCATGAGCAGGCCGCACGCGGCGTTTGGAGACCTCGATTTGTGTTCGTCGTCGTTTTTCAAACAGCCCGCAGGTGCGGGACGGTCGGGGTGCGCCTAGTTAGTCGCAGGCGACTATCGTACACGCGTCGTTCGCCCACGTCCCGCCCGCAG
>CBFHUR010000091.1:0-8104 GCA_965658895.1 Binatia bacterium
GGAAACCGGTTGGGTACCGGTACTGCCCGGGACCTCGAGGCGTCCCTTGATCGCGCCTTTCTGGGTGCAGGCGACCAGGGTCAGGGCGGCGATGGCGGCAAAAAGTATATGGCTGGATGTGCGGTACATTTCGACTCCTCTTGTTGTGTGGTTCCCTGCCGTAGTATGGCGTGGATCAAGGACATGCAAATTCACATCAAGATTCTGGTCGCCTGCTTGTTTTTGAGCGGATTTCTCGGGGCATGCGCGGGGGCGGTTTCCGGCCCCGCCGGGGGCTCGTCGACACACTCGGCGACGGGGAAGAGCGCTGCGCTCTCCTGTGCCGTCGGAAAAGACATTCAGGTTGCACTTCCGGCAAACCCGTCGACCGGATTTTCGTGGAGTCTGGCAACCGAGCCCGACCCATCCATCCTGAAGTCCGCGGGGGCCAATCTCGTTCCCGCGATCCCCGCGACGACCGGGGCTGTCGGCACCGGCGGAGAGGCGGTCTGGACATTCAGCTGCCTGTCCCCGGGAACCGCGAACTTCATGCTTGTATATCGCCGCGTCTGGGAGGTCGGTGTTCCGCCCGCGCAGAGCAAGCGCTATGAGGTTCGAGTCGAGCCTGCCTCCTGAAGAGTTTTCCGAGGCTTAGATGCGGATCCGGGCCCAGCGGCCGGAGCGGAAGCGCCAGGTCTTCAAGGCGGCGCGCACGAAATAGTCGCCGATCAGAGTGGCCCAGAGCCATGGCAGACTGAGGTCGAAGACGAAAACAACCAGCGCCGACAAACCCAGCCGGACGACATAGAATGCGACCACGACCGTCCATAGAGGGAATCGTGTGTCCCCGGCGCCACGCAGGGCTCCACCGAGGGTGAAATCAATTGCCATGAAGGGCTGTGAAATCCCCAGCATGTAGATGAACCAGACGGTGTTCGCGATCACTTCCGGGTCGTCGACAAAGAGGCTGGCGATGCGTTCGGCCGCGACCGCAATGACGATGCCCCCGGCGGTCATCAGCAATACGGAAAGGCCGGTTGCGATCCAACCGGCCTTTGCGGACTCCTCGGGGCGCTTCGCGCCCAGATTCTGACCCACCAGCGCACTGGCGGCAGCCCCGAAGCCAAAACCTGGCAGGAAGGAAAGCGAGAGGATGCGGACGCCGATGAAATAGGCCGCGACCGCAGCGGTTCCGTAGCGCACGGCGAAGATCAGATAGATCAGGAAGCCCACCTGCATCAAAGCCTGTTCCAGCGCTGCGGGATAGCCGATCCAGAGAACTCGTTTGATGGTGGCGGTATGCAATCGCAGGTCTCGGAAGCGTACCGAAACGCGAAGACGGCCTGCCAATGCCAGCCCCGTAGCGAGGCTTCCCCCGACGGCGAAGGCAATAATCGTGGCAATAGCCGATCCTTCCACCCCGAGCGCCGGTGCGCTCAGGTTGCCGAAGATCAGAACCCAATTCAGAAAGACGTTCAGGATGTTGATGACGATGCCGATCCCCAGAGGGGTGCGCGTGTCGCCAGAGGCGCGCTGTGCGGCCCCGATCACAAAGACGGTCGCGGCAAAGGGAATCGAGAGCATCACGATGCGGGTGTAGGAAGCTCCGAGAGCGGCCACGCCCGGCTCCACGCCGAAAAGAGCGATGAGCGGGCCGGCAAACATGATGATGGGGGCGACAATTCCAAGAGCTCCCAGAACCGCGACCAGAATGGATTGGCCATGGACCAACTCGGCTTCGTCCGGCTCTCCCGCACCGATATGCCGGGCCACCAACGCCATCGTACCGGTGCCTACAGCCGTCATGGTGACCATGGCGGCGCTTACGATCTGTCCACCGGTGCCCACGGCGGCGACGGCGGTGGCACCAAGTTGCGAGACCATCAGCATATCGGCCAGGCCGACCAGGGACTCCGAGAGCATGGCGATGGTGACGGGCCAGGCCAGAGCCCAAACAGAGCGCAGTCCGGTGGGCAGCGCTCCGGGGGCTCCATCCGCAGGAGAGTCCGAAGAACTCGTGCGGTCAGGGAGGGAAGTTTCCGGCACAATCATGATGGAACGCCACGGAAGACCGAACCGCAACTCTGTGGAGCTGGTCACGGAAACAACTGTGGACCGCCTCCATCACGGCAGCCCCAGGGCCTGCCGCATCATTCGGTGTCGTAGGCCAGATTCGGGCGCAGGGCGGATTCAATGCGCCTGCGTGGTTCCCCTTTGCGCCGCGCATAATCCTCGATCTGATCGATCTCGACACGACCCAACTGGAAATACCTGGCCTTGGGGTGGCCGATATAGATGCCGCTGACCGAGGCAGCGGGGGTCATGGCCCAACTCTCGGTCAGGGCGAGGCCGGATTCTTCCGCCTGCAGGAGTGCAAACAGCTTGTCTTTCTCGGAGTGGTCCGGGCATGCGGGGTAGCCGTACGCCGGGCGAATCCCGCGATACTTTTCCCCTACCAGATCCGTCGGGCTCAGTGCCGGACCGGTCTCATAGCCCCAATCGCGCCGGGCCTGTTCATGGAGGTATTCGGCAAAGGCCTCGGCCAGGCGGTCGGCGAGCGCCTTGGCCATAATGGCCTGATAATCGTCGCCTTGCTTCTCGAAGGATTCGGCCAGTTCATTCGCCCCGAGTCCCGCGGTGACCGCAAAAGCGCCGAGATGATCGGTCAAGCCGCTTTCGATCGGTGCGATAAAGTCCGAGAGCGCCAGGTAGTTCTTCTGGTTTTCGGTTCGCGTCTCCTGTTGACGGAGCATCGGGAAGCGATTGATTTCGCGTCCTTGTCCCTGCTCATCGAACAAAACCACATCATCGCCATCGGCAGCGGCAGGCCAGAACCCGTAGACGCCATTTGCCCGAAAAAGTTTCTCGTCGATGATGCGTTGGAGAAGGACCTGAGCGTTGTCGTACAAATCGCGTGCGACATCGCCCTTTTTCGGATCGTCGAAGATGGCCGGGTATTTCCCCCGGAGATCCCAGGTGGCAAAAAAGAAGGTCCAGTCGATGTAGTCGACGAGCTTCTCCAGCGGAAGATCCTCGACCACGCGGCGCCCGAGGAAAGACGGCGTACTGATATCCTCGGCCTTCCACTCAATATCCATCTTGCGGTGACGTGCTTGATCAATCGAGATCAGAGGGTTCTTGTGGCGATCTTCGTACAATTGGCGCAGCTCGGCCTGCTTGTCGCGATTTTTCTGAACGAAGGCTTCCCTGCGCTCGTCGCTCAGCAGGTCGCTGATGACCCCGACCGCGCGGGACGCATCCAGAACATGCACGGTCGGATGCTCGTAGGCCGGGGCGACCTTTACTGCTGTATGGGCACGACTGGTCGTGGCTCCGCCGATCAGCAGTGGTTGCTGGTAGCTGCGGCGCTTCATTTCAGCGGCTACGTGGACCATCTCGTCGAGCGAGGGTGTGATCAATCCCGAGAGTCCGATCACGTCGGCACCAAGCTCGGTTGCCTTGTCCAGAATCGTCTCGGCCGGGACCATGACGCCGAGGTCTTCGACTTCGTAACCGTTGCACGCGAGCACAACGCCGACAATATTCTTGCCGATATCGTGGACATCGCCTTTGACCGTCGCAAGAAGCACCTTGCCCTGGCTGCTGGCCTCTTCGCCGTCTTTCTCGGCGTCCATGAACGGTTCGAGATAGGCGACCGCCCGTTTCATCACCCGCGCGCTTTTCACCACTTGCGGTAGGAACATCTGTCCCGAACCGAAAAGGTCGCCAACGATTTTCATGCCATCCATCAACGGGCCTTCGATGACCAGAAGCGGGCGATTCAGCTTTTGGCGTGCCTCTTCCGTATCGTCTTCGATGAAGTCGACGATTCCCTTGACCAGTGCGTGCGAGAGTCGCTCTTCGACCGACCCTTCGCGCCAGGATAGATCCTCGACGCGTTGGGTTCCCTTGCCGCCTACGGATTCGGCCAGTTTGACCAGTCGCTCGGTCGCATCCGGACGGCGATTGAGAATTGCGTCCTCGACGTGCTCGAGAAGATCGGCCGGAATATCCTTGTAGACGGCGAGCTGGCCGGCGTTGACAATCCCCATATCCATGCCGGCCTGCATGGCATGGTAGAGAAACGCGGAGTGCATCGCTTCGCGCACGACATCGTTGCCGCGGAAGGAGAAGGACAGGTTGCTCACACCACCGGAGATATGGACGCCCGGGCAATTCCTCTTGATCTGGCGGGTGGCTTCGATGAAGGAGACGGCGTAGTTGTCGTGCTCTTCGATTCCGGTGGCGATTGCCAGAATGTTGGGGTCAAAGATGATGTCTTCGGGCGGGAAGCCGACTTCTTCGGTCAGAATCCGGTAAGCGCGCTCGCAGATCGAGACCTTATGATCGGTATCGACCGCCTGGCCCGTTTCATCAAAGGCCATGACCACAACGGCCGCGCCATAACTGCGGACCTTGCGGGCGCTTTGAATGAACGCCTCTTCGCCTTCCTTGAGCGAGATTGAATTGACGATGCATTTGCCTTGAACGCATTTGAGCCCGGCTTCGATGACCTCCCATTTCGAGCTGTCGATCATGATCGGCACGCGGGCGATTTCGGGCTCCGTGGCGACCAGGTTGAGGAAGTTTGTCATCGCCTCGACCGAGTCGAGCAGGTCGGCATCCATATTGACGTCGATGATATTCGCCCCGCCGCGCACCTGGTCGGCTGCGACCTCCAATGCGGTCTCGAAATCATTGGTATTGATCAGTCGTTTGAAGCGCAGTGATCCCGTGACGTTGGTGCGTTCGCCGACCATCATGAAGCCGGCTTCGGGCCGGATGTCGAGAGCTTCCAATCCGCTGAGGTGCGTCATGCCATCGCGCGGGGTGATGGAGTGGGGGGAGAGTCCGTCGAGGGCTTCGGCGATGGCCTTGATGTGCGAGGGCTGCGTCCCGCAGCACCCGCCGGCGATATTCAGCCAGCCGGCCTCTCCGAAGCCGCGGATCGTGCCGGCCATCTTCTCCGGCGTTTCGTCATACTCGCCCATGGCATTGGGCAACCCGGCGTTCGGATAGACACAGATATAGGTCGACGATGCTTCGGCGATCGCCTCCACATAGGGGCGCATGAGGTCCGCCCCCAGAGCGCAATTCAACCCTACGGTCAGCGGCTTTGCATGGGATACGGAATGCCAGAATGCCTCGACCGTCTGGCCCGAGAGTGTGCGTCCGCTCTGGTCGGTGATCGTGGCCGAAAGCATCAAGGGGACTGTGGAACCCCGTTTTTCGAAGACCGATTCGATCGCGCAAATGGCGGCCTTGATGTTGAGGGTATCAAAGCTGGTCTCCGCCATCAGAATATCGACACCACCATCGAGCAGGGCTTCCGCCTGCTCGATATAAGCGTCGCGGAGTTGGTCGAAGGTGACGTCGCGCTTGATCGCGTTTTCGACATCTGGCGAGATGGAGAGGGTACGGTTGGTCGGGCCCATGGCGCCGACGACGAATCGGGGCCGTTGTTCGGTGTCGAATTCGTCAGCCACCCGTCGAGCAACCTGCGCGGAAGCGAAGTTGATATCTCGGACCGAGGCCTCGAGCCCGTAGTCGGCCTGTGCGATCCAGGTGCCGCTGAAGGAATTGGTGCCGATCAGGTCCGCGCCGGCTTCGAGGAATTCCCGATGAATCTTCTCGATGATGTCGGGGCGGGTGATGCAGAGGAGGTCGTTATTGCCCTTGAGATCGTGGGTGTGGTTCCGAAATTCTTCGCCGCGGAAATCTTCTTCGGTAAGCGGGTAGGTCTGGATCATCGACCCCATCGCACCGTCATAGATCAGGATGCGCTCGTCGAGAATTTTCCTCAGAATTGTTTCGGTATCTCGTTCGGCCACGGGTGGAACCCTTTCCTCCGGGTGTTTCCCCCGGTCGTAGTACTGTAGCGAATTACCGGGCGAGTTCCATTGCCGGCGATTCCAGCGCTGTGGAGTCGATTTCAGGATCCCAGGCAGGCGTAAGCGGCATCAATCAGGGATTCGGAGCGAGGAGATTGCCAGCGGTCTCCTGGCCGATTCATCAGGTAGGCAAAGGAAATCCCGCTGTCGGGGTCGCCAAATCCCAAGGAACCGCCATAGCCGAAGTGGCCGAAGGTCCTCGTACCCGGGCCCATCGGGCGGTTTTTTTCCGGAAGCTGGAAGCCCAGGCCAAACCGCGTCGATCGCCCCAGAACGCGGTCGATTCCCTCGGAATGGGTCGTGCAGGCCTCGGCAAGAAGACTCTCCGGGAACAGGCCGCCGGTAATGGCCTCGGCATAGAGCCTGGCAACCCCGCGAGCGGTACCATGCCCATTGGTCGAGGGGACTTCGATCGAGCGCCACCAACTCGAATTCACCACACCCAGCCCGGAGAGTGCCGGGGGGTTGTTGTAGGCAAGCGCACGCATGGCGCGCTGCGCGGGCGGCGTTTCGGGGGGGACGACGAACGCGGCGATGGCATCGGGTTCGATCGGTTGGGCAGCAGGCCCGCAGATCTCGGCGCACAGACGGTGGGCAAACATCGGCAGGCCGACATGGAACTCCGCGTCGATAGGTCCGCAGAGGGCCTCCTGCAGAGCACGACGAAAGGACGCGGCTCCAGTGGCGCGGCGGATCATTTCGCCCACCAGAAAGCCGAACGTGTTGACGTGGTAGCCGTGGGCTGTGCCGGGCTCCCACCAGGGGTCCTGACGCGCGAGTGCCTCGGAGATCTTGTCCCAGTTGCCGAGGTCCTTGTTCTCCATCGGTTGGCGCAGGGCGGGAAGACCGGCCTGATGGCTGAGGAGTTCCCGCAAGGTGGTCGCTGCGTTCTCGCCCGCGCCGAACGCGGGCCAGACCTCTGCGACCTTCGCGTCCAGGGACAGGCGCCGCTGCCCGACCAGTGCGAGGGCCAGCAATGCGGTGATGCCTTTGCCGACCGAATAGCTGTTGACGATCGTGGAAGCTGTCCAGGGGTGGCGTTGTGCGGCGTCTCGCCAGCCGCCCCATAAATCGACGACCTCGCGACGGCCGACGCATACGGTCACCGCCGCGCCGATTTCATCATGGGCCGAGAAATTATGCCGGAAAGCTTCGCGAACTTGCTCGAAGGCAGGGTCGCAAAAGCCATCCACGGGTGTTGCCGGCTTACCCATCGACCCGAAGCTTACCGGTTGGTACGATAGAACCCCATGGCGCAAAAAAATTCTCCATTGGCCAACGTCTCGGATCGCTCGTTCTATGTGTTCAATGCGGTGGTCTCGACAGCCGCGCTGTCGTTTCTTGCCTATATTCTCATGTTTCGAGAGGCGGGGCCGTCCGGGGTCGATTTGAGTTTTTTGCCCGCGGTGAATGCAACTCTCAACGGTATCGCGGCGATGCTGCTCGCTGCCGGGTGGGTGGCGATCAAGCGCCGTGAGCTGCATCTGCACAAGCGATTGGTGGTCGCCGCCTTCGCCGCCTCGGCCCTGTTCCTGGTCTGCTACCTGATCTACCACTGGTCGCATGGCGATACCCGTTATCAGGGGGAAGGCCTTCTGCGGATCATCTATTTCGTGATCCTGATCAGCCATATCGTGCTGTCGGTGTTTGTGGTGCCGGGAGCTCTGGCGGCGTTTTTCTTCGCCTACAAAAGAGAATTTGCCCGGCATAAACGAATCACCCGAGTCCTGATGCCGATCTGGTTGTACGTCTCGGTTACCGGGGTGGTGATCTACTTCATGCTGCGGGGGGCCTGATCCCGCAAACGCGGGTCGGGCCTACTCCCACCTGAGGCATTGCGCCCCGGACCACTCCTGCAGGGCGATGGCGCGGCAAGTCGGGAGGTGCGGGTGCCCGGGATCTCCTGACGGAAATCCCGGGCAACGCTCGCTGTCCCGAGTTTTGTTTCAGGCTTCTCGCCTAGAGGCTGCGTTTGTTGCGGCGCAGATTACGTCGACTGCCCTTGGGCTTGCTGGGCGGGATATTGCCGCCTCCGAATCCGCCGCCGAAGCTGTCGTCGCCGCCGAAGCCACCACCGAAGCCGCCGCCGAAGCCACCGCTATTGTTGTCGTAGCCGCCGCCACCGCCGCCTCCACGGCCGCCGCCGGGTCCACCGCCGCGGCCACCGTAGCCGCCGCCGGGTCCTCGAGCGCCGGAAGGGGGTCCACCAGGTCCGGGTCCGCGTCGTCGCTCGT
>CBFHUR010000092.1:0-8001 GCA_965658895.1 Binatia bacterium
CAGCTACGACATCGCAACCGATGCCCTGCTGCTGCCCGACGAAAGTATCGTGATCACCGGCCAGGTCACCCAACCGGGCCGCCTTGGCATCGCGCATGTCGCCAAATTCGACCGACTCGGCGGCTACCAGGACATCTACCTCGCAGGCTTCGCATCCGCGCTCGATCGGAATAATCAGATCTCGGTCGCCACAGCGATCAGCCACCACCCCGACCAGGACATTCTGGTGGCGGTCAACGCAGCCGGCACCAAACAGAACGATCACCACACCAACCCGCTGGCCGGCGTCCGCATGACGCCGGATCTCGAACTCAATGATGCCTACCGATCCGACAACCCCGACCGATGGGCGAACCGCACCAACGATATCTTCGCCCTTCCCGATGGGGAGGTCGTTCTGGTGGGCAGTGCCTATCCCGAATCCATGGATGTGCAACGAGCCGCCTTATGGCAGCCGGTCTATTCCTCCTGCGGAAATGGCATCCTCGAGCAGGGCGAACAATGCGAAGCACCCTTCGGTGCCTGCTGTAACGACACCTGCCAGTTTTCCTCACCCCGGCAGCAATGCGGATTCTCGATCGACGAATGCATCGAGGACGCCTTTTGCTCGGGCGAGTCCGCGATCTGCCCGCAGGCCGAGTTTGTTGCCGCCGGAACCGTCTGCGGCGACGACGAAAACGGAGAATGCTCGACCGCCGACACCTGCGACGGCCAGGGACAATGCGTCGAAAATCACCAACCCGCGGGAGCGGCCTGCGGGGACGCGGGCAACGAATGCCGGTTGGGTGACGTCTGCAACGGAGATGGCGTCTGCACCGATGGTGCCTTCGAGCCGGCCGGGACCGCCTGTGGCGACCCCGATGCTCTGGAATGCAACGCCCCGGATACCTGTGATGGGTCCGGCAGCTGTGAAGCGCGCCTGGATCCTGCCGGCACACCTTGCGGCAATGGCGCAACGACCGAGTGCAGCCTGGCCGACACCTGCAACGCCGGCGGCGTCTGCGAGCAAAACCATGTCGAGCGCGGCGCGGCCTGCGGGGACGCGGGCAACGAATGTGAACTGGCTGACTTCTGCGACGGTGAAGGTTCCTGTTCGGATCCCGGCATGGCGCCCGCCGGCACCGAAGCTCCCGAGTTCTGCGATGACGGCAGCAGCTGCACCGCCGACCTCTGCAACGGAGCTGGTGGTTGTGACAACACCCGGGCAACCGACGCCTTCAACGTCGACATCGACGGCAATGGCGAGATCGACAACGACGGCGACGGCATCTTCGATGCGTGCGACAGCTGCATGAACCTCTGCAACGCCGACCAGGCCGACAGCGATGGCGACTGTCCGGCCGTGCCCGGCGGGGCCGAATGCGGGGACGCCTGTGATGCCTGCCCGGCCATCGATGAAGCCAATCAGGACGCCCGCTGCGACGACCTCGCAGGACTGGGCGAGAATGCAGCCATCGGATGCTGCATTCCGCAGGGCTCGGTTGCGGCTGCCGTGGACGAGTTCGGCGGCCAATGCGAAATGCCCGACGACGTCGAGGTTACCTCGGCCGACGGACAAGTCACCATCCGCATTCCGCAGGGTGCTGTGGAGGAGGAAACGACGATTTCCGCCACCCGCACCACCAAAGGCGGGCGTCAGGACACCCTGCGCGGCACCAACCGACACGTCACTGCGGTCACGTTTGCCCCTCCCGGACAGAACTTCAACCCGCCTTTGCAGATTGTGTTTCGCTGGGAGGACAATGAAGAGCGGCAGGATGAGGAAGCCCCGCTGACCGTCATGGATCCGGGCAACCGACCGGGCCGCGACTGGATGTGCCATCAGGGCAATGGCCGGTCGGATCGCTCCGACACCTCCTACCGCGTTACCGAGTCCAACATGGTGCTCGTCCACCGCGAAAATGCGGACGACGAAAACGAAGAGCGCGGCGTCTTCTCGCCCCAATGCGGCAATGCTCTGTGCGGCGAAATCGGAGAAGACGGTTGGCCGATCGATTGGGGCGATCCGAACCAGAATCGCCGCACCGACGACCCCGATCTGCGATTCTGCTGCGATCTATGCCGCAATCAGGTGTTCTTCGAGACACGCCACTTCAGCGAGTACGCCATCGGCAAGGCCACCTGCGCCGAGGCCCGAAAGCCCCGGATCATCGCCACGAGGAACGATCGCGACGGCGCCGACAAGCTGCGGGTTCTGGGCAGCCTGGATCTGGCCGAGGCCAATATCGACCGGTTCGCACCGGACGAAAACGGCATGGTCATCACCGTGACCTCAGCCCGCGGGGAAGTCCTGATTCAGGATACCCTGGCCGGCAGCGAAACCACCGAGGGCCAGCCGGGCCGCTGGCGCACCAACCGCAATCGAACATCCTTTCGGTTCTCGGGGCCCGGCAGCCATTGGAAGGTCTCGCTCAAGGACAAGCGCGGTCAGGTCCGCTTCGCTCTCAAGGGCGAACGATTCGATCTGCCCGAACTCAGCCCGGAAGACCTGCCTCTGGAAACCGAAGTCCGGTTCACCACCGACACCGCACCGGTTCTCGAACAGGACTGCACCGATCTGCGGTTCGAGGGAGCCCGCCAGAGCTGCGAGTTCAACCGCGATGGAATGGGGGTGATCTGCCGCTGAGACAAATCTGACCCATTCGTTCCCAAGGGCGGTCGGCTCCGACAAAGGTCGGGGTCGATCGCTCTTTTTTTTCAGCCATCCGACGTCTGCCATTCGGGAAGGTCGGCCGGCGCGTAGGAACAGACCGTCCCCGTGCGCAAATTGGCTGCCAGATGCGCGTGCAGGTCCGGCAAATCTCGTCGGATTCGATCCAGAGCCGCCTTGATCCGCTTGCGCACCGCCGTCCGCGCCCGCTCCACATCCGATCCCGTCTTGCGCCGCCGTCCGCCGAGGCCTGTTGCACCGCTGACCATGGCCAGAATCGCCTCGATCTCCCCGCGCAATCTCTCGATGCGACCCAGATCGTGATTGCTTTCCGCCTCGGCCAGCTCCGCACGCGCCTCCTCGATCCGGCTTCGGTAGGCCGTCAGCGCCGTCTGATCGATCATTTCCAGACCGTCATCATCGGCAAGCGCGATCTCGCCGGACTGAACGCTTGCCCGGTTGACGGTATTTTCCTCGGAAGCTTCCTGGCCCGTCATCAGCTCGCGGCAATGCACGTCGCGCTCGGGATGGCGCAGCAAAAACCGGATGCAATCAAATCCTCGCTGGTATCGAAGCTGGGCGGTCTCGCCCGACCAGGAAATTTCCCAAAAATCGCCACGGGGTCGGAACACGGCCTGCGGCTGTGTGGATGCGGGCGGTTCGGGGAACGGTTCGCGGCGCGGTTCTGGGGGCGGTTCGAGGGCCGCGTCGGGCAAACCGGCGGGAACGTCCTCGACACCACCGAACGCACGGCTCTGTTCCTGAACCGCAACCAGCAGCGGCCGGAGCCCCTCCATCGCCAGCTCGTCGATCATCTGCGCCGCTTCGGCAATCCACACCCCTGCCTGCGTCGGATCACCCGCACCGGCACCGACAAAGGACATTTGTGCACCTTCGAGACGAATCCGCGCTGCAAAAAACTTCGCGCCGATCGCGTCGTTGATCGCAACGGCTTGGACGCAGTGCTGCAGGGCCGTCTCGGTATTGCCCAGCGCGTGGGCCAGACCAGCCAGATAGGAGGCCACCGCACCCGAGCAGGAAATTGCCGAACTGGCCACCGCCACTCGTTCCTCGAAGGGTTGCAGGAGGTCGTAGAGCTTTTGCGCCGCGCGCCTGTGGCGCACCGCCGCGACACTCTCCGAAAGCAGACAAAGCGAGGAGAGCCACTGCGCATCGCGAGGAATCTGCGAGAACTCCAGACCGACCAATTCCTCGAGCATCGATTCGGCCATCGCCACGTCGGTCGAATCCTGCAGGAGGATCTTCAGCAGTCCCGCCTGCCAGTGGTTGGTCATATCGGGTGCTGCACCGACCGGGACGCGCGCAACCGACCCACCCACCGACAACTCCTCGACCTTGCGCGCCCCGCTCACCTGTTCGGCAATGGAGACGACCTGATCACTCCAGGGTGTTCGAATGGCATCCTGCACCGAGGCGCCGCTACCTTCTCCGGCAAGCGTGGTATTTTCGACCAGACCCGCAGGCGATTCCGGGAATTCCAGACCGGGCAGCGCGGGACCATCGCCGGCCACTTTCAATCCCACGATTTCGCACAAGTGCGCCTGCAGAACCAGGGCACATAAGGCAGCGCTGACGTAGCTTGCAGGCGTCGTGTTCTCGAGACCCGCTTCCAGCATGCGGCGGGCACCGACGGCGTCGCCGCGCATCGCGCAACGCATGGCATTCAAATGAAACGGGTACCACGAGGCCGGATGTTCGGCGTTCAGGGCGACTTGTCTGGAGATCTGTCCGATCGCGTGGTCGGCTGCCGCCACATCCCCGCAGGCCAGACTATCGACCACCAGCGTCGTGCTCGGGACCAACAATAGATCGCTGTCCGGTTTGGATCCCATCAGGCCAAAAAGCTCGCGTGCGATTCCCATACGCTCCTGAGGCGAGCGACCAAAGACGTTGCAGAGAAGAAAGACCGCCTTGGCCTGCAGCTGTTCTTCCGGCGCCGCAGCCGACTGCTCGGCGGCAACCAATGCCTCGAGTGCCAGCTCCTCGCATTCATGTCGCGCACCCGGGTCACTGATGCGGTGGAGAAGAGAGGCCTTGCGCGCCAACAGCCCGGATACGGAACCCGAGGTCTGGTTGGCCAGACAAACCTCGATCATGGCCAGAAGCTCGCCGAGAATCCGTGGATCCATGGTGCGCCCACGCTCGGCATCCACCACGCGAACCAACGAGCTCACGTCGCGATGCAGACCGGACTTCTCGAGGGCTCGCCGACAATCCTGCAAACTGGCAAACGCAAGATTATCCTCGCCGGCCAGGCCGCCAAAGCGCTCGACCATCAGGTCCGTGCGCAGGCCCGAATCTCCGGACTCGCCCCCCCGATCCAGAGCCTCGATTCCGCGACCGCTCCACTCCGCAACCGCGCCCCAAGCGGCCGTCTGGCCGGCCTCGACCGCCGCACGCAACGCCCAACGGGCTGCTTGCGAGCTGTCCACCAGCGGGACCGCCATGCAACAATGATGGGCGATTGATCCGGTCGAGAGGATCGAACCGCTGGACTCGCGGCGGATCAGGGCCTCTGCGTAGCGTTGATGCAAGCCACGGCGCTGCCTCGGCTCGATCGACTCGGCCAGAGGTTCTCGCAAAAGATCATGCGCCAGCAGAAAGGGCCCGCGACTTTCGCCGGAGGCGGATTGAACCAGCCCTTCGGACAAAAGGATCCGCAGCCACTGCTCGGCCTGATCAATGGAGCATTCCAGAACATCGACGATCAGGCCGACATCCACAGGTTCGGTCTCCACAGACAGCGCATAGAGAACGCCGCGAAGCTCCGGCGCGAGCCCCTCGACACGACTTTGCACCAAAAGGGCCACAGCTTCGGCAAGCGTCCTGCCATCCAGCAGCGTGGTCGCATCCTTGTCCGAACAAAGGCCCAACTCCGAGGCCAACATCGGGTTTCCCGCGGTCAACCGATGCAGTGCCTCAGGGCCGCCGAAGCGCACTGTCAGATCCGGACCCACAATCTCGGCGACGGCTGCCGCAGAGAGCCCGGCCAGAGAGAGCACATGGGAAGATGCGCTGCTGGCAAATTCCACCATCGCATCCGCTCCGGTGCCGCCCGGCGCGTCCGCCTCAAGTCGGCCGGCCACGACAATCAGCACCGGCAGCTGCTCGATGCCCTCGGCCACCAGGCGAAGACTCTCGACCGAAGCGGCATCCATCCGTTGCACGTCGTCCAGCACGATCAGAACCGGAGACTCGACGCAGGCCGCCTGAAGGGCATCCACCAGACGAAGAGCCAGACGTCCGGATTGCAGTCCCGATCCCCCCAGGTATCCATCTTCGGCATCTCCGAGCGGCTTGGCCGATACCAGTTCACCGCGCAGTTCCTCGCACTCCGCGCCCGAAAGATTCCGCAGGATCCGCGGCCAGGGCCACGGCATCCGCGCGCGGGCGCCTGCCTCGATGAGACCATGGCCGACCTGAAATCCGCGGGCCGCCGCCTGGTCGCAAAATGCGCTCAACAAGGTCGACTTCCCCATGCCCGCCGAGCCCTGCAAGACCACCAGGCTGCCAAGGCCGTCTTCGGCATCGAGCAGGAATTGTTCGAAAAAATGGAGCTCCCGATCGCGGCCGACAAAGGCGCGTGCGCTCCCGCGCAGCCAGGTTTTCGGTGTTCGTCTTTGTTCCAGATTCGCCATCGTCGAGATCGAATTGTTCTGCGCTTGAATCCCTAGCAGATCGGCCCGGAAACTCTCGTCCACGCCACGGTTTTCCGCAACCACAAGGCTGCGACCGCCGGCCTCAGGCCTGCCCCTTGAGCAGATGCACCATATTGGGCAACTCGTCGCGCCCGATCAACAGGCACGGCGGCCGCATCCCCGCAGCCTGTGCCCTGGCCGCACGCGTAAAGCCCGATTGCGTCACCACAGCCGCCACCGAACAGCCGTGGAATTGCGCGCCGGCATTCGCCTCCTGGACGGCCGAGTTGCCCACGTTGTTCTTGTAGCGCTTGGCCTGGATCCCGAACTTCGTTCCCTCAAATTCGGCAATCACATCCACGCCGAAGTCGCCGGAAGTTTGGATATCTTCGGTCTTGAAACCCGCATCCTGCAGGACGGCGGCAATCCATGCCTCAAAAGCCGCTCCGCTCAAGGTGTCCAGGTCCGACAGACCGTACCCCAACAAGGCGTCCCGCTGTGCGCGTGCGGCCTCCTCGGCTGCCTGCGCCTTCCAGCGACGTCGACCATAGACCGCGCCGCCAATCGCCAGCAACGCCAGCAACACGACCCCGGGGTTCTCACCAGCCAGACGAAAACTCTCGACCACCACGAACAGGACGGCCATGACCACCAGCAGTGTGAGAGTTCCCTGCACGCTGCCTTTTTTGCGCCGCCGTCGTCGAGCCATGGCAGCCAAGCAACCGCGCCCCGCAGACATTGTCAACGGATCACGGCGGGAGGGGGAGGATGACAGGGACAGAAAGAGAGGGAACGAGAGCGATATGAAAAGGGGTACCCCGGAGGTCCTCCAGAAGATCTCCCGGCCTGCCACCCATCGATTCCACGCTCGAAGAACTCAGGACAACCGTTGTCCAACGCCCCTGCCATACTCCCTTCAGCCCCAATCAGACGGGCAGGAGGAAACGCCGATGACCATCAACAAAACGACAGGACAGACAGAGGAGACCACCACGAACACGAACGAGAATACGAAGACGACCGCCATGAACGCGGCCCATTGGGCCCAGATGCTCGGCGACTGCACGCTGGGTGAAACCCTCGAACTGGAAGGATTGCAGATCTTCCCCCTGCACCGCGCGCCAGCCAAACCGGACAACCTCGCCAGCGAGGCCGGGACTGGCAATGGCGAAAACGGGTCGGCGCACACAGCGCAAGGAAAGGCCTACACCCTCGCCGATGACCTGCTGGCGAAAAAGCAGGCCGAGATCCGCGAAGTCGATCAAGACGGCGTCGTCTCGGACCTGATCTTCGATAACCAGGCCGACAAGCACGCTCTGCTGCTCGACGGAATCGAGCTGCGCGGCTGCAAACAGAACCGCATGGTGAACACCACGATCCTGGCCACCGCCGGCGAAAAGACCACCGTCGACGTCAGCTGCGTGGAGGCCGGACGCTGGCAGCATCAGGGAGAGACGTTCTCCCATAGCGGCCGCACCGTGGGGGCCACGCTGCGCAATCGCAAGGCCCATATGGTCCACGCCGCCCCGATCGAAACCGCCGCGCACGAATTATCCGACGCGCCCGACCTGCCCTCCACCGAACACCCCTCGGATGGGCCGGCAGGGACGACAGCATCCACGCAGCCCTCGCGCGAGCAAGTCGAGGCCGAACGCCTGAGGCGGCGCTACGACCGTCGTGCCCGGCAACGAC
>CBFHUR010000093.1:0-307 GCA_965658895.1 Binatia bacterium
CCCCGGCCCGGGCGAGGGATCCAAGCGGCGAGATCTCGGCAGCCCGCTGCGGCCCGAGTCCATGCTCGGCGTAAATAGGAGCAAGCTCATGCAGGTAGTAGGCATTGTTCGAGACCTCGACTCCGAGCTCCGCGACACGCGCGTGCTGATCCTCGCGCGCAAAGCCGTAGTGCTCCAGGACGATTCGACGCTCGTCGTTCGGATCCTCTTGCTGATGCGCCTCGATCTGGTCGAGAACGAGATCGAGCCCCGCATCTCCATTGACGTGAATGTGCAGGTCCCAGCCGCCCTTCCAGAAGGCATCGAG
>CBFHUR010000093.1:317-7882 GCA_965658895.1 Binatia bacterium
CTCTTCGGGTGTCATCATCCACTCGCCGTGATGGCCGTCGAGATACGGTTCCGTCATCTGCATCAGCTGGCTGAAGATCGCACCGTCGGCATAGTACTTGGCGTGCTTCACCACACGAATTCGGTCCGAGGACCACGCGAGCATGGCTTTGGCGGCTCGCTCTGCTGATGCAGCGTCGCCCTCATTGGCCGCGAGAAACATGGCGTTCGGAACGAGGACGAAGCGGTAGGGCGCGTCGGAGCGCCACATCTCGAACCGCAGAGAAAACCACTCAGCCAGGCTGTTCACCTGCGGAAAGCCCTGTTCGCCCACAGTAGTAAGCCCACCGCGGTGGAGAACCTCGGTCATTTTCGAGAGCCCGTCCATGTAGCGTCGAGGCGAGGCGAGGATCTGCGTCATCGGCCGGCCGAGAGTGAGCGCGCCTTGCTCCCACAGATGCCCGGTTTCCCAGTCGGCCTGCGGATGCGCATCGAGGATCTCACGAGTGAGGCCCAACTCCTCGAGCGCTCGCGTATTGAAGAACATCTCGTGGACAGATCGCTGCCAGACAAAGATCGGGCGTGAGGTCGAGATCTCGTCCAGCGCCGCGCGAGAAAGCTCACCGTGATAAGGCTTGTGGTAGCCCCAGACCAGGAGCCAATCCTCGTCGTCTCGCGCCTGGTCCAGGGCGCGGAGTCGCGCGAGAAACGCATCGCGACCGCGAACGGCCTCGGTCCGACCTGTGGGCGTGGACCACTCCATCGCGGAGACGATATCCAGCGACAGGATCGTCGCGGCAAGAGTCGGGTGCAGGTGGGGGTCGATGAAGCCCGGCATGAGAATCTCGTCCGAAAAGCTGTCGTCGATCTCGAGATCTCGGCTACCGAGCGCCGCCCGGACCTCCTCGAGCGAGCCGACTGCCGTGATTCGACCAGACTCCACGGCGACAGCGGTCGCGACAGGGCGGCCGGGATCCATCGTCAGGATCTTTTTTGCCCGCAAGATTCGATCGGGGCCGACTTGTTCCCCCGTGAGCAGGAGTGCCGCGGCCACGAGCAAGGCGCCCACCACCGCCACCCCGAGCCATACTTTCCGCGAACGCATGCCAGCCACTGGTCTGCTTCTACCCAATCCGGCCCACCGCCGACAACCGAAACGGCAAACGATCTGCGGCCCTGGCTGCGCGACGGATCGCATGGCGTATTGGCCTTGGCCGGGATTCTCTTTCGGGAAGCCTATTGGTCATGAACGCAAAAACGCCGCGATTGGCCCGCTTGAGGAGCAGGCCGCACGCGGCGTTTGATGCCTTCGATTCGTGGAGAAGTATGAACTACCGTTTGCTACTTTCCGGTTGTGATCGTGGGGATGGGTGTTGCGAGAGCCGGCGGAGGCGAAGGCGAAGGTACCGGAGCCGCCATGCAACAGTTGCCGTAGTCGCCATCGGGCCCATTGAGACCACATGTGATGAGACAGTTCTGCAGATCCGACCTCATCTTGTTGGCGCAGCACTGCTTGTTCACCGTCTGATTCGCGCCGCAGAGGCGCCCGGCCAGGCAGTCGCCGTACTGCTGGTTCACATCGTCACTGCAGGCGATTATTTTGAAGTCGCAAGCAGCAACTGCGATGACCGCCGGGATCAGCCATGGGAAGCGCGCGGCGCGTGCGGAGGGGGCGCTGCCGGGCAGAGCGTCGTAGAGAGCTTCGGCCTCGGCCTGGAAAAGCATCCAGTCAGGATCCGTCAAGGGCACGCTCAATTCATTGCGCCGGCTCAAGATTTGGTTGGGCTCGATACCAAGCGCCTCTATCTCGGCGAGCAACGCCGCTTGAACCGCCAGTGCTTCTACGGACAAGAGCTGCTGGGTATATTCGAGGTAGGATTCCCGGACTTCCATCTGCGCGTTGGTCAGGATGTCGGCGTTGTAAATCGCAGCGACAACGTCCGCCACCGACTCCTGCGTGAGATCGACTTGCGGCGCATCATCCCCATCGCCCGGCGTCGGACGAATGCCGCCCGAAGTCACGGTCGCCGTATCGTCGACACAGCTCTCGGCAACCTCGGCGAGGCTCCCGGTATCGGGTTCCGGACAGGCGTCACCATGCTTGGCCACGATGCGCGCCAACTTCTTGTCGAGACTGGCTTGGCAACGGGTCAGGTCGGCGGGGTTGTTTTGGCGCGTGGCCTTGGACTGGGCCTTCAGCGCACACGAGTAGTACTTGCCGTATTCCTTCTGCATATCCGCCGCACAGCGGTTCGCAGAGCTCGCCAGGGCTTGCGGTGCAACGAGCATTGCTGCGGCACTGAACATCAACGCGAGTTGAACAATTCGGGAAAGGGACATCGGATCTTCCTCCTGGACACGTCTTCTGAGCGGCCCCATGCCGCTGGCCGGATTTTCTTGCAGGAAACGTTCCAACCGGATGGCAGCGAAAAACCCTTGAAAGATGTTCGTTGGACGGACTTCCGTACCGCGGGTTGCGCGCAGATCCGCGCAGGGAATGAGAGAGAGGTTGCGCACGCGGGATCGTCGCCGGGCAACGCTCGGGCCGACGTGAAGTCCTTACCACTCTCTCCATCCCGGTTCTGCTCACGCTCGAGCTGGCGTGGGTTTCATCCCGCGCGGGCAGTCTGGTGTGGGGTTCGATACGACCGAACAGATCTGGCACCCATCGCCGATTCGAAGTAAGCAATCCAACATCGAAGAATCCGCTCAAACTTTCGGGAACACCGATGCCGTTCTGCTGGAGTAAATCATGAAGTCACCTGCTTTGCGGGCGATTCTCGAACGGGTCCTCTTGTTGGTGGGGACGCTTTTGCTGCTGGCGATCGGCGCCGAGCTGGCGCTTCGGTACGGACTTCCGCTTGTAAAACCTCGGTTTACCCGGGTCGATCCGGACCTGGGTTGGCATCACAACTCTTCGGTCGGCATGCACGGCGAGCGCGAAGGGCACGCGTTCTATTTGAGTTACAACAACCACGGGTTTCGACCACCGGACCGAAGTTTCGAGAAGCCATCCGACCAACGCCGTATCGTTGTCCTTGGTGATTCGTTCGTAGATGGTGCAGAAGTTGGGGACGATGAGGTCTTTACCTGGAAGTTGAACGAGCGCCTCGACGGATTCGAAGTGATCAACCTCGGAGTCTATGGATACTCGACGTCGCAAGAGCTCGTGATGTTGCAGAAATACGGGCTGAAGTACGACCCCGACATGGTGTTGCTGGTCACGCTGCCAAATGATTTCGTCGGAAACTACACAACGATTGGCGATTTTGGACCCACGCCGACCTTCGTCCTGAAAGATGGAGAGATTCAGTTTCGCGCGACAGACCACCCGCACACACGCGCGCAGTTTCGAGCAACGCACTTGCCGATCCCGGGCGCTCCTTATCTCCACCAGAACAGTCACCTTTACTACGCTCTGAACCATTACATCTATCAGCGTCTGAATTCCGACAGCATTGTCCGACTCCGAAACGCGGAAAGAGAATCCGTGGAGGTCGAGGCGCGGGCGACGATCTATCAAGCCATTGTGAATCGAATGAACGAGCTATGTGTCGCGAACGACGTACCTTTCGCCGTCCTCATGATTTATGACGAACAACAGCTTGTAAGGAACAAAATCTCACCGAACCTGGAGCTCGCCGAGGCGCTGCGACAGGACGGCATCGATGTCATCGACTTGTTCGATGATCTCAAGAGCGCACAGGCCTCGGGCGCCGATTCCCTCTACTACGAAGAAGATATTCACTGGAACGCAACCGGGCATGCCGAGGTTGCCAGGATTCTCGAAAGTCGCCTCCCCGAAATCTGGCCCTCAGAGTTGGGGAAGCTATCTGCGACAGAATCGGCTGCTAAAACAAGGATTTTCACAACACCATCAGGCGATCTTGGGGACCACGAGCGCCTGCTGGTGAGAAGGCAGCCGTCCCCGCAGAAAGGGGCTCAAGGTCCGAGCGAATCCATCCGACTTTCAGGGGAACGGAGGCAACCTTCGGCCATCGAGTCGTCACATCTGATCCGGCCACGGACTCGCGGTTCAGGGTGATGGGACACCTCCTTTTTCCAAGGAGTTGGCAGATAGAGGTGGCGGCGGGCCCGCTTATCAGGCAGGAAAAGTGATGTGGGGGGTGTGGGTAATTGGCTAACGGGCGGTTGATGATGAATGCGGGGAGAAGCTTTGCCTTGAAGACCTCCCGCGTCTGGATGGTTGTTTGCGCGTTTGCGGTCGCCGCGTGTGGGGGTGGGGGACCGGACGCGGCGGACATCAAGGTTCCTTGCGAAGGCCTCGGATTGGTCGTGCCGTCGGAATGCGCGGAGACGGTCGCTCAAGCGAACGCCGATTGCTTGGAACTGGTCCTTGATGAAGATCTGGAATTGACAGTCGTCCCGGAGTCGCCGAGGGGAGCCTTTTCCAAGCCGGTGGCGGCAGTTGAAGCGGATTCGGGATGGTATATTGCCGAGCAGGCCGGCAGCATCCGTCGCTATGTACCACCGCGGCGGCAAGACGGGGCTTTCCCCTCAACACCGCCTGAGCTGGTGCTCGATCTTCGCGAGTGGATCGCCGGCGCAGGCCCCGAGGAGTTTTGGGAAATTGGCCTTTTGGGGCTCGCCCTGCACCCGGATTTCCCCAACGACCCTCGTGCCTTTGTCCACTATACGGTGCCCGTGCCGCTGACTCCGGACCAGGAGGATGCGGACTGGGCCGAGAAGCCGGCGCGATCCATTGTCGCGAGCTTCGAGTACGATGAAGCTCGCCGAATTTTCGATCGAGAGAGTCAGGAAATCCTGATCGACCTTTACCAGCCAGGACTTTGCCACAACGGTGGGAGCGTTCTGTTCGATAAAGGCGGATACCTTTTGTTGTCGTTTGGCGATGGTTGCCGAGACAAGATGACGTCACAGGATGTGATGAGCTTCTACGGGTCGCTTCTGCGGATCGATATCAATGGAAGAGACGACGATCGTGGCACCCCCTTTCGGATTCCACCGGACAACCCCTTTGCGAGCACCTCTGGCTATGCCCCAGAGGTGGTCTCCTACGGACTTCGTAACCCATGGCGAGTCACCGTCGACCGCGAAACCGGGGAGGTCTGGGCGGGAGACGTTGGGGGGGGCTTGCGCGAGGAGGTCAATCGGATCGAATTTGGCGTCAACGCAGGCTGGCCAGGGTTTGAAGGGTTTCGACCCAAGCAGGATGGAAGTCTTGCTGCCAATGGCGATTCCGTCGGTTTTCCCGTGACGTCGCTCTGTCGTGCTGAGGCATCCTCCTTTTCAGTCACCGGAGGCTACGTCTATCGAGGCTCGGCGATTCCCGAGTTGGTGGGCACCTATGTCTTTGCTGACGGAATGTCCGGGACTCTCTTCGGGATTCCGGCCGATTCGATGCAGCGTGTGGCCCCAAGAATTCTTGGCGCGGTTCCGGGAGCCGTAGTCAGTTCGTTTTTCGAAGATGCTGACGGCGAACTCTATGTTCTTGATCGCAATCGAGGCCAGATTCTTTCTCTCGTAGGAGGCCCCCCGGCGCCACAGCCACCCGTGCGGCTGTCGAGAAACCGGTTCGTTGCCTATCTGCAACCGGCGGAGCCCCGTGTTGGGTCTGTTCGTTGGGAAGTGAACCAGACTTTTTTCTCGGACCATGCGGCCAAGGACCGTTGGTTTCTTCTCCCCGAAGGGGAACGCATTGATGTGGACCCCGAAACCGGCAACCTCATCTTTCCGGTGGATACAGATTTCGTGAAGGCCTTCCTCCGCGACGATTCCTGGCTGGAGACTCGTCTGCTTCGACGAATTGAAGATGACCATTGGCGAGGTTGGACTTGGGAGTGGTCCGAGGAACAGGACGATGCTCTTTTGGTGGATGTGGCCAAGGTGGTTCCGGTTGGAGATTCACGCTGGTACTTTCCGGGACGCGGCGATTGCCTGCGATGCCACACCGCCGCTGCAGGACATACACTAGGCCTGAACATCGCCCAACTCTCATCGCGTACGGGACCCGGGGTCCCTGATCAGCTTGATGAGTTGCTCGAAAGTGGCCTTCTGCAAATCTCCCCCGCGGAACTGGCCTCCTTGCGCGAGCGCTTCCCGCCAATTCCGGCGCTGGATGACGAGAGTGTTTCAATCAACGACAGGGCACGCGCCTTTCTTCAGGTGAATTGCTCCAGTTGTCACCGGCCGGATGGCCCCGGTGACGGAAAAATGGATTTGCGCCGGGAGACCGCATTGTTGGACATGGGGATCTGTGACGTCGAACCCTCCGTTCCCTGGCCGGACGTGCAGAGTGCCCGAATTGTCGCCCCGGGGGAACCCGATCGATCTGTTCTGCTGGCGCGTCTGCTCGCCACTGGCCGTGGACGCATGCACCCCTACCGACTCGAGGTTGACCACGTAGGTGCCGATTTGATCACGCGTTGGATCGATGAGTTGGACTGTAGTTGATTGGGAATTCCTTCATTGGTCAGAAGGATCCGGCTCGTCGTCTGGTCGGCCATGTCGATCCGCGAATGCTGGAGCGCCGCAGTCACGTTCGAGTGGCCGTCGTTCGGTGCAGGTCTCATTTCTGCCTCACCGGGGGACCACAAAAACAGCTTATGAGCCAATTTTCATTTTGAAGTCTCGATACGTGCCCCTGCAGCTTGGACAGTGGATTGACCGGTCGGCAGCTTCAGGTGGGGTGGTCGGGCTCCGTGCGGACAAAGCCTGTTCGCCAGCGAAGTACCCACCACAGAGCTGAGAGCGCTACTTGGAGTCGCATGCCTCCGACGTAGGCGGATTGACCATCGGGTCGCTCCGCACGCTCCACGGGGATGGAGCGCATTGGAAGTCCGGAGCAAGCGATCATCGCCACGAGAAACGGGCTCGATGCGTCCATGGCGAGCACACGATCGATCATGCGCCGGTCCATCAGCACGAATGCCCCAGCATCCTTCGGTGCGCCGCACAGCAGGTGGAGGAGCGTCTTGAAAACGCGCGATGTCATCAGGCGCGTCGGGGATTCATAGCGCCCCTGTCGACCCGCAAAGACAGCCGAAATCCCGTCGCCGAGCTGGTTAAGCAGGGCAGGAATCGCCTCGGGCGGGTCCTGCAGGTCGGCATCCATCACCACCGCCCGATTGCCTCGACATTGCTTCAGGCCGGCGAGAATCGCCCGCTGCTGCCCGCCATTTTGCGCGAGAGATACCACGCGAATCTCGGGGTATGCCCGCTCCAGCTCCGAGAGCACGGAACCGGAGCCCTCGGGGCAGGCATCATTCACGTAGAGGATCTCATAGCGGACGCCTTTGGGGAGGCACACACCAGCGATGCGTCCATGGATCTCCCGCAAGGTAGAGGCGTTGCGGTAGACCGGAAGGATGACGCTCAGGTCGAGCGCCGTATCGCTTCGCTCAACGACGGGTTCCATCGGATGTTTCCCGGTAGAGATGTTCGTTGTTTCTGAACCAGATTGCGGTCCTGCGCAGTCCTTCGGCCACCGAGACTTCGGGTCGCCACCCGAGCAGCTGCTCTGCCTTCGCAATGTCGGCGCACCAGTGCCCGGTGTCCGAGGGGCTCGCTGGGTACTCTCCGGGCTGAATGCGGATCTTGCGATCG
>CBFHUR010000094.1:0-3432 GCA_965658895.1 Binatia bacterium
GTGATCAGGGGTTTCTCGAAAGCCTCCAGAACTTTCCAGCCTTCCCGATTGGCCGGAATCGCCGGGTCGTCGGGGATGATCGGGACGAGCGACGGGAATTGACGGGCACCCTGTTTGTAGGTCTCATCCGGGAAGGGTGCCTCGTAGGCGCGGATTTCATCGGCATTCATTTTGTCGCCCGAAGAAAGGTTCACCACGGCACCGATATCGAGATCCTGAAATTCGGCGCAATATTTGACCCAGTACATGAAGCCGACACCGTTTTCGTTCGCGCTGAGTTTGGCAAACATCTCGGGAATCGGAAGTGCCGGGGTGTTCTCCAGCATCGCGCGCATCGGGCCGGCCATCTCGTCGGGAATGCCCTTGGCGTCGGGTAATCCGGTATTGGCCACCACGGCGCGGGCAAACCAATCCGGGTGCTCGGTCAGTGCGCGCAATCCCAGCAAACCGCCCCAATCCTGACAGACCATCGTGAGGTCGGTGAGCTCGAGGCTGGAAAGAAGGCTGGTCAGCCAGGCCACGTGGTTGGCGTAGGTGTAATCGCTGCGGTGGGCCGGCTTGTCGGATTTGCCGAAGCCGATCAGGTCGGGAGCGATGACCCGGTAGCCACCTTTGACCAGCACCGGAATCATCTTCCGATATAGATAGGACCAGACAGGTTGTCCGTGCAGGCAGAGGATCACCTCGCCGTCTCGCGGGCCTTCGTCCAGATAATGCATGCGCAGCTCGTCGCCATCGCCTGCGGGGATTTGCACGTAGTGCGCCTCGAATGGATAGCCCGGAAGGCCCTCGAAACGTTCGTCCGGTGTGCGCACAATTTTCATGATCTTTTGTTCCTTTGTCTCGGGTAATGGTTCCCGTGAATCGCTGATGCTGGATGTCTTGGCGGCCGCAGCCGGAGGGAGCCGGGTCCTTATGCTGAGGTGCTTCGTTGGCCGGAGGGTGGCGCTGTATCGGTTGTATCGGTGGGCATCGGGGTGTTTTCCGACGGACTATCCGTTGCTCGATCCAATGCCTCAGTCAGGCCCTGGCGGGCCGATGCTGTCAGGTAGGGGAGCAGGACGGCGAAATGGTGTTGGAAACCGCGGTGTTGATCCGCCCAGGTCACGTCCGTGCACCCGTCCTGTTCGCGCAGGTAGTCGGGCCAATACCGGCTGATGATCCACAGGGATCGTGCGAGAATTTCGAGATCGATCGGAATATCGCGGCGGAACATGCCTTCGCGCTCGAGTCGCCCGAGGAGTTTCCGCAACATCTTCCGGTCCGCGATCGCATCGGGGTCCACGGCTATGGCTTGGATGGAGTCGGAGAATTGCAGATAATCCCGCAAGAGAAAGCGGTAGCGTAGCTGAATCCGCACGGCCGAGAGGATCCCGACGACATAATCGTCCGCTGTGGAGCTGGTGGCGGCTCGCGATCGATTGGCTTTCATGGCATCGCGACATTGCTGCACCAGAACTTTGACCAGATCGATTTTGGTGCGAAAATGGTACCAGAGATTGCCCTCGGCGATCCCGACAGCGTCGGCGATCTCGGCCAGCGTGGTGGTGCTGTAGCCATTGCGATTGAAGCGCTGCAGGCTCTCGTCGAGAATCCGTTGGCGTGTGTTTTTGGTGGTGCTCATGGCGGCGATCGACCAGTTCGAAGCGGCCCGTGGCTCTCGCGGGAGAAATCCCCGAAGAGTTTCTGCTCCGCGGTCCAACTTGCAGTTTTAGGGTATCGAGCCTAAGATTAGGCTGTCAACCCTAATGGGGGATCCGCTCGTTGAGTGGCACGAAAGGGCTAGTATTGATGGGACTTATACTCACGGAAGACCAAATCATCCTGCGGGATATGGCACGCAGCTTTTTTGATGAGAAGTCGCCCGTCGCGCGCATGCGCGCGTTGCGCGATACCGAAGATGCGACCGGTTTCAGCCAGGAACTCTGGCAGGAGATGGGCCAGCTGGGATGGATCGGCATCCCGTTTCCCGAAGAAGTGGGTGGGTCCGGTCTGGGTGCCGCGGAGATCGGCGTTCTCATGAGCGAAGCCGGGCGCGTTTTGGCGCCAGAGCCCTTCGTTTCGACCATTCTTATGGGTGGGAACGCGGTTCTTCTCGGCGGGAAGGAATCCCTGCGCAAGCAGCTTCTGCCCGGGGTCTGCGAGGGGAAAAGAATCCTTTGTCTGGCGCTGCAGGAACATGGACGCTTCTCCCCCTACGCGGTGGAGACTTCGGCCAAGACGGCGGGCGACGGCTTTGTCCTGAACGGAAGCAAACAATTCGTGCTCGACGGACATGTCGCTGAACAGATCGTGGTCGTCGCCCGGACTTCGGGTGCCAGCGGCGATCGGGACGGCCTGACTCTATTGGTGGTTGACGCGGGAGCACAAGGCGTTGAGGTCGATCAAAGTCGTCTGCTGGATGGTCGGGTGGCTGCCCGGTTGACGTTGAAGGACGTCTCGGTCGATGCCGAGCGATTGCTTGGCGAAGTGGATCGTGGCGCCGAGGTTCTGGACGCGGTTCTTGACCGGGCGACGATCGGCTTATGCGCCGAGATGGTGGGTTGCTTCGAAGAGGCTTTCGAGCGAACGCTGGAGTACCTCAAAATTCGCGAGCAGTTCGGCGTCAAGATCGGCACATTTCAGGCCTTGCGGCATCGGGCCGCTGAGATGTTCGGCGAACTGGAGTTCGCCCGATCTGTTGTGCGCGACGCGCAAACGGCGATTGACGAGGGGCGCGATGATGTTGCCGAGTGTGCCAGCGCCGCGAAGGCTCGATGTTCTGATGTTGCCAAGTTGATTGGCGGCGAAGCGATTCAGATGTACGGCGGGATCGGCATGACGGACGACGAGGAAATCGGTCTTTTCTTCAAACGGCTCAAGGCTTTGGAACTGACCCTGGGCGACAGCATTTACCATCGCGACCGCTTTGCCGGTCTGCGCGGCTACTGATCCGAGAACAGAAGGAGATAACGCATGTCATCTGAATCCATCGAAGAGTTTCGCAAGGAAGTAGTAAGCTGGATTGAAGAAAATCTCCCGCAGGAAATCCGTGTCGGCAATCGTCAATCGATGATGGGCCTGCCGGTTACCCGGGAGTGGATCAAAAAGCTCACGGATCGAGGTTGGGTCTGTCCGGAATGGCCGGTCGAATACGGCGGTGCGGGTCTGGATCGCAAACAGGCTGCGGTGGTCAAGGCCGAGCTGGCATCGCGACGCGCGCCTATGGTCAAGGGCTTCGGAACGCAGATGATCGGCCCGACTCTTCTCGAATTCGGGACCGAAGAACAGAAGCTTGAATTCCTGCCGAAAATCGCCCGCAATGAGATGAATTGGTGTCAGGGCTACAGCGAGCCGGGCGCGGGTTCGGATCTCGCCAGCCTGCAAACCCGCGCGGTTCGCGATGGGGATGAGTACGTTGTGACAGGCCAGAAGATCTGGACGTCGTACGCT
>CBFHUR010000094.1:3529-7793 GCA_965658895.1 Binatia bacterium
CGCATGCCGCCGATTGGATTTTCTGTCTGGTTCGCACGGATCCGGACGCGCCCAAGCATGAAGGCATTACCTTCATCCTCTTCCCGATGAAGCAGGAAGGCGTCGAGGTCTCTCGCCTGACTCTGATCGATGGCAGCGCGGATTTCTCGCAGGTGTTCTTCGAGGGCGCCCGGGCGCAGGCCAAGCATGTTGTCGGCGAAGTCAACAAAGGTTGGACGGTCGCCAAGCGGCTTCTGCAGCATGAGCGCTCTTCGGATGGCGGCAGTGAGGGCGGCATTCTCGGTGCGATGAAAGAGACGTTTGTCGACATTGTAAAGCGAGAGGTCGGCACGCAGGATGGCAAGCTGGCAGACCCCGCCATGCGGCAGAAGATGGCAAGCCAGGAGATGGAAGCCAAGGCGCTTTCGCTCACCATGAAACGGGCGATGGCCGAGGCCCGCGCCAAGCAGACGGGCCGCGACATCAGTTCGCTGGGTAAATACCGATGGGCAAATATGGTCAAGAAAGAGCAGGATCTGGTTGTTCAGGCCATGGGGACCCAAGGGTTGGGCTGGTCGGGTCCTGGTTTTGAGGACACCCAGCTGGAGCGCACCCGCGCGCTGCTGACCACGCGTTCGGATTCGATTTGGGGCGGTACCAACGAGGTGCAGCTCAACGTCATTGCCAAGCGCGTCCTGCAGATTCCGGAGTAGGTGGGGCCGACGGCGGGGCTCCACCAGGAATCACGCCAACCAGGAGAAATCGAAGTGATTGAACTTAGCCGAGAAGGCGCCATTCACAGGATCACGCTGAACAATGGTCCCAATATGATCGACCTCGATTGGCTCGATCGCATGCACGCGGTTCTCGATACGGTGGAGGCCGATTGCGAGGGGGAGGCGGGCCTGGTGCTGACCGGGACCGGGAAGTTCTTCTGCAGTGGGCTGAATGTCGAGAAGCTGATGGCCTTGACCGAAGAGGAGATCCCTCGATTCAGCTCGGGCATGTTGGGCTTCATGCGCCGGTTGGTCTCCTTGCCCGTGCCGACAGTCGCGGCAATCAATGGACACGCTTTTGCCGGCGGGGCTTTTGTGACGCTCGGTTGTGACTATCGGGTCATGCGGGCTGACAAGGGATGGGTCTGTATTTCGGAAGTGGATGTGGGCGTTGCGATCGGAGACCCCATGATGCGTTTGCTCAAGGCCAGACTGACTCCGCAAATCGCACGAAACGCTGCCTTGACCGGCAAGCGTTATACGGCCGAGGAAGCTCTCGATGCCGGGATGGTCGACAGGATCTCGACCGAAGAGGCCTTGCTGGCCGAGGCGACGGCCCTGGCGGCCAGTATGGCGAGCAAGGAGCGTGGCATTTTCTCCACGATCAAACGTCAACTGAATGCAGATTTGATCAAAGGCTTCACAGTCGAAGCCTGACTTCTGTCGCTTTGCGGAAGTCCCGAAAAACTCAAGAGAGGCCTGACCCATCATGAAGACACGCATCACGGAACTTTTTGGCATCGAACATCCCATTATCCAGGGCGGCATGCACTTTGTGGGTCTGGCCGAGATGGCTGCTGCCGTTTCCAACGCGGGTGGCCTGGGGATCCTGACGGGCTTGACGCAAGGCACTCCCGAGAAACTGGCCGCCGAGATCAGCCGTTGTCGGGAGATGACCGACAAGCCCTTTGGCGTGAACATGACTTTTTTGCCCGCCTTGCAGCCGCCCGACTATCCGGGGCTCTTCGAGGTGATCATCGAAAGCGGCATCAAGGTTGTCGAGACGGCCGGGAACAATCCGGCCCAATGGCTGCCAATGCTCAAGGAGGCCGATGTCAAGGTCATCCATAAATGCACCTCGGTCAGGCATGCCTTGAAAGCCGAGAAAATCGGTTGTGATGCGGTGTCGGTCGATGGTTTCGAGTGCGGTGGTCATCCGGGAGAGGATGATGTTCCGAATTTCATCCTTCTGCCGCGTGCGGCAGAAGAATTGGAAATCCCGTTTGTCGCTTCCGGTGGAATGGCCGACGCGCGGAGTCTCGTCGCTTCTCTGGCGATGGGTGCCGACGGCATGAATATGGGGACTCGGTTCATCGCGACAAAAGAGGCGCCCGTGCATCCCAACGTCAAGCAGGCGCTGGTGGAGGCCAGTGAGCTGGATACGCGACTGATTATGCGGGGCCTGCGCAACACCGAACGTGTGCTTACCAACGCCGGTGTCGAGAGATTGATCGCCAAGGAAAAGGAACTCGGCGCCGATCTGAAATTTGAAGATATTCTTCCCGAGGTTGCGGGCATTTACCCCAAGGTGATGCAGGAGGGCGATGTCGATTCTGGCGCCTGGTCCTGCGGAATGGTGGCCGGGCTGATCCATGACGTACCGACAGTGGCTGAGCTGGTCGATCGCATCATGAGCGAGGCGGATGACCTCATTCGCCAGCGTCTGGTGGGCCTGCAGAGCGCTTGAGTCGGATGGCCTCTGAAGTCCTCTTGCCCGGGGGTTCGTTATCTTCGGCAAGGGAGGGTAGCATCGCGTCATGAAGTCACGCATGCACGGGTCGTTTCGGATATATCGGTCGATTCTTCTCGCCGGCTTTGGGGTCGTTCTGGTCGCGGGATGTGGCGCTTCCACGAGACCCGACCCGGGGCCGCCTCCATGCCCGGTCATCGACCGAGTGGAGGTTGTCGGGCGCGTTGTGTCGCCGGAAATTCGCGAGGTTTCCGGTTTGGTGGCGAGTCGCGCGCAGCCCGACGTTCTGTGGGTGCATAATGATTCGGGAGATCTTCCCCGTTTGTTTGCGATCCACACGGACGGATCTCTGCGGGGTACGTTTTTGCTCGAAGCGACGGCTCGTGATTGGGAGGATATGGCGATCGGGCCGGGGCCGAGGCGAGGCCAGCAGTATCTTTACCTCGCGGACATCGGCGATAATTTCAGCCAGAGGGATTCCATCCAGATCCACCGTTTCGCAGAACCTGAGGTGGATGGCGCGGATCATCAGATTGCGGCAAGCGAGATCGTCACGATGGATCTTACCTATCCCGATGGACCTCACGATGCCGAAACTCTCCTGGTCGACCCGGAAACCGGGGATCTGCTGATTGTGATCAAGACTCTCTATGCGCCCGGTCCATCTTTGGTCTATCGCCTCTCCGCGGAAGCCCAGGCGCGTGGCGATACCGTGCTGGAGTTGGTCGGCGAGGCAAATCTCGAAGGAGGCGACTTTACCACCGGAGGGGATATTTCCCCCGACGGTCGAGAAATCCTCGTGCGGGGCTATGTCGGGGCACGTCTCTGGCGGCGCACGCGACGACAATCCGTTGCCGAGGCGCTGGCGGGAGAACCGTGTGAGGTCCCGGTCGTGGGCGTGCCGGAGGAACCGCAGGGCGAAGCGATTGGATTCTCGCCCGACGGTACAAGCTACCTCACGCTGAGCGAGGGCCTTGATCAGCCCATTTATCAATACTCCCGGTGACGCTTTTGTGGATCGAACGAAGGCTGGAGCGGGATCGTGATGGTGATGTCGGATAGCGAAACAGAAACCCCCCAAGGGGAGGGGCCGATGGTCGAGTTGGCTCGGTTCTCCACCCTCGACGACGGACTCCTGGCGCAAGGGCGTTTGCAGGCCGATGGCATCGAGGCCGTTGTCGATGATCGCTCTTTTTCCGTGTTGCCGGTCTTGTCCAGCGGGCGGCCTCAGGTGCGTGTGCTTGTGGCCCAAGGTGATCTCGAGCGAAGTTGGCGATCTCTGGCCGCCGATCACGGCTCCGATCTGCAGGACATTGCCGAGTCTTCGCTGGCGCCGGGGCCTGATGAGCGTTGTCCACTCTGTGGCAGTGAGGATCTGATGCTGCGTCGCTTTCTGATGCCGGATAGTCTGTGGGCTTTCGCTCTGACGGTTGCCGGCATTGTCCTGCTGATCCGTGTTCTGGGCTTCGGGATCCCCGGTCTGGCCGGTGCCGCTGCCGTTCTATACGCGATCAATGTGTTTGTCGGACCTACGATTGAATGCAAGAGTTGTCACCATCGTTGGCGCGCTCGCGGCGAGCGATGACCGTCATCTTGTCCAACCTCGGATAGAATCAGCAACAGGAAACAAAAATGAACGTTGAGAATCGACTGGCCCCTTCGGAAGAGCAGGTCAAGGGATTTCTGGAAGGCGATACCGATACGCCGATCTTTATGGTGAATCTCCTGAAGTTCCGGGAGAAAGCAGAGTATGCCGATGGCCGCGATACGGATTTGACCGGGCCGGCCGCATACGCAATCTACCCCGAAGAAGTCCAGG
>CBFHUR010000095.1:0-7060 GCA_965658895.1 Binatia bacterium
GGTCCGGCGTCGGTTCAGGAGTCGGTTCCGGCGTCGGCTCAGGAGTCGGCTCAGGAGTCGGCTCAGGAGTCGGTTCCGGCGTCGGCTCAGGAGTCGGTTCCGGCGTCGGCTCAGAAGTAGGCTCAGGCGTCGGTTCCGGAGTTGGGGCCGGCGTTGGCGTCGGTTCAATCGAGGGGGCGATGTCCCAAGTACAGCCAAGGATGATGTCGTTCAGTGCGTCGTCTGTGCCGTTGGCGGTGCAGTCGAACTCTTCGGGGAGAGGAGCCTCTGCACCAAGGCGACATTGCAACTCCACCTCAGCGAAGGGTCCAGGTAAAATATCTTGTCCAAAGGCGACCAGTCCGACGGCAAGGGTATTGTCCGGGGCCCCTTCATTGCGCACATTTTGCTGAAATAAACCGCTGAGGCCTGTCAGGTTTACGGCCGCGCCCAAAACCTCCAGCTTGTCTCCGGGAAAGGTCAGGTCGAACGTGACCCCACTGACGGAGGGATCGGTGGTTTCCATGTTGATCGTGAAGGGCCCCTCGCAGTCCTGGGCGCGGCTGTCGCTTGCTGTGAGCGCCAGCGCGAGAAACATCATTACAGTTGCGCGTACCAATCTCCGATTGGCCTTCTTCATCCCCTGAACCATTCTTTTTTTCTCCCCCGGCAGAACTAAAATTCCCATTAGCCCCGCCAGTCTCATTAGCCTTGTTTGCTCTTGCATGGAGCCGTTTGCGGCAAGCTTCCCCATCCCTTCAAGCGTTATGGCGTATGGTTGTTACGAGACCGTGACGACTTCGGGTTTCGGGGATTAAGGATGAGTTATCGGACCAAGATGATCGGCCCGGGTTCGCAACGGAGATGCGAAGAAGGCCGCCCAGCTCCTCTGCGCCCCCCAGAGTGCTCGGCCTTCTTCTGGGGCGATTTGAATCGGCGCGGGTTTTCGGGAATCGAATGTGGAGGAAATTGCGAATGGAACAACACGAGACACAGGCCCGTCGCCGGCTGATTGCCGTGCTCACTTTGGGCTACGCCGGATACTATCTCTGTCGATCCAATTTCTCGGTAACCTTGCCGTTGCTGGTCCGATATCTGGAGGGCACCGGATTTTCGGCAGAGGATGCCAGTGTCGCGTTGGGGACAGTCGCCTCGGCCGGGGTGATGACCTACGCCGCAGGAAAATTCCTGAGCGGCCCGTTTACCGATCGTTTCGGTGGGCGCACCGGATTTCTTGGCGGTATGGCCGGATCGGTCCTGTTCACCATGTTATTTGCTCTGGCCGGTGGGCTGCCGCTTTTCTCGCTGGCATGGGTCGGGAATCGTTTGGTCCAGTCTGCTGGATGGGTGGGCATGGTGCAGATCTGCTCGCGTTGGTTGCCGGCGGCCAGTTACGCCAGTGCGATGGCAGTGGTCAGTCAGAGTTTCCTTTTTGGTGACGCAGCCGTGCGTGTCGGACTGGGTTCCCTGATGGCATTTGGGGCTGGCTGGCGAACCGTTTTCCTGGTCTCGGCAAGCCTGTTGCTCCTGCTTTGCCTTTGGGTGAGTCGTGAATTGAGCGGCGCACCCGCTGAGCAAAATCTGCCGGAGCCGCCGCCGCACCCCGAGAATATATTCGCCGATACTCCTTCGCGGATTGGGACCGGCGGAATTCTGCGGCAGCTGCTGGCCTCGCCATCCTTTCGGATTGTCTGTGTTCTCTCTTTCGGACTGACTCTTTTGCGCGAAACCTTCAGTATATGGACGCCTTTGTATTTCGTGGAGGCGGCCGGCATGGAGGTGGCTGCTGCCGCGCGGTGGAGTGCTGTCTTTCCCTTTTTTGGGGGCGTGAGTGTTTTGGCGGCCGGATTTTTGGGAGATCGTGTCGGGCGCTGGGGTCGAACGGTCGTCATCCTTCTTGCCTGCCTGGGGTCGGCGGCTGCCTTGTATGGTCTCGCGGCTCTGGGTGGCCGGCCGGAACCCGGGCTGGCGGTTCTTCTTGTCTCTCTGGTCGCGGTGACCACTTTGGCCGCCTACGCCTACTTGGCGGGAGCCACGGCAATCGATCTGGGCGGGAAAGTCGGGAGCGGGACGGCCAGTGGCCTGATCGACGGATTCGGCTATTTGGGGGGAATCCTTGCCGGGCGGGGCGTGGCGGACCTTGCGACCAATGGCGGGTGGGCGGAGGCGTTTGTCGTTCTTTCGGTGGTGGCCCTGTTCTGCGCGGTCGCGGGATTATGGCTTTCCCTCGTCGAACGCTGAGGTGAAGCAGGAAAAAACCGCGCGAAAGAATCTCACGGACGATGCAGGCGGACGATTCAGGCCGACGATTCTCGCGGTGCCTCGTATCCTGTCGAGCCTGGTACCGTGAGGCGTTTGAACCCGAAGGCGCCTCGTGGGAAAACCGCAACCGGTGCTGGGAGTCATCGAAGGTTTTTACGGAGAGCCCTGGGGTTGGGAGGAGCGCCACGCATCGCTGGGCTTTCTCGCGGATCGAGGCTTTTCGGAATATCTCTACGCGCCCAAAGGGGAAGGCTCGCTGCGCAGGAAATGGCGTGAGCCGCCACCGCCGGGGCAGGCGCAATCCTGGGCGGATTTTCGCGAGGCGTGTCGAGGCAACGCCATTGGCTTTGGCGTCGGGCTGACGCCTCTGGGGCTCCATGAAACATGGGACCATCAGGGCCGCGTTGATCTGGCCCGCCGACTGGGTTTGCTCGCGGATCTCAAGCTGGATTCATTGGCGATTCTCTTTGATGATATGCCGGGAAATTTCCCGGAACTCGCGCGTACGCAGGCCGAGATCTTGTCCTTTGTTGCGGATTGCGGGGTTGGTGCGAGGTTGATCATGTGTCCGACGTATTATTCGGATGCAGAGGTACTCGACAAGGTTTTTGGTAGACGGCCACCGGGCTATCTCGAGGAACTGGGCAAAGCTCTCGATCCCGAGGTGGAGGTCTTCTGGACCGGACCGGAGGTTTGCTCGAAAACCTACCCGGCGGATCATCTTGCGCAGGTGACGGCAAGACTCGGCCGTCGGCCTGTGGTTTGGGACAACTACCCGGTGAATGATGGGCCACGGATGTGTCGTCGCCTGCATCTCGGGGCCCCGGATCGACCCGGGGCGTTGCGCGAGGCTGTCGCAGGAATTTTTCTGAACCCGATGAACCAGTCGTATCTGAGCCGTGCGGTCCTTGACGCGGCGGGGAACTCGCTGGCATCGGATGGCCCTCAGGCGAGCGGGCCGGCGGCGACGAGCGCCGCCCTGCATCGGGTGTTTCCGACGGCTTTGGCAGCTCTTTTGTACCGCGATTATCGTTTATTCGGGGAGCAGGGACTCGATGGGATCGGCCCGGAAGCCTCGCGCGCGTTGATCGGGGAATACCGGACGTTGGACCATCCGGCGGCTCGGGAGGTGGTGCATTGGCTCGAGGGCAAGTCGGTCGTCAGCGCCGAGGTTCTCACGGATAGTTGATTGGGCTGCGACTCCGTTGTTTTTGACGGGCAGCCCGCCGGGCTGTCTGTCTCAGTCCTTGAGCTTGTCGTAATTTCGCATCACGTAGAGGCCGGTCCCCACGGAACCGCCAATGGCGAGAAAGAGATAGCCGAGGATGAAGGCCACCGGAGGCAGATTGTCGGCGGGTTGGAAGAACCAGAATAGAGTCAGGTTCGTGGGGACGTAGAAGGCATAAGGCACCGCGATCCAGGCCACCCACTTCTT
Organism: Binatia bacterium; assembly: GCA_965658895.1. Classification (GTDB taxonomy): domain Bacteria; phylum Desulfobacterota; class Binatia; order UBA12015; family UBA12015; genus UBA12015. The sequence goes on from CBFHUR010000095.1 coordinate 3,677, forward strand.
CATCTTCCACAGCCCGAAAGCGTAGGTGGCCAGCAGCGCCGCAAATGGCAATCCCAACAAAAGATTGGCCATGGGGTCGTAAAAGCGGTTGCCGAACAAGACAAAGCCGCTGATCGGGTCGTCGTCGGCGATCTGCAGGATCTTGGTGGCGTTGGAGATCGCGAGGAGCGTGAAGAGAACCGACATCAAGGTGAAAAAAGCAGGCCTCCGAGTCTCTTCCTGCACGTCTGTCGTCGCTTGATCATTCTGCATTTTTCACAGCTCTCCTTCTGGCGCAGATGATCTCCAACAGAGTTGACTTCGTGCGCGTTCGCGAAACTATGAGGTCTCACACGACTTGTCCAGCCGCATAGCCACTCGCCCAGGCCCATTGGAAATTGAAACCCCCGAGATGTCCGGTGACATCGACGACTTCGCCGATGAAGTAGAGTCCCGGGATGTTGCGACACTCCATGGTTTTCGAGGAGAGAACCTCGGTCGAGACGCCGCCGCGTGTGACTTCGGCCGTGCGGAACCCTTCTGTGCCGGCAGGCATGCAGGACCATCGATGTATGCGCTCGGACAGGGCGTCGACGGTTTTCGAGGAAAGGTGGGCGAGGGTGGTTCCCTCGTGGATGTCGTCGGCAAGCCATCCGGCGATGCGAGCGGGCAGTCGGCTTTCAAGGAAATTCAGCAATTGCTTGCGCGGGGTCTCTTTTTTGGCGCGCGACAATTCGGCAACGATGTCCGCCCCGGGAAGCAGGTCGACACCGATTCTGGTTCCGGAGCGCCAATAGGAGGAGATCTGGAGGATCGCGGGCCCCGAGAGGCCGCGGTGGGTGAAGAGCATTCCTTCCTCAAAGTGCCCTTCGCTCGCCGACGCCCGGACCGGCAACGAGATCCCGGACAACTTGGCGGTTTTTTGGAGAAGGTCCGGCGGCAGCGTGAGTGGCACCAGCGCGGGTTCGGGGGCCACCACGGCAAGATCGAAACGGCGCGCGATCTCGTAGCCGAACCCGGTGGCACCCATGCGCGGGATGGAAGGCCCGCCGGTTGCGACCACAACCGAACGGCAGCTCACGGTTTCACCCGGAAGGACGACCTCAAATCGATCGCCCGCTGCTCGGACGTCGTTCACGGTGCTGTTTGTGCGAATCTCGACATGGCCGGTTTGCCGGCAGTGTTCGAGCAGGAGGTCGACAATCAGGGCGGCACCGCCGGTTGCGGTACAGAACAACTGTCCGAGTTTCTTTTCATGCCATTGGATGCCGGCGGCATCGATCCGATCGATGAAATCCTGCGGGGTGAAGCGAGCGAGAGCGGATCGACAGAAATGCGGATTCTCGGAGACGAAGTCTTCGGGACGGCAATACAGGTTGGTGAAATTACACCGCCCGCCACCCGAGATCCGAATCTTGGCGCCGGGCCCGGCACCACTTTCCAGAACCAGTACGCGGCGACCGCGCTGGCCGGCTTCAATGGCGCAGAACAAACCGGCAGCGCCGGCCCCAAGAATCACGACATCGGGGTTGGCCATTCCTGATGATTAGCTTAAAGCCGGGGCGAATTGGAGGCGTGCTTGCCCGATCTTTCTTGCGGGGAAGACCCGAGATGCCTTGCCGTATCGCCGCTTTGGATTTCCGTCGCAGATTTTTCTGGTTTTTACGCAATCAGGTATTTTGGCACTCGTAGTTTCTCCATCTTCTCCGCTAGAGTGACAGGACCATGGAAACCGAGAAGACGGCGTCGCCGGAGATTTTCTGGCATTGCGGCATGATGCGGACGGGGACCACCTATCTGCAATCGTCGGTTTTTCCTTTCTTCGAGGGACTTCATTACATCCGCAAGGATGAGTTTGCCCATCGGTCGGCGATTATGGACGCTCATCCGCAAGCGAGATTCCTGATCTCCTACGAGGTCTACCAGGGCGAACGTGGGGCCGAGGAGATCCGTTCCTTTGCCCGGCAATGGCCGTCGGCCCGCCCGATCCTGGTTCTGCGACAGCAGGGAGATTGGTTGCGCTCGGAGTATAAAAGGCTTCTGAAAAATGGCGCGGTCCGGGAGTTTCGCGAAGTTTGGGACCCCGGAAACCCCGCCGCCATTTATCAACCTGCGGACCTTCAGTTGGGCGACCTGATCGCGTGTCTCGAGGCGTCCTTCGAGGCCAGGCCGGTCCTGCTTCTGTACGAGAACCTCCGCGCGGATGGACTGGCTTTCATCAAGGAGCTGGCGCAGATCACCGGCGCCAGCTTTGGCGAGCAAACCGTCGGTCTTGCGCCCAAACACGTCTCGTATGGGGACCGCGAATTGAGGGCGTTTCGGGCGGTGACCCGATTCATCACCCTGCGCCGTGAGGTGCCATTTCAGCCGGCCTTGCTCTATAAGGCGCAGCGACTTTTTCGGGACCTGTTACGCTATTTGGTCCTTTATGGTTCAAAGATTCTTCCGATGGGTCAGGCCCCTCTTGTTTCGGAAGAAACTCTCAGCGCCGTCGATGCCTTTTATCAAGAGGATTGGGCGCATTGTCGTCGACTCGCGTCCCGAGACGATCCGGCCAACAAGCGGTCTTGAGAATGCTGGCCGCCAGCATCGACCGCGCGGGGTGATTTGTTAGACTCGCGAGAGGTTTGACCTAAATGTCTGAAGATCAAGATCCCAAAATCTCCGTCGTTGTTCCGTTTTTTCAGGAAGAGGACGTTATCGGTCCGTTCTTCGAGGAATTGTTGGGGGTTCTCGATGCCCTGGACTGTTCCTGCGAAGTGGTCGCGGTGGACGATGGATCGCGCGATGCCACATTTGCGCGATTGGCGGCCGTTCGGGAAGGGGATGCGCGCGTGAGAGTTGTACGCTTTCGACGTAACTTCGGTCAGTCGGCGGCGATCGCGGCAGGATTCGAGCATGCCCGCGGTGAGATTGTCGTGACTCTCGACGGTGATATGCAGAACGATCCTGCCGAGATCCCGCGGATGTTGGCTGTTCTGGACGAAGGTGCCGACGTGGTGTCGGGCTGGCGGCGCGAGCGGGAAGACCTGTTTGCCACCCGCATTCTTCCATCACGGATTGCCAATGGAATCATTCGCCGTGTGACGGGCGTAAAACTTCATGATTTCGGTTGTGGCATCAAGGCCTATCGTGCCGAGATCACTCGTGGCATCCGGCTCTATGGCGAGATGCATCGGTTCCTGCCTGCTCTGGCAGCCGACCTCGGAGCCGAGGTGGCCGAGTTGCCGGTCAATCATCGAGCGCGCACCATTGGCGAGTCCAAATACGGGCTGTCCCGGACCCTTCGGGTGGTGCTCGACCTCCTCACCGTCCGTTTTCTCTCCGGCTATGCAACGCGGCCGATTCATTTTTTCGGCTTTCTCGGGCTGCCGTCTTTTACGGGAGGCCTGTTCTTGTTGCTTT
>CBFHUR010000096.1:0-7033 GCA_965658895.1 Binatia bacterium
CATGCGCGAGGAAATGCCACCGGCGTTTGACGACAACGACCCACGCGCCAAGCAGATGCCGCGTGTGGTCGACTCGGCCACCTATCTCGCCGAAAACATGCACAAGGCTCCGGCACTGGTGATCTTCTGCATCGAGGGCCGCGTGGAACAGGCCGGCGTCGCGGCACAGGCCTCGATCTATGGCTCGATTCTGCCGGCCGCCTGGTCGTTCATGCTGGCGGGACGCTCACGTGGGCTCGGCATGGCGTGGACGACAATCCATCTTTTCGAAGAAGCCAAGGTCGCCGAGATGCTGGCCCTGCCCGCCGCGGTCACCCAAACCGTGCTCTTCCCGGTCGCCTACTATACCGGCGACGATTTCAAGGAAGCCAAGCGCCTGCCGGCAGGCGAGCTGACGCACTGGAACAGCTGGGGCAACCACCAGAGCTGAAGGCTACCACACGACACCGGCGGAACGCTTTTCGAGAGACAATCGATCTCGACAAACCACAAGCGATCCTCCGCCAACGGACCTCGGTTGAAGCGCCCGCTTGCGCCAGCAAGCGGGCGTTTTTACGCCGATCTGTTTTGCGGGTGCCTGCGGGCGCAGGCCTCCTGGCGCGAAAGTCATCGCGAGACCGCCCCAAAATCGTCGACCGCCCCGCGCCATCCCGGCCGCGCAAAGAGCATCTGAACATCGCCAATATGGCGTTCGGCAAACCCACCTTCACAATAGCTGAAATAGAAGTCCCACGTACGCAGAAACTCCTCGCTCAGCCCTAATGCCAACACCTCGTCGCGCCGCGACAGAAGATTCTCCCGCCAGGCGGCGAGGGTGCGGCAATAATGCTGGGTAATATCCTCGAGCTGCACGAGCTTCAGATCGCTCGCCGCGGTGCTCGCGGCGAGCAGCGCGGAAACCGAAGGAATGCAGGACCCGGGAAAGATGAATTTCTTGATGAAATCCTCGGTATCGCGGGCCTCGGCAAAATACTGGTCGGCAATGGTAATGGCCTGAATGGCGGCGACTCCGTCATCGGCCAGACGTGACTCGAGGACCTGAAAAAAGTCTTCGTAAAAGTCAGCTCCCACCGCCTCGATCATCTCGACCGACACCAACTTGTCGAAAGTGCCGTCGAGATCGCGATAGTCGCAGCGCCGCAACTCGATACGGGACGCCAATCCTTCCTCGGCGATGCGACGCTCCGCCCAGGCGGCCTGCTCGCGTGAGATTGTTGTCGTGACGACGCTTGCTCCGTAGTGGCGCGCTGCGTGAATCGCCAAAGAACCCCACCCGGTCCCGATCTCCAGCAGCCGATCGCCTTCACGGAGTTGCAGCTTGCGGCAAAGTCGATCGATCTTCTCGATCGAGGCCTCCTCCAGGCTCGCCTGCGGCGTGGGATAGATGCCGCAGGAATAACTCATGGTCGAGTCCAGAATCAGAGCGAAAAAATCGTTCGAGAGATCGTAATGCGCCTCGATATTCCGCCGGCTGCCCGCAACCGTATTGCGGTTGGCACGCAAGGCGGCCGCCCGCAGCGGCGCGGCCAGACGTGCCCATCCGGACTCCAACTCATTGGCCGTCTCGCGGTTACGGGCAAATAGCCGGATCAGCCCGGTGAGGTCGTCCGCCCTCCACCATCCCTGTCGGTAGGCCTCCCCCGCCCCATTGGTGCCGGCACCAAAGACTTCCGTCCAGAATCGCGAATCGAGAACCTCGATCACCACAGCCTCGTCCGCGGACCCCGGCCCGAAGGACTGCGAGGAGCCGCCCTCCTTGATGGTCAACCGCCCCTCGGGCAGATTGGCCAGGGAACCCACCACAACCTTTCGCACAATCGACCCCAACCAGGCACCCGTTGTTCGGGTAAGCCAAGCGGGTGCTGTGGGAAGGACGTCTCGAGGCCCGGCAGACCCGGGTGTGGAAACATGCATCAGAACTATACCTTCTCCGGCGGGGTATCCGGGTGAGAGTGAAAGCGAGCGCCCTTCCACCAAAGACGGAAGGCATTCCAGTAAATGCCGGCGATGGTCTCGACCGGCAGCCAGGGATGATGCCGCAGCGCGCGGCGGATTTCGGCCGCTGTCAAAGGAGTGCGCTTGAGCAGCAGGGTGGCATCGAACTCCATCCCGGCCTCGGCTCTCCGATTCGACATCTGCACCGAGAGCGACCTTCCCGGCGTCCGGAAGATCCAATCGTGCTCCAACTCCATCGGGCTGAAGGGCGAAATATGAAACTCCTTGCGAAATCGCCAGCGGTGCAGGCCCGAACTCGTTGCGCCCGCCGCGCCAGTTGCCGCGGCGACGTCCAGAACATACGAGTGCCGCTCTCCCCAAGGCGTGTTGGTGATCTCGGCCACAATCGCCTCGAGGGCATCGCCCTTCTGGTTCCAGCAATAATAGAAACTGACCGGATTAAAGGCGTACCCGAGCGTGCGCAGCTCGGTAAGGAAGAACACCTTTCCCGAAGGCCGTCGGCCGGTCTCCTCCTGCACGGTATCGCGGACCGCTTCCGCCAAATCCTGATGAGGGTCCCCATGGAAATCAGCGCGTCGAAAGGAACTGTGAGCAAACGTCTCGTAGCCCAGAAACGCGCTGGTCTGCATGGCTTCTTCCACCCGCTCGAGATCGAGGAAGAAATAGAAAACGGACTGGGTAAAGGTATGCTCCCGGGGTGAGATACGCCGGTGACGGACCCGACCCGAGTAGATCGCGCCGGCCTCAGTCATCTCGCCATGAGCCATCATCGATCGGCCTCGAAAATCAGGTCCATGGGTCGCCCCGAAAGATCTTCGCCAAAAGGCACCCCCAACGCGCGGGCCACCTGGACCCCCGAGCGGACCCCGTCTTCATGGAAGCCATACCCCCAGGCGGCTCCGGCAAACCAGATCCCGTCGCACCCCTGAATCTCGGGCAAGCGCGCGGCGGCCGCCACCGAATCCGGGGTGAAGATGGGATGATCATAATCCCAACGGCCGAGCACGTCTCGCGGATCGATTTCATCCTCCCGATTCAGCGTCAGCAGGATCGGGGTTGCTACCGGCAGAGATTGCAGGTGGTTCATCCAATACGTGAGGGTCGGCGGTGCGCCGGGATCCGTGCCGACGTGAGTATTCCAACTCGCCCATGCCCGCTTGTTCCGGGGCATCATCCGGGCATCGGTATGCAAAACGGCCGCATTGGTGCGGCAGGAGAACTTCCCGAGAATTGACTCCTGCGCGGCGGTGGGCGCCTTGAGAAGTCGCAGCGAGGTATCCACATGAGTCGCGAGCACAACATGGTCGAAGGTTTCGGTCCCCGAGTCGAGATCGACCTCGACCGCTCCCGCGCGGGGCGTCACCCCGCGCACCGGCGTCGCGCAGCGCACGGCGTCTCCCAAAACGGCCGCAATGGCATCCACATAACGGGTCGATCCGCCTTCCACGGTGTACCAATCCGGTCGATTCTCGAGTTCGAGAAATCCATGATGCTCAAAAAAGCGCACCAGAAAACTCGCCGGAAAGGCCATCATCCGGGCCCGATCGGTCGACCAGACCGCGGCCGCCATCGGTAGAAGATGATCATCGATGAAGCTCTGGGCGTAGCCGTGCTCGGTCAGATATTTACCCAACGCGACCTCTCCGGCGCTGGAGTCCAGAAGAGAACGCGACTCGCGGTAGAAGCGACGGATGCCCAGCACCATGCGCCAGAAGGAAGGCCGCAGCAGATTGCTGCGCTGGACAAAGAGGCGATCGAGATCCGTGCCGGCATATTCGACCCCCGAGTCCATGATCGAGGCCGAAAACGTCATCGAGGATAATTTTTCGGCCACCCCCAATTCGTCGAGCATCCGGCAAAACAAGGGATAGGTCCGGTGGTTGAAGACAATGAAACCTGTGTCGACCGCGACATCGACCCCGTCGACTTCGACCGAGACCGTATGAGCATGTCCCCCCAGCCGCGTATCGGCCTCAAACACCGTCACGTCGTGGCAACGCTGCAGCAACCATGCGGCGGATAGACCCGCCACCCCGCTGCCGACAACTGCGATCTTCACGAGCCCTCCGGCAACGCCCTCGTCGGACCTTGGCCCTGCCGGCCAGCGGCATCCAGCACGCGCTGCGGGACGCCACGCAGTCCCCAGACCAGACCCATCCGCCCGAGCAGCAACAGGATCCAGTAGGTTGGATCCAATTGCCACCAACGAAACCCCTGTCGCACCGAACCAGGATGAAAATGGTGGTTGTTATGCCAGCCTTCGCCGAGCGTCAAAAGTGCCAACCACGGGTTATTCCGGCTATCGTCCCGCGTCTCGTAATCCCGGGATCCAAAGCGATGTGCGAGCGAGTTGATGGTGAACGTTCCGAGATAGAGCACGACCGTGGAGATGAAAAATCCCCAGATCAGACATTGTGCCCCGGAGGTGCCCAACGCAGGCCATCCGGCGTTCGCCGCTACCCCCAGACCGTAGCAGCCAATCGCCCAGAAAAGTGGTGGCAGGATGTCGAGCCGATCCAGCCAGCGGAGTTCCGGAAATTTCGCGAGATCAGGGACTCCGCCGTGATTGGAGGCGAAATTCTTCTCTTCCAGAAACCAACCGCAATGACTGAACCAGAACGTGTCCTGCACCGGCGAGTGGGTGTCTCCCGGCTGGTCGGACAGGCGGTGATGGACCCGGTGATGGGCAGCCCACCACAGCGGCCCTCGCTGGGCTGCCGCAGCGCCTATGAATCCACCCGCAAATTGCAGGGCCCGAGAGGTATGGAAGGTCCGGTGGGAAAAGTAGCGGTGGTAGAAAGCCGTGATGGCAAACATGCGCACCAGATATCCCGCGACAGCCAGCCAGACGGCAAAGGGACTCACGCCCACCCAGAGGACGGCCAGACAGGCCACGTGCATGGCGCAAAACGGAACATATCGCGCGTAACGAGCAGGCCGGTCGGTCTCGGCGCCATCGCCAGGACCTTCGCTGGCTCCCGAATCGAACCAGCGCAGGATGTGTCGAATCGACAACTTCATTTTGCCAGCCGGTGGTGAGCCACCTGCCAGCTTTCCCCGCCCTGGTGGGCGAAAAGTTCGTGGCAGGCGAGAAAGAACAGCGACCAGCGATTGAACCAGATCGGAGCTTGGTCCGCGCCGTAGGTCGCGGTCAAGGTCTCGAGGATCCGAGGCCGATTCGCCAGAAGGTTGTCATGCCAATGCAAGGCAGTCCGGGCATAGTGGCGACCGGAAAGGGGCCAGGTTTCCTCGACGGAAAATGGCGTCTCCAGATGCTCGAGAAGATCATGGGTCGGCATCATGCCCCCGGTGAAAAAATGGCGCCCCATCCAATTATCCTCGCCTTCGGTCTCGTAGGGATAGAAGAATTGGGGGTGCGAAAACACATGCAGAAAGAGCTTCCCCTGATCGCGTAACCAGGGATGCACGCGACACAGAAGACTCTCCCAATTCCGCATATGCTCGAACATCTCCACCGAGACGATGCGATCAAAATCCGCCCCACCAGGGTCCGAAAAGGAGTTCATATCTGCCGTGAGCACCGTCAGGTTCGACAAACCGCGCGATGAAGCCTGCTGATCGATAAACGCCTTCTGGCTGGCCGAGTTCGACACCGAGGTGATCGCCGCCTGCGGGTATTGCTGCGCCATATACAGACTCAGCGAACCCCAGCCGCAACCGAGTTCGAGAATATTCTGGCCGTCGGCCAAGTCGGCGTGGCTGGCGGTCAGCTCCAGCATGGCCGTCTCGGCCTCGTTGAGGGTCTCGGTCCCAACCGGGTAGTAGGCCGAACTATATTTCAATTGCTTACCGAGGCAGGCTTCGAAAAACGCCGCCGGAACTTCGTAATGCTGATCGTTGGCGGCGTCGGTTGATAACGCGACGGGGCTCTCGCGCATCTCTTCCACCCAACGCTGCAAGACTGGCTCGCGCCCACTCGAGAGCCTCGCGATTTCTTCGGCTTCGCGTTGTCGAACGAGACGCCGGATCCCCCATCGCACGGCTGCCTGCGGGAACCAGCCCTTTTCGGCAAGATCGGTAATCATGCGCTACCTGCCGGGACTTCCGCCGGCCCCGCCTGGGTGCGTGGCTTCAGAACCTCCAGCGCACGCTCGCGAGCTTTCTTGTAATCCACACACGGCGCCGGATAGCCGGTCTGTGCGAGCAACTCGGGATCCAGGTGTGGTTCGTGGATCGCGGCCCCTTCCACACCCGATAGCTCAGGAACAAACCTTCGGATGAACGTTCCGTCGGGGTCGAACTTCTTGGACTGAAGATAAGGGTTGAAGATTCTGAAGTATGGAGCCGCGTCGGTGCCCGTAGAGGCACTCCACTGCCAGCCACCATTATTCGGTGCCAGATCGCCATCGATCAGACGCTGCATGAACACGCGCTCGCCTTCCCGCCAATCGATCAGCAGGATCTTGGTCAGGTGCATCGCACAAATCATCCTCAGGCGATTATGCATCCAACCGGTGGTGGCGAGTTGGCGCATCCCGGCGTCAACGATCGGAAACCCGGTGCGCCCCTCGGTCCACTTTGCCAACAAGGCTTCCTTGTCGCCGGGCCAGACAAAATCATCGAACGAGCGCCGGAAAGGCCCCTGCGAGACATGGGGGAAGTGGTGCAAAATCGAGAAATAGAACTCTCGCCAGCACACCTCGTCGAGAAACGTGCCCGCCTGCCTTACCCGTTTGCGATTCTCGTCACCCAAATCTGCGGAGGGTTTTTTGAAGTCGATCGCGCTCAGATCCAGCCCGAGAGCATTCTCCACATCATAAAAAACCCGCCGGGGCGAAATCGTGCCGTACTTCAGATGCGGCGAGAGTCGAGAGGTCCCCTCAACGTCGGGAAAGTCTCGCTTATCCTTGTAGCGAAACACCCGCCCGTCGAGGAATTGGTCCATCGCCTCGCGGGCAGCGGCCTCCCCCGCGGCCATCTGGGGAAAACTACCCGGATATCCCAGATCTTCCGCGGTCGGGAATTTCATCGAGGCCACTTCATCCAGCCGTTCCGAGGCAATCGGGGCCAGCGGTGGGCATGGTCTAGGCCTGCGTTTGGGCTGGGTGCGCCAGCG
>CBFHUR010000097.1:0-6828 GCA_965658895.1 Binatia bacterium
TCGAGACCGGCTGGGCATCAAACCGCTCTACTACTCCGTGGCCAACGGCAGGCTTTTATTCGGCTCGGAGCTCAAATCTCTGCTGGCGGCCGGCATGAGTCCGGAACTCGATCGGCAAGCGTTGCACGACTATCTGACGCTCACCCATATCCCCGCGCCGCAAACGATTTTCCAGGCAGCACGAAAACTGGAGCCAGGCCATTGCCTGATTATCGAGAACGGGCAGATTCGTGACGAAACCTGGTGGGAACTCGACTTCACGCCTGCCCAATTCAGCTCCGAAGGCGAGATCATCGAACGCATCCAGGCCGCCGTGGACGACGCCGTGCGCAGCCATCTGGTCTCGGATGTGCCGCTGGGTGTCTTTCTCTCGGGTGGAGTCGATTCGGCCAGTCTGGTCGCCGGCATGCGCCGGCACCATAGCGGCGATCTCAAGACCTTCTCCATCGGATTCGAAGAAAAAACCTTCAATGAACTCGACCGGGCACGCGTCGCCGCGAAATTCTACGATACCGATCACCATGAGCTGATCGTGCGCCCCAATGCCACCGAGCTGGTACCCGAGTTGGTGGCCTCGTTTGACGAACCCTACGCGGACTCCTCGGCCATCCCGGTCCTGTCGGTCGCGCGACTGGCTCGCGAACACGTGACTGTTGCACTATCGGGCGAAGGTGGAGACGAGATCTTTGCCGGCTACAAGACCTACACGGCCACGATGCTGGCTGGCTGGTACCGCCGCTACGTGCCGCGTTTTGCCCGACGAGTCGTCCCCAGTCTGGTCGACCGACTGCCTGTATCTCACGGGCGGGTCAGTTTTGATTATATGGCCAAACGGTTTGTACGCGGAGCGGAGAACTCGCCCATGGCCTCGCATCTGGCCTGGAAGGCGATCTTCGACGAGACGCGCAAGGCCACCCTCTATCGCGATGATGGCGAAGGACTGCAGGACACATTGCGGCTTTTCGAGGGCGCGGCCGCCGGGGTGCCCGAAAAGGATATTCTCGCGCAATTATTGGCCGCCGATACCAAGGTGGGCCTCGAGGGCGACATGCTGGTCAAGGCCGATCGCATGACCATGGCCACATCCCTGGAAGGCCGCGTGCCGCTTCTGGACCACCCTCTGGTTGAACTGGTCGCCTCGATCCCCAGCCGCTGGAAAATGAAGCGCCTGACCAAGAAGTATCTTCTGCGCAAGGCCATGGAGCCCTACCTGCCGCATGAGACCCTGCACGGACCCAAGCAGGGCTTCAATGTGCCCATACCGTCCTGGCTGCTCGGTCCGCTGCGCGAACGCGTGCGTGACACCCTCTCGCCGGACCACATTCGCCGCGGCGGGCTTTTCCGGCCCGAAATGGTCCAGGGGCTCATCGAGGGGCATGAGTCCCGGGAGATGGATTATAGCCGTGATATCTGGACTTTATTGATGTTTCAGACCTGGCAGGACTCTATAGGGACCTCTGCAGTAACCTCTCCGGAATCCGGACCGATAACCAATCTTGTGGGTTGACCGGACCAACGGGGTTCAGGCAACCTTTCCCGAGTACCGCAAAGCCAGAAAGCCCCCAAAAAGTGCCCAATTTAGTCGTCGTTCCAAAGACAGAACCACCTGCAGAGCCACCCGCTCGCGCCGCCCAGGAGGCACCCGCGAGTCGACGGCCGATTCCGCCCGCTCTGCCCGAGTCTGCCATCCGCTACACCCTGCAGGCTCTCATGGCGCTGACGGCCCTCGTGCTGCTCTCGCCCGTTCTGATCATGGTGGCGATCGCCGTGAAACTGACCAGCCCCGGCCCTCTTTTCTATGCCGGCATTCGTACCGGCAAGAACCAGGAACTCTATACGATGTACAAATTCCGAACTCTCGGCGAGGGTTCGGAGAACCAGATCGGCGGTCGTCTGCTGACGGCTCAGGACGATTTCTACACGCCGGTCGGAAAGTTTCTCAAAAAGTCCAAACTCGACGAGGTCCCGCAGTTGCTCAATGTGTTGCGCGGCGAAATGAATTTCGCCGGACCACGACCTCTGCGTCCGGTTTTCCTGGAACGCTATCTCGAAGAGATCCCCAATTACGCCGAGCGATTCCGGGTCGCGCCGGGCATGACCGGTCTGGCTCAGGTTCGAGGGGGGTACTTCACCTCGGCGCGCAACAAGCTGCGCTTTGACCAGCTTTATATCGAGCACCGCTCGTTGCTGCTCGATACACAACTGGTGGCGCTCACGGCCCTGAAGGTCCTGAACCGCTGGCTGACGCTGGGCGCCTTCCTGCTGGTTCTGTTGCTCTTTGTCTCGTTCATTCCGTCCGGCGCTCTGGAGAGTCTCTACATCGAGACGCTCGGCGTGAAGGTCAACCCGCTGCATGGCGTCATTGCCTTTGGCGCTCTATGGATGCTCTTGCGGCATGCGCCCAAAGACCGCATCAATCTCTACCGCACGCCGCTGAACACCCCGATCGCTGTCTTCTTGTTATTGGCGCTGACCTCGGCGTTCCTCTCGGAGGCCCCGCTTCAGGCCATGCGCGGGGCCGCCTATTATCTGATTACCGGCTTCATTGTGACGATTGCGATCATCAACGGCACGTTCACCAAGGCCTTTGTCCGCAGCGCGATCAGCGCGGTTGCTTTGACTTCCTTGACGATTTCGCTGGTCGGGATTACCGAAGTCGCCTTCGCCGAATACTTTACCAACGCGCCACAGCTCTCGACCGGCCTGGGCATGAGTTCCGTCGGTATTTCTTCGACCCTCGGCAGTCCGATTGCCTTGTCGACCTACCTGCTGCTCGGCGTACCGTGCGTGCTTTGCAGTCTCACGCGAGCCCAAAGCCGCAGCAGCCGGGACTTCTGGATTGCTGCCACAACCTTGGTCATGGTCGGCGTACTCCTGACCAAAAACCCCGCCGGACTGGCCGCACTCTCGCTGATCATCACCGTCTACGTCTGGCGACATTTCACACCACTGGCGGGCGTCGTCGCTCTGGTCATCCTTGCACCGGCATCTTTCCTGGCCGTCGAACAACGTCTCGTCAGCGAGGGATTCACTGCCACCACTCTGGTCTGTGGCTACGCGCAGGAAGCCTGCGCCCAAATCGGCAACCTTTCCTGGAAAGAGTGGCTCTTCGGTATGGGACCGCGCACTCTGGGTGAGCTCTCGGTACCGGGACTTCCCGCCGGGCAAGCTCTGACCGAGGGTGCCAATGCCAACGTGCGCCTGATTCTGGAAAACGGATTTCTCGGCTGGGGCGCGATGATGTGGATCTTCGGAGCCGCGCTATTCTCACTCTATAAAACGCAAGCCAAGGTAAACGATCCCGGTCTACGATCGGTACTCTGGGCCGTCATTCTTGCGATGCTCGGTTTTCTGGTCGCGATGCAATCCTTCGACCCGTTCAACAATATCGCCCTGCAGATCCTGTTCTGGGGGTTATTGGGTATCGGGATCGGCACCGAAGTGCGCCTCTCGGGCCGTTCCTCGGACTACCGGATCGCCCTCAAGCTCGGTCAGCCCTGATCCGGGGCAGCAGAGTCCGAGGTCGCGTCCGGCACCACCACATCCTCGGCAAGATCGAGGAGAAGCGGCGCGCTCCATTCGCCCCGCGCTGCTCTTAATCGGGAGTCGAGAACCCCTCGCTCGGGACACTGCATCGTAGCTTGCGGGAGCAATGGCTCGACCCTGCCCTCGCGATCTGACCGGGCCAGAACGCCACCCGAACCATCCAGAATCTCAACTCCGGCAACGCCGCGGCCCTGCGGATCGACAAAGCGCGCGTCAAATTGACGCAGACGCGTCACCCTTCCCGTGCCGCGGCAAATCACGCCGGTAAGGGAATCGATCGCCACCTGAATCTCGGCGCCATCCTGGACCGAAACTCGATCACGGCAGGAAAACCCGACACCTTCGACCCGTGCATCGCGCGCAACCCGGAGTCGGATGCAGGGCAGGCGCGGAGAAACGATGCTCCCGCCGGACATGCGCAGGCCTCGAGATCCCTCACCCTTGAACGGCTCGACGCGCACCGAGCTATTGGACAGGCGGTTATCGACCAGTCGGACATCGTCGGAACGACCACGAATCTGAATCGGGCGATCGGAAATTTCGTTATCCTGCAAAAGCGTCTCGGGCGCGTGCTTCACATAAAATGCGGCAGCACCCCCCCCATGCAGTCTGGATCGATGGACCTCATTCCCGCGGTTCTGGAGGAAATAAACATTCTCGCGATAGTTGTCGAAGATCTCGGAATCCTCGAGCCGGTTGCGGTTGGCATTGGTCCCGAAATGGATGCCCTCATCGGCATTGTCGTATACCCGCAGCCCCACCATGACATTGCCCGAGGCCCCGTGGGCAAGGTCAACGCCATAGCCGACTGCCGCCGTCCGGTCGCCATTATGATGGGATTGAACGTTCTCCAGTCGCGCACCGTGGACCCCCGAGAATCGGATGCCGCGCTTGAAGCCGGAGACCTCCAGATTTCGAACGACCGCGCCTGTGGCCTTCTCCTCAAACAAGATACCCGCCTTGTTGCCCGTTCCCTGGATCGACTGCCCATTTCCATCGAGAGTCACCCCGGCGGTGATGCGCAGCCCTGCCCCGGGACACGGTCCGAGCGAGCGCGTCAGGATGTGATCCCGGACAACCTTGTCCCCGCAGCCACAAGCGGTTGAACCGCCACAATCGCGTGCCTCGACAGGTAGCGCGCTCGCCATCAGCAGAAATAAGAGGCTCGAAAGGATTTCTTTCCCTCGCACTCGGGACCGCAGCAGAGTATTCTTCATCATCGATTTATGTTCGGAAAACTGAAAACCCTGCTTGGCCATACTGTCATCTATGGCCTGGGGAACTATGGAATCAAGGTCGTCGGCTTCCTCCTGATTCCTGTATATACCCGATACCTCACTCCTGGCGACTATGGAATTCTGGCGCTGGTTTCGATGTACACCCAGGCCATGTTCGTGGTCATGAACCTGGGCCAGACGGTCGGTATTTTCCGCTTCTACTACGACCACGACGACGAAGCCGGCCGGGAACGCGTGATCGCGGCGGCCCTATGGATCGTCTTCCTCTTCTCCGTGCCCTTGAGCATGGTGCCGTTGATTTTCTCGGTACCGATCGCCGGATGGCTGCTGGACAATGAAGCGCTCTGGTTCCTGATCCTGATGGGAACAGCCACCGTTCTGGCAAAGGTGCTGTTGCGCATGCCGTTCTCGATCATGCGCGCGCGAGAAGAATCCAGACGCTACGCCAAATGGTCTCTCCTGCGAAGCGCCCTGGCGACTATCGTGGCCGTCGTCCTCGTGGTCGGTTTCCATCAGGGCGCCGCGGGTGTCATCGGCGCGCAATTCCTGGCCGAGTTCACCATGTGCCTGTTCCTGACGGGTGCGACCTTCCGGATGCTGCGCCGTGGTTTCCGCTGGATGGATATCCAGCAGCAGTTGAAGTTCGGGTTACCGCTCGTGCCCGCGGGCGTCGCCACGTTCCTGCTCGACCTCTCGGATCGTTGGTTCATCCGACATTATTACTCGGTGGACGATGTCGGAGTTTATTCTCTGGCCTATCGCTTCGGCGAGATCCTGCTCCTGATCATCACGGCATTCCAACTATCCTGGGGGCCATTTGCCTATTCCCACCGACGCGACCCCGAAGCCCCCAAGCTCTTTGCCCACCTCACCAGCTATCTGCTCGCGATCTATCTTTTCCTCTGGCTGGGGCTGGCCACCTTCGCGCCCGACTTCATCAAGATCATGGCCCCCGAGGGGTATTGGGGTGCGGCCCCCCTGATTCCGATTCTTGCCTTCGGTCTGATCTTCGACGGCATCATGCCCATGGTGAATCTCGGCCCGGCGTTTACCAAGCGAACCATCCTGCGCACCTATACTGTAATCACGGCAGCGATCATCAACGTGATCCTCAACTATCTGCTGATCCCGCGCTTCGGACCCGCCGGGGCGGCGTGGGCCACCCTGATCGCCTTTGTCATCCAGACAACGCTGGCCCTGGTCGTCTCCCTGCGCCTCTACCCGGTGCCCTATCAATACGGGCGTGTGGCCATCGCCGCGGGCGCGGCTCTGGCCCTGTTTGCGCTCTCGCATCTGATACCGATGGAGGACCTCGTGGCGCGACTGGCGATCAAATCGGGGCTGATCATCGCCTACCCACTGGCACTTCTCTGGGGAGGCTTCTTTGCGGCGGAAGACCTCGAGCGTGGCGTGGTCATTGCCACCACCAGATACCCGGCCACCGCACCGATCATTCGCGCCATCGGCCCGCTCTTCCGTCTGCCCCGCCCGCCGGAGAGCTAGAGGCAAGGATGCGTCGGTTTTTCCTTTTCCTGAGCATTCTGATTCTGGCAGCCCTGCTTTTCCCCAGACTCCCCGACCTGCTCTCCCGCAAGGACGTTCTACCGCCGAAAGCCGACGCGCTCTACGTCTTCCCCGGAAAGCTGGAAACACGGGCAAAATGCGCGGCTCGCTTATATCGTGCAGGACTCGCCCCGATGGTCGTCTTCACCGGAAGTCGGATCCGACCGGAACTCCGCGCGATCGGCATGCCCTTTTCCGACGCGGCCCTGGGCGCCAAGATGGCGGCTCGCGCCGGGGTGCCGCCGTCGGCGGAAGTCATTATCCCTGCAGGCCGCAGCACATGGGCTGACGCCACGGCCATTGGCCAATGGGCCCGGGAGACCGGAAACCGTCGCATCATCGCAGTCACCTCGCCCAGTCATGCACGGCGCGCCGGAGAATCCTTGCGTCTGGCATTGGAGCCCCTCGGGGGCACGGTCTGGGTCACCACATGCGAGCGCAGCTATAGCGACATTCCCCGCTGGTGGTGGTACGAAAAACC
>CBFHUR010000098.1:0-6806 GCA_965658895.1 Binatia bacterium
CATGCAAGGAAGCAGTCCGAGAGGTATCTCGAATCAACCACCGTGATCCCCAGAGGCAAGCCTGCCGATGACCTCGGTCCCGAATGCGGGCGGTAGCGCGCGAAGGAAGTCTAGCTGGCACTAGAGCGTGAGACGGAAACCGTCGACCAGAGCGCCAGGCAAGCATGAAGACCCGGTGTCGCGCTGCCCATAGGTCCTGGCGCTCAGCATCAGCTGCGGCTCGTCGGAGAGGTCCACCAGGCCGTCGCCCAGGATCCGAAAGACCGAGTCATCAAATCGCATCACGTTTACCGGCGCCACGATTTCACCATTTTCGACCCATAGCGTGGCGAATCTCGTCATTCCGGTCATGCGACAGGCAGGCCGGTCGCTGTAGTTGAGATACCAGAGGTTGTTGATCCACAATCCGGTTCCCAGCTCCTTGAGGAGCTCGGACGCGGCCAGTGTGCCACCGTTCATCTCGAGGCACGTGGGCGACTCGCTGCCGTTTGCCCCGGTCGTCTCCACCCCATATTCGGCTGCGCTGCGTGCAGACACGAGCGAATCACGATACGCCCCTCGCTCCACCAAGCTCACCTTCGGCGGTTTGATGAAGCCTTTTGAGTCAAAGGCCGGGCTGCGTCCTGCGGCGGCGTGTTCGTAGAGGGAGACCCTCGGGTCGAGAGAAGCCTCTCCCGCAACGGCCTTCATCAACGGACTGATCTTGCTGCGCTGCGCCTTGAGGCCAAATCCATCCCACGACATCAGATCGGTGATCTCACAAAGAGCCGCGGGTGCGAGGTACACACGGTACTCTCCCCGCGCAATGGTCCGGGGCGTCCGAGAGAGCGCTTCCACCTCGGCCCGCGCCTGCTCCATCCGCCGTCG
Organism: Binatia bacterium; assembly: GCA_965658895.1. Classification (GTDB taxonomy): domain Bacteria; phylum Desulfobacterota; class Binatia; order UBA12015; family UBA12015; genus UBA12015. Next base: position 868 of record CBFHUR010000098.1, read on the forward strand.
AAGCTCCTCGGTGGACCAGCGGGCGCCGGCATATCCACATTTCGTCGCCTTGTCCCCCGATTGGTACACGCTCCAATCAAAGTGAAAGTTCGTGGACTCAAACCAGTTACGCTGCCCCAGCGAATTCGCGAAGCCGCTCATCACATCACCTGCAGCCCAGATGCCTACGAGGTCCAGGCCCTCGCCCGCACGGATGATCTCATGGATGGCGTCGGCCGAGGTGGGCAGATCCGACTCACCTCGCATTTCTGTCGATCGGACCTCGCGGTTGTACATCAAGTGCGGATCCTCGGGCAGATACGGAAGCTGCTCGCGCAAATCACCGATCAATGCAGCCCCCCGGGCACGGTCGACCTCACCGTCGCCGGAGAGCACGTAGGATGCGCTGACGTGCCGGGACTTGTCTATCAACTCGATACCGAGTGAACCTTGCTGCACCGACCCCGCTTGCCGCACGCGGCAATCATTGAGGCGCACGAAATCAGAGCGTTCCGCCGACAGCGAGCACAGCAGCACTTCATCGCCCTGCAGACCCGCGGTCAACTCGTCGGCCAACGTGTAAAATGCCTTCTGCATCACGCGCCCCCGAACACCTCAACGTTGGAAAATCGACAGACTGGCGAGGCATGCCCTACTCGAATCACCTGGTTGGGCTCACCCTTCCCGCAGTAGGGCGTCCCAAGCACGTCACGCGTCTCCATGCCGCCCACGCCAGTCAGGTTTCTCCAGAAGCTCGCCGAGACGCCGCGGTAGTTTGGCTTCTTCACGACATCGGTGAGTTCACCGTTCTCAATCAGGCGGCCATACTCACAGCCGAACTGAAATTTGTTTCGGCTATCATCGATCGACCACGAAATATTGGTCTCCATATAAACGCCGCGCTCGATGCCCCCGAGAAGGGAGTCCAGGTCTCCCTCTCCGGGCTCGACATTGAGATTCGCCATGCGGTCGATGGCCGGTCGGTTCCAACCATTGGCTCGAGAGTTCGCGACACCCTGCATCCCGGCGCGATGCTGGGACATGACGCTGCCCAAAGGACGCTCGAGCTTGCCTTCGCGAATGATGTACTGCCGCTCCGCGTTGACCCCGTCGTCGTCGAAGGCATACGAGGCGAGCTGCCCTTGCACCGACGGGGCATACGTGACGTTCAGCAATTCGCTGCCGTATTGATACGACCCGAACATATCGAGAGTGACGAAGCTGGTTCCGGCATAATTGCGCTCGTCACCCAGAATGCGATCGAGCTCCAGTGGATGACCGATGGATTCATGGATCTGCAGCATCATCTGATCGGGCGCGAGCACCAATTCCGTGATCTCGGATGGACACTGCGGTGCTGCCAAAAGAGCCAGCGCCTCTTGCGAGATTCGATCCGCCGCGGCTTCCAGCTGAAGATCTGAAAGCAATTCGAGGCCCGCCTGACGGGCAAAACCTCGACCACCCAGACTACGGATCACAGTATCGGTGCCGTCGTTCGCCGCTACCTGCAGATTGGGCACAAGAATATGCTGCTCCTGCGCCACCTCGCCTCCGCCGTTCGTAAGGTAGAGGCTCTCCGCCTGGGTCCACCATAAGGCAGACTCCCAATCCACGATCCGGTCATCTACCTTGAGACGCCCGGCCAGATCGCCAAGCAGGTCGATCTTGTCGCCAAGGCTCATGGTTTGCCAGGGGACCTGATTTTCTGATGCGAAGCTGCCCTTCGGATGCGGCATGGGAACGGCCGAGAAATCGGTCACCGCAATATCCGCTGTCCGGGCAGCCCACTCCTTCGCATGGCTGATCGCCGCCCGAATACCACTGCGGCTCAAGTCCGGCGTGGCCCCATAACCGGCACCACCCCCATGGTGCACCACCACCATCGCGCCGAAGTCATCATCATTGCCAACCGGCTGCAGAACTCCCTGCCGGGTCCAAACAGTCTGGGAGCGTTCGCGGCTGACTCGAAGGGAACAAAAATCAACTTGGGGCATCTCTTCGCGAAAAATCTTCGCTACATCATCAAACATACGAATCCATTTGCGGGGCTCCCAATTCAACCAAATCCGCGCTCAGATATCAAAAGACAACCTGGACTTGCCCGGACGCGACCCGCCGCTGTGGTTCTTCGATAACCCCGAGCCTGGCCCCAACGGGGCCAGCGATCGTATCGTCCGTGGCGGCGAGCATGCGTCGGCAAAAGTGAGGCTAGGAGCGGCCGGGCTGAACGCCAAGTTGGGTGATCAGAAGCGCCGCTCCGGTCATCGCCAACCCCTTGAGAAAGAAAGATGTCTGGACCGCCTGCATTTGGGCATTGTCGGTGGTCATCATCTCGAAGCCATGCACAGCGAAGGTCACAGGGACCAGAAAAACCACGAGAAGCCAGCCTCCAAGTCGCGCACTGCGGTTGAATAGAATCATGATGGCACCTGCCAATTCGACAACCCCGGAGCTCAGAACCCAAAAGGTCCGGTAGGGAATCGATTCGTGCATCAGGGCATTATAGGACTCGATGTCCGTGAAATGAGTCACGCCGGAGATGAAAAAAATCAGCGTGAACAAGATCCGTCCGACCATAACGATGGACGCGTTTACGGGAAGTCGGGATTCATCAATCACAGGCTCATCTCCATCTCGGACTGCGTCATTCAGCTCTGCCCGTCGAGCAATTTCTCGGTGATCGACAGGATCGTGTCGGCCTGTTGGTAGAGATACTTCTTCTTGATCTTGTCGAGGCCGCCGTACTCAAGGTTCAGGTAGTACCAAGGGTAAATGACGCCGGCGAATGTATTGATCTCCTTCCCGATCTCGGGTCGTCCGCAATACGGGGGCCTGAAGCCAACGGCTGATCCGGCCATAGGCGGCGTGGGCCCGTGCGCAATCGTCACGGGAAGATGGTCGGATGACTCCATGATCGCTGTTCCTTCAAAAAGCGCGGCGCCGCTCTCAAACGTGGTGTAGTAGCCGTACGGAACGGTGGAGTCTTTCTCGGGAACTCCCAGATGTTCAAAGTTCAGCGCCGCTTCCACCTTCGACATCAGATCCTTATGGGAGTTACAGAACCCCCAAGTGCCCGCATATGGTACGTCGTACGCCGACATATGCCCGGTGACGCCTACGAAGAGAAGAGAGTATTCGAACTCCACACCCGCATCGGCAAGATCTCCGAAATACTTCGCCATCACAAGTTTGGCGGCGATACCGTTTTCCTCGACGGCGTTCTGGCCATCAGTATGGGTGCCGAGAAGGATATATTTGTCCGGGTCACGGCCAGGGAGAATCCCCCACAGGTGCCGGGTCGTGTCTTCATTGTAGGTACCGGTAAGGGTGAGTGTGGCTTCCTGCATATCGCCAGCGGCGTCGGCCACGGCCTCGCAAGCATCCTGATCGAGAATCAACGTCGGAATGGAGTCATCCCAGTTGTCCTTGGTATCTCGCCCGACCATGGTGCTCTCAAAATCCTGATAGTCATCCTGAATGCGATCGAGTGGTTGATCCACGCAACAGATCAGGCCCTTGACGTTCTTGTCCACCTTGGCGAACACCACCGGCTTGCTCTCAGGCGCCGTGGCCATGTCCCGGAAGCGGAGTTCACAACCAGAGAACCCCTCGTCGGGCGTAAACCTGGCATAGTCCAGGACAATACGTTCGATGTCGGACAGGTTGGGGTCATTGGCGTAGGTCAACGGGAGTCGCAGTCCCTCCTCTGCCGTAAACTTCGACCGGACGAAAGGATAGGCGACAGTCACCTCCTGGTCGCCATCATCGGAATGGAGCACCAAGGAGGTACGCTCGGTCTCCCAGCGGGGGAAGTTCATGACCGAGTCGTTGAACATAAACCCGGAGCTCTCCAGTGTCTGCTGGATGTGATCGAGGAAAGCCTTATGGCCCGGAGCTCCCGTAAGACGAGGGCCAAAACCGACCATCTTCTCAAGTTCGCAGTAATAGTCGTCGGCAGTCGGACGACCAGTCAACTCGGGACAATCCCCCTCGCCAGGACCCACAGGCTTGGAACTCCCGCCGCATTGAACAGCGATTCCAGCGAGCAAAACGGCCATGAGAATGCGAGGACGGATACGACTAGTTCTACTGAGCATCCGATGGGTTATAGTCGAACCAAGACAAGACTCAAGATGGACGCCGTCAGTCTGGTGACCTCAAGCTGGTCGGCCCGTCCACCTTTTTGCAGCAGAACAACTCCGGATTCATGATTGCCAGCGCAGGCAGATCTACCTTCTCGTAACGCAGCCCTGAATATCGGAAGCATCCCATTGCATTGCGGACAGCGGCCCCGTCACCAAAAGAGGAACGCTCGGCTTTGCGCAAATTTTCCAACTGGATAGGATTCGGCCATGACCACCGAACTCGGAATGCTTGTCCTTACGGCGCTTCTCTCAATCGTGCTCGCCTTTCCCCCATTGATCGCTGTGATCTCGACTCAGGGATTTGTTTACGGTCTCGGGAACCGTGAGCTTGGTGGCGAGGCCTTGCCCGAATGGGGCAAACGCGCCGAGCGGGCTCATTTGAACCTGCTGGCGAATCTGCCCGCATTCGCGGCGTTAGTGCTCGTGGCTGGGATCGCAGGTGTCTCGAACGAGGTCACCGAGGTTGGTGCCCAACAGTTCTTCTGGGCGCGCGTCGCACATGCCGTGATCTACATCGCCGGGATTCCCTACATCCGGGCAATCGCATTTGGCGTGAGCCTGGGCGGCCTGTTTGCCATCGCCGGAGAACTGCTGAGCGCCTGGTCGGTCGCCGCATAAACAACGCTCTGCACAGGCACGAGCTTGAGCGCGTAGATTCAGGCTCCCGCCGGCGGGAGGGGCCGAAACCGGACGATCCGCTGCACGACCCACGGCAGCACGGAGACCGATATTGTCCATCTTCAATGACAGCCCGATCCTTGAAGGATTCCGGGCCAAAGCCGCACTCTAAATCAATCCTGCAGCTTCAACCCGCGCGCAAAGCGAGCACCGTTGGCCACGTAGTGATCGGCACTCATGCGCAGCGCGGCTTTGGCACCCTCATCCAGCTCGCGCTTGACCTTGGCCGGGGCCCCCAACACCATCGCACCATCCGGGACCTCCATACCCTCGGTGACCAAAGCCCCCGCGCCGACCAAACAGCCTCTACCCACCTTGGCGCCATTGAGAACCACCGCGCCGATGCCAATGAGAGTGCCGTCACCGATTGTGCAACCGTGGAGCATCGCGTTGTGGCCGACGGTAACATTCTCGCCAACCACCATCGGGAAGCCGGGGTCGGCGTGCATCACGGTGCCGTCCTGAATATTGCTGCCAACTCCCACCTCAATGCGCTCGGAATCGCCCCGCAATACACAGCCGAACCACACGCTCGCCCTGTCCTTCAGAGTCACGTTGCCGATGACTGCGGCATTTGGTGCGATAAAATGCCCCTCTCCCTCAAGGGTAACCTTGGTGCCGTCGAGGCTGTACTTCATTTTTCTTCTCCCTCTCTCGTGATCGCTTCAGCGCCGCATCCTAAGCGAGATCGACCCGCATCACCAGCACCGATCACGTGCCACTCAAACCACATGATTTCCGGGAAGCGGTTCGCTCTCTCATTTATCCGCCCTGCCCGCCGCAAACCGCTGGCGCCCACGCTCGGATGCGATAAGACGTCAGATGTTGTTACGCGCCGGACAAGCGGCTCGGCGTGGACGTCAAACCACAAGGGGATACAGCGATGAAAGATTTAAAGGGACGGGTTGCCGTCGTCACGGGTGGGGCCAGCGGTATTGGAAAGGCGTTGGCCAAGGCGTTTCTGGGCGAAGGAATGAAGGTCGTGATCGCCGACGTGGAAGCGCCGGCGCTAGAGGCAGCAAAAGCCGAGCTGGGCGGCGAGGTCCTGGGCGTGGTAACCGACGTTTCCAAACCCGAATCCGTAAACGCTCTGGCCGATCAGGTATTCGCTGCCCACGGCGCGTGCCACATCCTCTG
>CBFHUR010000099.1:0-6742 GCA_965658895.1 Binatia bacterium
TGCATCGCTTGCGCCAGGGCGGCGCGTTCCTTTTGCCGGGCTTGTTTGCGTTCCGCGCGACGGGCTTCCCACCGGGTAATCTCGGCGTCGAGTTCGGAGGTAGCGGCAGCCATCCGGGCGTCGAGGTCTTCGGATCCCAGAGATTCAATCGCGCGGCTGAGCTGCCGGAGCGCGGCAAGCGTTGTGCGTTCCTCCTCTCGGGTCAGGCCTCCGCTGCGGGTGGGCCCGACAAATCCCGGGGCGTACGTTGCCCCGGCCAACATGCCGGAAAACGCACGCAGAGTGACGGGATCTCCCTCGGGCGTCACGCCGACCAACACCCCCAGCATCTTGCCTTCCTGGGTGAATTGATCGCTTTGGCGCAATTCGTTCTGCAGCCGCGCGGCAGCCGCGCGCGCCTCGCTGGTTGCGGCGAGTCGGTGGTGGATCCCGCAATGAGGGCATAATGCGGTGGTATCCGGTGCAAAAGCCACGTCGCACGCTAACATGGGCGGTCACCGGATGCTGTTTCGCTTCGGCAAATCGTGGTATCGGAAAATCGCGCAAGGTGTTTGCAGAGGGAGATCAAGGATATGAATGCCTACCGAATCATCACGGCTCTTCTGGGAGTGTTTTTTCTGGTGCAGGGGATCAATTGGATTCTGGACCCCGGCGCGGCCGCAGCAGGCCTCGAGATGCCGCTGCTAGATGGCCTCGGGCGGAGCACGCAAGTGGGCGATATGACAGCCTTCTTTGTCGGGCTGGGCTTGATGGTGCTCAATGGCGCGCGCCCCGGACATGCCAACTCCCTTTATGGAGGCGTTCTCCTGCTGGGCGGAGCGGCGGTCTTTCGTGCCCTCGCGTGGCTGGTCCATGGAGCGGCCTTTGCCACGCCCTTTATTACCGTGGAAGTTGTCTCGGCCGTTTTTCTGGCGATCGCCGCTCGTCAATTATCCACGCCCGGCAAGGGCTGAGGCGGTTGCCCGCAAGAGTGCCACGGACGTGAGGCCTGATGTGTCAGAAGACCCGATAGATTTCACCCAGCCGTATCCTGTCGATGCGGCGACCTGCCGGAGTTTTCAGGAGTGTGGACATGCCGTCGTGCGCGGTTTGGCCCAACCTGCCGAGGTCGCTGCCTTTCGTCCCGCGCTTCTCGAGGCGGCAGCCGCCGGGCGCTTCGAGCACCGACCCCTGGCGCAACGCGATACCTATGGCCGTGCCTTTCTCCAGATGTGCAATCTCTGGCAGCGTAGCGAGCAAGCGCGCGCCTTTGTCTTCGCGCATCGTTTCGCGCAGGTCGCGGCCGATCTGTTGGGCGTAGAGGCCGTCCGCCTTTATCACGATCAGGCGTTATTCAAGGAACCTGGTGGTGGTTTTACGCCCTGGCATCAGGATCAGTTCTACTGGCCCCTCGATACGGACCAGACGATTACGCTCTGGATGCCGCTGGTGGCCGTGGAAGAGGCGATGGGTCCCATGGTCTTGGCCGAAGGCTCGCATCGCCACGGGCATTTGGGGGCCTTCCCCATCGGGGATGAATCGCATCGTGTGTTTGAAGAAAAAATTCGGGATGAGGGGTTCTCCCGCGGAGGCGCGCGTCGCTTTGATCCGGGAGATGCGAGTTTTCATTCCGGTTGGATTCTGCACTCGGCCTCGGGCAATCAGACCGAAAAGATGCGCGAGGTGCTGACGATCATCTATTTTGCCGACGGGGCAAAGGTGACGGCTCTGGATCACCCCAATCGGCAATTCGACCGAGATCTCTGGCTGCCGGGATGCGAGCCGGGGACACCGGCGGCCAGTCCCCTCAATCCTGTTCTCTGAGGGCCTCGACCCAGACAGCCGAGGTAATGGCACGCTCCTGAATGGATGTCGGCTCGGGTGCGGGCGTGCCCCACGCGGCCGCGTCATGGGTCGACCACCGCGGCGTCGGGATTTCAATGACGCGGGCATAGTAGAAGGCTTCCTGCGTCGGATCATAATCGGGATCCACCCAAAAGGCCTCCAGGCTCGGCGCCCCGATGGTATTGGTGTAGGAGGCCGTCTCGATATCGACGGTATTGCCGACGGACTCCAGAAGGTGGGTTGCGGGGTCGGGTGTTCGGCCGCCGGATCCGGCAACGTCGAAAATCGCTTCGTGGCTTTTTCCGGTCGCGTCCACCCAGCCCTTGATGATCTGGATGCGATCGAGGTTGGCGCCATCCGGATCCTTGAGTGCTGTGGCCATGAAGCGTGGCGCGACCTTTCCGGGCTCGATGGATCCTCCCATCGGGACACCCTGCGCATAAGCTTCGCGGATGCGATCGGGGCTCTCGAGCAAGTCGGCGGGGTAGTCTCGACTCGCGAAAAAACGCACCGTGATGCGCGGCCCCGAGGATGCGTAGGTCTCCTTGCGCAACATCGCGTCGAACAGGGCATCGCGGGTATTTTCTGTCGCCCATATTCCCGCAAGACCGGCAGCGCCCCATCGCAGGGCGCGGTTCTGGGACGTCGGCAGGAGCAGCGTCTCGCCGAGCCGCAGGCCCGAGGTGCCATCGATCATCGGCAACTTGCCGTGGTAGTTGTCTTCCTCGACCGAGGAGCTCGCGTTGTGGGAATCGCTGCTGCCGATAAATCCGAACCGGTAGGGGTTGAACCCGTGGGCGGCTGACATCTCCAGGCCGCGGCGCAGGGCATCACGGACATGGCTCCCCTTGGGTTCGCTGCGGGCGGTCGAGGCACTCAGCAACCGATCGAAGATTTCGAAATCGGCAAATTCATCGTCGGGGGAGAGCTCGGGATGGGTCTCCGAGGAGCCCTTGACCTGAAACACTTCACTGATCGGTTCGTTCCGCATACGCAGTTCCGCGTAGGCCGCGTCAAGCTTGGTCCCGTCAAAGCCGACCTCGTCATACATGCGCCCGTTGCTGACGTTGCCGTTATGCGGAATCGAGATCATTTCCATGCCGACACGCCGCTGCAGGTCGAGCGCGCGCCATAGGTCTTCGGGGTTGTCGGAGTCCAGCGAGCTGAAGGGAAGATCGGGAACCTTCGTGCTTCGGTAGACAATATTGCGGTGGAGGTTTTCGTCGTCCGGCATTGAAGTCCACTCGTAGGCAACGAAGGTGGTGAACCGACCGGGCTGATTGTGCCTTTCGGCAGCCCCCACCGTATCATCCCAGGCGTTGCGAGCCGCGGTATCATCATTGGTGGCAAAGGCGGCCGCGCGGGTTTCGCCATCGCGCATCTGGCTCATGCTGGTGCGGATATAGTTCCAGGTGATTTGCAGTGGGTTGCCGTCTCGCATGATCCCGGGCAGATCGGATAAATTTCCGGAGTCGGCATCCTGCATGCGCGCCGAGCCCAGGAATTCTGCGTGGTCGGTGACGGCGGCAAAGTCCAGTGGTCGGGAAGCGCGGATCGGATAGCCGAGTGCGTGTTGGATGGTCTCGCCTTTGGCAAAGGCGTAGGCGTCGTCGGGCAGGGCGCGGACGCCGAGGGTGTAGGCATCAAACGAGTAGCTGGTGTGGATATGCAGATCGCCCCAGAAGACATGGCGTTCGGGGCTTTGGCCGGCGTCGTTCAATGCGGGGGGCGGCTTGTCAAAACGGGCTTCCTGCACGGGTTCCAGCGAAGGGTCCTGCTTGTTGCACGCGCTGGTCGCCATGGCCATGGCGAGAGCAAAAAGTACCAGCAGGCCCGTTCGGGGCCATGGCGTCGGGTGATTCCGGGAGACCCCTGAGGTTTGCCGAACAGTTTGCCGAACAGAGTGCATGGTTCGGCCATAGCAGGATCGAGCGGTGAGGGGGAAACCCGCTGCCGGGAAATCCGAACTTGAAATTTGCGCACGTCTGGTCTTGGCTCCTGCAGCAGAGAGGATTCCGCATATGCGCAGCATTTACGAGACCGAAGACCGCCTTGCCTTCCGCGAAACCGTTCGCAAATTCGTCGAGACCGAAATCGTTCCGTTCGCCGATGAGTGGGATGAAGCCGGCGAGGTTCCCTGGGATCTGCACCGCAAGGCCGGCAGCCTGGGTTTCTACGGTCTGGGCATCGACGAGAAATTCGGTGGCCTGGGATTCGATGATTGCTTCATGCGGACCATCCTGAGTGAAGAGATCGGGCGCGGCGGCTCGGGTGGCGCGGGGGCGGCACTGGCCGGATGCAATATCATGACCGGGCCGCTGCAGGCGCTGGCGTCCGACGAGATTCGCGCCAAGGCGCTGCCGCCGATCATGGCAGGCGAGGCGGGTGGTTCTCTCGGCATTACCGAACCCGGCGGCGGATCGGATGTGGCGCGCATGCAGACCACGGCGGTGAAAGATGGCGACGATTGGGTCTTGAACGGCTCGAAGACCTTCATCACCGGCGGCATGCGGGCGCAATATTTCGTCATCGGGGCGCGCACCGGTGACGGTGGGCTTGGCGGGATCTCGCTGTTTTTTGTCGAGCGCGGCACGGCGGGTTTCTCGCAGACCATGATCGACCGCAAGATGGGTTGGTGGTGTTCGGATACCGCCACGCTCTACTTCGAAGATTGCCGGATTCCGGCAAGCAATCTGATCGGGGAACAGGATCGCGGGTTCTATGCGATCATGGACAACTTCAACCTCGAGCGCGTCAGCTTGATCGCGACCGCACTCGGAGCATCAAAGTGCTGTCTGGAGGAATCCATTCGCTACGCCCAGGATCGCGAGACCTTTGGCCGACCCCTTCTGGGCCATCAGGTGATCCGTCACAAGATCGCCGAGATGTCCTCGCGCGTGGACGCGGTCGAGGCGTATCTGAATCAGATCGCGTGGTTGATCAACGAAGGCGAGATGCCGGTCGCCGAGATCGCCAAGGCCAAATTCCACGCAACCCAGGTTTATGAGTTCTGTGCCCGGGAAGCTCTGCAGATCTTTGGCGGGGCGGGCTATCTGCGTGGCACGCCGGTCGAGCGCCTCTACCGGGAAGTGCGTGTCGTGGCGATTGGCGGCGGTTCCGAGGAGATCATGCGGGACCTGGCCGTGCGCCAGATGGGGCTTTGATTTTCAGAATCTTGCCTCGACAACTGGCAAAGCAGGGATGCGTCCCGTAACCCTGTAGTTCGCGGACAAGCCGGAGTGGCGGAATTGGTAGACGCGCCGGATTCAAAATCCGGTTCGGGCAACCGAGTGTGGGTTCGAGTCCCACCTCCGGTACTTTGTCTGCGGACAAGCTCAGCAGACAAGTGGCTGCCGGCCCTCGGAGTTTTCCCCGGGGCCGGCGCGCTCGCTCTGCTGACCTTCTCTCGGATCAGTCGAAGCGGTAGCTGATCTCGCCGCCGAAGGTCACCGGTGAGGCGTAGTAGCGCTGCGAGTAGCCGAAGAACCCGGTGGTACCACCACCGCCGTTGAAATAGCGGCTGCTGGTCAGGTTCTGGCCCCACAGGGCGATCTGCGCCCGATCATCCATGAATTCGTAGGACAGACGCGCATTGAGCAGATTGTACCCCGGCACACGCCCCGAAGAATCCTCGGGGAAGGTATTGTGGACTTTGGATCGATAGGACCAATCCAGTCTCGGTGTCAGCCAGCCACTGAGCCAAGTCTGCTTCAGGTTGACCGGTAGTGAATATTGCACCGCGAAATAGCTGGTGAACTGCGGCACGCCGTTGAACGTCTCTCCCGCACGATCGTAGGGGGTGGTGGCGTCGAGCGCCCAAACATCCTCGAACTCCTCGTAGCGAGAATCGAGAACGCCGATATTGGTCATGATCATCAAGCCCTCGATCGGGCGCACGGTCAATTCCGCCTCGAGGCCGCGCATGGTCGAGGCCGCCGCGTTGCGAATCAGACGCTCATTTTGCGGCACGCAATCCTCAGGACTTCCCGGCGGGCAGGGAATCGAGCGGTTGGCTGTGACCTGCATGTCGTCGTATTGCATGAAGAAAAACGAGAGATTGAGCGTCATGCGCTGGTCGAGGGCGACGGTCTTGAGGCCGACCTCGAAGTTGTCGACCAGGGATGGCGCGTACGGCACGAGGCTCCCCTGCTCGACACCGGCACCGATCACCGCATTCAGACCGCCACTGGAGAAGCCTTTGGCGTATGTGAAGTATCCCATCAGGTGATCGATCGGGCTGTCTCCCAGCATATCCTCTGGTGCGAGCAATTCGATACTACCCATCGGTGTCCAGGAGGAATAGGCCGCGACTCCGGATTGCGCGCACGGCTGGTCCGGTTCGTGAATGCATGTCGGAGTGCCGATATTGTCGAGGTCGCCGGTGGGATAGATGTTGGAGCGGGTCACACCACGTCGCTCGTTGGTATAGCGCAGGCCGCCCGTCAGGCTCATCCATTCCAGGACGTCCCAGGTGGCCTGACCATAAAAGGCCCAATCGCTGTCGTTCTGGTCGACAGGTCCGTAGGTGAAGGCACCGAGGTGGGACAGCGTCTGCGGTGCAGGGGGTGGGGGGTCCAGTTGTGTCTTGACCAATCGCCCGACGGAAGAGTTGTTCCAGCTGGCGAAAAATCCACCAACGCCGCTGACGCGCCCGTCGAAAGCCTCACCATAGACCTGTGCCTCGACCAGAGCAGCGGTGCCGCTGAAGGGCTCTCCGGGGAAGTCGTCAATCGAGACATCCGAAAGCTCGACGACATTATCCGACGTCAGGTCGACATCTTCCCGGGTGCGACTGTCGCGTCCCCGCCAGGATCCCAGCACCTTGGCGTTCAGATCATCGAATATCCCGACGCTACCGAAGTTGTAGACCATGCTGCCCCAGACGCCGTAGTCCTGCCCATTATAGAACGTGTTGAGC
>CBFHUR010000100.1:0-6659 GCA_965658895.1 Binatia bacterium
GACCGGTGGTATTGGTCCCACAGCCGATGATCTCACCACCGAGACGGTGTCGGGCCTTCTGGGAGAAGAGCTTCGTTTCGACGAGCCTACTGCGGATCGGATGCGTCGGATGTTCGAGGCGATGCGCCGCCCGATGCCGGAAAACAACCTGAAACAGGCCTATTTTCCGGAGTCGGCCGTCATCGTTCCCAATCCTCTGGGAACCGCACCCGGTTATCGAGTGTCCACCACTCGTCAGATCCGCGGGGAGGAGCGGCTCCGTCACCTGGTGGTTCTGCCGGGAGTCCCCCGGGAAATGAAGCCGATGTTCGACGAGACCGTGGTGCCTTGGGTGACCGCACAACAAGGCGACGTGGTACCACCGTTGGCGCGCACCTTTCAGACCTTCGGGATGAGCGAATCGGCGCTCGACGAGGCGGTGGCCGAGGTGATCCAGGCGGATGCGGCTCGAGTAAGTTTCCGGGCGAGTTTCCCCAAGATCGGCATCACGTTGTTGATTCGTGGGGAGGATGCGCAGGCGAGACTCGATGAGCTCTCGGCGCGTTTGCATGAACGCCTCGGCGGAACGATTTATGCGGAGGGCGAGACCTTGATGGAAGAGGCGGCCGGCCATGCCTTGCAGGAACGGGGGGCGACGGTCGCTCTGGCCGAATCCTGCTCGGGCGGCTTGATCGGCAGCCGTCTGACCGATGTCCCCGGCAGTTCCTCATACTTCGTTGCCGATTTTGTTACCTACTCCAATCAGGCCAAGCAGGAGGTTTTGGGTGTGCCCGCGGCCACTCTGGAGGAATTTGGCGCCGTGAGCGAGGAAACCGTGCGGGCGATGGCCCAGGGCGCCCGCGAGCGTGCCGGGTCGGATATCGCGGTCGCCACCTCGGGGATTGCGGGTCCCGGGGGCGGCACCAAGGAGCGGCCTGTCGGGACGGTTTGTTTTGCGATGGCGACACCCGACGGAGTGATCTCGAGGCGCCATCAACTCTGGGGTTCTCGGGACTGGATCAAGTTGCTCACGTCCCAGATCGCACTCGACTGGATCCGTCGTTGGGCAAAAAACCTCGATGTGCTGGAATCCGGCTTTCGAAGGTGATACGAAGAAAAGGCGAAAATCGCGAGGTCGCTGCCAGATGGGGCCGCGGACAATGACAACAGGACTCGACCCGGCTAGACACGGGGCGAAAACATAGAGCTGGAACAGACAAATACCCGCAAGCCGCGCCCGACCGGGCATCGCTGATTGCAGGAACACAGAGGGAGAAAAAGATGGACGAGAACCGCGAACGGGCGATGGAACTGGCGATTGGCCAGATCGAAAAACAATTTGGCAAAGGGTCCATCATGAAACTCGGTTCGGAGGCTGTGGCTCCGGATATTGCGGCTGTATCGACGGGTTCTCTTTCTCTGGATATCGCGCTGGGCGTGGGCGGGGTGCCGCGCGGGCGTGTGATCGAGATCTACGGGCCCGAATCTTCGGGCAAGACCACGCTCTCCCTGCAGATTGTCGCGGAGGCGCAAAAACTCGGTGGCACCTGTGCCTTTGTTGACGCCGAGCATGCTCTGGACACAGTCTATGCCGACAAGCTCGGCGTGCAGCTCGACGAATTGCTGATCGCGCAGCCGGATAATGGCGAGCAAGCGCTCGAGATTGCCGAAACTCTGGTTCGCTCCGGAGCACTCGATGTTCTGGTGGTGGATTCCGTGGCGGCATTGGTGCCGAGGGCCGAACTCGAAGGGGATATGGGTGATCCCCAGATGGGTTTGCAGGCGCGTTTGATGTCACAGGCGCTTCGTAAACTGACGGGCACGATTTCCCGGTCCAATACGATCGTGATTTTCATCAATCAGATCCGCATGAAGATTGGTGTGATGTTCGGCAATCCCGAGACCACCACTGGCGGGAATGCACTGAAGTTCTATTCTTCGGTGCGCATGGACATCCGTCGGATCGGCGCGATCAAGCAGGGCGACGAAGTCGTGGGCAGTCGGACCAAGGTCAAGATCGTCAAAAACAAGGTCGCGCCTCCCTTCCGGGAGGCTGAATTCGATATCCTCTACGGCAAGGGGATCTCGCGCCAGGGTGAAATCCTGGACCTCGGAGTCGATGCGGGCGTCGTTGAAAAGTCCGGTTCCTGGTATTCCTATGACGGGGATCGCATCGGTCAGGGTCGCGAAAACGCAAAGGAATTCCTTCGGGAGAACCAGGAGATCGCCACCAAAATCGAGGCCGTGATCCGCGAGCAGAAGGGAATTCCGGCTCCCGGGAGTGCGGCCATGTCGGCGGCGGCAGGTGCCGAGGGCGCCGATGTCCAGCCCGACCCCAAGCCGGTGAAGGCGTCAGGTCGGCGCAAGTAGCTGAGTTATATAAGGTTTCCCGGAGAGATTCAGGGAGATCCGGAAAAGGGCGTCGCCATATGCGGCGCCCTTTTTTTCTGGATTTAAGGCTGCGGCCCCTGCTGCCGATGGAGAAGAGAAGGGGATGGTGGCTATGCGGCAGGTGGATGAGATTCTACGGTGGGCCTTTTCTCGGGATGCGTCCGATGTTCATTTGAAGATCGGTTCGCCCCCGATTTTCCGACGTTATGGACGTCTGGCGGTAGAAGAGAAGTTTGCGCCTTTGACGGCAAAGGATCTGGAAGCTTTCGTCGAGCACCTCACCGATCCCCCGCAACGGGATCGACTGGCCGCGGATCGACAGATCGATCTGGGCTACGGCAACGACGAGTTGGGCCGCTTCCGGGTGAATATCTATCATCAAAGAGGCGAGCTCCGGATTGCACTGCGGGCCATTGCGAGTCAGGTCCGATCGTTGCAGGAATTGCGCATGCCGGAAGTCGTGCAGCGACTGGCCACCGAATCTCGTGGCTTGATTCTCGTGACGGGAACGACCGGTTCGGGGAAATCGACCTCGTTGGCGTCCATGATCGATCAGATGAATCAGGGCGAGCAGCGCCACATCATGACCGTGGAGGACCCCATCGAATACCTCCACAAGGATCATCAATCGATGGTCAGCCAGCGTGAGGTTGGCGTCGATGTCGCAAGCTTTACCGCCGGGCTCAAGGGCGCCTTGCGCCAGGACCCTGACGTGATTCTGATCGGCGAGATGCGCGATCTCGACACGATTGAAACCGCGGTGATGGCCGCCGAGACAGGGCATCTGGTGATGAGCACGCTGCATACCCTCGATGCTCCCGAGACCGTGACCCGTATCATTCAGGCATTTCCGGACCACCAGCGCGATCAGATCCGCGTGGTTCTATCCTCGGTTCTCCGCGGCATTGTCAGTCAGCGCCTGGTGCCGCGGGCCGATGGGCAGGGAATGGTTCCTGCCGTCGAGGTCCTGCTCAACACCGCGCTGGTGCGCGATATCATCAAGGACCCGGCTCGCAGCCCACGCGAGTTGACCGACGCCATGGCAAAGGGGCATGCCACTTATGGGACGCAGACGTTCGATCAGTCCCTGATGAGCCTCTATCGCGAGGATCTGATCACCTATGAGGAAGCGATTGCTCAGGCGACCAATCCTGATGATCTCGCTCTTCAGGTGCGTGGAATCCACGCGACCTCGAACTCCCGTTGGGAGGACTTTGACCCTCAGGAAAAGGTCGCGGCTGCAGCGCAATCCGCCGAATCGCCGGCCGACCGCGCCCCGCCAGCCCGGCTGGTCCGGCGCTTCTGAGTAAAAAAAAAGCGCCATGGCAGCGAGGCCATGACGCTCTTTTTTTCCCTGGAGTAGAATCAGAAGGTTAGACGGCCACCAAAATTCACCGCGATCGCGTTGTAGTCCGATTGGCTCGAGGTGGGCAGCAGATAGGCAGCCTCGGCGAATACACCGAAGGTATCGTTGATGGCGAAGTCGACACCGGCGGCGACACGACCCATGAACACAACCGGGTCGTCGCTCTGGGAGTACTTGACGCGGCCTTCTCCGGGAATCTCGAGTTCCTCAATCGAGAGCTCGTTCATGTAGAGAAAGCCGATGCCACCCGAGACGTAGGGCTCGAAGCGTCCCAGCGGAAGAATTGCCTTGGCATTGACCGCGAAGTCGATCGACCAGCGCGAGTCGTCAATGGTGTCGGAGTCGACGCCGATCAGGCCCGCCGGGTTGGGGCGCTCGACCTTGGAGCTGTAGCCATCGGCGTATTCCAGCACGCCTTCCGCCGCGAGATAGTCATTGAAGCGGTAACCTCCGCGAAGGTTGAAGCCCCAGCTATTGTCGTAGTCTGTCGCATAGCCTTGTCCGTTCGAGTCAACCCCGGAGCCCGGGAACTCCTCGAGGAAGTAGGAAATACCGAGTCCCAGAAAGGGGCCACTTCGATCCTTGGCGGGTTCGGCAACGACGGCCGGCGCGGCGGGCTCGGCCTGAGTTCCAACGATTACCTCTTCAGCGACGATCTCGTCTGCGGCTGCTGGCAGGCAGAGTCCGAAGACCATTCCGGTTGCGAGCATCGCTCGCAGGATTCCCCTTTGCATTGATCCTTCCTCCCGTTGTGCGGTGCGAGTAGAAGCACTCGCGGATAGCACGAACTTTCGGGCGATTATCAGAAAAACCTGCCCAGAAGTAAAGCCGAAGCGGATATTCGCCTATTGGTCCGTCCCGGGGGCTCTGGACAGTCGTGGAGACAAGCCTTGGGGCTTCCACTGGAATACCAGCGTTGGCAAAGTACGATAGGCGCAGTAAGTTCCGGATAAGGGCAAGGATTTAGAGATGTTTGAACAAATTCAGGAAGCACCCGCAGATCCGATCCTCGGATTGTCAGAGAGCTATGCGGCGGACCCCCGGGAAACCAAGGTCAATCTGACCGTGGGCGTATATCAAGACGAAGCTGGGAAAACGCCAGTTCTGGGCTGCGTGCAGGAGGCGGGCGCGGCCCTGCTTGCTGGTGAAAAAACCAAGACTTATCTACCGATTTCGGGTCCTCCCGAGCTTGGAGTGGCGGTTCGCGGGCTGCTTTTCGGCAATGAAAATCCCCTGGTGGCCGGTGGCCGTGCGGTCACCGTGCAGACCCCGGGCGGAACCGGAGGGCTGCGCATTGCGGGTGATTTTCTCCGGAATCATCATCCCGAGGCCAAAATTTGGCTCTCGGATCCCACCTGGCCCAACCACCCGGCCATTTTTCGAGCCGCGGGGCTCTCGACCGAGATCTATCCATATTTGGAGCCTGCCACCGGGCGACTGGATTCTCAGGCGATGCTGGCGGCGCTCCGAAATGTCCCGGCGGGGGATATCGTGGTTTTGCATGGGTGTTGTCACAATCCCACGGGTGTCGACCCGAACCTGGATGTCTGGAAGGAAATTGCGTCCATTGCCGCGGAAAAGCGTTGGTTACCGCTGGTGGATCTGGCTTATCAGGGCTTTGGTGCCGGATTGGAAGAGGACGTCGCCGGTTTGCGCGAAATCGCCGCCTGCGTTCCCGAGTTTCTGGTCTGCAGCTCCTTTTCGAAGATTTTCGGGCTCTATCGCGAGCGTATCGGGGCGATGACCCTGGTGGCCGGGACACCGGAGCATGCCACGGCGGCCTTGAGCCAGATCAAGATTGCCATTCGCACCAGCTACTCGAATCCACCTGCCCATGGGGGGCAACTGGTCTCGACGATTCTTCTCGACCCTGCACGGGCCGCTCAATGGCGCGACGAACTCGCAGTGATGCGAGACCGCATTCAGGGGATGCGTGGTGGTCTGGCCGATGCCTTGCAAGCCGCCGGTGCTCGAGGTGATTTCGAGTTCCTGCGCGAGCAGCGAGGGATGTTCTCGTTGCTTGGCCTCTCGCGCGAGCAGGTCGAGACGCTGCGCTCGGAGCATGCGGTGTACCTGGTTGGAAGCGGACGCATCAATGTCGCGGGTCTGTTTCCGGCGAATCTGGATCTGGTGGCGCGGGCGATCGTGGCTGTCGGCGGCTGACCGCCTATCTGCCAAAGGGAACCCGGGTCGTCAGCTGCGTCCGCTCGCCGGTTACAGGATGAGGAAAGGCGATCTCGCGTGCGTGCAGCAGGAGGCGAGGGTGCGCCATGCCCCCGTAAAGGGTGTCCCCGATGATCGGGCGTTGCAGGCCCCCGGAGTCGGCGAGGTGCACCCGGAGCTGGTGGGTGCGTCCGGTCTCTGGTTGCAGATCGATCTCGTAGCCGAGTTCGGTTTTGCCCAGCAGCCGCCAATGGGTTCGTGCCGCACTTCCGTGAACAAGGTCGACTCTCTGGCGGGGGCGGTCGACGGGATCGCCGAACAGAGGCAACTCGATGCAGCCTTGAGCCTTTTCGGGCGATGTCGCAACGATCGCGGAATAATGTTTTTCGATCTGGCGCTTGGCGAAG
Source organism: Binatia bacterium (assembly GCA_965658895.1). Lineage (GTDB taxonomy): Bacteria > Desulfobacterota > Binatia > UBA12015 > UBA12015 > UBA12015. The sequence goes on from CBFHUR010000100.1 coordinate 6,307, forward strand.
GCCGACTGGAGTTTGCGCAGGACTTCGGGGCGGAGCGCGAGGATCAGAAGGCCGGAGGTTGCCGTATCGAGGCGATGGACCGCGCGCAGGAATTCCTTTTCCGGTCGAAGGAGCTGCATCCGCGTCTCGACACAATCGACGCCTTCCAGCGTTCGCCCGGGCGTTGACGGCAAGCCTGAGGGCTTGTCGACCACCAGAAGGTCGTCGTCTTCGAAAACGACGGCCATCGGCGGCGCTGGTTGCTCGCCGCCACAGAGCATATGGCCCAGAATCGGAAGGCATTTCTCTTCACATGAGGGATAGAAGTTGCCGGAAACCCGGGGCGTGCCCGGGGGGCTGGGGCCCCACCAGAA
>CBFHUR010000101.1:0-6509 GCA_965658895.1 Binatia bacterium
AGGAAACGGGCACCGGCCACACGTTGCACCTCGAAGCTCACCGCACGCCAAACTTCCCCACCATCGAGAATCTCGAGCAAATGTTCTCCGTCTTCGAGGTTGGAATAATTCCACTGAAGAACGAATGCGGTATTTTCCTTCTCCGGGTCATCACAAAGACCGCGCGTATCGCCACGCGGCGTCCCGTAGGAAATAGGTAGTTGGTCTCCACCGTCGAAGCGAGCCGTCACCAATGATTTCCCAGTGATCTTCATTTTTGTTTCCTTTTTCTGTGGTTGATTAAAAAAAGAAATCTCAATTAAAAACTTGAAGGAATGGTTTAGTGCTTGAATATTTGTTTGACAGGACGACGGCTGAACAGCGCTCGCTCCCTCTGGCCGCATGGCACTTGCGAGCATTGGGGCAACGCCCCTCGGGTCGCGACCTACCGACAAAGCGGGGGCTTTCCCGGATCTCTTGACCCGGGAGGACTCAAGCCCGCCATCGATTCAGACCTCAGTCGTCGTGCTCGTCGTGATCATCGTCGTGCTCGTCGTGATCATCGTCGTGCTCGTCGTGATCATCGCCATGCTCGTCGTGATCATCGCCATGCTCGTCGTGATCATCGCCATGCTCGTCGTGATCATCGCCATGCTCGTCGTGATCATCGCCATGCTCGTCGTGATCATCGCCATGCTCGTCGTGGTCGTCGCCATGCTCGTCGTGATCATCGCCATGATCGTCATGACCGTCATGACCGTCGTGACCATCATGATCGTCATGACCGGCCCCTTCGACGGGAACAAGGCGAGCCAGTGCCGGATCGGACGGATCGTAGATCATGTCCGCTTCGAGGCGGAACTCGAGCATATACTCACCTGTCTCGGTTCCTTCTGGCAGGACAACTTCCCATTCGCCGTGCCCATGGAGTCCGGGGGAGCTACCCAGAACTACGAAATCTCCCACTTCATCCAAGGTCATGCCGTTAAAACGGAATGCCACTCCCGGATCGAGAGCGGTGATGACCAGGGTCACTTCGACTCCGGACTGGAGAGGATATACGCCTTCGTCGGGCTCATCGAACTCGACCAGGCCGAAACCGGGATCGCTGCCGGACCAAGGGACAAATCCACCGACAATGGTGCTCTCATAGACTTCGAACGCCTGGCTAAAGTCGTAATCCACGACCAACGAACCACCGTCCGGACTACTGGCGCCGATCATCAAATCGACGTGCGGATCATCGGCGACAGGGTGCGGGCTGCCACATGCGGCGCCGAAAAGAACCAACGCCAGCATCCATCCCCGCAAAAGCACTCCCGCCCGACCCCGACGGCAGCCGCCCGTCCAGGCACCGAAGCCCCCTTTACAACTCTCATGCATACATTTGCTGATCATTTCCCACACTCGCTTGCTGATCCCGGACCCAAATCCGGAAAGTTGGTCTGACCGCGGTTAACCATGGCGAGCGCCTTACCGGCGCACTCCACGGCCACCACGAGATCCTCGAAGGCGCACGACAGAAATGACCGAGTCACGATCTCAGAATCCCGAAGCAATGGGAGCCTGAAAGATCACGAATGACCCACGCGGCACGTACCGAGGCCTATTGGCGTCAGGCAAGCGGCGGTCCGCGACTAGTGCGGACCGAGAAGGAGACCAGTGACGGGATCTCGCTGGACGGCATCAAGACCACCGCCGAGCGAACCAGCACGGGAGCCGGTGCAACAGAACTTGCCACTGTCACAAGTGGAGTGCGTACGGTTGCACAAACCGTGCAATCCTCAGCAAGGTGAGCAACATCGTGCTCCAGCTGGTGAGCGATCCCGAAAGTAACGGCGACGAGCAGCGAGAAACCCGCCGCAAAAGCGATCCTCCGTCCGTTTCTGCCTTGTCTTCCGAACATCGCCCTCCTCGTCTAGCACCGCTACTGCCTTCCCGTCAACCGCAAATCGCAACTGCAACTAATTTGCGTTAGGCCCGTTGCCTGAAAACCGATCCCCTGATAGAAATTTCTCTGATGTCTGATCCCCGGAACAATTCCGCACTGCAACCAGCCGACTTGAAGCAGATTCTCCGCCAGGCTGGCCTCCGGGCGACAATGCCGCGACTTGAGGTCCTCCGGCGACTCCAGTCTACAAAGGCGCCCATGAGCCATGCGGACCTCGCGGAGGAACTCGTGCCGCTCGGGTTTGACCGGGCGACGGTCTACCGAAACCTGAACGATCTGGTCGAAAACGGACTGGCGACACGGGTGGATCTGGGCGACCACATCTGGCGCTTCGAGGGCCTCCTCGCCAAAGATAGCGACGGCCCGGAACATCCCCATTTTCTCTGCAACGATTGCGGGGACATCGTCTGCCTTCCCGCTATGGATATCCGCTTGCCCAACAAGGCCGGTCGTCCAATCGGCGACGTTCAGGACGTCGTCCTGCGCGGCCGTTGCGATTCGTGCTGAGTCAATCCAGTCGGTCGACCGGCTTTTCGTGCCCCGAAATCGCCGTTGCAATTCAGTTGCATTAGAGCTAGATTCCTGTCCGAGCATGGTGAGGCCCAACAGAAACCTCGCACTCGCGTGGCAGACTCGCTGGATTCGGCTGGCCGCCCGTGTCGCGATCGTAACGACTCTGTCCGTCTGGAGCCTCGGCACCCTTCACGAGACGGAACATCTCGATCGAGACGAGCTGCCTGCCTGCAGCACCTGCGTTGCAGTCACCGCCGATGCACTCGCGCACACCAACGGACCCATGCCGGATGCAGCGGCTGCGGTCACGGCGTTTTCTGCCCAACCGCCCGCAACCAGGCCCGAAGGAGCGAAAGAGTTTCGCTTGACGGCACGAGCCCCGCCTCAGGAACCCACCTGATCAACCACAGTCCCGAACCATTGCGGCAAGCCGCAGCGGGCCGGACTCAGTTGCCCCATCGGGGTTGAGGGCTACGGAATCCTTGTTCCGGAATTGTGGAGGTCGAGAACGAAAGCCCTATTCCTTGGCGCAGCCGTATCCGATCTCCAGATCGACAGAAGAGTGGAAGAAACAAATGCAAAATCAATGGAATCGAAATCTAGTTAAGTTGACGGTCCACTTCGGACTTGCCGCGGCATTCTCGTTGTTCCTGAGTGCACCGGTCCTGGCAGCCGAAGCAGCCGAGGCAGCAGCGCAAACTGCCAGCGATGATACCGCCGAAGGTACCGAACACCCTCATGCGCACGGTCAGCATGATGAGACCTTCGAGGAGAAGGCTCCCCGAGAAAAGGTCCTGTCCTTCGGACTCGACGAGATCGTCGTCACCGGGAGTGCAGTGCCGCGGTCGGCCAGCCGACTCGCTGGCGCCGTCTCTACTCTTACGGGCGAGGAGCTCCTGCAGAAGCAGCAACCGACCATCGGTGAAACTCTTCGCTACGAGCCGGGCGTCAGCGCGACGTATTTCGGACCAGGCGCCAGTCGTCCGATCCTTCGCGGCCTCGGTGGTCCCCGCATCCAGATGCTGATCGACAAGCTGAATGTCCCGGATGCTTCCTCCTCCAGCCAAGACCACGCAGTCACCGTGGACACCCTGGGCGTCGAAAAAATCGAGATCCTTCGGGGACCTGCCACACTCCGCTTCGGCCCCAATTCGGTGGGCGGCGTCGTGAACACTATCGAGCACCGCGTTCCAAAGAAGGCGGTCGGCAAGCCGGTTCAAGGCTCCGTCGAGCTTCGTGGCTCCTCTGTTGACGGTGGATTCGGTGGCGCAGCCGTTATCGATGGCGAAGTCGGGAACATCGTCTATCGACTCAAGGGCTTCGGCTTTACGGCCGGCGAAGTCTCCATTCCAGGTTACGCTGAGTCCAAGCAGTTTCGCGAGCAAGAGGCCGCCGAAGCGGACGAAGACGGCGAGGAAGAGGAAGAAGAAGCCTACGGCTCGATTCCCAACAGTCAGGTGGAATACACGGGCTTCAACGCAGGCGTATCGTGGATCGATGACAAGTTCTTCGTCGGTGCCGCTGTCGCCAACTTCTCGACAAATTATGGCGTCATCTTCCACGAAGCCGGTCATGACCACAGCCACGGCCATGGCGGCGAAGGCGGCGAAGAACCGCCCATCCTGATCGATATGGACTCCTGGTCCCTGGACTTCGCGGCCGGAATCTCGGACCCCTTCGAAGGACTCCACTCAGCGGAAGCAAGACTTCGTCTGGTGGACTACGAACACTACGAAAGCGAAGGTAGCTTCATCGCGACGACCTTCAAGAACAAGGCCTACGACCTCCGCGTCGAGGCCGTCCACGAGCGACTGGGGATTTTCGAGGGTTCGGTAGGCTTCCAGAGCACTTTCAGCGATTTCAAGGTGAGCGGAGAAGAAGGCTTTCTGCCCAACACCTATTCGTCGACGAACTCGCTTTTCGTGATTGAAGAGGTCGACCTTGCGCCCGTAACGATCGAACTCGGCGCGCGTTTCGACTACGCGTCGGTAGCCTCCGGCGGAGGCGGTGCCTTCGGCCCCGCCGGAACCCGCGAATTCCCGCTCGGCAGCGCGTCGGCCGGGGTCATTTACGACTTCATGGACACCCAGTATATCAGCCTGGACACGTCCTGGAGCATGAGAGCCCCCAGTTTTGAGGAGCTATATGCTCGAGGGGTTCACGTATCTACCGGGTTCTACGAGATCGGAGACCCTGACCTCGATACGGAAAACGCTTTTGGAGTAAATATCGGCTACGCCGGTCAGTTCTCGATTGTGGACTGGTCGATTAACGGATTCTACAACCGATACTGGAACTTCACCTACCTTGAAGGAACAGGAGTCGAGCGCGACGAGATCGAGATCGGTCGCTTCGTCGCCGCCGACGCAGAGCTGACCGGCGGAGAATTCGAGGTTGCATTCCACCTGCTCGAAGACGGCCCCCACCGCCTCCATCTGATCGGCCGGGCCGATGGGGTCTACGCCCAGAACCTCAAGACCAATCAACCGTTGCCCAGAATGCCGCCCGTCCGCTACGGCGGAAGCCTGGTATACGAATACCAGACATTCCGGGCCGAACTCGATGTCCTGCACGCCAACAAGCAGGATCGTGTACCTGACGGCGAGTTCTCGACAGCAGGCTACACGATGCTGGACCTCGGATTCGACTATGCGCTCGAAATGATGGATCTTCCGGTCACACCCCTGCTTTTCTTCCGCATGACGAACCTGCTAAACGAAGAAGCTCGGGCTTCCGAGTCATTCCTGCGCGATCGGGCGCCGCTGCCGGGACGTAACTTCACTGGCGGTATCCGGGTGACCTTCTAGTACCGAGAAAGGATCAGGACATAACTGCCCACGGCAGGCGCCATGTTTAATATTACCGAAATGCTGAACAAGGCGGCGATCGGGATATCGCTCGTCTGCACGGTGCATTGCCTCCTGGTCCCCATCCTCTTGATTGCCGCTCCATCGGCGGCGCTACTGGCGCCGTTCGATGAGAGCGTGCACCGGGGCCTCATCCTGCTCCTGTTGCCCACCAGCTTGATCGGGCTGGCGCTCGGATGTTCCCAGCATCGACAATGGCCCATTTTCTTTCTGGGGCTGGCTGGACTTCTGGTTTCAATTGCCAGCGTCACCGTCGCGCATGATATGCTCGGCGAGACCTGGGAGATTGTCGGCACTCTATCCGGCGCGGCCCTTATCTGCCTGAGCCACGTCCAGAGCCATCGGCAATGCAAAGCGGATGTCTGCGATCCCGCGTGAGCTATCCGGCGGCCCGAATCGCGCAGCATCTCCATCAATCAAAACTCTTTTCTGATTGACTCCAAACGCCGGAACTCTGATCCCGAAGAGCCATCAAACTACCGCAGGGGTCAGGACCGAGGTGCACTCTTGACCTCGCCCTGGCCTTGGCCAGACCACCTTTTGGCCAAGTCCATGGCAAAGATTCCGGGCAGGAAGTCCCGCTTCGGGTAGGGTGTGCCATTTGCTCGCAGTGCCACGACGCGCTCGCTTTCCCTGTGAGGCTCGAAACGGGAGAAAGAACTCCGGCGGCCGGCGAATCAGCCCCGATACGGAATGCCGTGACCCGAGGCTCCCGATGCAAGAAAAGACAAGCATTACGTTCGCAGGGACATTGCAGCAATCGCCCGACTCTGGGAATTTGCCTAATAGATTTTCGGGTTGTCCCCTATCTATCGAAATAAAACACACATCCAAAGCTCCGAACCTCCAGAATCCACACGAGCGACAAGGGAACAATCGGACCTCCAAAAAATTTGTAGATCAGGTGCAAAACAAGGGAACTTTACTACGATGAAAGACTTTCTCTCGAAGGAACTCATTTGGTGGCTTTTGCTCGTTTTTTTCGTGGTGCCGGTTCCCGGCGAAGCCGCGGTATCACCTGCAGAAGCCTGCCGGGACCGCACGGCGCTGGAAGCACGGAAATTCTTTGGATCGACGTACAAAGCCCGACAACAATGCCAGGATGATGTGGTCCGCCGCAGGCTGCCGGGGGCTACGAATTGCGCAACCGAATCCAGAGCCGCCTTCAAGATCAATCGAGCGGCCGCCAAGCTCGAAGC
>CBFHUR010000102.1:0-6028 GCA_965658895.1 Binatia bacterium
GGCCCCCGGCTTGCGCCGAGGGCCTTTTGAAAACCGCTTGCCGGCAAGCGGTCCCCTTTCGGGAACCGCCCTCCGAACAAAGGGAAATCAGTACTCCATGGAGATACCGCCACCGAAGTTCGGCTTCCAGTCGGTACCACCCGTGCGGATGGCTGCCGCCTGCCAAATTCCGGTCACGCCGCCCCAGACCGACCAGTCGCCGTAGCCCGCGGGCACAAACGAAAGGGGAGCCGAAGCGTTCAGGCCGAGCGAAGCAAAGCCGAGGGTATCGCCACCGTAGTAGTAGTCCTCGCCAATGGCCATGCCCAAAGCGATCGGGGCGCTGACCGTAACCGGCGTGGAACCATCTTCGTTGAACGTGTAGCCGGGCTCGGCTCCGATCTCGAGATAGCTGCCATTCTTGTCTCCATTGATCCCGCTACCGCCACCGGCCACCTCAAAGGCGAACAGGACGTAAGGCGAAAGGGCGAAGGCACCGAGATGCTCGGAGTCATCAAAGCTGAAGCCGAGGTCGATTTCCTGAATCGTCGCGAAATCAACGTTCGGATACAGATAGTTGACGTAGCTCACCGAGGCGCTGAAACCGGCGCCGAGCGAGGCACTCACACCCACGTAGAGGTCCAACTCGTACAACGGAGCCGGCGACTCAAGAGCATCGACATTACCAGCGGTCAGATCCTTGGAGTTCAGGCTGGCCCAGGTGCCGACGAAGAACGCAACGTTCTGGAAGGGACCATCACCATTGTCGACCAGCTGGAACGAGAGCTCAGCCCAAGGCTGTGCCTGCATGCCGCCCGTCATCTGGGTCAAGCCACGGAAGAAATACTTGTCATAAAGGTCGACCCCGCCGGCAATGGAAACAAATCCATTATTGCCAACCGGGCAGTCTGCACAGCCTTCTTCAACGACGACGACTTCTTCGCCGACGATGACGGCTTCTCCGGGGACAACCTCGTCCGCCTGCGCCACACCCGCCATTGCGAGCGAACCCGCAGCCATCATTGCCACCGCAAAGCGGAAGCTCTTTCCTGTTTTCATACTTTTCATCTCTTTATCCTCCTCATTCAATTCTGGGCGAGCCCTTGGACCCATTGGAGACGCCCTCCAAATGGATCAAGCTTTACGCAAAGTTCGCACTTGGGACCTTTTCGATCCGAGAGCCAATCCTGCCTCGCAGGCCACACCACATCCACACAGCAACCATCATGCCCGAACGTCATCACCACTTTGGGACGACGAGAAGTCCAATTATTCTACATAAACTGGTAGGGCCAATGCAAGCGGAGCCCCCGCCTCCGGAAAATGCTGCGCAAATGGCAAGCATTTGCCCAAACAGACGGCATTCCTGCGGGCTCCTCGCGGACCGAAAACCCTCCCAAGCGATTTTCGAAAAAATCGCCCTGAACGGGCCCCGAACCATGGAGCCAGATCCAGGTTCCGACTATGCTCGGAAGTCGCCATGCGTGCATACCTCGACCTTCTTGACCGAATTCTTGAGACCGGCTGCGACCGCAATGACCGCACGGGGACGGGTACTCGCAGCGTTTTCGGACACCAGATGCGCTTTGATCTGGCCGATGGCTTTCCGTGCCTGACCACGAAAAAGCTCCACTTGCGCTCGATTATTATTGAATTGCTCTGGTTTCTGCGGGGCGAAACGAACATTGAATGGCTTAAACAGAACGGTGTTTCCATTTGGGACGAGTGGGCCGACCCCGATGGGGATCTGGGCCCTGTTTACGGGCATCAATGGCGCTCATGGCCCGGACCCGACGGGCAGACGATCGACCAGATCGCCTGGGTAGAGAACGAAATTCGAACCAATCCGGACTCGCGACGCCTGATGGTGACGGCCTGGAACCCGACCGATGTCGAAAAAATGGCGCTGCCGCCCTGCCATTGCCTCTTCCAATTCTATGTCAGCGAGGGCCGGCTCTCCTGCCAACTCTATCAACGCAGTGCCGACGTCTTTCTGGGCGTACCCTTCAACATCGCCTCCTACGCCCTGCTGACCCAGATGATGGCGATGACCACCGGCCTGCAGCCAGGAGAATTCGTCCACACCCTCGGGGATGCCCACCTCTACGCCAACCATCTCGAGCAGGCCCGCCAGCAACTCCGCCGCGAGCCCAGGCCCCTGCCTTCAGTGAAGATCCTGCACGCCCGGGACTCGATCTTCGACTTCCAATATGAGGATTTTTCACTCGAGGCCTACGATCCTCACCCTCATATCAAAGCCGCGGTCGCCGTTTGAAAGTCTCGCTGATTGTCGCGGCGGGCGAGAACGACGTCATCGGTTGCAACGGAGAGCTGCCCTGGCGGCTCCCGGCCGACCTCAAGCGATTCCGTGCCCTGACCACCGGGCACCATATCCTCATGGGGCGGCTCACCTGGGATTCCATCGGACGCCCCCTGCCCGACCGCGTCAATCTGGTCCTGTCTCGATCGAAAACCCTGAGTTTACAGGGGGCCGAGGTCGTGGGGGAGCTCTCGGAGGGGCTCGAAATCGCCAAAAAGGCTAGTGAAACCGAGGCCTTTATCATCGGTGGCGCTTCTCTCTATGCCGAAGCCCTCCCGATCGCCGACCGCATCTACCTGACCCGCGTGCACGCCTCCCCGGACGGCGACGTCTTTCTGCCCCCGATCAACACCGATTCCTTTCGGGAGGTCCGGACCGAGGCCCACAAGAGCGACGAAAAACACTCGTTTCCCTTTACTTTTTCTACTCTCGAGCGCGTCGCGGCGGGGATTGTCGACTAGGGCTTGTGATCCCGCACGGATGCCCCGATACTCCACGGATGGATATCCGGCATCCGCTTCGCTGCTTCGGGATCTCTCTGGCCATCGTTTGCGCGCTCGGGACGTGCCCCGAAACCTCGCAGGCAGAAGACGCCTGGGTCAGCGGGAAGGTCACCCTCAATCTCCGTCGGGGGCCCGGGACGCAGTACAAGATTCTCGGCAAGATCTCCGCCGAGCAACATGTCACCATCCTCAATTCCCGCGAAGGATGGCGTGAGGTCCAACCCGACACGGGTCGCTCGGGCTGGATACCCTCGGGCTATCTGGTCGGCACCCCACCGGCCAGCCAACAATTGGCCAGCGCCACAGCAGCACTTGAGGAAACCCGCGAGGAACTGGGACAAGCACAGGCCGAGGCCGAACGCATTTCTGCCGAATTGCGATCTCGTACAGCGGCCCTCGAGGCACGGAATCAGGAACTGACCGACCGCGATTCGACCCAGGTCACGACCATCGAGCGATTGCAGGCGGAAAGAAATCAGCTCCGGGCCGATACCCGCTGGCGAGAATGGCTGACCGGGGCCGGCATTCTGCTCTTCGGTATGGCGCTCGGCGCTCTGCTGCGGGGCAGCGGACGCAAGCGAAACTCACGCGTCCGCCTCTGAGCCCGCACCGGGCCGTCGCAACCGAAAAATCGCTCGAACCGGCAACTCCAGACTGCGGGCGATCTTCAGCGCGGTCACAAGGTTCGGCTCCACCCGACCATGCTTGATGCGGTTGAGATGCCCCTGGTCCATCTCGCAATGAAACGCCAACTCGCTCTCGCGCCATCCCGACGCCTCGAGAATCTTGCCGATGCGATTATCCAGCTTCATGCCGACCACCGCCCGACCCGGGCGGTCGCTTCTGTCGACGCCAGCTCGGGGCCGCGCTTGGGCGGGGCGCCAGCCGGGGCTATCCCTTCTCGAGCCGGGCGGGATTTTGCCGTGCGCAGCGAAAAGACGTCCTCGACCTCGAGGCCGAGGATCTCGCAGATCCTCAGCGCCGTTTTCAAGCTGGGCACCACGTGCCCATTCTTGATGCGATTGAAGTGGCTGGGGTCCATTTCACACCAACCCGCAAAATCTTTCCCCAAAACCTCTCTTTCGAAGAGAACACGGTGCAGTCGATTTTGAATCACCTTCAATGGTCACCTCCACATGGCTCAACGGGACCCGGGACAGGATCCGAGGTCAGCAAAATGCAGAGATTTGCTCGACGCGTAACACCTCTTGCAGTATTCCCGGACTAGAGGTGGAAGGAAGTGACAAGCATGCAAGGTGGACTTGAGGGAAAATCAATTCTGGTAACCGGAGGAGGCACCGGCATCGGACATGCGTGTGCCGCAGCTCTGGCAGCCGACGGCGCGCAGGTGATGATCTGCGGGCGGACGGAAACCAGTCTGGTGGATTCTGCAGCACGCGCGCGGGACAAATCAGGCTTCGGCGGCAACGTGCAGCATCGGGTCTGTGACGTGACCGATGAGGACTCCGTGCGCGAGACCATCGAGGCCACAGCCTCGATGACCGGAAACCTCGACGGGCTGGTCGCCAATGCGGGGGGAGGCGGCATGATCGCGCCCTTTCACATGCAGGAAAAGGACGAATTCCTCCGTGTGCTGCAGCTCAATGTTCTGGGCACCATGCTCTGCATCAAACATTCCGTCCCCTTGATGCGAGACGCCGGCGGCGGCTCCTTTGTGGGCATGTCTTCGATCGCGGGCCATCTCACGCACCCTCTTTTCGGCGCCTATACCGCCGGCAAGGCCGGCATCGAGCAAATGATGCGCAACGCCGCCGACGAGTTCGGCCCGGCGAAGATCCGCTTCAATAGTGTCCGACCCGGGTTTATTGCCACCGAGATCATGGAGGGGGTCCCCCGCGACAGTGAAGTCTTCGAGAGCTACGTGAAGAACACCCCGCTGGGAGATGTCGGGCAACCCGAAGACGTCGGCCATCTGGTCCGGTTTCTGGTTGGCGACGAGGCTCGTTGGATCACCGGAGCCGCCATCAATATCGACGGCGGCCAGGCCCTGCGGCGAGGCCCCGACTTCTCCTCATTCCTGCGCGATGCGGTCGGTGATGAAGTCCTGACAGGCAAAAAGCCCAACTGAATTGGTCGGCGCCCGATAATAAGGCGTGAGGCAAGGCGCGAGGTCAGGCGCCGCCCAACCACCGGAGAATCATCGCGCGATCCTGATCGAGTTCGGGCGCGGGCCGGTGGGTCTCGGGTTCAGGTACGCCCGACATCTTGATCGGATTGCCCGGGACCCGCAGCGTGCCGATCGGTGGATCTTCCACCGACCGAATCATCTTGCGGGCGGCCACCTGATCGAGGCGCGCCACATCGGCAACGGTATTGATCGGCGCTACCGGGATGCGAGCCTTTTCCAGCACACCCAGCCAATGTGCGGCATCTTCCGAGGCAAAGGTCTGCTCGACCTGGTGCTCGAGCTCATCGATATTCTGACGTCGCAGGTCGGCTGTGAGGAAGCGTTCATCATCCTTCAGATCCGAGCGGCCGATCGCATCACAAAAGTCCCAATAGAGTTCATCGTGGCCGGCACAGACCACCAATTGGCCCTCGCGCGCCTGAAAAGCCTGGAAGGGCGCGATATTGGGATGGCGCGTGCCGAGCGGCCCCGGCACTTCCCCGGTGGCCAGGTGCCGCGTCAGGGCATTTTCGAGAATCGCCACCTGTGCGTCCAGCATCGCCACATCGATCTTCAGGCCCCGACCGGTCTCTTCTCGTTTGTAGAGAGCCGAGTTGATCCCGATGGTCAGAAAGAGGCCCGCCACGATATCGCCGACCGATACACCGACACGCACCGGATCGCCGCCAAGTGGTCCCGTGAGGCTCATCAGGCCACTCATCGCCTGTACGACCATGTCGTAGGCGGGACGGGGGGATAGCGGGCCGGTGTGGCCAAAACCGGAGGCCGCCGCATAGATCAAGCGTGGGTAGCGCTCGTGCAAGGCATCGAAACCGTAGCCAAGACGTTCCATCACGCCGGGTCGGTAGTTCTCGACCACCACATCGGCCTCGGCCAACAGATTCTCGAAAATGGCGCGATCCTCGTCGTTTTTCAGATCGAGCTGAATGGATTCCTTGTCGTAATTCAGGCCCGCGTAATAAAGGCTTTTTCCGCCGACAAAAGGCCCCAGAGTCCGTGCGGCATCCTGCGCATGGCCGGGGCCTTCGATCTTGATCACGCGCGCCCCCAAATGCCCCAGCACCATGGTGCAATAGG
>CBFHUR010000103.1:0-6025 GCA_965658895.1 Binatia bacterium
ATATTCCTTTCGTGGATTTCCCCGCGAATATGTCGGTCGCCTACGAGCACGTCCAGGCTGTCGACGGCGGCATCCGCGGGCAAGGGGAAGACGTAGATCGATTCCAGCCAATGGTCGGTCGGGTTGTGAAAGCGCTGTGTGACGGTGGTGCGCACAATCGGGCCATGTACGGAGATCTCGGCGTGAGTCCCCGACCGCGGACCCGCCATGAATTTGCCCCGGGCACGGGTCCGGAAGAGCAGGCGGCCGTCCTCGATGTTGTCGATCTCCACGGCATTCAGCAGCACGACGGCCTCGGTCGGTTCGGCTCGGGTCGCGGCGGCGGTCGCCCCGGAGAGCCCGGCCGGGTCTCCGCTTTGGGCTGCGGGGATATTTCTGCTCAGCTCGTTGGCGGCACCCGCCTCGGCTCCGGCAGCCCAGGTCGGAAGGGCGACCAGGCAGGCCCCGATCAGCTGGATTGCGGCAATCCGGGTGCGGACGAATTTGCCGGGTCTGGTTTCATGCCGGTGGTTTGGGGAAATCTTCTCTCTGCACATGCTTTCTCTCCTCTGCTTCGTTGACTTCTCAGAGTGGAGAACGGCGGTGGACGCGGCGTTGAGTAAAAGTGGAGATCTAATGAAATCGGGATTTTTTTCGGTAACTTTCCGCTCCGCTCGGAGGTAACGAGGGGTTACCGCCCCGCAGTTATAGAAGAGGAATTATTGCGAATACATAGTAAAAACAGGATATTCTGATCTGGCATGATCTCTGCAATTGAGTTCCTCCATCAACAACAGGCCACGGAAACCTTCTGGTGGTCCACAATGCGGGGAAAGAACAATGAATCAGAAAATCATGCAAAAATTGTCGGGCGCCGGACTGATGGGCGCCATCCTGGTGGGTTCTCTGGCGGGCGCGAGTCCCGCGGCCGAATTCCGCGGGGGGATGTCACAAGTAGCGGCGCTCGGCGCCGAGTCAGCGGGAAGCCTCGCGACACCCGAGATGGCGATCGCCGCGAATACGGCCGATGCCGCAGGCCCGACCCATGCGCCCTTTGGGGATCGCCAAGCGCTACCGGTCGAGGAGCCTCGTGAACCGACTCTGGTGCTCAGTCGTGAGGCCCTCGCGGCGCGCGAGGCCGATGATGTCGCCAATCTTGAGGAAGTGGACAATCGGGATGGTACCTGGTCGTTTGCCCTGCCACGGAACTTCGATACCGGGATGGCTGTGGCGGGCGAGATGGTGACGTGGCGCTATATCGGCCAGGCACGCTACGCGAATGAACCGAAACCGGTGCAGGGCCCGCAGCGCTTTGTGGTCCAGGAGCCGAAGTTCCGAACGCCTGCCGAAAAGCTCGCCGCAGGTCGCCGGATCGATTCTCAGGGCAGGATCTGGCAGCCGATTGCCGTGGACGCTCCGTACTGGGCGGCGATGCGCCTTCCGGGTGAAGACGAGCTGGAGCGCGACAGTCTGCCGGACAGCGCACCTGAGAACGAGCCGCTTGGCGACGAGTATCCCGTCGGATCCGTGGTGGAGTGGTACCCCAGCAGTTGGACGAAGGATACTTGCACGGACCCGAATGGCAACACCAGCAAGACGTGGGTCTGGGAAGACGAGGACCGCACCGAGAAAACGGGAACCCTGACCGACCGTCAGGACACGACGGTCAAGGTGTGGAACTTCTCGTCGACCGTCGATACGATCTGCACGGGTACGATTCTGACCGACGATTCGATTCTGACATCGGCTCATTGCGTGAGTGACGACGATAACGACCCCATCGCGAATCGCGACATATCTGTTTGCCGCTATGATGGATACAACTGGAGCAGCGATTGTCGCAATGTCGCGGACATCGATTTCACCAGCGGGTACCGGGGAGGATCCGGTGACGGCGGCGGAAATGATTTCAACGATGATTGGGCGATCCTGGAGCTCAGGGGGTCGTGGAGCGGCACAGTAAACGACATGCAGCTCTCGCAGGCGGGCAACAGCACCTTGCGCGACCTCGATCGAGTTCACAATCTGGGCTTCCCGGGCTTTCTTGAGGGCTGCGAACTCGCGGGCGGCATTGAACTCTACCATGTCGTCGAACGCGAAGAGATCGCCTCGGTCTATCGCAAGTCCCTGCGGCTGAAGATCGATTCGGCGGGGGGCCATTCGGGCGGCCCGTTCTACTACTGCCCGGCGGATGACAACAACCGGTGCGCCTCGGGTGAAAAGGGCTATGTCATCGGGGTGAATGCGGGCTGGAACGGGACCCGGGTGATTGGTCCCAAGGCCGCGAATTTCCGGGACGAAGCGATTGCGTTCATCACGGATTAGCGCCTGATATTCGCCCTCCGGAATCAACGTGAGTCGGGAGGGCGGGCCACGGATCCTTCAACCGGAAGCCTTGCCGGCCCTCTCGCATCCGCGAGGGGGCCGGTGTTGTTGGGGGTGGCAGTCCTTTCGCACGGCATCTGCGCTATTTCGGCGCTCAGATCGACGGTTCGGGGCGTTGGTGGGTGATTTGACCTGGGCAAGTGTGATTCACTAGCCTTTGGTGTGGGGGGACTGGTCGCCGGGCCGGGAATTGGCTCTGGCTGGAACCGGGTCGATGATCGGTTTTGGCAGTCTCCGGAAGGAGTCGAGTTTATGATGGGAATCGTCGGGAATCGAATCGCCGGGATCGTGTTTGCAGGTCTGGTTGGACTGATGGGGAATTCCAACGTCCACGCCAGTGTGGGCAACCTCGAGATTCCCGCTCAGGGTTCGGTGCAAAGTGGCGTGGGCCTTGTCTCGGGCTGGAAATGTACGTCCAACGGTCTGACCGCCCGATTTGATGGCGGCGAACAGATGCCCATCGCCTATGGGACGACCCGCAACGATACCGCCGGCCTCTGCGACGATCCCGGCCAGACCAATACCGCCTTCGTCATGCAATGGAACTATGGCAACCTGAGCGAGGGGCGGCATTTGCTGGAGATCCTCGATGGCGGCGTGGTCTGGCGCACGGTTGATTTCTCCGTGAGCCGTCTGGGTACCCGATTCCTGCGCGGCGCCTCGCAATGCTCAAGGCTGGAGAACTTCCCCTCCGAGGGCGAGTTTCAGCCGGTTGTCTGGCAGCAGGCCAGCCAATCGTTTTCTCTGGTAGAGTCCTGCGCCTCGGCAGCAGATACCTCGGTCGCTGGTCCGGCACGCGCGGCACAGTCGGTTGCCGGAGCCCTCGAGAATCCCCCCAATGGCAGCCACGCCAGCGGGGTCGGTATCGTTTCGGGTTGGCGCTGTGCGGGCGGCCAGATTACCGCTCGCTTTAACGGCGGCGAGCCGATCGCGGTGGCCTACGGCACACCGCGGCGCGACACGGCCGGCGCTTGCGAGGATCCAACACGAATCAATAACGCCTACGTCCTGCAGTGGAACTACGCTCTGCTCGGTAATGGTGAACATACCGTGCGTCTCTATGACGATGGCGTCGAGTTCGCGGCCAGTACGTTTTCGGTCACGACTCTCGGTCAGGCTTTTGTCGGAGGCCTTTCGGGGTCGTTTCGGGTAACGGATTTCCCGGGCGCCGGTGACAGCGTCGTGATCTCCTGGCAGCAGGAACGACAGGGCTTCGGGTTGGTGGAATTCTCTCCGGCCCCCACACCGACGCCGCTTGGTGGTACGCCAACCCCGGCAGGACCGGTGACCACGCCGTCCCCCACGCCGGCCATGGCTACGCCGACGCCGATGACGCCGGGAACGCCAGCGCCGACGCCAGCACCGACACCAGATCCGACTCCTGTGCCGACTCCGGATCCGACTCCTGTGTCGACCCCCGCGCCGACGCCTGACGGGGAATGTGAGGTCGAGTATGATTCGACCTACGCGATCGTGCAGGAGATCTTCAACAATAAATGCGTTGGCTGTCACGGATCGAACAACCCGAGTGCAGGCCTCGACCTGAGCCCGGCGAACTCCTACGACGCGATCTTCGAGGTCCCGTCGAGCCAGTCGGATTTGTTGCTCGTTTATGCGGGCGATACCGAGCGGAGCTATCTCTATTCGAAAATCGTGGCGCCCTTCGAGAATGTCGTCATTTCCGGTGGCGTGATGCCCTCGGGCGACCAGCTGACCGCGCTTGAAGTCGATATTATCCGCTTCTGGATCTACGGCGGCGCGCCGGACGATACGGTGATGATTCAGGGCACCGATGAAATCGTCAAGGATGCCTGCCTGGTGGATCCCGAGCCGTTCATCATCGAGCCGCTCAAGTCCCCGGAGCCCCAGATCGGCGTCCAGATTGAAATGCCGTTCACGGTCCTGGACCCGGCCGGCGAATCCGAGACTTGTGTCGCGGTCTTTGAGGACTTCTGCGATCTGATTCCCGAGGAATACCGAATCCCGAATTCGGATTTCTTCTACTACGATATCAATGAAATCCGGATGCCTCCGTTCAGCCACCATCTGCTCGTGCAGATGCCTGCGGTGAATTTCAACGGGGGCTCTGTGGCTCCGGAACAGTTCTCGGATTGGACGTGTCGCACCGGCGACAGGGCCGGCGAGACCTGTGATCCCAGAGATCAGACGTTTTGTGGTGAGGGCCGCTGCGCGACGCCCATGGAGTTCTCCACTGCTTGCATCGGTTACGGCCCAGCCAACGGGAACAACCTGGCAACGTTTGTCGGGACCCAGCAGCCGCAGTTTTATGCGGAGAACTATCAGGGCGTGTATTCGGTCGCGCCATGCCGAACGGTTGTTGCGTGGAATCTCCACGCGTTCAATTTGACGGCCGAGGAGGCCGAGATCACAGCTCAGGTGAACTTCGAGTTCGCCGACGATCGCCGCTGGCCCTCGGAGCGTCGGACCACCGATGGTGGCGGCGGTTTGGGACAGTTCGGTATCAGTCGCCTTACGGCGGAAGGTGCGGCCGCCTACACGGAGAACACCTTGTGTACGAACGTCACATTGCCCCGGGGTTGCTTCCTGACGGGCGCCGGTTCGCACAATCACCAACTCGGCGCGCGCGCCTGGTGGACGGATCCCAGCGGTGAAATCTTCTATGATTCCCGGATTTATAATGATCCGGTGGTCTGGAAGGATGATAATCCGACCCAGTACTCGGGCAATCGGGCGTCGCGGACTTTCCGGTTCTGTACCCTGTATCGCAACGGGATCGACGAAAACGGCGACATCGATACGAGTCGCATGAGTCGTTCCTCGAAGCGTCCCTACAGCTTTTTTGGTGGCACGGGTGGTTGCGAGCCCTATCGTTGTGTCAACGAAAGCCTCGGGGAGGAACGTCGCACGATCAATTGTGATGACGGTTCCAACAACTTCAGGGGCAACGATGCCGTGTGTGACTCGAGTCCCAGCGCCGGAGACGGGTTCTGTGACGGTTGCAGTATTCAGGGAGGCATCACCACCCAGGATGAGATGTATCAGGGCAACCTCGAGTATTTCTGCCCGGATAATAACTGATCTCGCATCGAGAAATTCTTTGATGGTTTTGGGCGGCGCTGTTGTCCTTCGGGGTAGCGAGCGCCGCTCGTCATCCGGGATGTCACGCCGGATGGCCCGCGGATGGGCCCGACGCACGAAATAGCGGTTGACGCGTCGCGTCGGGTTGTTCGGGGGAGATCTTCGCCCAAGCTCGAAGGTTCGCGCGAAAACAGAGCGACCAGCGCGGAAAAAGCGCCTTGGGCACGTTTTTATGCCGTTTGGCAGGACCTTTGCCCTGTACGCGTAGAAATCAAGATTTAATCAGGAAAAACTGTTTTGGCCATGATAAGAATCTAAGGATCAGTCGCTATTTTTTGTTTTAGATTTTGCTCAGGAGATCGCTTTATGAAGTCCAACGTCCCCTTCTCATTTTGCATCATGCTTTTTGCCGCGCTGTTGATGGCGAGCTGCGGCGGTTCCAGCAATTCCGGGGAACTCTGCCTGATCCCCGAAGGGTGCGATGACCCAATCGTCGAGCCCGAGCCCGAGCCCGAGCCTGAGCCTGAGCCCGAGCCTGAGCCTGAGCCTGAGCCTGAGCCTGAGCCTGAGCCCGACTGTGAAGTCGAGTATGATTCGACCT
>CBFHUR010000104.1:0-5776 GCA_965658895.1 Binatia bacterium
TCCGTTCCTGAACCTCTCCGGGTGCCATACCGGGTGGCCGAAACCGCTCCGGCCACCGGATGATCATCGGGACCCGGATTCCCGCATCGGTCAATTCGCGTTTGGCCCCGGGCAATCCCGATCCATGGTCGGTTGTCCAGATCACGACCGTGGAATCCTCGAGCCCGTCACGCTCTAATTGATCGAGGACCTCGCCGACCTGCTGGTCCATCAGATGGATGTTGTCATATTGGCGTGCCACGGTCTCTCGGGCCAGTGCGGTATCAGGATAGTACGGGGGCAGTTCGACGTCATCGGGCGCGGTGACGCGCTCTGACTGCGAACCTCTGACAAGGTTGGCCAGCATGATGAACGCATGAGCGGTATTTTCCGGCCAGGCTAGCCGTGGAAAGAGGCCACTCTCGTGGGTCACACCGAAATTGATCAACCCGAAAAACGGCCGATCCAACGGCGCCTCACGCCAATGAGTCGAACCGAAGGTCGTCGTTTCGTCCCAGATCGTTCGCGGGCTCTCATCGGCCAGCAGGCTTGCTGAAAGCTGATAGTCTGTCTTGCCATCGTTGAACGTATAATAGCCTGCGGCCCGAAGCAGCTCGGGATACCCCTTGATCCAGGGCGATGGCACGGCGGCGTAACCGCCGTCGGGATAGGAACTGGTGCGCATATGGCCCGCGCCCAGCGTATTTTGGTGCACGCCCGTGATCTGTGCCGCTCGACTCGGTGCGCAGACCCCGGCTGTTGTGAAGGTATTGGGAAAGCGTGTGCCCTCTGAGGCCAGTGCATCGAGCCGAGACGTTTTTGCGACCCGATCCCCGAAAGCACCCACGCGCGGGCTCATATCCTCGGCCACCAGCAACAAGATGTTGGGACGATCCAGTTGGGATGGTGCCGGCCGGGAATCCCGCGGCTCCGGTTTACAGGCGGAGGCGCTTGCGAGGAGGAGAACCACCCAAATCAGGAGCCCGAAGGTCCCCGCCGGGAGGTGGGCCGCGCGCCTTGATGGCGACGATTCAGAGCGATTTTCGGCGCAGGGCGATTGGTTCACGGATTCAGACTCTCGGAGGAGCCTCGGAATTGCAAGAAATTTGACGAAAACAAAGGTTGACTGATTCTTCATATGAAGATAATCTCATAAATTATGTCACACGTTCATCACGCCCCGAACAGGACTGATAGCTCCGGCACCCCTTCCGAGGCCGTCGACCATGCCTTGCGCTGGGCGCTTTGGCTCAATGGCGGGTTCTTGCTGGTCGAAGGTGCGGCGGGTTGGTGGACGGGCTCGCTGGCCTTGCTTTCCGACGCCGTTCATATGATCGGCGACGTCAGTGCGCTTGGCCTGGCTTACACGGTGCGACGACTGGCTCGTTGGGCTGCCACCGCAGAACGGACCTATGGATTGGTCGGGGCCGAGACGCTCGGTGCCTTCGTCAATAGTCTGGCGCTACTCGGTGCCTGTGTGTTCCTGATCTGGGAGGCCGTTGGCCGTTTGGGGGCACCCCCCGCAGCGATTGCCGCATGGCCGGTGATCTTGGTGGGCCTGCTCGGGCTCATGATCAACCTGGGAAGTGCCTGGAAGCTTTATCAGTCAGATCGCGAGAACCTGAACGTACGCGGGGCACTTCTTCATATGCTGGCCGATGCTCTGGGTTCCGTTGGGGCCGTTCTGGCGGGGGTATTGCTGATCTGGGGTTATCCCCTTGCTGATCCCCTGATCGCGATGGCGGTTGCTCTCCTGGTGATGGTTAGTGCCTGCCAGCTCTTGCGGGAAACCGGCCGCGTGCTGCTGCAGTTTACGCCCAAAGCTCATTGCGCCGAGCAGGTTCTCGCCGCTCTCGAGGAGCTGCCCGACGTCGCGAATGTTCATGATCTTCACGTCTGGTCACTCGACGGTCAGGAAACGATCCTGTCGGCCCACTTGCTGGCTCGGCCCGGGACAACCACCGACGGGGTCCTGCTGGCCGCCCAGAAAGTACTCCGGGAAAGATTCGGGATTCTCCACACCACCCTCCAGACGGAAACCGCCCATGGCTGCGAGAGTGATTGTCAGGCCTGGGCGCCCGGCACTGGCGGTGTCGCGTGAGCCGGCTTGCCTCGGGTCGGAACCTGCGGATCTCTCTGGAGCAGCGGATGGTCCTGGAGCGATCCGTTGCGATCCTCAGGGCCATGGCTCATCCCACGCGGCTTATGGTTCTGCAGGCCCTTGCCGAGCACGGAGCACTGCCGGTCGGGCAACTGCAGAAACTATCGGGAACCGAACAAACCGCCCTCTCCCATCAATTACGGGTTCTGCGAAGGGCCGACCTCGTTCAAGCGACACGTTCAGGCCGAAGAATTCTGTACGATCTAAAAGACCACCACGTTGCCCATATTGTCGAGGATTCAATCAGCCACGCACGGGAAACCGCCAACACGTCTCGGACCGGAACCGGTCAGTAGGCGACCCGCACGCGATCCGCACGCTGCCGCGTCACCATCCACCGATATCAACTTCGGTGGCACGCTGCTTGATCAAATCACCGTCGGCGGCCAGCAGGAATCCGGCGACAACCGCAGAATCCGTGGTCGTTCGAATCGCTTCCACATAAGAGTCCCTAGTCGGGTAAAGGTCGCGTAATTGGGCGTCGCCAAAGAGCGTCGTTCTACCGAAGAGGTCGCAAAAAGCGGATCCGGACTGCCCCTCACCGCTCAGGACGGCAACCGGCGCGTCGACGTACGGCGTACGAACTCCGCCGGTCGCATTGCCGTGATCGTCGAGAATGAATTCGTCTTCCCGCAGCATCGTGGCCAGCCGTGGTGCGCGAGGGATTTTGTGCCCACCCCGTATGGCCCGATCGAGGTTGTCGATTGCTGCTTTGGCGACCCAATGCATCGGGCCATCGTTGGCCGGGAACCGGCACTCGATGAAGGGCGGTCGAACCTCGGCCTCTTCGGTGACGTCGGCCATCACCGGATCTCCACCCTTGTCGAGGGGGGACTTCAGCGTCGTGTAGATGTCCGAATGTGCCGAGCCAGCCACCTCCCAGAGAACAAGATTGCCGGTATCGGGCTGGCGAGCGTCGATCGAACCGAGTCGGAAAAGATCTGTCTCGCCCTGCAGGGTGATGACCGGCTCCGGTTGGTCCACACGAAGAAGAGTGGGACTCGCCGGATACAGGCCCACGCGGTCCTCCTCGGTGAACTGGGCCAGCGGGGCTGCTGCCGCGCCGCGACTGTGGATCAAAAACGCGTCAAAGACATCAACCAGCGGATGGACGGCGTTATGGTAGGTGACCAGCCTGGCAGCCGACTGCGACTGCCCCACGGCAATGACCCGTTTTGCCTTCAGACCCTCAAGAGGCTCCATGCCATCCGGGCGCAATACGGCCTGACCTGCCTGGGAGAAAATGTCGTAGGAGTAGCTGTCCCCGGGGTGGTCGAGCGATCCATATCGCACGGGGTCCACCACCTTGAGAGAAATATCGAAAGCGCCGCCACCTCCCTCGACGCCGACAGATTGTGCCGAGACACCGACGTAGGCATACCCGGAACGTCGTAGTTCGGTCTGGGTCTGGAGCCAGTCCGGCCCCGCGTCAATCCCGCCGGATACGTTGAACCACTCCATCACCACCGTACCGTTGAAGCGTTTCGGATCAACCGGACGATAGACAACGATTCTCGTCCGGTAAGACGCGGTTTCGTCCGGGAAAACCTCCCAATCTCCATTGACCCCCAACTCCTTGTCGAACCTGTACGAGTTGGCCGTACCCGACATGAAGTACTCTTTTTGTTGGTAGCCGACTTCTGCGGGATCGAAAAAGACATCCGCGAAAAACGGCCTCCCGGGCGTATAGCCCTGCGACCGAAGATCAATGGCTCCATCAAGAATGAAACAGCAATCTTCTCCACCGCCGCCGGTGATGGGCCCCTCGATGAGCGGGTTGCTCGGCTCTGGCTTTCTGCTTGACGCGCCCCCATTGCCTCCGCCGCCACAAGCCGCTGCCGCAACGCTGACCGCCCCGAGGATCATCAGGGTGCGGGCCGCTTGACTGAAAAAACCGCTGTACTGTTGTTGCCGCATCGAAGCTATCTCCTGTTCGGACTCCCGCCGGGGATGCCGGGACCGCATGGTATCTCCCGATTAGATCGCGAACCGCCCCAGGTCGCAATCGATGATGGTCTTGAGGTCGGGCGATCAAGGCAGATGCCGCAGTACCTGCCTGTTCCAAGGTGGTCTCGAGGGCCGAGAAGTCCTTGAGCAGCCATCGGGATTTTCTCGCGGCCTGCCTGTCTAGCGGGAATTCATATCCACACACCCTGCGGGAGCTCGGGTTCTGGGGTTACCGGGTTCCCCTCGCCTCGAAACTGACCCTTGCCGAGATCGGGACATTCTTGCTGGCAAACGCCGCAGCGAGTTCGGGTACTGTCGAACTCGTTGATATCGAAGCTGGGAAACCTACCGTTGTCGCCGGTCAGGCCCCGACCCAGTTCGCATGAAATCCGTACGGCACCCGAATCGGAATGCGCACTCGGGCCACAGGTCCGTCGCTGAACTTTTGCGCATCAACCACCCAGCACTCCGCGTGATTGTCGGTTTCATCATGCACGAAACCAATCACGTAGCCGTCGTCCTCACTTTGGCTGTTGACCCGGGGTGCAAAGACCATCTCCTGATGGAATTGGGTATCATCGAACTCCACGGTCTCGATCGAGTCCGTCTTGCGGTCGTGTTTCAACATGCCGCTGAAGAGCAAGCCGCGGGTCGGGTGGAAGCGCGACGCATAGCCGTAGCGCGTTTCACGGCCCAGCATGGTTTCGTTGATGCGCGAAAACTCCATCGGGATCGAACTGACTTTTTCTTCGCTCACGGAACCCGACGTCATATTCAGTCGATAGCGACGCATCTTGCCTAGTTGGTCCTCGGTCTGTTCGGATACCAGGATGGAGGTCCTCTCGGACCGGCAGGCCTGAAGGACGATTTCGTCGCCTTCTTCCCAGGCGTTGAAGGTATGGAAGATATAGCCAGTCTCGACATCGAACCATTTGATCTCGCTGCCCTGGCCGTATCTTGGCACCACCCCGATCCGGGCTCCGTTTTCGGGCTCCCAATCGAAGGCTTCGCCGCCGTTCATCACACGATCGAGTGAAAAGGTCACCGGCATATCGAAGATCAGACTGTAATTCTCCGTGATGGCCATGTCGTGGATCATGACCGGCTTGGCCGCCAGGTCGATCGCGGTTTCGTGGACCAACTTTCCTTTGGCGTCCACCACTCCATATTTCACGAAGGGGGCCTGCCCGTAGGAGTAGCAGAAGAGGATCATCTCACCGGTAACGGGATCCACCTTCGGGTGCGCGCTGACCGCGTGATTCCACCCGCCGAAGTTCTCCTCGCCCACGGTGCCTAGGTCCGGAAGGCTGATCTCATGTGGGAGGCCTGCCTCCCATAGCGCCAGAAGTTTCTTGTTGTGATAGACCATCGCCGTGTTGGCCAGATTCTTCATCGGCATATCAGCGGGCGGGTCCACCTTGCCGATCGTATTGAAGCCGCCCCAAAGCGCCTTGCCCTCCTCGCGCTCTCGCAGGAGACCTCGGGTTTCAATCCAGCGGTTGCGGTAGGTCGCCTTGCCTTGGTCGAACTGCACCTGATGCAGCATCCCGTCGCCATCGAATGGATGGTAGAGGTCCGGCATCGGAGGTGTGAATTCCGGATTGGGGCCGTTTCTGATGAAATGGCCGGCAAGATCCGAGGGGATCTGACCTTCGACTTCCGGGCAGTCAACCGTAACTTCCTCGCTGA
>CBFHUR010000105.1:0-5772 GCA_965658895.1 Binatia bacterium
GCCCGCGGCCCCCGAATAAAGGGAAAAGCACCCGGGACACTGTCGCCGAAATCCAGACCGGCGGCATCCTCCTTGGTATAAAGAGGCTTGACGTCGATGCCTTCCGGGGTCTGCCAGATCAGGTCATCCGGGTCCTTGCCCTTGCGTTCCTTGGTGGCGAGCTCACGCCAAAGTTCCAAATTCTCGTTGCTCGAGTTTCCCATACCTCTATGGTCGCGATCAGGAGCCCCGATCGCAAATAGGCGGCTCGAGCGACAAAGCCGATAGATTTTGCGCTATCCGCGGCCGGAAAAACCCCGCATCCGGGCGTGTTCATCGGTGCCGGTCGAGCTGCGGCCTCCCATACGAATCCGGAGGCGAAAATCATGTGCGAAGCCGGCCGCTTCCCGATAGAAGATTCCTCCATGACCCGAATCGCCTTTCTGGGAGCCGGCAGCACGGTGTTTGCGCGCAATATTCTTGGCGATGTCCTGCTGCGCGACGGCCTCCACGAGGTCGAGATCGCCCTGTACGACATCGATCGAGAACGGCTGGAGGACTCCGCCCGCCTGATCCAGGCCATCAACGACAACCAGAACCAGTCCCGCGCACAGATCCACACCTATCTGGGCCCCGAGAACCGTCGGGCCGCGCTTCAGGGGGCCGCCCATGTGGTCAACGCAATTCAGGTCGGCGGCTTTGAGCCCTGCACGGTCACCGATTTCGAGATCCCCGACAGCTTCGGACTGCGCCAGACCATTGCCGACACGATCGGCATCGGCGGCCTGTTCCGGACCCTGCGCACTCTGCCGGTGCTGCTCGAGATTGCTCGCGACATGGAAGAGGTCTGTCCCGAGGCCTGGCTGCTGAACTACACCAATCCGATGTGCGCGGTGACCGCGGGATTGCTGCAGGGAAGCTCGATCCGGACGATGGGGCTCTGCCATAGCGTGCAGGCATGCATCCCCTCATTGATGGCCAATCTCGGGCTGGATACAAAATACCCCGCAAGCGAGGTCGAAGCCTCGATTGCGGGCATCAACCATCAAGCGTGGCTGCTGCGGGTCGAGCATCACGGCGCGGACCTCTACCCCGAAATCAAGGAGAGGGCCCGTGCGCTCAGCGCACGGGTGCGTGATCGGGGGGGCGGCCGCTGGGTGCGCGAGCTTCTCGAACGCACCGGGATGCCCGAAGAGGAGCCCTGCTATATGCATCCGTTCTGGGCGCTCGGTGGTCGCGACAATGGCAAGCTGACCGACGAAGAAGCGCTGGACGTCGCGGTAGGCTGCGACCTTGTGCGCTTCGAGATCCTGGCGCGCTTTGGTTACTACCTCACGGAATCCAGCGAGCATACCGCCGAGTATACGCCATGGTTCGTGAAAGCCGCGCAGCCCGCGTTGATCAACGAGTACAATATCCCGCTCGACGAGTACCCGCGCCGATGCCGCCAGCAGATCGCCGGTTGGGCGGCGCAACGCGAGGCCTTGCTCGCAAACACCACGGTTGAGCACACACCGTCGAACGAATTCGGCGCCTCGATCCTGCATGCCCTGATTACCGGCGAACCGACTCAGGCTGCCTTGAACGTCATGAACGAGGGCTGGATCGACAACCTCCCGACAAATGCCTGCGTGGAAGTTCCCAGCCTCGTTGATGCCGACGGGATCCACCCCGAGAAGATGGGGGCTTTACCCGAGCCCTGCGCCGCGCTGAATCGGACCAATATCGGCACGCAGATCCTGGCGGTCGAGGCCGTGCTGCATCGATCGCGCGACGCGATCTACCAGGCCGCCCTGCTCGACCCTCATACCGGGGCGGAACTCTCGGTCGATCAGACAGTCGCCCTCTGCGATCAACTGATCGACGCGCACGCAGGCTGGTTGCCCGAGTTTCGCTGAGACAATCCGAGTTTTCTTCGAGAGTACTATAGGGTCTCATGGGAATTTTGGGATGACTCGAGATTTTTTTTGATTCAGCATCTTTTTTCGACGGTTTTCCGCGGGGCGTCGGTTCCCTCAGGTAGGCGACTACTCCAACCTGTTCGCCGGAGTGGTTGCAGGACCGAGGAGCGAACCGCATCGGGGAGGGATGATGATGGAGACAAAACGCAGGCGAGAGACCAACGCGAGAAAGATCACGATCAGGGCCGCTGCCGTGGCGTTTGCCTTCGCTCTGGTCGGGGGAGCGGGAGACGGGGCCGAGCCATGGATTCCAGGCACCACCTCCCGGGCGGAAGCCGCCCCCGACAGGGAGGAAGAAGCCAAAATTCGCCACCTCCTGCAGCGAGCCACTTTTGGGTACAGCGGTGAAGAAGCGGCCCGGGTGCGCGCCATGGGGCGCAACGCATGGGTTGCCGAGCAACTGCGTTTGCAGCCCGCGGATGACCCCGAATTGGCCGAACGCCTCGCCATCTATCCGTCGCTCACCATGGGACCCGCGGAACTCCTGCAAAATTACCCGGCCCAGAACCGTGACAATCCCATGGGTCTCGGCCCCCCTCAGCGGATTCTCGCCGAACTCCGGGCCGGACAGATCACCCGTGCGGTGCATGCGCGCGCGCAACTCCGCGAAGTCCTGACCGACTTCTGGTTCAACCACTTCAACGTCTTCGCCAATGCCGGGCCGACCCGTTACACGATCGTGCCCTATCTGCGCGACAGCATCCGACCCCATGTGTTCGGCCGATTTGAAGACCTGCTGCGCGCCACAGCCGAGAGTCCGGCCATGCTCTATTATCTCGACAACGCGTCGAGCACGGCCCCTGGCTCACGCGGCCGAAATTCCGGCATCAACGAGAACTACGCACGCGAATTACTGGAGCTCCACACCCTCGGCGTCGATGGCGGCTATACGGAAAAAGATATCGAGGAGGTCGCGCGCGCCTTTACAGGCTGGACGTTCACGCCACGCAGAACCGGCGCCTATGAGTTTCAATTCGTCCCTCGCTTTCATGATTCCGGTGACAAACAGGTCCTCGGGACCACCATTGCCTCCGGCGACCGCAGTGAGGGCGACACGATCCTGACTCTTCTGGCGCGGCATCCCGAGACGGCGCGTTTCCTTTCGCGCAAATTGGTAACCCGTCTGGTCGCGGACGACCCGCCCGAAGCACTCGTGGAATGGGCCGCAGCGATCTATCAGGCGACAGACGGCAATCTGGCCTTCGTGACCGCAGTCATCCTCGGCGATCCCGAATTCTACAGCCCGGAACACCGTGAAACAAAGGTCAAGACACCGTTGGAAATGGTGGCGAGTTCCCTGCGAACCGTAGGTGCCGATGTCCGGGTCGGAACGCCTCTGTTTCGCGCCGTCGGCGACCTGGGACAACCCCTGCTGGAGTCCTCGCCACCCACCGGTTGGCCCGAAAAAGCCGAGGACTTCCTGAGCCCCGGCGGCATGGTCTCGCGATTCGAGCTTGCCTACGCCATCGCAAGCAACCAGATCCCCAACATCGATTGGCTCCCTCTGAGTTGGGACAGCATTGTTGCCCTGTTCGGCACGGATGGATTGGCGGTCTACCTCACGGGACAATGGCCGGATGCCGACACCAGTGCGGCACTGCAACGCGCACAGGAAAACGGCGCATCCCCCACTCTGCTGGCAGCATTGGCGCTGTCCAGCCCCGCATTCCAACTACAGTGAAGGAGGCGCATATGAACAATCTGCGATCGGTTTCGAAAAAGACACTTTCTCGTCGTCGCTTTCTGCGCCACAGCGTGGCCGGGATCGCCGCAACCGGACTGGGCTCCCGCCTGGTGCTGCGCAATGCTTCGGCGGCACAAGGCAAGCGCGTTTTGGTGTGCCTGTTCCAACGCGGTGCCGTCGATGGACTGAATATGGTCGTTCCCTTCGGAGATCCGAACTACGGCCTGGCGCGACCCGACATTGCCATCGGCTCGCCCTCGCAGGCAGACGGCGCTCTGAACCTCGACGGGTTCTTCGGGCTGCATCCGGCCATGGAGTCGCTGCTTCCCGCATGGGACGACGGATCGATGGCGATCATCCATGCCTGCGGATCGCCCGATCCGACGCGCTCGCATTTCGATGCGCAGGACTACATGGAAACCGGCACGCCCGGCGTAAAGGGCAGCCCCGATGGATGGCTGAACCGCCACCTCCAGACCACCGCCGGGGCATCCGACCTGCGCGGCATCGCCGTGACCAACACAACACCGCGGATCCTGGCCGGCGCGGCACCCAGCTATGCCGCCAATACGCTGACATCTCTGGATCTCGGACGCGGTGCGGACGGAACGTTGGTCCGTCAGGCGATCGACGAAATGTATGCCGGTCGAGATGACTTTCTGGGAACAACTGTCGGCGACACTTTGGCCAACTACGAGATCTTTACCGCTCTCGGCGATCAGGGCTACACTCCGCAAAATGGCGCGGACTATCCCAATAGCTCGCTGGGAAGATCTCTTCGGGAAATTGCGCAAGTGATGCGCGCCGACATCGGGCTCGAGGTCGCGTTTGTGGAAACCGGCGGCTGGGATACCCATTCGCGCCAAGGGGGAGCCACCGGCAATCTGGCCAACCTGCTGGGCGATGTTGCCGACAGCCTGGGAGCTTTCTATCAGGATCTGGGTCGCGAGATGGACGAGGTCTGCATCCTGACCATGAGCGAATTCGGGCGCACGGTTGCCCAAAACGGCTCTGGCGGCACCGACCACGGACGTGGCACGGCCATGATGGCAATCGGCGGCACGGTCAATGGCGGTCAGGCGCTGGCCGACTGGCCCGGTCTTGCCACCGGGGATCTGGTCTCCGGCAGAGATCTGGCGGTCACGACCGATTTCCGTGATCTTTGCGGCGAGATTGTGCGGGATCATCTGGGCAATCCGGATCTCGATGCGGTCTTTCCCGACCACAACTTCCGAGCTCCGGGAATCATTCGCAGCTGAGGCTTTGCTGGCAAGAAAGTCACGGCGGTGACGCTGCGAGGTTCTTCAGGCCTCAGGTTTCCTTCCGGGTGTCTTCCTGGGTTTCTTTCGGGGGCTCTTTTGGGGTCTCTTCCGAATTTTCTTTCGCGAGCTTTCCTGCGGGCCCACCGCCCTTGCCCCGAGCTTCAGGCATGGGACGATTGCCTGAATCATGTCTGCCAGGCGCGCCAAAACTGATTTGCCCGAAAAGGTCTGCCCCAGCTGCGACCGGCCCTTCCGCTGGCGCAAGAAATGGGAGCGGAATTGGGAAGATGTGGTTTATTGCTCCCGTCGCTGCCGAGGCAAGGGAAGGCCGCAGCAAAAGGCAGCTTCACCGGGGAAAAAGCAGCGCAAGTCCCGAGGCTTGTCGGCCAACATTGCCTGAAGCCACACTCCTTGGTAACAACCTCTCACTCACGCGAGAGTGGCGGAATGGCAGACGCGCTAGCCTCAGGAGCTAGTGCCCGAAAGGGCGTGGGGGTTCAACTCCCCCCTCTCGCATCTTACGTTTCTATATTTCCCCTGCACTTTTCGTCCTCCTGGGCTGCCTGGGTACCGGTTTTCGCGGTCGGTACCCTTTGGCCCAAGCCATAACCCCCATGTGGTAAGTCTTGGCTTTGGCCAAAACCCCTACGGGCTAAGTCGGCACCGGTACCGATTTGGGTCCCGGTCTCCCTGGCTGGTTTATGGTTCTGGTCACCTTCGGAGAGATGCTTTGCCACTCGGCACTGCCGTGCCCAGAGACGGCGGCCACACCGTGGTCGGTCAACCGCCCCCACCCCGCAGCCGGACCATGCACAAACCGTCACATCACGACCGTCAAATATCGAAAAACCCAATATTGACAGAGGTTATTCGCCGCCTTAGCGTT
>CBFHUR010000106.1:0-282 GCA_965658895.1 Binatia bacterium
TGCGGCGAGACGGGTATTGGCTTCGTCTCGGGTGTATCCTCCCGAGAGTGCCACGACCTTCAGCATCCGGGGATGCTGGATGACGTCGTCGTAGAACCCATTTTCCTCCGGCAGAGTGAGCTTGACCATGACCGACTGGTCGGCCGGCAAGGCCGCAAGGTGGGCCAGCAGTTCCTTTTTCAGCAAACCTTCGGCGGCAGCCTTCTCCGGGCTGTGGATGTCGACTTCCGGCTCGAGGATCGGGCACAATCCATGCTTGAGGATCTGCTTGCCGATCTCGAA
>CBFHUR010000106.1:292-5736 GCA_965658895.1 Binatia bacterium
TGGCCAATTTGATCACGGAACGCATCTTGGTACCGAAGACCTCGTGTTTGACGGCACGTTCGCAGAGCGCGTCGAGATCCGGCATCGGCTTCATGAGCTGTACGCCGTTGGCCTCGTCCGCAAGTCCCTTGTCGACCTTGAGGAAGGGAACCACATTCTTTTTCTGCCACAGATATCGGGCCGAGGGCATCCCCTCCACTTCGCGGTCCATGGTCATCTCGAAGAGAATGGCGCCAAGGACACGGTCTCCACCGAATGAGGGACTCGTCATGATCCGGGAGCGCATGGCGTGGATGAGATCGAACATTTCATCCTCGCCCGAGTACTCGGACTCCTCGACGCCGTATAGTTTCAAGGCCTTCGGCGTACTGCCGCCGCTCTGGTCAAGGGCTGCGAGGAAACCGTTTTCGTTCTGAACTTTTTTCAGCTGATCGTCGTGAATACTCATAGTCTTCCTGAACTTCCTGGTCTTTTCGGCCCCTTGGTCGGAAAGCAC
Source organism: Binatia bacterium (assembly GCA_965658895.1). GTDB lineage: Bacteria > Desulfobacterota > Binatia > UBA12015 > UBA12015 > UBA12015. Next base: position 789 of record CBFHUR010000106.1, read on the forward strand.
TCTCCCTGACTAAAGCTAAAATCGCCCGCCAGCGCGAGTGGGACCGGATCTCGTCCGGATCCGAGCGGTCGCCGGAGGCTCTTCGACGACCAGCCGCAGGCTACCAGAGTTGGGCTATGGCGCTCAATCAAGGAAATGGGGCGCAGGGCGAAATTCCCGTCCGAAACTGGTCAGAAGCTGGCGAACGCCTTATGGTAGTCGGTGGTTATGCCCAAACGGGAGCAATTTGATGTGGTGGTCGTGGGCGGCGGGATCGCAGCGGCTTCTCTGGCTTATTTTCTGAGCCGTGCGGGAATCGGCAAGGTTCTGATCCTCGAGAGAGAGAAGCAGCTCGCGGTCCACGCTACAGGGAGAAGTGCGGCCTCGATCAGCGAATATGATGAAAACGAGGTGGTGCTGGACCTCAAAATCCTCGGATCGCGGTTTTGGCGGTCTCCGCCCGACGGGTTCGCCGAACACCCGCCGCTCACCTCGGTGGGTGTGCTTTCGCTTTTTGATCGGGACGGGTTTTCCGCGCTGGGCTCGCGGGCTGACGAACTGCGCGCTCGTGGTCTGGAGTTCGAGCTCATCACGCCCGCGCAGGTGCGCGCGATGGTGCCTGCGGTCACCTATCCCGAAATGGGCGGCGCGCTTCATGCCGCTCAGGACGGACGTCTGGACGTGCACGGAATCCTGCAGGCATATCTGCGTCATGCCAAGGCCGCCGGCGCCCAGCTCGAACTGGGAGCCGAGGTCCTCGAAATCATGGTCTCGGGAGATCGGGTTACCGGTGTTCGGCTGCCGGACCGAGAAGTCCACGCGGGGTTGGTGGTGAATGCCGCTGGCGCCTGGGCGTCCCGGGTAGGAGCGATGGCCGGTGCCCGGCCGATCATGCTCCAACCCAAACGACGTTCGCTCTTTACGTTCGGGGTCCCCGGTGATCCCGAATTCTCGGGTTGGCCGATGGTCTGGAGCGACCCTCATGATATCTACTTCGTCCCCGAGGCCGGGGAGATGATGCTGAGCCCGATGGATCAGGTCTCGATGGACGCATGCGATCCAAGTCCGGACGAAGAGACGATTGCTGCCTCCCTCGAACGCCTGCGAGACCTGGCGCCGTCAATCCTGCCTCGTTCGATCCGATCCCGTTGGTCGGGTTTGCGGACGTTTGCCTCGGATGGGGCGCCGGTGATTGGTCAGGATCCGGACCGTCCCGGGTTTTTCTGGCTGGCCGGCCAAGGCGGTGCGGGCATCGAAACCAGCCCGGCCTACGGCCAGATCGCTGCGGATCTGATTGTCTCGGGCCGGAGCGACGTTTTCGATATCGAGCGACTCGCACCGGAGCGCTTTTCCGCGGAGAATCCGCGAGAATCGTTGGCCATGGCCCGCGATTCGGGTTAGGTTCCGGCGGTTTCGGACGGGAGGCGTGGTGGCGGCAAAGAACTATACGGCCAAGGATATAACGGTTCTGGAGGGGTTGGAGCCGGTACGAAAGCGGCCCGGTATGTATATCGGTGGCGTCGACAAGACCGGATTGCATCATCTGATCTGGGAAGTTGTCGACAACTCGGTCGACGAGGCGATGAATGGCCACTGCAGCCGGATCGATGTGGTTCTGGCCAAGGATGGCGAGACGTTGGCCGTGTCCGATGATGGTCGCGGGATTCCCGTGGACGTCCACAAGAAGTTCAAAAAGCCGGCTGTGGAACTGATCTTGACCACTCTCCACGCCGGGGGAAAGTTCGAGGCCAAAAATTACCTCCATTCCGGTGGGCTTCACGGCGTGGGGGCGTCTGTGGTCACGGCGTTGTCCGACAAGATGACCGTGCGCATCAAGCGCGGCGGGCATGAGCATGTGCAGTCCTTTTCGCGGGGCAAGCCTACAGGCCGTTTGAAGAAGGGCCGGAAGATTCGAGGCACCGGGACTTCGATCGAGTTCCACCCGGATCCAAAGATTTTTTCGAAGGTCAAATTCGATCCGAAGCTGATCGCGGAGCGACTGGAAGCCAAAGCCTATCTGCATCAGGGCCTGACTGTGGTCTTTGAGGACAAGGCCTCAGGTACCAAGCAGACCTACCACTACGAGGAAGGCATTCGCGCCTATCTGGAGAAGCAGTTGGCTGCCGGCAAGCGCAAGCGCATACCGGCCGAGACCTTTCATGCGTCCAGGGAGACCGACGGGGTTCGGATGGAATGCGCCCTGGCCTGGACCGAGGACCCCAACGAGGAGATCGCCTCGTTCGTCAACAGCATTCCGACCGGGGACGGCGGCACCCACGAAAATGGTCTGAAGTCCGGGATGGTGAAAGCGGTCCGGAATTATCTGGAAATTCACAATCTGATCCCGCGGGGCCTGGCGATTACGGCCGACGATGTCCGTGAAGGCGTGGTGGGGATCTTGTCCTGCTTCATGCCTGAGCCTCAGTTTCAGGGTCAGACCAAGGATCGGCTGAACAACCCCGAGGTCGCGGCCGCGGTAGATTCCTTTACACGTAGTGCGGTGGAAAATTGGCTCAACGGGAACCCCTCTTCGGCGGAAGCGATCTCCAATCGGGTCATCCTCGCGGCGCGCGCGCGCAATGCATCGAGAGCCGCCGCCAAGGAGGTCACGCGCAAGAGCGCAGTCTCCCACCGACTGAATCTGCCCGGAAAGCTGGCGGATTGTTCATCGACCGATCCCCGCAAATCCGAGCTCTTTCTCGTCGAGGGTGAGTCTGCCGGCGGCTCGGCCAAGCAGGGGCGCGACCGAAAGTTTCAGGCCATTCTGCCCCTGCGTGGCAAGGTCCTGAATACCGAGACAGCCAATCGGGCGAAGGTCCTTGCGAATGCAGAGCTCTCCGACATCGTGAAGGCCATGGGATGTGGTCTGGGCGGGGACTATGACGCCTCGAAGCTGCGCTACCACAAGCTGGTCCTGTTGATGGACGCAGATTCTGACGGCCACCATATTGCCACCTTGCTGCTCACCTTCTTTTACCGACATATGCCCCAGCTGATCGCGGACGGCCATCTATTCCTGGCCGTTCCTCCCCTGTACCGTGTCGATATCGGCAAGGAGACCCATTGGGCGCAGGACGAAGAAGAGAAGGCTGCAATTGTGGCTAATGCCAAGGGCCGCGCTGTGCCTCAGGTGACCCGGTTCAAAGGTTTGGGCGAGATGAACCCCGAGACCTTGAAGCTCACGACGCTCAACCCGGATTCTCGCGCCATGCTGCGTGTGACAATCGACGATGATCGCTCGACCGATACGATGATCAAATCCTTGATGGGGCGCGATGTGGCGCCCCGCTATGAGCTGATCATGGAGCGTGCCGCGGCCGTGGCCGACGTGGATATCTGATTGGTTGAGTGGCGGCCGTCTGGACGCTAGCCATTCAGGATGATCGAGGAAGTTGACGCAAAAGAAGCTGCCGAACGGATCGCGGCCCGACCTGAAGCCGTTCTGCTGGATGTCCGGGAGGACGAGGAGCTGCAGATTGTTTCTGTCGACGGTGCGCGGCATATCCCGATGGGGGACATCCCGTCCCGGATCAGTGAACTCGATCCCGACACGGAGATCTATTGCCTCTGTCACCATGGAATGCGGAGCGCGCAGGTTGCGGGTTATCTTGCCCAGCAGGGGTTTGAGAAGGTCTTGAACGTGCGCGGCGGCATTGACGCCTGGGCGATCTTCGTTGATGAGTCCCTGCCCCGGTACTGAGGCGGATGCCGATGGATCTGAACGCGGGGCTGGCCCGGCGCCTCACAATCGATGGGCTGCAGTTCCATGTTCAGGAATATGGGGGTTCCTCTGGCGCAACTCCCTTGATGTGCCTGCACGGCGGGATGGCGCATACGGGTTTTTTTGACCCGTTGGCTTCTCGCCTTGTGGATGTGGCGCGACCATTCTCGATGGATCGCCGCGGGCACGGCAACAGCGATTGGACCGACAAGGAGCGCTACGGGTTTCGTCGCGATGTGGAAGATCTCGAAGAGGTTTGTGCGCAACTCGCTCCCGAGCCCTGGGTCTTGATTGGTCATTCACAAGGCGGCGTTCTGACAGTCCCGACGTTGCTTCGCTCGAATCTGAAGTTTGCCGGCGCGGTGCTTCTTGATATCCCGTTCGACCCGATGGCGCCGGAGATGCGCAAGACCGGGGATCGACTCCGGCGAATCCCCCAAATTCGTTATCCGAGCGAGGCGGCGGCGAAGCGTGGCTTCCAGCCCTACCCCCTGCCCCATCAGGCTTCGGAAGAGATGGTTGCCTACCTCGCCGATCGCAGCTTCAAGCCGTCCGGGGATGGAGGGTATTTCTCCAAATTTCATTGGGCGCGGATGCGGGCTCTCCGGGAGCCCGATGCCGGCCTCCTCGAGGATTTCACCGAGCAATTCAAACAAATCGATTGCCCGGTGCTCGCGATTCGTGGCGGCGACTCCACAATTCTTTCGGCAGAGGATCATGCGGAGATGGTTCGTCGTCTACCGCTTGGTCAGGGCGTGACGGTGTCAGGTACTACCCACAGCCTGCACCTGGAAAAGCCGTCCGAAATCGCATCGTTGATCGCCGAATTCCTCAGTGGCATCGCACCTGCGGCCCAGAGTGAATAGCTAGGCGCGCTGCGCGAATTTTCCCGAGAGCAACTCGGCAAGCGGCTGCGTCTGCGTCATCCGCCCGAAGAGGATCCGCATCACGGCAGTAATCGGTGTCGCCAGTAACATACCGACAAATCCCCACAGCACGCCCCATACCATCAAGGCCACCAGGATGGTCACCGGATGAAGCTCGAGAGAGTCTCCCATCACCAGCGGCTCCACGACATTGCCGATGGTAAAATGAATCGTACCGGGAATGAAAATGGCCGCGATCCCGGTGGCCAGACCGATCTCGGGATTGAGCAAAAGGATGGGGAGCGGCAGGAAGGTCGAGATCAAGGAGCCGACCGTCGGGATGAAGTTGAGCAGGAAGGCGAATAGTCCAAAGACCAGGGCC
>CBFHUR010000107.1:0-5347 GCA_965658895.1 Binatia bacterium
TCTCGGGCGATCAGCGCCCGATAAAAAGTTCTATTTGCCGCCGCGGTCGCCAGATAATAGCTCTGCGTTTCGTCGGCGAAATTGACCGTGGCCTGAGCGTTCTGGCGCATTCCGGAGGCAAATTCCGCGCCCAGGACGAACAGGACCATAAAGATCCACAGAACGATGAGCAGAGCGAAACCGCGCTGATCCTTGTGATCGCGCTCAATCCTCATCTTCTTGCTCCTCGAACCCGAACTCGTCTTCCCCATCGAGAAAATTCCCCAGATCCGAATCATAGGTCCCCAACGAGTAGACGACCGTCATGATGGGGATTTCCTGAATCCAGTAGGAGTCGCTCAAGCCGAGCCCCTCGATGGTGACTCGAATGGCGGCCGGCGGGGTTTGTTCCTCAAGGCCCTCCCAAATTTCCACCCACTCCGAGGTATCACCCTCGAGCCGCAGATACTCGAAACGATGTCCGGCGATCCCGGCAAGCAGCGTGGCTTCAGCGGCCGAGGACTCCTGCTCTGCCACAAAGGCCCCGGCGGAGAAGATCAACCGTTCCGAAAAATTGAGATTCCCGTCGGCGACCCAGTAGGTCACCCATCCCAAACCGTCACCGCGGCCCATCTGTGGAGCCGCCGTGATAAAGCTGAATCCTTCGCCGTCACCGTTGAAAAAAGAGTGAATCTCCTCATCCTCGGTTTCGGCAGGATAATCCACCAGCGAGCGGATCTGGCGCGTCATCAAGGCGGTCGCCATACGCAATCTGGCCGACCGCTCGGCGGCCGCCTCACCGCGGGGAATCGAATCCGTTGCGGTGGCAAATACGCTGAAGACCATTCCCATCATCATGGTCAGCAAGGTCAGCGAGATCATCAGCTCCAGAAGGGTAAATCCCCTCTCCGAGGGAACCAACCGATGGTGGTGGCACGGCACGGGCATCGATCAATCCTCCGGATCGCCGAAGTTGGGCTCGACCCGCATGGTGCCGAGCCGATAGTACTTCACCCCGGAAGGCTCATCCCACTCCAGAAGAACCGTGACCACTGCCAGCCGGACCTCGGTCTCACGAGAGAAGCCCTGATCGTCGGCGTCCTGCCCCTGCACGCCATCTTCGGCGCCGGCCCGCCGGATCACCCGCTGCCAGCGAAAGCCATCCCCGATCTCGCCCTGCGACTCGGTCGCAATCAACTCGGGCGACCAGAGCGAGGAGTCCAGAAGCGCCTTGGCATGCATGACGGCTTCCGAGCGCTTGCCGGCATTGCGCGCCAATTGCATCGATCCGCCAAAGACCTGCAGCGCCGACACCACGCCCAGACCAAGCACCGCCATGCCGATCGCAATCTCGATCAGGGTAAAACCGGACTCTCCTCGACGCCGCACCCTAACGCTCCTCATCCGAGACCGTGACCAAACCGATCAACGGGTCGACGGAAACCAGATAACCGAGTTCCGCGGGATAGTCCCTGTCACCGATCAATAATCGGAGCCCACTGGTGCTGCCGTTGGGGAAAAATCGGACGCGCGCGAGTCCGAAGGAATCCCGCTCGCCTCCAGCGACCTGACGCAGTGCCGCGGCGTCGCCGATCGTGACTTCCCGCGAGAAGCCTTCGAGTTCGATCCGGTTCTCCTCGACAAACACCATGAGCGATTGTGGCTGCCCGGTCCGTACCGCCTCGGTCTGCAGGCTCCGCATGGCCCCGGTTACCTCGCGCACTGCGCTGCGCACGTCGCGCGCACGTGACCCGGAATTGATCGCCGGGGCGACCAGCGCCATGGCCATGCCCACGATCACCATCGTGACGATAATCTCGATGAGCGTGAAGCCACGAGCGTCGCACAAGCCCGGCGCCGCGCGACTCACGGAGAGAGCCCGCGGCGGCAGAGATGGGAGCCGGGAAGAACTCATCCCGATACGACAACCTCGGCCGCGGTTCCCTGCCCCCCGGTGCGTCCATCCGACCCGAAACTGCCGATGTCATAAGCCGACCCGGATTCTCCGGGGTTCCGGTAAAAATAGGGGTTGCCCCAGGGATCGACCGGAATGGGGTCCCGCAGATACGGACCCGACCAGCGCGACGCCGTGCCGGGCCGACTGCGCAAGGCCTCGAGACCTTCCTGCGAGGACGGATAACGACCAACATCGAGGTGGTACATGTCGAGGGCATTGCGAAGGCTCTCGAGCTGAACTCGGGCGGTCTGCGGCTTTGCCTTCTCGCTCTGGCCGATAAAGTTGGGGGCAACCAATGCGGTCAGTCCTCCGATGATCACCAGCACCACAAGCAGTTCCACCAAGGTGAAACCCGCCTGTGAGCGAAGCTTTCGTTCTTGCGAATCTCTCGAAAACATTTTCATTCTCCGGTGCCTCAAAGAGGCATGTTATTCACGCTGAAGATGGCCGAGAACATGGCCACCACGATAAATCCGACGATCAAACCACCGACAACCAGAAGAAGCGGTTCGAGCATATTGGTCATTTGGGTCACGGCGGCGCGCACTTCCTTGTCAAAATAATCAGCCACCGTGATCAACATCTCGTCGAGGCGACCGGTCTCCTCGCCCACGCTGATCATCTGGAGTGCCAACTGTGGAAACACGCCACTTTTGGCCAGAGGCCCCGCCACACCATCACCACCGCGCACCCCGACCTTGACTTCATCGATCGCCGCGGCGAGCACCACGTTTCCGGCCACGTTGCGCACGATATCCAGCGCCTGCAACATCGGGACCCCACTGCGCAGCAATGTACCCAGGGTCCGGGCAAACCTCGATACCGCGACCTTGCGGGTCAACTCTCCTACCAGGATCAAGCGCAGCTTGGTGCGATCCCAGGTCACTCTTCCCTCCTCGGTCGCAATCCACTGAGTGAATCCGAATCCCGTAAGCGCGATCAAAAGCAATCCGACCCACCAAAACGAGCGCAACAGATCCGAGGCCCCCATCAGGATCGCCGCCGAGGTCGGGAGTGCCGCGCCCGATTGCGCAAAGACGGTCGAGAATTGGGGAAGAACATAAACCAGCAAGACGGCGACGGAACCAAAGGACGTCAACATCAGAATCGTCGGGTAGACCATCGCCGAGCGAACCTCATCGCGTAATTCGGTGGCGCTCTCGAGGTACTCGGTCAATCGCTCGAGGACTTGATCGAGAACCCCGCCGATCTCGCCGGCCTTGACCATATTCACATAAAGCGATTCGAAGACGTCGGGATGATCGCCGAGTGCCTCGGCAAGAGATTTTCCGCGCTGGACTTCGGTGAGGACCTCGCTGGTCACTCGCATCATTTCATCACTTTCCGACAGCTCGGAAAGAATCTGCAGACTCCGGTCCAGGGGAAGCCCCGCGGTCAAGAGGGTGGATAGCTCGTGGGTAAAAACCAGCAGATCTGCGGTCCGCACCCCGCGCTTGAACGAAATGGTGGGCAGCGAGATGCTTCCCAGACCGCGCCTCTCGGGTCCGGGCTCCGCGACCCGCAACGGCATGAGACCACGATCCTGCAAGCGCGCGGCAGCCGCACCCCGATCGCTGGCATCAATCATCCCCTCGAGGACTTTGCCGTCGCCATCTGTTGCGCGGTATTGAAATTGGGCCATAAACGCTTTTTTCCTCGAGGCAGACGCAACACAGACTCTGCGTTGCCGTCTATGGACGATCGGAATGGCCGAAAATTCGCCCCTTTATTGGATACCGGACCTGAGGACGTGCCTCAATCCACGTAGCCAAGGGCGCGCAACTTCTCGCGCCGCAGAGGATCCACCTCGACCTGCTTTATCCTTATCTTATCGGCGCTTTCTCGCTGAAGACGGCATTTGGCCGCCCAATCATCGAGGAGCGTCCGGAGGCGGTCGAGTTCGGCCACCTGATCTGGCGGCAGATCGGACCAATTCCCTACAGGAATGGGAGCTTTTTCCTCCGGATCCAACGATAGATCAAAGGCGATATCGCTTTCTCTGCTGCCTTCCCTATGGATTCGGTAGCGCCGCGAGGAAAGCGCGCGCACCCCGCCCGGCGCCGTTTCCGCGTAATGGATGGATTCGGGTGCAGGATCCGGCCCCCATAGTGGCTGGAGACTTCGACCATCAAGGCCCGCCGGCACCGGCTGGCCCAGCAAATCCAGAACGGTCGGCACAATATCCTGCAGGCCGACCACCGCGCCCGATTGGGCACCCGAGGGAATACCCGGCCCGGCCAGAATCAGCGGGATGCGCAGGACTTCATCCCAGACCCAGAAACCATGTCCGGCGGCATCATGCTCGAAAAAGGCTTCCCCGTGGTCCGAGGTCAGGACAATCAGCGTCTCGTCGCCAAGGCCCAGCGCCTCGAGTTCGTCGAGCAGGCCTGCCACCAGATCATCGAGCTGCCGGACTAATTGGTCGTACCGTCGGATATCGTGATCGGCAGGATTGTGGCCGGCCGCCGGCCGCGTCCCGGCAGCTTCAGAGTCGGAAGCCTCCGGAAAGAGCGAGGCATAGGGCTCTTCCGGGCGGCGCGGCGCATGAACCTGATAGGTGTGCACGAAGAGGAAAAACCGCCGCTCAGCGAGTTCGCGCAGCGCCTGGCGGGCCGCGGCGAACGTCCGAGGGCCCAATCCGGTCGGTGCTGCGATCCGACCATCGGCCCGCGGTGTGCCCTTGAACTCGAGAAACGAATCGAAGCCGCGCGCAAACCCCCAGGGAGCCCCGACAAACGCATTCTCGGTCACCGCCCGGGTCGAGTATCCTTCCCGCGAAAGGATTTGCGCCAGACTCTCCAGATCGACCGGCGGCTGGTCTTCGACATGAACGCCCCAGACCCCGTGCGTACAAGGTGAGGCTCCGGTCAGCATGGTCATATGAGAGGGAGGCGTCGAGCTGGCCGGTGCGCGGGCGGTGTTGAAACGCACCCCGGTGTCAGCCAGTGCAGCCATCCGCGGCGTTGTCGGCAGTGCCGCTCCGTAGGCCGACATGCGATCCGACCGGAGCGTATCCAGGGAAACCAGAAGAACGTTTTTGAACTTGGCGCGCGGCGCCGCCTTCTGCAGGAACCGCGGCGCCGCAAGCAGAACCTCGCTCGGGTCCACCGGATCGCCCTGGTCAGCCTGGTCACCCAAGTCGCCCTGATCGCCCTGAGCGCCCGCGTTGATTGGCCGCGCTACCAGCTGCAAGGTGACGACCTGACCAGCCAGCGGCGCCACCGGCAACGCGAAGTTCTCCCATCCTGCGCGGCTGACCGTGCGCGAATCCACCTGCAGGGACCGGCCTGCCGAATCGAGCAGGGACACCTCCAGCAACCAGCTCCCCCCGGAGGGCGGAAGCCCGAAGCCGGCAAGTAACGTGGCCTCGCGCGGGACCTGCACCTCCGGTACCAACCAACGATGCGCGGC
>CBFHUR010000108.1:0-5346 GCA_965658895.1 Binatia bacterium
CGAAATAGGCGTTGTCGAATTCGTCCTCTTCGTCCGGTCCCGCACCGACGGCGATGGCATTGAGGCCTGCGCTCAGGCCGCAGGGTACCGCAGATTGATTGGAATCATCTGCACCGATCTGCCACTGCGAGCTATTGGTCTGGACGGCGAAGAGGAATTCCGGTTGCGTGCTCGAGCCCTGATAGAGGATGACCTGGTCGCCCGCGGTCGAAAGATTGAAGCCCCCGTCGAAGGTGTCGAAATCTTCTGCGGAGTTGTCGAACCGAATGACGGTTCCCTGCGGGATGATGGCGGGCGCGATATATTGCAGGATTCCCTCACCGGGGCGCAGCGTGCAGTTGTCGAGAATACCATTGTCGGTGACAAAGATCTCGGTTCCGGCCGCAAGGCCGCCATCGCGCAGCACAACCATCGAGAAGCCGGAAGGCGAGTCGCTGTGTACACCGATGATCGCCAGATCGCCGGCGCCAAGATCGCTGCTCGGCGGTGGTGGCTGGGTGATCGTGCCGATGTCCGCGGGGCTCCGCGGGGCCAGTCCAAATCCGTTGGCCCCCAACGTCACGATACCGCAAGCTTCGTCCACACGATCGCCGGGCGTCCAGGCGGGAGCATAGAGAGTCGTGTCGACATGCAGGCTGGCACCGAAGGCGTCGCGGACGGTTCTCAGGCCGCTGGCGGCATCGGTCCCGATCCGCAAGCTTTCCAGACAAACGTACTGACTTTCGTAGGCATCCGAACCTGCTGCGGCACCCGACAGAAAGTTCTCCGGCAGCGTGTATCCACTGGTCACGGTGGTCACGGAACCATCGCCGGGGACATCGATTTGCGCCTGGGTCTCGGTGGCGTCCCAATCCTCGTATTCCTCGAAGGTCCCGCTGACGTCGACCAGATCCCCTATATTCAGGCCCAATTCGCCGATTTCGCTGCTGCCGACGACGACGCGAATTCCGGCCATCGTGCCGCCGGCGGTGTCCTGGGCATAGAACCCGTCTGCCGTGATTGCCGTGACCAGCGCATTCTCGATGCAGGCGGCCTCGGTCGGGATGGCGTTCTCGCGGATGTCGGCAATCGTGCCGCAGCCAACCTGGGGGGAGCCGACGGCAACGCAGGAGCCTTCCTGAATGGCGACCCCCTCGCCGGCGCATAACACCGAGGTGGGTACGCAGTTGCCGCTTTCGACACGAACCTCATCTCCGGCGCAAAGGACGGTCGCGGCCAACGTTGATGTCTCTCGCGCGGCCGTTGCCAGCGCGCGGGTGGTTGCCTGGCTCAAGGCTTGCGCGTCTTGTTGGCGGAGGCCCTCCGAGAGAGCGCTTTCCCCACAGGGGCGAGCCAGTCGGGCCCAGGCGCGGCTCAGCGCGATATCGCAGCGCAGGTAGTCGGCCTCAGTTCCTTTCTTGAGGGCTTTGACCTCGAATTTCAGGATACAGGAAGCGTAGTTGCGCGCGGCGTTTACCTTGCCCGAGGCGCATAGGTCCGCATCGGCTGCGGCCGCAGTCGGTGTCGTGATGGCAAGGGCTGCGCCGATGGTCAGCACGCCCGCCAAAGCCCTCAGGCCAAAAACGGAAAACATTTCTTCAAACCCCCTACCTGCTAAAAAATACTGTAGGGTAGGAGCGTGGGCGTCAATATGATTCACGGCTCCTTGGCGGGTGAAAGATGAGCTCTGTTTGGGCATCTGCGCATTTATCGCGTGCGTGGTGGCATGTGGTGCTGGTCCTGCGCATCGTGCTCGGGTTTGCCTTTGTGCCATCGGGATTGAAGAAAATCATCGGGGAGCCCTTCACCGACCCCGGGAATACCGGGATTTTCCACGAGTTCTTGCATGCCTTTCATGGCACGGGGCTGCTCTACCACTTCGTGGGCATCACCCAGTTGCTCGCCGCCTTCCTGCTCATGACCCAATTCTTCGGTGCCTTGGGTGCGATGATCTTTTTGCCGATTTGCGCGGGCATCCTGGTTCTTTGTTGGGGGAGCGGGGCAATCCCCACAGCGATTGTGGTGACTGCCATGATCCTGGCCGTCTTTTTCCTGCTGCTCTGGGATTTTCCCCTGTGGTCCGGGGTCGTGCGTCTGGAGCCGGGCAAGCGGCAGGGGGCGGGCGCGTCGGATCTCGTGCGCCTCTGCCGGGTGCCTCCGCGGGGAATCGAGCCCTGGATCTGGTCGATCTGCGGCGGGGCGATTTTTGTTCTCTATGTGGCCAGCTGCTGGTGGGCCGGGGAGGTCTACCGACCGCGTGGTGTGGACCTGCAGGCCCCCGGCTTCTACATCCTGCCTTTTCTGATGTCGCTGCTGGGGATCGCCTATCTGCTGGAACGCCGCCGAGTGCCTAAAACATAGGCTTCTTGTTGCCTAAAAGATAGGCAATATTCCCGATCGCATCCTAAATCGACATTGAAAATTCCACCCCAATGCCTATATTTTCGCTCATCCGAATGGCGCGGTTGTTGCTGCTGTTTTCGGAGAATCAAAAACATTGGTGTTTACCGCAGGCAAAACCGGCGGCGTCGGGCGAGTGATGTTTTCTCGTCGCATGCCCAAGGTTGTTCCTGCGGCCCTGGCGTCAACTCTAGTTGAGGAGTGAATCGAGCGATGAAGACAAAGTTGGAGTACATCTGGCTGGACGGCTACAAGCCGACCCAAAGCCTGCGCAGCAAGACACAGGTTCGGGAAAATTTTGGTGGCACACTCGAGGAATGCCCGATGTGGTCCTTCGATGGCAGCTCGACCTTGCAGGCCGACGGCAGCTCTTCGGATTGCCTGCTGAAGCCGGTCGCGATCTTCCCGGATCCGGGCCGCAAAAATTCCTATCTGGTCATGACCGAGGTTCTCAACGCCGATGGCTCGCCTCATGAGTCCAACGGTCGCGCCACCATCGAAGATGGCGACGCAGATTTCTGGTTCGGTTTCGAGCAGGAATATTTCCTCTGGGATCCCGACACGGATCTTCCCCCGGGCTTCCCCGCAGGTGGCTATCCCGCACCGCAGGGCCCCTACTACTGCTCGGTGGGTGCCAAGAACGCCTTTGGCCGTGAAGTCGTCGAGGAGCATCTCGACCTTTGCCTGGAAGCCGGCATCAATGTCGAAGGTATCAACGGCGAAGTCGCCGCAGGTCAGTGGGAATTTCAGGTCTTTGCCAAAGGCGCCCAGCGCGCTGGTGACGAGACCTGGGTGGCTCGCTATCTGATCGAGCGCGTTGCCGAGCGTTATGGCTACGCGATCAATTGGCGTCCGAAGCCTCTGGGCGACACCGATTGGAATGGTTCGGGCATGCACGCCAACTTCTCCAATGGTGCGATGCGTGACTCGGGTGACGAGAGCATCTTCACCAAGATCTGTGAGGAGTTCGGCAAGAATATCGAACGTCATATCTCGGTCTATGGTGCTGAAAACGATCAGCGTCTGACCGGAGCTCACGAGACGCAGTCGATCAATCAGTTCAGCTATGGTGTCTCGGACCGCGGTGCTTCGATCCGTATCCCTATCGGCACTGTCGAAGACGGCTGGAAGGGCCGGTTGGAAGACCGTCGCCCGGCCTCGAACGCGGATCCCTACAAGGTGGCCGCCGCGATCGTGAAGACCTCGAAAGAGGCTCTGTCCTGATTCACGGATTTTTCTGATCCGACAGCAAAGAAACGGGGTCGCGCAAGCGATCCCGTTTTTTTGTGGCAACGGCGTGCGGAAAGGGGCAGGGGCGGCGGTTCAGGCGGTCCAGCCGCCCTGCAGCAGGCGAACGAGGTCCGCCATGTTGCGATGGCGATCGTCCGGATCCTTCTGGAGGCAGGTCATGCAGATGGCCTCCAGTTGTTTGGGGATCTGGCGACTCGAACGGCTCGATGGCAGATCCACGGGTTTGTCGCGCACGCTTTCTATCACTTCGGCAATGGTATCGCCGGGCGACGGCAGTTCTCCCGAGATCAATTCATAGAGGACAGCACCGAGGCTGTAGACGTCGGTGCGGGCATCGATCCCGCGGTCCCGTCGGATTTGCTCGGGAGACATGTAGGCAACGGTCCCCTGCAGCGCCCCTTGGCCCGTCAGGGACCCGTCGGGTGGGTCGAGCAGGCTGGTAGGCTCCTCGGGAGGGTCATGGTCGATATCGTCGCGGCCCCAGACTTTCGCGAGTCCCCAGTCCAGCAGCAGGACCTCGCCAAACGGACCGACCAGAATGTTTTCGGGCTTCAGGTCGCGGTGGACCACGCCATGGCTGTGCGCATAATCCAGGGCTTGCCCGATCTGGATCAGGACCTCAACGAGTTGAACGAGATCATAGCGGTCCCGGTAGGCAAAGACCTCACGCAGGGTGTAGCCGTGCACCAACTTCATCGTGAAGTAGACGCCGCCGCGGTTGTCGCGGCCGAGCTCATAGACGGGAACTGTATTGGGGTGCTGCAGAATAGCCGTGACCCGCGCTTCGCGCAGCAGTCTTTGCTGTTCGATCTCGTCGTCCCACAATTCCTTGCGCAGGGATTTGTGACAAATCACGCGTCCGAGATGGAGGTCCCGGCAGGATTGGATGATCGATTTCCCCCCGCGCGCGACGGTCGAGAAAAACGCATAGCGCGTGTGCGGATTGAGAGTCCCCGGCAGCGGCTTGTCGGTCTCTTCCCGGAAAAGGCGGAAGTGCGTGCTTTTCTTTAATTCGGGAAAGCGCATTGCTCAGTCATCGCTCAGATTTCGTTGCTGATTTGTTGCTGTCACGAACACCCCCCGAGAGTCAACCCCGCTTTATTGTTTGGAAGAGTCTCAAGGCCTGCGCCCCCGGGCGATGCCGGGTCGATGCGCATATGCAGGCCTGTCTCGACAAGAACACCGAGAATCTTGAGAAGAAGGTCGGGGCCTCCAAGTATGCCTCGATCGTCGGAATCATCGATGGTGCCTGCGCGACTGCCGCAAACAATGCCTGGAACAAACCTGCATGTAGCGGAATTGCCGTACGTCGTCAGGGGTGTCGGGGATGGCGATCTGGCGGTTCTCAGGATTCGGCTTCGGGGTCCACGGCGCCGGTGCTTTCCGGCACCAGCCAATCAAATTCGCTGGCGGCGTCAAACTCCGCAGCACCCTGAGTCCCCGGGGGGGAGCCGGGCCAATAGACACCGGTCCCCAGTCGTCCCAACAAGCTCTTCTGATCCCAGCGATCGTTTGCGTAGAATGCATCCAGCCATTCACGATTCGGTGTGACCTTCTCGCCCACCAGGGTGAAACCCCTTCCCCCCAGATAGCTCTGAAATTCCTGTTCGGAGCTCATCGATTCAGCACTCGTTTTTTCATAGAGCGCCGTATTCATGATCTCGGTCTGAATGCGCTTGACGCGCAGGATCTGATCGCCGGCAGATTTCAAAGCCT
>CBFHUR010000109.1:0-5233 GCA_965658895.1 Binatia bacterium
GATCGCGATCGCGAACATGCCGCGCAGATGCTTGACGCAATCGGTGCCGTACTCCTGATAGAGGTGCAGGATGGCCTCGGTGTCGCTGTTGGTGCGGAAGATATGGCCTCGGCCCTCGAGCTCTCGGCGGACTTCGTTGAAATTGTAGATCTCGCCGTTCTGGAAGACCGCGATGTCGCGTGCGTCGTTCCAGATCGGTTGCTGGCCACCCTCGAGGTCGATGATGGACAGCCGGCGCATGCCGAGTGAAACGGGGCCCTCGGCAAGAATTCCCTGATCGTCGGGGCCGCGGTGGACAATGACGTCGCACATGGCTTGGGCGATCGAGGCGGGAAGGGTTTCCTCGGGATTCAATGAAAGAGCGCCGGCGATGCCACACATGAACAGGAACCTCGCGTGTTTATTGTGCCCGCGCTGGCGAGCGAAGACGGCCCCACGTCTGCTTGAGAGTGTGCAGGCGATCGTAGCTTCCGTCGAGTTTATGAGAGAAATCGCGCAGGCGATCGTCACGGGCGATAAAGGTGCGCCGGAGCGTAAAGGGGGGGTCCCCCGGCGTAACCACCCCGGGGCGTGTGGTCAGGCCCGTCTGATAGCCGGCTTCACGGACGGCGTTTTCGACCACCTCGTTGTAGTGGCCGCGGGGGTAACAGAAGTCCTCGGCCCAGACCCCGGTTTCTTCCTGGATTCGAGTGCGGCATTCCCTGATTTCGCTGCTCATGGCTTCCGCGGGCAGTTGGTCGAGTGAAGGATGCGTCATGGTATGGGCGCCGAGTTGAACGCCCGCGGCGGCCATTGCGCGAACCTCATCCCAGTCCAGCGGCTCGACGCCTTGGCGATCGCGGAGCACCGGCAGCTCGCTGGCGCCGATAAAGTCGGTGGTCAAAAAGACGGTCGCGGGGATTTCGTGTTTCTGCAAAATAGGCAGGGCGGCGGTGTAGTTGTCCCGAAAGCCATCATCGAATGTCACCGCAATCGCGCGTTGGGGGAAATCGGTGCCGGTGGCGAGATGGTGTGCCACTTCCTTGAGCGTCAGGACCTTCCAGCCCTCGTCGCGGAGAAATGCCATTTGCTCGGCGAAAGCCTTGATCGAGACGCATGAACGATGTTCCTCGTCGTCGATGCGGTGGTAGTAGATGATGCGCAGATGGCCCTGTGGCGGTCCTGCCGCCGCGGAGATCCAGGAACTGGCTTCGGCCGCACTTCGCCGAAGAATGGTGCCCAATCGAGACCGCATTCAGCTTGTACCGCCTGTTCGGTCAGCTTCGGCGAACCGAGCGGCCAGGGTGCGCACGGTCTCTCGCATATCGAAGTCGCGCGCCACCCGGCGTCGACCCTCCTCGGCGATGGCCGCGGCAAATTCCGGCGCATCGAGAAGTCTTTCCAGTGCGTCTGCGAGTGCTTCGGGATCCCGCTCGGGGACAAACAGACCGCTCTTTTCGTGTTCGATCAGCTCGTGCAGCGACGGGAGTTCCGTCGAAACCACCGGAACACTGGCCGCCAGACCTTCGATCAGAATATTGGGGATTCCGAAATGGTCTTCGTGATGAGCTGGCAACGCGACAGCGGCCGCGCGGTGGTAGGCGGGAATAATCTCTTCTTGCGGAAGATATCCGGGCAGCGAGACTTCGGCTTCCAGCCCCAGGCTGCGCACCAGCGCCTCGAGGGCTTCGCGCTCCTCTCCTTCTCCCAGAATCTCGAGCCGTGCTTTTTTCTGTCGCTGCTTCAAAATGGCAACCGCGCGAATCAGATCGTCGAATCCCTTGCACGTCCGCAATGTCCCGACGCTCAGGATGAGGTCGTCCTCGCGGGCAGCTCCGTTGCGGGCAAAGCGCGCGAGATCCACCCCGTGGTAGATCGTCTCGACCTTGTCGCTTGCCTCGGGGCACTTCTCGCCGAGGTAGCCGCGATTGAAAGAGGTACAGGTGATGACGAAACGAGCTGCAGCGAGCTTTTCCTCGAGCATCGCATGGTGCACGAAGATGTCGGTGGCATGTCCGGAGAAGCTGAAGGGGATGCCCGAGAGCCGCGAAATAATCATGGCAGCCGTAGCCGGATAGGTCGCCCAGTTGGCGTGCAGGTGTCGCACCCCGCGTGCCTGCATGTCGGTGGAAAACTCCATGGCTTGCGGGAAAACAGCCAGAGATTTTGCCAGCGCGTTGGGCATGGATCGATGCCCCTTGATGATTTCGCCCGCAAGTCGGCCTGACTTACCGGGGTTTTTCAGGAACTGCACGGCTCCTTTTGCCAACCGGGGCCCCGGAGAAGACGGGTAGACGGTGCGTGCGATCAACTCGCGGGCGTCCTCGTGGACTTTCCAGCCGGTAGGAGCGGGGAGCAGCGAATAGATCGAGAAATCCAGACCTTCGCGGGCAAGCCCGACCAGTTCCCGCAGGAAGTAGGCATCGACTTGGCGTGGAAATTGATTGACGACAAAAGCGATCATGGATTCGTTACGCTGCTCTCTGGTGACTGTGCCGAATCAGGTCGAGGTAGAGGTTGCTTGTGTTCTCCACCATTTTCTCGACGGAGAAAAGCGATTCGACACGCAATTTGGAAGCTTGGCCGAGTTCCCGGATCCGCTCCGGGTCGGCGACCAGATTTGCGATGGCCGCGCCGAAGAGTTCGGGCTCTCGGGTTGGCAGGAGGAAGCCGGTTTCGCCCTCCACGATGACTTCGGGATTTCCGCCAACGGCAGTGGCGATCACAGGCTTTCCGGCGGCCATGGATTCAATCACCGTATTGGACAATCCTTCCTTGACCGAGGAGAGGACCGAGAAGTCAAAGGTGCGGATCCATTCGGCGGCATCGGTTCGAAAGCCGGTGAAGTGAACACGGTCTCCGATCCCTAATTCATTTGCGAGCGCTGTCAATCGCTCGGTTTGGCGGCCGTCGCCGACCACCGCAAGGTGCAGATGGGATGTTTGTTCGCGCACCGAGGCCATCGCCTGCAGGAGGGTGTCGTGATCCTTGGCTGGCTCAACGCGTGCGACCACCCCGGCGAGCAAGGCTCCTTCCGGGAGATTCAGCTCTCGCCGCCGCTCCATGGGGTCGAACGGCTGCTCGAAACGCTCGAAATTTACTCCGTTGTAGATCCGGACAACCTTTTCGGGGTCCAGACCTCCGCGGTCCAGCAGGTAATCCCGCACGGCCTCGGAGTTGGCAATGATTCGGTCGGTGGCTCCGGCCAGAGAGCGACCGATGAGTCGTTTGTAGGACTGCTCCCAGATGTCGACGTTGCGTTCCGAGGCGACCACGATGGGGGTCCCGGCCCATCGGGCGGCGACCCGGCCCCAGGCGTTGGCGGTCCAGAGGTAGGTTTGCAGGATGTCGATCTTCTGTTCCCGCAGGAGTCTGGCAATCCGCAGGATGATGCCGGCATCGAGCTTGTGGGACTTCGGGATCCGAAAGACCGGAATGCCGAAAGATTCGATTTCCTCGGCCTTTCGGCCGTGGCGAAAACAGCAGACCATGGGCTCGAAACGATCGCGATCGATCCGACGGACCAATTCCAGAATCTGTTGTTCGGTGCCGCCGATATCGAGTTCATCGAGCATGCAGAGCAGCCGAAGCGGTCGGTTTGGCACGGAGTTGGCCTCCGGGCCGTTGGAATGCGGCAGATTTTTCATGGGGAACAATGGAATGCGGGCCGGGATGGTGCCCGCGAGTTTTCAGGAAATACGTTCTTCGAAGGTCGCTACGCCCGCTTGAATATCGAGAGTGGGGCGCCATTGAAGCTCGGAGCGAGCGGCTTCCGTGCTGTACTTCAGGTTTTCGGTCGCGCGTGTCAGCTTATAGCGAGACAGTGGCAAGGTTCGTTTCAGGAGACGGCCTGCGATGTCGCAAGCGGCAGCCACGGGCATGAAGACTGCCGGTGGAATATAAGTGGCCTGTACGTCCTTGATACCGTTATTGCGCAGCGCCTCGAGGTACTCGCCCTGAGTGACGCGTCCGTCGACGATATTGTAGGCGCGTCCCGCCACGCCGTGGGTGGAAGCGTTGAGAATCGCTTCGCAGGCATTGTCGACGTGCGTGAAGGGCAGGAGGTTTGTTCGCCTGCCAACGATCAGGCGGCGGCCTCCCGAGCGCGGAATCGGGAAGTGAAGGCGCGCGATAAAGGGCGTTGCCTCGGCGCCGTACAGAAGGCCGGGGCGAATCAGGATGGTTTCGAGGCGAGAATTCTCTCCGAAGGCGCGGACGCGACGGTCGGCTTCGGCCTTGGACCAGGCATAAGCCCCGCGTTCTTCGATGCGAGGGTCCAGAGGGGTGTTTTCCTCAATTTCGGTGCCGGCGGTATCGGCGCCGTAGATCCCGGCGGAGCTGATATGGATAAACCGGCGCACGCCGGCTGCCTCGGCCGCTTCGAGCAGGGATTCGGTGGCGATGACATTATCGTCCTCGAATCGCTGCCGATCTCCGCCGCTGCTGACCCGCGCGGCGGTATGATAAATCGTGTCGATATCATGGGTGGCGCGCGCGATGGCCGCCGGGTCGTCGAGCGAACCCCAGACGATCTCATCTACTTCTGCGGGGATTCGCTGCAGATCGGTGCCGGTGCGAACCAGAGCGCGAATCTTGCGTCCTTCGGCCGCAATGCGGCGGGCCAGATGGCGGCCCAGAAAGCCTGTCGAGCCGGTCAGGAGTTCCATGTGATCCCTCTTTCCTGATCCGACGTCGGATTTTGGCGCAGGGCGCTCTCGATGGCGCGCAGCACGCGGACGTTTTCGCGGCCCGAGGTTCCGGGGTTGGGCGAGGGGTCTCCCGCGTCGAGGCTGCGGTAGAAAGCGCGGATGGTATTGCCGATGCCGGGATAGGTTTTCATGCGGCGCAGCAATACGGCGAGGGTTACCGAAACGGTGGCCTGCACCATCTGGGCGGCCGGATCGAGGTTGGCGAGCAATTTGGCGACCATCTTGGGCAGTTTTCGGTCGCGCTCCACCACCAAAGTCATCGTATTCAAATTCACCCGTGCGGTCGCCTTGGTTCCATAGATCGCGAGGTGGTTGAGATAGGGTTGTGCGCCCATGGAGAACGAAACAAAGGCATCACATTTCTCGCCCGGAAGAAGGATCCGGATTTCGCGCAGGACGCCGTCGTCAGCGACGGGAGCACCCTGCACAATGATATCGGTGGCCGGTCCGGTAAAGGCTTCGACCAGATAGAGCGGGTGGGGCCCCAGGTTGTAGAGCGGCGCGAAGGCATCCGCGACACTCCAATGGCCGCCGCTATCATCCTC
>CBFHUR010000110.1:0-5105 GCA_965658895.1 Binatia bacterium
CTTGCCGGAGTGCTGGGTTTTGGGGTTTTCGGGCCGCGCGCAGAGGAATTTCGCGGTTTTTGCCGTGGGGTTGTAATGATGCCCCAACTGGATCGTCAGCCCTTGCAGAAGGGGCCGTGCAACGAAGTTCATGAATCGCGTGGCCGCAAAAGGAGTCGATAATGTCTGATGAATCCAAATGTATGTGTGAGACCTCGTGTTCCTCTGAGCCGACCGGTTCGGGTTGTTGCTGTGGCGAAAAATGCGGCTGCGCCGCCTCGTGTGCCTGCCCGAGCAGTTGTGGCTGTCCGGAATCCGCAAACTAAGCTATAAAAAGCCCATGGGTCCTTCCGAAAGCGCCAGCAAGCGCGAAATCATCGCTGCAACGCTGCGCGAAAAACGGGCTGATTTCGAGGCGTTCGTTCGACGTCGCTCGAGTGCTGACGAGGCTGGAGATATCCTCCAGGCAGCAGCACTCCGAGCGATCGAGCGAGCCGATTCCCTCGATGATCCGGAAAAAGCGGTCGCATGGCTCTATCGCTTGCACCGCAATGTGATGATCGACGCAGGGCGCAAAAACGCTACCGAGCGTCGGGTGATCGATGCGGCATCGGAGGCCGAGGCCCGTGCCCCCGAACCCGCCGAGGATCCCTGCGGATGCAGCATCAGCCAGGCGAAAGGCATGGAAGGCAATCACGCATCCATCCTTTCGCTAGTGGATCTGCGGGGATTGAATTTGGGGGAGGCGGCGCTAGCGCTCGATATCTCGACCAACAGTGCCGCGGTCCGTCTGCACCGCGCTCGTAAAGCACTGAGCCAGAAAATGTTGGACCATTGTGGCGTGACGAGCCTCAGCGACTGCATCGACTGCCGCTGCGTCTACGAGGGCTGCTGCGCTGGCTGAAGCCTCGCGGCTGTGCTGCGACCTCGGGCTGACGCTTGATGCCTCGGGCTGACGCTTGCGATGTGGGACTATGTCGCGCTGCGCACTAACGTGCGCAGGCGTTTTCAGACCCTGAGGCATACCGCAGGGCGGGGTAGGGGTTCTGCGAAGTGGAGGTCCATAGAGGCTGTAAATTCGCCCGTTGGTCGATCCAGTTCTCGGCAGCATCGATCTACGCTCCGAGATCCTTTTGGCTTTGCGGGGACTCTGCTCGCTTTCAGGCGCTGTCGTTATCTTCGATTTCCCTGATGGAGCGGCGCGTGATTGCAGATACGATATTGCTTTTGCTTCGCAGGCAGCGAAGTGGTGGAGTCAACCGATGGCTTTGAAAAGTTTTCCGCCGAGTCGGCTCTTCGCGTTTTTCATGTTCCTTGCTCTGTTGGTGAGCCCGATTGCCAGCGCTGCCGAATCGGCAGCGCCTCGCGATGACCGGACGGCGTCGCCGAAAGTTATTGGCGGGGAGCCTGTACCTCTCGACGATCCGGGATTGTTTCCGTTTCTTGTTTCCGTGCTGATTCCGGAGGGAAGCGATTTCGGACTCTGCACGGGCAGTTTGGTCGCGCCTCAATGGGTACTGACAGCCGCCCATTGCTTTGAAGGTAGCGATGGGGATGCATTGATTGCTGCGACGTCCGGGAGGCCCCCTTTTGCAAACCCGCAATTTGGCCAGGCGGTCCGCACGGTGATTCACCCTGAGTGGGATCCTTCAACGTTTCGAAATGATATCGCCTTGATCGAATTGTCGGCCGATGTCACTCTCTACCCGCCCCTGAATCCGGAAACTGGCGAACCGCTCTACACGCCCAGCGTTATATCATCGCCGGAAAACCCTCCGGTGTTGACCAGTGATGGAGTCGGGCCGGTGTATGTTGCAGGCTTTGGTCTGACTTCGCAGGACCCGGACGTAAGCCCCGAATTGGCCCATTGGGCGGGCCCGATAGACAGCCTTTCCAGCTCGCAGTGCAATGTCTACGAGGAGGGACCACCGGTCGACCCATTCACGCAACTCTGCGTGAGTGGTCAGCCGCAGACACCTTGCAAGGGCGACAGTGGCGGGGCCGTTTTCGCGATCGAAAATGATGCCTTCGTCCAATACGGAATCGTCTCCTACGGCGGGATTCCCTGCGACATTGGCCCGTCGGTGAGCACCTATCTTCCCGCCTACCTCGATTGGATCAATGGAGTCCTGAGCGGCGATCCCGGTGGGATCGTCGCCAATCTCGAAACACCGATACTTGGAATCGATGGCCTCGCGGCCGATGCGACCGGCATTTCCAACGTCCAGGGTTGGGCATATACCACGACACCCGGAGCCGAAATCAATCGGCACGTCGAGGTCTTCATCGATGGCGACTTCGCGATGTTGGTCCCCTGTTGCGGCGACCGTGGCGATGTCGAGGCGGCAGGTGGGCCGTTGCTCGCCGGGTTCTCCGGCGTTTACAACTGGGGTCTTCTCGAATCGGGATCCCACGAACTGAAAGTCGTCATCACCAGCACGATCGGCGAACAGCTGGTCATCTACCGCGACTTGAGTACTGCTCGGTTCGGCAATCATCCATTCGTGCGTGAAATGGAGTTCACCAACGGCTCTGGTGGGGAATACACCGGTGGCACCCTCAGCTGCGAGACGGTGCCTGTGTCTGCACCGGAAAACAGGAGTTCCCAGGCAACGGTGCGCTGCTTTAACTGGCTGGCAGAGGCAAGAAACGGCAGCACCCTTTGCGAAGGAAATGATTCTGACAACGCGCTCTACCTCGCGTTCGATCGGAGTTCGCAGAGCTTCAAGACAGTACCTGTGCCCGAAAATTCTTGTTTCCAGTGATCGCTAGGGAGGATCGAAACCCTCACGATCGGGCTTGTTGGATTTACGGATCTCTCACCCGTCGGCAAATACCGGTGCTCGGTGTGCCTTGCCGTCGGTTGGAATCACCCAGATAGGTGAAGACCAGGCTCTCTCCTGCAAAGTCTTTGCGATATCCGGGCGTGGTTCGACGCCCGAGCGAACAGCATCCCACGTGGACCAACGGCACGTCGGGTTTTGCAGCGCGCGTGCGTAGTAGAAGGCGCGATGGTCGGGATCGAAGTCCGGATCGATCCACCAGGCCTTCAGCTCGTCGTTCCCGACGTCCGTGGAATGCGAGCAGTCGCGTAAATCCACTCGGGCTCCGTTGTCCGCACATCGGTTTGTCTCGGGGTCGGGGTGGTGCCATCGGAACAGGCGACGTCGTATACCTTCTCGTGGGTTTCCCCGTCCTTGTCGATCCAGCCTTTGATGATCTGCAGCCGCTGCAAGGGCGCACGGCGGGGGTCCCGGAACGCCCATGCCAGAAAACGCGGGCGACTGTCCCCCTCTGCGACCAGTTCGCCACCCATGGTCACGCCGTCCTTGTAGGCCTGCGCGATGGCGTCGTGCTCGTCGAGCAGGGCGCGGTCGAAGTCAAAGCCTGCAAAGAATCTTACGCGGATGCGTGGCCCGGAAGTGGCGAAGGTTTCCTTGCGACGGAAAGCATCGAAAATCGCCTCGCGCGTGTTTTCTTCAGCCCAGACGCCAGCGAGTCCTGAGGCCCCGTAGGTGATCGTGGCGGCAGCGGTGTAGTCCTCGCCGCCGATCTCGGTCACCAGGTCCGGTGTCACCACTTTCTGGAGGGTTGCCTGGAGAAAGGGGAGCGGCACCGAGCCGCGCTTTTCCGGGTCGGCATCCATCAGGCCGAGCTTGCCATAGAAATCACTCTCCACATCTGTGGTCGCGCCGGTATGGGCGTCGCTCGAGCCGATGAATCCGAATTGATACGGATTGCCGGCACCCTCGGTTGCCAGAGACAGGCCGTTGCGCAACGCCTCGCGCACATAGCTGCCATGGAGCTTGCTGGTGCGCATGTTGCCAACCACGTAGGGCATGATCTCGAAATCGGCCCATTCGTCGGTTTTGGACAGGTCCGGATGGGTTTCCGAGGTTCCTTTTACCTGGGTGATCTCGACCAGCGGTTCGTTGCGCAGGCGTTGCCTTACATACTCGTCGTCCATGGGGTCGCCAGCCCAGTCTTCGAGTTTGAACATCTGACCATTGGATCCGTTGGAGTTGTGAGGGATGGCCAGGCTGTCGATTCCTTGTTCGCGGAGTTTGTCCATCCAATCCCACAAGCCCTCGGGGTTTTGCGAGTGAAAGCGCGAGAAGGGAACGGCCGGGAGGCGATCCCCGCCCCGGAAAATCACGTTGCGATGCAGGTTGCCACGGTCGTCGGCCGCCGTGCTGTACTCGTAGGCGACAAAAGTCGTGAAGCGGCCCGGATCGTTGAATCCCTCAGCCGCATCAATCACGTCTCGCCAGGCAGATCGAGCCACCTGCGTCGTGTCTTCGATATCGATACTGCCATCCTCGATGCCCCGCAGCAGGTCCGGAAGGAAGGTCGAGAAAGCTTTCATTCGAGACGGCAGAGACAATAAACCGAGGTTGTCCGGCGCATTCAGGTCGTGGATCCATTCGATCCCCGGTGTTTTCGAGAATGGGTTGGAGGTGTCTGCGGCGGCCTCGGCCAGACCGAGAAACATGGCATGGTCGGTGACCCCATAGAAGTCCAGTGGTTCGTCCAATTGCATGATGAAGCCGGCCGGATGCTCCAGTGGTTCGCCTCTGGCGTAGCGGTAGGCATCACTGGGCCTCGCTGTCGTCCCGAAGGCAAACGCATCGAAGGAATAGGCCGTATGCACATGCAAGTCGCCAAAGTAGGCGTTGCGCTCGGGGTTGGGGGCGGAGCGCACCCAGACCAATTCGTCGCCGATCGGGTGGTTTTCTGCGGGGAAGCCCCGCCGTATGAGCATGGGGCCATCTTCTGATGGAGGAGACGAGTCGGAACACCCGCTGGCGAGGGCAAACAGTGCCACGCAGATTAGTTGCCATGCTTGAAATTTCATTGCTTTACCTTTGCTGAAGTTGAAGAGTGCCGCCGGTTTGCCGGGAGGGCTTGATCCAGATCGGCGAGGACCAGACGCGCTCGCGTATCGTTGCAGGGACGCGCGGATCGGGTTCGCGGCCCAGCCGCAGGGAGTCGTATGTCGACCAGCGGCATGTGGGATTTTGCAGGACGCGCACGTAGTAGAAGGCGCTTCGTGCCGGGTCGAACTCGGGATCTTGCCAGGTCGTCGCCAGTTCCATGCTGCCGGTGTTGCCGACGAGCGCGCAGTT
>CBFHUR010000111.1:0-4806 GCA_965658895.1 Binatia bacterium
CAGGCGCCCCCGGACCCAACCGTCACCGATCCGAATCGCGATCTTCTTCGCGCACCGCCGCCGGCCAGAGGCCTTCTCGCGGGCCTGCGGGGAACCTACGACAATCTCCCCAGCGTCGCCGCCGGCAAACTCACCTTCCTCAACACGAAGGCTGACCGCTTTGCTCCGTTTGTGCGGCGCGTCGGCACCCGCGTCTTCGAAAACCTCCTGATCGAACAACGCAAGCGTCTCAACGCGAACGAGATTCTGGCCGCGCGCAATTCAACCACGGTCCGCGTGCTCTTGAGTCCGGAGGGCAAGCTCAAGGATATCGAGATCGTCGAGCGCTCCGGCAGCCAGTCCATGGATGGAACCCTCCTCGAGGCCCTTCGCGCGGCAGCCTTCGACGCCAACCCTCCGCGCGAAGCCTCCAAGGAGGACGGCACCTACGAGTTCATCTTCCGCGCTCAGGTATTGGCACAAGTCGGTTCAGGCTCGAACGGTCCCAGGCTGCAACGAGTGGAAAGCAGGCTTCAGGTCGGACTGAACTAGGTCGTCGTTGGCGTGCAGGCAGGCGGATCGTCTCTGACGGTCCTCCGGTAGTCCTTCGCGGGCGCCCCCGGGATCCCGTGAACTTCCGTGGACTTCAGTCCTCTTCGGACTCTTCGACAAAGGCCATATACTCTGCGGCCGTCATCAATCCCTCTTTATCCTCAGGCTCGAGCAGAACCATCTTGACCATCCAACCATCCCCGTAGGGATCCTCGTTCAGCATTTCGGGATTTTCCGGGAGATCATCGTTAATCTCGCTCACCTCACCGGCGAGCGCGGCGTAAACATCCGACACAGCCTTGGTGGACTCGACGACGCCAAACGGATCACCCCGCTCGACTCGATCGCCCACAGCGGGCAATTCGACAAACACAACTTCACCAAGTTCCGATTGTGCATGCTCGGTGATGCCAATGGTCGCAACGGCACCGTCTATCGATACCCATTCATGATCGCGGGTGTATTGCAGCTCTTCGGGGAATTCCATGTTTTCACTTCCTCTTCGATCGCGTCAAAGACCGTTCAATCTCTACTGCCGAGCATAAAACGGTAAATCAACCCGTTCGGCCGTAATTTTTCGACCTCGCACCTCGACAGTGAAGCAATCCTCTATCGAGTCCGAGGCAACGAGCGCAAGCGCTATCGGTTCTTCCAAAGTCGGCGAACGAGTACCGCTGGTGATATGGCCGACCTGCCGATCGTCCACGAAAACGCCATAGTCGGCTCGAGCAATCCCTCGACCGGTGATCCGCAGGCCGATCAGACGTCGCTTCGGCCCGGCGGCTCGCTCCCGGACCAGGCTCTCGGCACCCGGAAAGCCGCCGCGAGCCTCCTTCACAGCCCAGCCCAGACCCGCCTCAAGAGGCGAGATATCGCGGGAAAGTTCATGCCCATAGAGCGGCAAACCCGCCTCCATCCGCAGGGTGTCTCGCGCGCCCAGTCCGATGGGCTCGAGGCCCTCGGGTTCGCCCGCCTGCAGAAGTGCCTCCCAAAGCGCGGGCGCCCCTCCGAGCGGCACGAAAAATTCGAAGCCATCCTCGCCCGTGTAGCCGGTTCGAGCGGCCACCACCGGTTGGCCGGCCAACTCGGTCTCGAGCACGGCAAACCTTCTCAGTCCGGCGATTTCGGCGGCATCAAGGGACAGCACCACCGCTTGTGCCGACGGCCCCTGCAGGGCGATCAAGGCCAGATCGTCGCTGCGGTCGATCACAGACAGGTCTTGCTGCCCGCGGGCGCGAGAGACGAGCCAATCCGCACAAACCTCACGGTTTCCGGCATTGACGCAAAAGAAAAACCTCTCCGGACCCAGGCGGTAGAGGAGCGTATCATCAAGGGTGCCACCCTCCTCGTCGCAAAGAAGAGTATATTGAGCGCGTCCATCCTCGAGCCGTGCTGCATCATTGGTGCCCACCGAGCGACAAAATTCCAGAGCACCCGGACCGATAATCTCGATCTCACCCATATGGGAAACATCAAAGAGCCCCGCGCGCTCGCGGACCGCGGCATGCTCCTGAAGGAGGCCACGGTATTGAACGGGCATCTCCCAGCCACCGAATTCAATAAAGCGCGCCTTTCGTTCTCGATGCGCGTCGTAGAGGCAAGTGCGCTTCATTCAGGAACTCGCGGCCGCCAAAGCGGTGTTGCGCAGGAGCATCGCGATCGTCATCGGGCCGACCCCGCCGGGCACCGGCGTCAGGCAACCTGCACGGAGACGGGCACTGGCAAACTCGACGTCACCCTTGAGTCCGTCATCGGTTCGATTGATGCCCACATCGATTACCGCGGCGCCGGCTTTGATCCATTCGCCACGAATCGCCTCGGGACGCCCCAGGGCCGCGATCACCACATCCGCCCGACCAATCTCCGCAGCCAGATCCGCCGTTCTGGAATGGCAGAGAGTCACTGTCGCGTTCTGCTCGAGCAACAGGAGCGCGATCGGCTTGCCGACGAGGACCGAGCGACCCACAACGACCGCGCGTTTGCCGGACAACTCCACGCCAGCTTCTTTCAGCAAACGCATGGAACCCAGCGGCGTGCAGGGACGAAGCCCATCGAGGCCTCCGACAAGCCGCCCCTGGCTCTCGGGATGGAGACCGTCAACATCCTTGCTCGGTGCAATCCGCTCGATCACCTCGCGTTGGTCCAGACCTTCCGGAAGCGGCAATTGTACAAGAATGCCATGGACTGCCGGATCGGCATTGAGCGCATCGACCACCTCGAGCAATTCGGCCTGAGTGGTCGAGGCCGGCAGTTCACGCCCAAAGGATTCGATTCCGACCTCCGCGCAGGCACGAACCTTGTTGCGCACATAGATCGCCGAGGCCGGATCCTCACCGACAAGCACCGTTGCCAATCCGGGTCGGATACCGCGTTCGGCCAGGAGGGCCACTTCCGCAGCCACCTCGAGGCGAACCTTCGCCGCGATCGCCTTGCCGTCGATAATTGTCGCTTCCGCCTGCTCTTTTTCGCTCATGCTCCCTGATGGATAAGCTGCGAGATCGCGTGAGTAAATCGGCAGGCATCCGGGACCGATAAAAACTGTGGTACTTTTCATCATGCGGATCGGCATTCCCAAGGAAATCAAACTCGAAGAGCGCCGTGTCGCGCTGACGCCGGCCGGCGCATCGGCCCTATCGAGCGCGGGCCACGAGGTTCTGGTCGAGACGCAGGCGGGCACCGGTTCCGCCCTGCCCGATGAGGCCTATCGTCAGGCTGGCGCCAGAATTACCGAAAATGCGGCCCAAACCTGGGCGGAAAGTGACCTCGTCCTGAAGGTCAAGGAACCTCTGGCGGAAGAATTCGGCCACCTCCGACCGGATCTCACCCTGTTCACCTACCTGCATCTGGCCGCCAATGAGCCACTCACGCAGGCACTGGTCGATGCCGAGACCACAGCACTGGCCTACGAAACCCTGCAGCTGGAAGACCGCTCCCTGCCATTGCTGGCACCCATGAGCGAGGTCGCCGGGCGACTCTCGGTCCAGGTCGGAGCCTGGTGCCTGCAGCACCAGAATGGCGGTCGAGGCGTTCTCCTGTCCGGAGTCGCCGGCGTCAAGCCAGGCAAAGTGGTGATCATTGGAGGCGGCATCTCCGGGACGAGCGCTTGTCAGGTCGCCGTGGGTGTGGGCGCTGCGGTTACCATTCTCGACGTCAACCCGACGCGGCTGCGCTATGTCCATGATATTCTGGAGGGCCACGTCACCACGGTGATGTCCAACCAACCCAATATCGAGGAAGAGGTTCTGGCCGCCGACCTCGTGATCGGAGCCGTGCTGATTCCGGGCGCCCGCGCCCCCCGCCTGATCTCGCGTCAGGTTGTGGAGAATATGAAACCCGGCGCCGCCATCGTCGACGTATCGATCGACCAGGGCGGCATCTCGGAGACCTCACGCGTGACCACCCATGCAGAACCCGTATTCACCGAAGCAGGCGTGGTGCATTATGCCGTCTCCAACATGCCGGGAATCGTCCCCCATACCTCCACCCATGCCCTCACCAATGCGACGCTTCATTATGCAACGCAGTTGGCCGAACAGGGCGTGGCCGGAGCTCTGGAGCAAAGCGGCCCTCTGCGGAAGGCCCTCAATGTGGACCGAGGTCGAATCGTCCACCCCGGGGTCGATCAGGCTTTCCCGCAAATGCAGAAAAGCACCTCGGGTCGTTAGCCGATGAAACGCAGACCCAATTCGCGCAATTGAGCCGGCGACGGTTGCGAGGGCGCATCACTCATCGGGTCGTGCGCCTTTTGCGTCTTGGGAAATGCGATGACCTCACGAATGGACGACTCGCCCAGCCACATCATGCACAGCCGGTCGAGGCCGAAGGCGATGCCACCATGGGGAGGCGCACCGTAGCCGAGCGCTTCGAGAAGGAAGCCGAACTGGGATCGCTGCGTCTCCTCATCAATGCCGAGAGCCGCGAAGACGCGCTCCTGGACGTCCGGGCGATGAATACGGATCGAGCCCCCGCCCAGCTCCAGTCCATTCAAAACCACATCGTAGGCACGTGAACGCACGGCACCCGGGTCGGTTTCCAACTTTTCCAGATCGTCTGGATGCGGCGCCGTGAAGGGATGGTGTACCGAGACAAAGCGCTTTTCGTCCTCATTGTATTCAAGCAGCGGGAAGTCGGTCACCCAAAGATAATTCCACTGCCCTTCGGGGATGCGGTTGAGCCGCACCGCAAGTTCATGGCGCAGAAGTCCGAGAATGGACTGGGATTGCTTGCGGGGCCCGGCGACCAGAAAGAGAACCCCACCCTCACGCAGACCACTCT
>CBFHUR010000112.1:0-4644 GCA_965658895.1 Binatia bacterium
ATCGGTTTTCGGGGGCGGGGCAGCGGGTAGAATCCGTCGTCATGATGCAGCGGTTGGCGAATTTCGCCCGGCATCACCTTGATCACCTGGAGTTGGGAGAGAAGATAATTCGGCATGAATAGCCGATCGAGCAGGGCCATCACGAGCGGGTGCTCGACGACCGGATTACACGAGAGCGTCTTCTCGATCACCGAATAGATGCGGCGTGTTTTATAACCTTCGAACTCGGTCCTTCCGTCGTGTTCGAGAAGCGGATCGGCTTCCCGTCGGATGGTTTCGATCTCTTCGGGCGAGAGCAGGTTCGGCAGAATGACATAGCCTTCCTCCTGCACGGTCGAGATCAGGGAGTCGAGGTGGTCGCTGTCGATCCCGTATTCACGTTCGGCCTCCGCGAGGGCGGATGCCTGCTTTTCCAGGACTTCGTCCCGAACGGTGCCGTCTTCATTTGTATAGGCGCGAGTAGCCATGAGTAAGGCATTTCTAGCAAGCTCCGGCCTTTGGATCTATCGGGAAAAATAACCGGTGGCAGGCTGGCGGTGAATGCTCGTTTCTTGCCGTTCTTTATAGGCGGCTCTCTCGGCGAGTAGAGCGGTGGCGGGCGCCGCGGCGTGCCGGTTGACGCTCGCGGGCCTCGAGGTCGTCTCGGGGCAGCCCTCCATTTCGTCGATCCAGCTCTGCAGCCGTGCTGCGGCATGCTGGTCGACCATGCTGGTCGCGAGGGGCGGCATGCGGTGCTCTCCCGTATCGGTCATCCGCCACCACAGGGCCGAGCGTTCTGCATCTCCGGGTGCCAGCCGCAGAAGCCCTTCGACCGGGATCACGCCGAATTCGACGTCTTCACCGCAAAGGCCCGCATTCGCCGGCCAATGAGGGAAACGAAGATCGATGTCGGTACGCGCAATCCCTTCCGGCGCATGGCAGAACGAGCAGTTCGCGTGCAGGTATCCTCCGATGGCTTCTTCCTCTTCCTCTCCGGCATGCTGTTCAACCCCGGACCATCGGGGGAACTGGACCTCGGCCCGCAGGCGTCGTGCGATTTTCGGATCCAGCGCGCCGAGGCCGATGAGCTCCTCTACCGGATCGGGTCCCCCCGCGGTTGGTCGTAATTGTGCCAGTTCTGCTCCGAGGGTTCGGCCGGCACTGCTGGAATGGCAGCGCAGACATTCCTGTCGGCCGGGGAAGCGCCAGGCCGAATCGTGCAGATCCTCGATCACGCGCGTGGCGCCCGAGGAGCCGACCAGTTCTGCGGTGCGGCCGTCTTCGTCCCAGGCATAGGAGAGCCCGTTCCATCCTCCGTCCGCATGCCTGGATAGCAGCCTTGTCTCGATGGGACGTCCTGAGATGGAAAATTCCTTGGCAAAGACCGTGCCCGGCGGGAAGTCGAGGTCTCCGTGCTCTCCGATATCAATTGTCGCACCAGGCGGAAGACTCAGCCATCGGCGCTTGGTGGCCCCGTCGGACCAGAGCGGAATATTGACCCCATAGGCGAGCATGGCTGCGCGATTGTCCGGTCCGCATCCGGTTTGGGAAAGCGTGGCAGGAAGGGTGGGGTCCTCATCGGCATGGTAGTTCTCGAGGCGAAAAATAGGGCCGCGTGCACTCAGAACATAGATCTCGCCATCCGGGTCTTGCGCAAAGCTGGTGATCGGTAGCTCGGTATGGGCCAGCAGGCGTTCTTGCACATTGCCGTCGGCGGTCGGGAAGAGCCCCGAGATCCGCCCGTTACAGAAATCGGAAAAGAGATAGATGCCATCGAGGTCCGGCCATGCGTTTCCGCGGTAGACAAATCCCCCGATGACCGCACAACCTCCGCCGCGGTCATACCAATACTCGGGCGGGTGATAGCGGTCGAGGTCACAAGGGGGGGTGCTGCAGGCTGCGGCCTCGACGACCGGCCACCCGTGGTGGCTCCCTTCTTCCAGACGGTCGATTTCCTCGAAGCGGCGCCCTCCCACATCTCCGACCCATATGGCTCCTGTGCTCCGATCGAAGCTCCATTGCCAGGGATTCCGGAAACCCCAGGCGAGGACGTCGGCGGGCACCTCGACACCCAAAAGGGGGGAAGAGCCGGGTTGATCGACGTAGAGCGCCAGGAACGTGCCTTCTGCGGAGTCCGGACGGCCAGCCTCCTCGGGACGGTTCATCTCGCCGAGGCCCACGATCAGCCTTCCGGGTTCTTCCGGGTCAAATCGCAGAGTGCCGCCATGATGGACCGGATGGACATTCCCGTCTTCCCCTCGCCAGCAGTTGTTGCGCCGTTCAAAGAGGATGCGAAAGGGTTCGGGATCCAGATGCAGATCAGCCCCCTCGGACCCGCGATGCAATTCCGCGATGATCTGAAGCGGGCATTGTTCGGGTACTCCTTCGTTCAGTACGGCGCTGATCCAGACGCGGCCATCGTCTGGCCAATTCGGGTGCAGGGCAAAGCCGATCAGCCCGGCCTCGCCGTGATCGGGCCCCCATGGGTCGAGTACCCGATCCCGCCAGTCGAGGATTTCGACAGGTTGATTCCCCTCGCGATCATAGCGAACCAATCGGCCTCTCTGGTCGAGCAGGACAAATCCCTCGCCCTGAGGTTCCCATTCGAGGCCGATCAGCGATTCTGCCTGAACCTCGGGAAAAACCCGCACCAGAACGGTCTCCCCACTGGTATGCCGATTGCCGGGAGGAAGGCATGCAGGTCCCTCGAGAGGGGGTTCCGAAAAAGATCCCCCACCCGAGCAAGCCTCGATCAAAATCGAGAACAACACCAACAGTGCTCTGCGTCCATGCATCAGCCATCCAGAGGCCGCGGCCTCCTGCCGGCATTCTAGGTGGTCGGTCTTCTCGATGCGAGCACTCAGTCGCTGACGTCGCAGAGCTCGCCCGACCAGCCACTCTCACAAGTACATGTCGCCACGCCGGCGTTGTCGGCGCAGTTGCCGTGGACGCAGGGGCTCGGGTAGCAGGCCGAGCTCGGTGGCGCGGGGATCGGGCAGACCGCTTTTTGCCAGGGCATCTGGAACTCGGTGGTGATCGCCTCGCCGCAGCGGTGCTCGCCCGGGACCTCGGCGACGCCCAGGATCGTCGAGATGCGCTCGTACTGAGCGACGCGGTTGAGCATCTTTGCGTTCGTGTTGGTGCCGCACTCCTGGTTGCCGTTGACGTTATTGATGGTCTGGGCAAACCCGCTGCTTCCTGTCGGGATGCAATCGCCGAAGAGCTCGGGGTTGTGGAAGAGCATATGCGCTGACGGGATATAGTCCGCCTCACCGAAGTCGCGGGTGTTCATCCAGTAGTAGATGGCGCTCAGCCAGACCATGCCGCGCAATGTGGGCAGCTTTGCGGCGATCTCGGGCGGGACGAAATCCCGATTGAATGAGGTGAGAATGTAGGGATTGTGGAGGAGGGCATTGTCCAAATCGAGCAGAATGTCCAGATCCCTGTAGTTGTCGTTCCAACTCAGCTGAATCGGGCCTCGGCCCCAGTACTGACAATCCCGCGCGTCGCCGGTCTGTGCGCAGCAGAATTCGCCGACTGGCTCGCCGTAATAGCCGGTACTTGCCGAACAATTCATGTCAGGGCCGTAGTTGCCCGCGCAGGTACTCTCGGTTTCCTTGCAGGCCAGCTCCTCCCAGAGGGTCAGCCCGCAGTTTTGACCGTCCTCGCTGTCCCAGGTGCCTGTCTCCTGTGTGACGTTGGCAAAGAATGCAGCCAACTCCTGTCGGTTGCGATCGCCGTCGCCGACATTGGCAAATGCAAGAAGGTCGGTGAGGTCTCGGTCTTTGATGAACTCCATCACCTCGAGCAGGCCGCGGTAGGTGTACATGGGTTTTCCGTCGGGTGCGAAGGGAAGAATATCGCCGCCAATATCACGCATGCAGATCGAGCAGTTTGTGCCGTTGGGCGCGAATCCGGCACCGTCAGCGCAGGGAAAGATCTGATCAAATTCGGCCTGAGTCAGCCAACTGGAAAGGCCTGTCTCCGGAAGCGGTTCGGTGTCAGGTTCGGCCGGGAAAACAGGGTCCGGCAGGGTGTTGTCGAGGTCCATCTCGAACTCGCACGCGCTGTCATTGAATTCACAGGCGGATGGCTCGAAGGTGCCGGACGAGGATACCGTGAACTGAATGTCGAGCCAGGTTTCGGTCGGGAGGAAAGTCGCGCTGCCACTATTGGAAAACGCATAGTGGCCGTTGGCATAGGAATCCAGAACGCCGCTGCCCCAAGGTGCGCCGTCGATGGCATCATCGAGGTCGAATTCCAGTGTCCAGCCGCTGGTGATCGGGGCGCTGTAGTTGATCACGCGCAGACGCGCATTGTAGCCGCCGACCCACTCGCTGGTTTTTGAAAAGCGCACCACGAGAGCATCTGTCTCCGGTTCCGGATCGGGGCCGGAGTCGCCGAGGTTCTCGCAGCTTTCGTTGGCGGCGTCGTCGTCGATGGTATCGCAATCAGGCTCGGTGCCCGCGAATTGGCCAATCATGCGGCAAGTCCGACAAAGGACGCGCTCGGTCACGCAGTCGCTAAAACCGTTTCCCGGGCAGTCGCCGGGAAACATCGCGCCAAAGTCCTGGCCTGCACAAACGCTGCTGACGGCCTTGTCGATTTTACTGGCGAGTTTGGCGAACTTGCCGCTCGGATCGGTGGCAAGTTCATTGACGCACG
>CBFHUR010000113.1:0-4585 GCA_965658895.1 Binatia bacterium
CTTCCGGAATCGCTTGCAGATCCCTGATCCCCTCGAGGACTCACCCAAGAACCGGATAGGCCTCCAAGCACCTGGCAGGCCGGCAAGTCGAGCCGGGGGACCGTCTACATCTCGTCCCCACGAAGAGCGTCGATAAACAGGTGGGCTGTGCCGGAGGCGCAATCCAACTCGGCAGGTACTTCCGATCCTCCAATAGCCTCGACCCGGTAAGACAGTTGGCTCGATGCGACGTCAAGGACCGGATCGGAAAGTTCGACGAGCACCGTAACGTCCTCGGAACCGATGCTGCAGACCAGATCGGCATTGGGAGGGTTCTCGGCAAATGAATTCTCGCCCTTCCGCCACACGTCTATGAAATCCGCCGTCGTGGCCCGACCAGCTTCTCGGTAAGGGCGATCGGAGAACCATGCGACTTCTTGAAGCCCCTCGAGGATCAAGCGATCACCTCTCAGATAAGCTTCATTTGCCGACTGCACAAAAAGCAACTCTGGCCCGTCGTAACCTGTCGAATCACCCGATCCACCGCAACCGGAAGAGAAGAGTAGAACTGTGGCAAAAAAAATGGTTCGAAGCCTCATCTTGCGGAGTCTCCCTGAGATTTAAACCCGCCGCAAGCGCCAGACCCGAACTCTCGGGCCTGGCGCAAGCCGGCTAATCAAGCGCGGGGCCGCACTTCAGGCCGCGGTTGTTCCCGGCACATTGGTCGGTTGTCCCGTCCAGCGCGACATTCGCGGTCGGGCCGAGCGTGAGAGTCACCGTCAGAGGACCCTGCGGATCCGTGCCCTCTGCTTCGGTCAGACCGCCGATCAGGCGCACCTTGTAGTTGCCTGTCGGTGACCGCCGCCGCTGCTGGAACTTGATGGTCAGCTTCGGTTTGGAGTACGTGCTCTCGCGCATCGCGCATTTGAGAGCACGGTTCGGGAACAAGCGACAATCCGACGCCGCAAACGTGTAGGTATGCGACTGGCTGCCGATCACCACTTCCGCCGTAATGCCCGCGGTTGCCACCATCAGAGGCACCGTGCCCGGATCGTTCGACGTCAACGTGCCCTTGATCACCACACCACCGGGCTTGTTGCCGGTTTTATTGATGCGGGCGCTCTGGATCGCCAGACTCAGATACGACGGGTCGCACTCGTTGGGAATCCCGTTATCGTCCACGTCCGGGCCGTCCGGGTTGCAGCATAGACCCAGGAGACAAACGTCATCCTCACTCAGGTCGCTGCCGTCATCACAGGTCGTGAGGTCCGGCGTCCAGATATCCGAGCCACACTCCTTGGACGTACCGTCGCATTGCTCGGCCGGATCACACGTCGCATCGGCCGAAGCCCGGCACTCGGTATCGGCGGTCGCAACCGCGTCGCTTGGGCACTCGGCAGCACTGCCGGTACACGTCTCGGCCAGGTCACAGGGACCATCCTGCGCGCGACATTCCGTGCCCGCATTACCGGCGGGCTGGGTACAGGTGCCGCTGCCATTACAGATATCCCGTGTACAGGTCTTGTCGTCCGGGGTACATGCCGTATCCACCGGGAAGTCATTGACCAAGCACGTACCAGACCCATTACAGGTGTCCTGAGCCGAGCACTCCGTGGCCGCGTCTCCGCAGGTCGTGCTGGCATCGAAATGGTTCGGCTCACACACACCGCCCCCGTCACAGGTATCCTGATCCGAGCACGCGGTGGCCGCGTCGCCACAGATGGTCGTCGCGGCAACAAAGCCGTTGTCGACGCAGGCGCCAGCCCCGTCACAGGTATCCTGCACGATACATTCCGTGCCGGCATCCCCGCAGCTACTGGCCGCAGCTTCGAAATCACAGGTCGCCGAGCAGCAGTCACCGCCTTGGGTCCCACCATCATCACATTGCTCGGCACCCACCACGATCGAGTCCCCGCAAATTGCAGTGCAGGTCGTCGGGTCAGCACCGTCACAATCCCAACCGGATTCGACAGCACACGTCTCCGAGCAACCGTCGCCTGGCGAGGTCCCGTCATCGTCACAGGTCTCGGGCGCATCCACCAGCCCGTCGCCACAGATGATCTCATGGCAGTCACTGGGGTCTGCGTCATCGCAAGCCCAACCCGGCTCGATCTCACAGGTATCCGAGCAACCATCGCCCGCGCCGGTGCCGTCGTCATCACAGGACTCGGCGCCGGCCACGATCCCGTCGCCGCAAGTCGTGGTGCAGACGCTTTGCCCAATCACGCAACTCGCGGGGACCGGCGTCCACCGTTGGACATTGTGTGAGCCGCGCGCGCTCACGTAGAGACGACCGGCACTATCGATCGCCAAAGTCTGGGGACCCATCAAACCATGGTCGTCCTTGTCCATGATCTCGATCACCTCGTTGGTTGCGGGATCCCAACGCAGGACGTTTCGGGAGATATATCCGGTCACGTAGACCGTATTGTCGCCATCGATGGCCAAACCGCGGGCCCCGTCCAGCTCAAAATTCTCGCTGTTCACGATTTCCGTGACAAGACCGCTCTCGGAATCCCAGCGCAAGGCGTTATCGGATAGATACGCAGACACGTAGACGTTGTCATCGCTATCCAGGGCCACGAATTGCGCTCCGTTAAGACCGAAGTTGGAGTTGTTCATGATCTCGGTCACCAGTCCGGTAACCGCATCCAGACGCAGGACGTTTTTCGACCACCACGCGGCCACAAAGAGGTTGCCCGAACTATCCAGGCCGAGGCCCCAGGGGCCGTTGAGCTCAGGCGTGCCTGCGGTCATGATCTGGCTGACCTCGCCGGTCGATACATCCCATAGGAGGACGTTGTCCGAATCGTACCCGGACACGTAGAGGTTGCCGCTATCATCCACCAACATCCCGAGGGGAAGGTCCAGCCCGAAGTCCGCGCTGGTCATGATTTCTGTCACCGCGCCAGTCCCGGAATCCCATTTCAGGACATTGTCGGATACCGATCCAGCGACAAAGACATTTCCCTGGGCGTCGGTCGCGATTCCACGCGGCTCCGCCAGCCCGTAGTCGGTACTGTCCATGATCTCCGTCACCTCGCCGGTCACGGAATCTAGCCGGAGAACGTTATGCGAAAGGGCACCCGCGGTAAAGAGATTCCCATCGGCATCAAGGGCGATCGCCGCTCGCTGAAGGTCGAAGTCGTCGTTGCTGAGGAGCTCTTCCACAGGCGGGGTCGGACAATCTTCGACACATTGGAAGCCCGATTCGACCTGACAGGTCGCCGAGCAGCCATCGTCGGCGTCGCGGTTGCCGTCATCACAGGTCTCGCCATCGTCCGCCTGAATGGTGCTGTCGCCGCACGCAATCAACGCCACGCCCGCGCAGGTCGTTGCGCCCTCGGTGCACTGGTCGCCTGAGGTCTCGGGATTACCGTCGTTGCACGACTGGCCACCGCAACCCGCGGTGGCGGCACAAGAATCACCGCCGCTGGGGCCGGCATAGCAGGAGTCGGTCACCATCGTGGGGAACTCGACCACGTAGCCCTGCACGGTGCCTCCGAGCTTCTTGGAGTACCAGAGCTGGTTATTGTTCATGTAGGCGTAGAAGTAGCCCTCGCCCAGATGCGCCGGGTTGTTCGGACCCCAATTCTGGTAGGCCCCGTTTTGCGGCGTGCAGTTGTAATTGCCCGAATCGTCCAGACAGACCACAGTCCCGAGATCGTCGATCCACACCCACTCGCCCGAGGTTGAATACGCCGGGTGGTCGGTCAGACCGATCCAGGCCTGAAGGCCAGAGGCGACCTGCGCCACCTCGGCGTCTTCGGTCGCGTTCGAAATCGTCGCCAATTGGCCCTGAACGCCATCATAATACCAATCCTTGGCGGCCGCCTCGGCCTCGGTCCACGTCAGCGTCGCCAAAACGGCAGCATAGGTATGGCCGTTGGCACCCGTAACGATCAGGGAAGAATACGCATCAGCGCTGGTAAAGGCCGTTGTTGCGGTCACCGGTGTGTCGTCGATCGCCAGATCGAATTCCACCGTATAGGACTGCGCCGTTCCCCCCAGCGGCTTCGAGTACCAGAGCTGATTGCTGTTCATGTAGGCGTAGAAATAGCCCTCGCCCAGATGCGCCGGGTTGTTCGGACCCCAATTCTGGTAGGCCCCGTTCTGCGGCGTGCAGTTGTAATTGCCCGAATCGTCCAGACAGACCACAGTCCCGAGATCGTCGATCCACACCCACTCGCCCGAGGTCGAATACGCCGGGTGGTCGGTCAGACCGATCCAGCTCTGTGTGGCGCGGGAGACCGCCGCAACAAGGGCCTCTTCATCCACGTCCGAGATCGTGACCAGGTGACCCTGGACTCCCTGATACTCCCATTCTTGTGCCGCCACCTCGGCCTCGGCCCAGGTCAACGTCTCAAGGACGGTCGCGTACGCGTGCCCGTTGCCGCCGATCGCGATCTCGCCATAGGCGTCCGACTCGCTGAATGTCTTGGTCGGTGTCACCGGCGTGTTGTCCACCGGCAGATCGAATTCCACCGTATAGGACTGCGCCGTGTCTCCAAGCTGCTTGGAGTACCAGAGCTGGTTGCTGTTCATGTAGGCGTAGAAATGGCCCTCGGCCAGATGCGCCGGGTTGTTCGGACCCCAATTCTGGTAG
>CBFHUR010000114.1:0-4240 GCA_965658895.1 Binatia bacterium
GTTTGTGCGTTTGCAAACCCCAGCAGACTTTGAGGGAACTCCTAGAGTGAAAGCATCCATCTATCTGCTCGCCGCCATCCTGCTCCTCGCCGCTTCTTGTGGCGACTCGAACAACAAGGGACCCGAGTATCTCTTTGTCCAGACCTCAGACGGTGCGACCCTTACTGACTCGACGCTGACGCTCACGGGCATCAGTCCGAACACCGGCTGGTTCACGGATCGCCCTTACCGCGAAGCCGGACAGGTCCCGACAGAGGAGTTCCTTCTTGCCTGGGGCGAGGGCGAAAACTCTTTTGCTGATGACCCGCCCAACGCCGACTTCACCTGCACCGTCAACGGGGAAATCCTCAACCATGTACTCGAACTCACGAGGCCCGAGCTTATCGGCGACGAATTGACTTACGACATCGCTTTGATTGGCAATGACGAACCCCTGGACGGGGTGCGTTGTGACGGCCCCGCCCACTTGTTCATGGATTTCATCAATTCCATGGCCTCGACAGTCTGCCAAGTATGCGACTAGCCCAAAGGGCGGCAGGAGCGTTTGCAAACCGCACCGGAACTTGAGGGAACTCCCCGAATGAAAGCACCGATCTATCTTCTCGCCGCCATCATGCTCCTCGCCGCTTCTTGTGGTGACTCGAACAACAAGGGACCGGAGTATCTCTTTGTGCAGACCTCAAACGGTGCGACCCTCACCGACTCGACGCTGACGCTCACGGGCATCAGTCCAAACACCGGCTGGTTCACGGATCGCCCTTACCGCGAAGCAGGACAGATCCCGACCGAGGAGTTTCTGACTCTCTGGGATGAGGGTGAAAACTCCTTTGCAGACGACCCGCCCAACGCCGACTTCACCTGCACCATCGATGGTGAGGTTGTGAACTATGTCGTCGAATTACAGAACCCAACGCTCCTTGTTCCTTATGTTTCGGAGGGCTGTGATTCGGGGGTCTGTGTCTTGAGCTATGACATCACCTTCATCGGACCGGATGCCGACGGAGCAAGCGGCGAGGTTAGGTGCGATAGCACCGCCCACCTTTTCATCGACGTTGGTCATTACGTGACTGCGGACGGCGCAGTCCTCATTGGCGGCGCTGGTTAACCTAACGCGGGTTCGCAATTTCGATGAAAATCTAGAGCCGGGGATCAATCTCCTGCCGCGGGGGGTGAGGGAAAGTGGCAAAGATTCTCCGCGTCCGGAAAGATTCGCATGACTCCCATGACAGATCGGATAGAATGCCTGCATGCCGACGCTGAAAAGTTCTCTGATCGTGGCTTTCTTGTATACTGCGGTGACTCTGGTCGCACTGACGGTTCTCGACATCAGCGACCCGCAGAACCGCGTTGTGTTCTGGGTATTGGGATTTTCTGCGTGGACGATGCTGGCATCGGCCGCCGGCAATTATCTGCATCAAAAGTTCCGGAGGAAGACCGACCCATGAGCCACCGCGCCAGTGCAGCCGAAATGCGGCGCCCACGCACCCCGCTCACGGCGAAGCCCTTTAGCGGGCTGAGATGGATCCGCACCCGGGATCGCAGTCTTGATTAAAATCGCGAGCCGCGGATCAATCTCCTGCCGCGGGGGGTGAGGGGAAAGCGGCAGCCCTGGCCTCTCCGGGCGCCCTGCTCTCCTGTGACCGTGGTGTGACCGGTTTTGTCACCAGGCCCCCACCGCTTGTGCCCGCTGTGTGCCAAACTGGGGATAGCTCCAGACCACGCACGAGCAGAAAGCCCCCGGGATTTATGGCCCGGAAGCCTCCTGCTTGTGGTCGTGCGTTATGTCGAGTGATGTCCCGTATCAGGCGGCAATAAAGATCTGATTCACAGGTGGGCTGCGCGTTGCCGTGCCATTTGCGGGGCGGGCCTCGGGCCGGTTTGGGATCGGCTGCCAATCGAGTTACGCTGCGTCAATCCGGAAAATTATCTGGTCGGGGAGGAATCTTCATGAGACAGCACTTCATAGCGGCATTGGTCACGATAACCCTTGTGGGATGCGGTGGGTCCAGCTCCTCCCCTTCCAGTAATCCTGAACTCGGCGAGACCGCACCCGACCCCGGCAATCCCGACACGCTCCAGCCACGGGGGCCAGACGCAGTTGGCCTGGACACTTCGTCACTGAGTTGCGCGGCGCAGGCTCAGTGCGGCAAACGGGCTAGCACTGATAATGTGAGTTTCTGTTGGTGTGATGAAGATTGCGAATCCAATAATGATTGCTGCGACGACTTCGCCCAAGAGTGCGAGGTGGGGTGCGATGCCGGTCAAACTGACTGCGGAACGGATGGGCTAGCGATCAAATCCAATGCCATCCCGGAACCGTACGGCTGGACGTACTATAGAAAGGTCCATGGGGAGATCGACGGTGCCGATACATATGTCACGTGTCGTGACGGTTCGAAGAGCGGATACGCGATCAGTCTGGGTAGAAATGGTGAAGAAAATAACGTCCTGATTCGAATCGAAGGCGGCGGGGCGTGCTTCAATGAGCACTCATGCATCTTGAGCCCGTATGAGTACAACGAATATTGGTTTCACAAAGCCGTCGTAAACGATCCGCTGAAGTTTCATATTCTTCCCATTCGGCCGGGTGTGTTCAACCGCGAAAAAGACGAAAATCCGTTCAAAGATTGGACCTACGTTTATGTGCCGCATTGCACCGGCGACGTCGGCGTTGGGCAGAATTCCGATCAGACGATCCCTGGCTTGGAAGTACCATTCCCCCTTCCGCCATTTGGCCCAGGCTTCTTAAAGAAAACCAACACGTTTCAGGGATGGAATAACTTCGAGATCATCGTCAACGACCTGCTCAAACAGCTGGAGACCGCGACGGACAGTCAGGGCGACGAGATTCGGGTCGACCGGTACATTCTGTCGGGCGACAGTGCCGGTGGATTCGGAGCGATAGGCCACTACAAACATTTCAAGAGTTTGGTCGAGGCCGACACAAATCCTAATCGCAACCCCGATGTGGTGATTGATGTCCTCAATGACTCGGGCGCACCCATTGCCACGGGCCCCGAAGGACTCGCGAGCTGTTTGCAGGACCGAATGTGGGAAAAATGGGGCCTGAAAAATACAGTCGGAAACAACTATTGCCCAAGCTGCGGACCCGAGAGCTTCTTGCTCCCGATGGCCGTTGAGGCGATCACGGCGGTAGCCACTGCAGGCCGTTATGCTGGATTCGAGGACAGCCAGCACGACAAGATCCTTGCGGGTTTTTTCGGATTTGGTCTCGACGACTGTCGCCAGCTTGATGAGAAGAGTGTCCAAGGACCCACACAGAAACACACACCCCTCACCCCGGAACAATACGAAACCGCCCTGAGGGCGGGCCTTGACCAGATGGTGCAGGCGGCGGTGGCCGGGCATGGAGGTCCCGATCAACCCAACTTCAGGTACTTCATTCTCGCGGGAGACGATCACGCGAGCAACCAGCTCCCCGCGCTCTATACCCGAACGAGCAACGGTGTCCGATTGATCGATTGGGTTACCGGTCTCGCCAACGAAAACGATTCTGGCGAGTGGAATAATGTCGCCCCATGGACGTGCATCGATGATGATTCATCCGCTGACTCCTGCGGAGACACTCGACAGTA
This sequence comes from Binatia bacterium, assembly GCA_965658895.1. Taxonomy (GTDB): domain Bacteria; phylum Desulfobacterota; class Binatia; order UBA12015; family UBA12015; genus UBA12015. Next base: position 3,597 of record CBFHUR010000114.1, read on the forward strand.
GGAAACATGAAGGCCCTTTCTACCAGGGCGGATACCCGCAAGCAGGAAAGCAGTCCGGCACACACATGAACACGAATGTGCCCCCGTGGTAGCAATAGGACCCGGGCGGACAGGCGTAGGCCGAGTCGCCACATTGCGCATTCGGATCATGGCATACACAAGCCTCGGAGTTCCCCGGAGGGCTTGTCACTGGTCTACATACATGTCCATCGAAGCACTCGCCGCCGCAGGTCGGGAAGTCACTTGCCCCGCAAGTTGATCCCGAAGTTGCGCCCGGCCGGTAGCACTCGCAGCTGGGCGGATAAAGAATATGACCATTATTTGGACTTTGGCGGCACAACTTCCCATCGGGACAGGTGCCCCCGCAGACGGGCGCCGTTTCACCGCATGGCATCGTGGCATCGACGCAACGGCATTCCTCGTCCCAATCATCAGCTTCGCAACTGCCTCCCTCGCCGCAGCTACCGACGCAGTCATACGGCTCGTAAGGGATGTCGCCGCAGGCGGGCTCAGTCATGCTGCTGCATTGGCATCCCTGCGCTGCGTCATATGCGCACCGCCCTTCGTCGCAGGAACCACGGCAATCGCCTTCGCCCGCCGCGAGCTCCTCGCAGGCCCCGTAAAGTTCCGCATCGTCGCAATCA
>CBFHUR010000115.1:0-4177 GCA_965658895.1 Binatia bacterium
GGTCAATATAGGTGCCAAAAAAGGCACAGAAACCAAGGCGGGGTCATCCTCGCTTTAATGTGGACGCGCTGGTGATGGGGCAGGACGCGGCGGGCTAGTAGGTCACTGCGTCCAGAAAGGCCCCGGAGGCAGAGGGTTCGGGAAGCGGCCCGATCCAGGTGAGAGTATCCAGCTCAGGCGTACCCGTACATGGGCCGTTGCAGGAACTCCAGACACCGACGATTGGCGGCAGGCAGCTCAGGATCTGCATGGGCAGGAATCCGGACAGTGGAGATCCGGGCAGTCGGGTTTCGTAGGTCAATTGGAATTCGCCGCCGCCGGTGGGAAACGAGAAGAGGACTCCCCCCATTTGATCGTCCTCGAGCAGGAAACCACCGGGGAGTGCCGTGCTTGAATATTCGCCGCTCAGATTGCAGTTGTAGGGGCTGGTGCAATCCGGGTTGCACTCTTCCTGTCCGTCACATTGCTCGCCGGCGGCACCATCGGTGATTCCGTTGCCGCAAGTCTCATTGGACCTGCAGTCGGCGCTGCAGCCGTCGCCGTCGGTGCTATTGCCGTCGTCGCAAACCTCATTGGGCTGCTCGATCCCATCTCCGCAGCGCTCAATCTGGCATGCGGCCGTGCAGCCATCTTCGCTGAGCGTATTGCCGTCGTCACACTCTTCTCCGGCTATCTCGTCGGTGATCCCGTTTCCACAGGTTTCATCGGACTGGCAATCGGCACTGCAGCCGTCGCCCGAGATGTTATTCCCGTCGTCACAGGCTTCTGGGGCCAGTGGGTCGCCATCCCCGCAGAACGGCAGGGGAAAGCTGGGTGGCACGCAAATGGTGTCGGGTTCCGTCAATCGAGTCAGGGTCAGGGGCGTCCCGGTGCTGGTGAAGCTGTCGGGAGACGTGGATCGCAGGGTTCCGAATCCGCCTTCGCATGCGGAGAAAGTGCCTCCGACAGGGTCGAGGTCCAAAGTGCAACCGGTTTGGTCGCCACCTGAGGAGCAATCCCCCAAGTCAGCTGCGTAGATACAGGTTGTTCCGCAGCCCAAATCGAGCACGTTCTGCATGACCATGGTGGTGCCGTCGGGTGAAAACGTCGCCGGCCACACCAAGCTTGAAAAGTCGACACGCCAGTGCCCCGCCAGACTGAGGGTCTCGGGGGTGCAGGCCGCGCTGCATCCGTCGCCATCGGTTGCGTTGCCGTCATCGCAAAGCTCATCGCCCGCGCGGATGCCGTCGCCGCAGACCGTCGTGCAACCTCCGGGTGCAGGCCCTGCACAGACCCAGCCCGGCTCGACTCCCACAAGGTCTATTCCGTTTGCCGTCGTGGTGCGTGCGCCTTCGGCGCAAGTGCCGAGCAAGTCCCGGATGTTGGCAGCCTCGCCCTCGGTCTCACACGCCCAGTTCAGATCGGCACGCGTGTACTTGAGGACGAGCTTTCGTTCGCAAGAGGCGTAGTCGGGTGATTTGCCGGCCTTGAGTGCTCGGGCATCTTCTCTGAGCAGGCATTGCAGGTGGGTTCCTGCAGCTTTCCATTTGAAGGCCGAGCATTTCTGCGCGTCGTTCCAGGGGGCGGCAAGCGTAATGCCGGGGGCAGCGATCAGCATGATGGTGGCAATGACGGCGAGTGAGACTCGGTTCATGACATCCTCCTGTTTTGGGGATCATCGGCCCCCATATGCTTCCGCGCAGCTCGCCCGGTCGCGGCCTGACTGCTTGCTCAAGGCCTGCCTGAGGATGCTGTCAGAAATTTCCCGGAGTCAATAAAAATTTGGCAGGAGGCCGCATTGGGCGAGGGGTCACACGGAATTTTGTTGGATCCGAGGGGCATGCTTTTGGCTGGAGGCCTTGGTTAGATTCCCTCCCACTCCCAACCTGTGGCATCGCGCCGGCTGCACAGAACAACAAACGCACAGCTGAGAAATCGCCGGAAGGCCTGGACTACCAGTGGTCGATGGTCTGCGGCCCCGACTGCTCGTATCTGTGGATCCTGAGCCGCATGCCGACCATGGCGCCCGCGACGTGGAAGATGCTCACCGACAAGGCCCGGTCGCTCGGCTTTGATGTGGACGCGCTGGTGATGGGGCAGGACGCGGCGGGAACTGTTGCCGGCGGTAGAATCGAGAGTGGCGAATAGGGCGTATTCAGGGCAAAAGGCACTCTCATGTTTCCTGCCATCGCGGCAAGCCGATCTTGACTAGTCGTGGTTCGGTAGGGCAAAAGGTTGCGCTGTGGCTTCCCCCGTTCGTTCGTCCGAGCATGGATTGATTGTGCCTGCGACGCTCGCGTTCGTGGCGCTCGGAGTTTATGCCTTCGTCTTCCGAGTAAGCGGCGTGCCGGATAGCTACTGGATGATGTTCGATCAGATTCGCGATTGGGATCGAGCCCAGAGTGGTCTGACAGACCTTCCGTTGCACGGAACCGAGCGAAGTGGTGGTGGTCATCATTGGGGGCCCACGTACTACTGGTGGTTATGGTTGGTTCGAAGCACGCTCGGCAGAGCCCTCGACAACCTGCCGCATGCCGCCGGTATCGCGGTGGCGGCCCTGGACTCGGCAACTTTCGCCTTCCTTGCCGCAGCGATCTGGCGGGCGGGTGCTCCACTTATGGCCACTCTCGCTGCGGCGGTTCTCTGGGCCACGCTGCCCTATCCGGCCGCGTTGGCACGAGACGGATGGAACCCGGCCTTCGCGCTTGGCCTGACATCCTTTTGCCTCGCCTTGGCCTCTCGCTGGAGCGGGCGCCTGTCCTTGTCTCACATCGCTTTGCTCTGCGCGCTGGCAGTGGGCGCGGTCCACGCGCACACAGGTAGTATTTCATTTTTCCTCGCTCTCTGTGCCGTCCTGGTTTGGCATGGGTACCGGTCCAATCAGTTGATGGGCACCGTAGTGACAATTGTGATGACGATTGTCGTCCTTCAGGTTCCGATGGTGCTGGAGTATTTGCGACGACCCGACGACTCCCCCACGGCGATCGGCCAGACGATCCAGGGCCTTTTCTCCGGGGAGGCTTTGGGAGCGATCTTCCGGGGTGCGGTCTTTGTGGCGGTAGAGGGACCCATCCTTCTCCTTTCGGCCTTGCCCGAGAGGATACTGCCCTTCGGGGGCATCTTGTTGCTTGGCGTCATGGCGTTCTCGGCAAAGTGCGTGGTTGTTGGGTCGCAGGCTGCCAGGATTGTCATTGCTCTATCGACGGCGACGATGGCGCTCTCGGTCATGTCCTATACCGTTGTCCAGGAGACTCCCCAGCGGTATTGGCTGCTCCTGATCGTCCCTCCGTCGTTCGTGCTCTTCGCGTTCGGCTTGGGCGAAATTCAGCGCCTCGGTCGCCCCGGAGCCATTGTCGTGGGCGCAATGCTCGTCGCGGTTCTCGCAGCGCAGCCGAAGCTATGGACCATCTCTTCCATGACGCACCGCTATCCACCCTACGGTCTGATCGTGGAAGCTGCTCGTGATCTGCGGGAGCGAGATATCGAGATCCGCATGCTGGTCGGTCCGGCTGATCACCGAATGCCGACCCAATCCACCGCGGTGTATCGGTGGCTCGGAGGTCGCGTATCCGAAAGCTCACCCAATGTCGCCGTCGTCAAAAGGAGTGGTGAATTGGAAGTCGTCCGTGTTCCGCTCCCGCCGAGTTCCGAATCCCGTTGATCACCCTCTTGATCAGAAAGAAGCAGGGCGCCGACAAGGCCCGGTCACTGGGCTTTGATGTCGACGCGCTGGTGACGGGGAGGGGCGTGGCGGGGTAGGCGTTAGGCATTTAGTCTCGGGCACCTTCTTGCGGTCCGCAGGTCTCGCAGGTGATAATCAACCAACGAAAGGAATCGATTCATGCCCCCTGTCACTCCAACTTCGGGCCCCGTCGCAGTCACCGGGGCGTCCGGATACGTCGGTGCTCATACTGTTCTGGCGCTCTTGAAGCGTGGCTATACCGTCCACGCTTGCGTCACCAATCCGGACAATCCCGAAAAGACGGCACACCTGCTTGCCATGAACGATCAGGGCCACCCCGGAAGCCTGACTCTGCACCGGGCCAATCTTCTGGAGGAGGGGAGCTATGACGCGCCCCTGGCCGGATGCAGCGCGCTCCTGCACGTCGGAACCGCGATGGCTTATGGGGGAGCCAACAATCCCCAGGAGGTCTATGACGGGGCGGTCTCGGGCACCGACAACGTCCTTCGCTCGGTT
>CBFHUR010000116.1:0-4151 GCA_965658895.1 Binatia bacterium
GAACCCCTTGGGCCGCAAAGCATATGAGGGGCAGGCGAAAAAAGATTCGAAAACTTTTTACCTTGGTCATTTCAGTAATTTAGATTCCTCAGAGCTGGCCTCGAGGGATCAAACTAGCCCGCGGAGACTTGACGGATTCCCCCATACCCATAGGGTCTTTCCTGAACGTTTTGAACGTTTTGGACGTTTTGGACCGGTTCATTCGGTTGCAAACAAAATTATGAGGGAGACTGAAAATGATAAGGTTTTTTAAGGGAACTTGTTTGGCAGCTGCGCTGGTCCTGGGCGCCGTAGCCTGTGGAGACTCAAAGAATCCGGCTCCGGAGCCCAATATTGTCGAGGTCGCACAGGCCGCGGGCGATTTCACTGTTCTCGTGGGCGCCCTGGAGGCAACGGGCTTGGACGAAGTACTCTCGGGAGATGGTCCGTTCACCGTTTTCGCGCCCACCGACAATGCCTTCGCGCTTCTCCCGGAGGGGCTTCTCGGATCGCTTACCACCGACCAACTCGCGGCTATTCTGACCTACCACGTCGTTGCGGGTGAAGTAGACGCCGCGACCGTCGTGACGCTGGACGAAGCCGACACAGTCGAAGGCAGCCCGATCTTCATTCAGGTGATTGATGGCACCGTGGTACTCGACGGACGTGTCCAGGTGATTACCACGGACATCCAGGCGAGCAACGGAATCATCCACGTGGTTGATGCCGTTTTGTTCAACGACAACCGATTCCCGGGCAACAACGTCGAGACGCTCGTCGCTTCGCCGCGATTCTCGAGCCTCGTGGATGCCGTTCTGGCAGCCGATCTGGCCGGCGCACTGGCCAGCGACAATGACGGTCTTGGCTTCACCCTCTTTGCCCCCACCAACAACGCTTTTGCGGCGCTGGGCGATATCGATCTTACTTTGGAGCAACTCCAGGCCGTCCTGCTCTACCACGTAGCCAGCGGAACGGTGGACGCTGCGGTGGTCGTGACATTGCCTTCGGTGGAAACACTGGAGGGCAGCGAGGTGACCATCGAGGTTGATGATGGCATCGTGATCCTGAACGGTTCAGCGATCGTCGAATGGACAGACCTGCGCGTCAACAATGGTATCATTCACGTTATCAACGAGGTCCTGATCCCCTGACACAATGGCCGAGCAGTCGGGCTCCCCTGCGGTGCTCGACTCCTGAAATTGCGAGCGCGGTACGGAGATCCATAGCTCCGTACCGCGTTTCACTTTCAGGATCGGCAGTTGCGCCGCGCTGCCCGGCAGCCGGACTACACTCTATCTCCACCGCACAGGGAGACTGTCCGGACTTCGCAAAACCGTTCGCTTTGGCAAGGCAGCTTCCAGGCTCTCCGATGGCAGCCGGAGCTTCGGGAGGCGCTCGGCGAGGACATCCAAAGCCACCAGCAAGTTCTTCCGCGCCAGATGCATCCCGGGACAACTCTTTGTGCCGGGCCCAAAGGTCAGGGTCGGCTCCGGCCTGCGTTCGAGGGAAAACTCATCCGGATTGCTGAAAATTTCCGGATCCCGGTTGGCCCCGGCAATACCGAACAGCACGATTGTGTCCGGCAACAGCGGCTCGCCGCGGAACTCGCACCGCTCCGTGCTGCTCATGCGGGGCAATACGGCGATCGAGCTCTCCCAGCGAAGGACCTCGCTTACGGCAGCCTCTCGGCTTTCCGCGTCGGCCACGATGCGATCCCACCTCCGACCATCGGCCAACAAGGCGAAGAGTAAATTCCCCATCGTTCCGTGGGTGGTTTCGCCGCCGGTCGGGAAGAGCAGCCGAATATGCGCGTCGACTTCCTCATCGGCCAATCGCCGACCGTTGACTTCGGCGTGGATCAACTCCGAGATCACATCATCGCGCGGCTCCTCCCGGCGCGCCCGCACAACCGGAGCGAGCAGCGACGTCAAGGCACGGCTGGCCCGTCTGGCTCGCTCCGGATCCTTCTGAAAACCCAGCATCGCCAGCGCCCAGTCATGAAACTCTTCTTCCCGCTCACGCGGCAGTCCCAAAACACGTGTAATCACAAGATACGGGAAACGAGCCGTAAATTCGCCGACCAGATCGCCGACACCTCGATGCTCGAATCGATCGACCAGCTCGTGGGCGAGCGTGGCCAAACCTTGCCGTTCGTAGTTCTCAATCGCCTGCGACCGAAAGGCCGGCATCGCCAGCTTGCGGAACTGCAGGTGGTCTTGGCCCTCCATGGAGATGAAGGTACGGCCGATCACGCCCTCGAATCCCGCCTCGTAGGTCCGGTGGCCCGGAAATCGGCTATCGTCGCGAAAGGCTTCCGCCAGACCCTCATGTCCAGCGATAATTTGCGCGGGCATCCCGTAGAGGCGTGTCGGGACAATCGGGCCCCGGCTGCGAAATTCCGCAAGGACCCGGTGCAGCGCGGCCCCGGGCAGGTCGTCCAGGCCGAAGTCGACATCCGCTGCAGATCGCAAGGACACACCATCGCATACCGGAAGGCGCCTCCGAAAGGTTTTCGCCACGAGTGGCCGGTCTCGGCTGCATTCGCCGCTTGATACCCACCCCACACCGACATAGGACGAGAGGATGCGGAAATCTCTTCTCGGTCTATCAGCGCTGCTTTGCCTGGCCGCCGCCTGCGGCGGGAGTTCGAACACCGTAATCTCGGTCGATATAGAAACCGACCGCAATTGCGAGTTTCTCGATCCGCATCATTGCCTGACTCCGTTTCCGAGCGATGCCTTTACCCGCGAGGATCCCGCAACGGCTACCGGAATCCGAGTCGACTTCGGCCCTGAAGTACTCTTGCGCAACGAGCAAGGCGTCCGCATGGATCCAACTGAGTGGAACCGCAATGACGGCTTCAGTCCGGGGGGCTTGATGATATCCGTATTCCCCGGCCTTGATGCCGAAGCCTCGGCTCTCCCCCCGCCCACAGACCTTGCGCGCAGCCTCGATCAGGACGCCAGCATTGTCCTGATCGATACCACTGCGAGAGAACGCGTGCCGTTCTGGTCTGAACTCGACTCCTCATTTCCCGAAGGCGAAGAACCCGCGCTACTGGTCAGACCAGCCCGCGCGCTGCATGCCGGCCACAGGCATGTGATCGGCCTCCGGAACCTTCGCAACCGCGATGGCGAATTGCTCGAGCCATCTGTGATCTTCGCTGCCTATCGCGACAAGATACCTACCGATTCGCCACGCGTGGAGGCCCGACGCGCATCCATGGAGGAGATATTCGACGACCTCGAGGCGGCCGGTATCGATCGCGAATCTCTCCAGCTCGCCTGGGCCCATACGGTCCGAAGTCAGGACTCGCTTGCGCAACGGCTGCTTCATATTCGCGACGAGGCGTTTGGCCGCCTTGGCGATGCCGCGCCCGAGTTCTCCATCGACTCGGTCTCCGACGGCGGACTTGTCGACATCGTGACCGGGACTTTCCGCGCCCCATTGTACCTCACAGGCAGCGGACAACCCGGCAGCGTCTTTAACGACACAGGTGGCGATTCGCTTCCGGAGCAGAATGAAGAGGTCCCTTTTCGGGACGCTAATTTCGTCTGCACGGTGCCCAGGATGGCTACACCCGAAAACCCGGCGCGACTCTTCGTATTCGGTCATGGGCTCCTCGGGAATGCTTCCCAAACAGCCGGCCTCGGGACTCTGGGGGGCAGCATCAATATCGCATTCTGCGGCGCCGACTGGATCGGAATGTCCACCGAGGACGTCCCCAACGTCGCTGAAATCCTGGGTCAACTTGGACGTTTCCGAGAGCAAGCAGATCGACTCCAACAGGGGCATCTCGAGTTCCTTTTTCTCGGCCGTCTCATGCTGCACCCGCAAGGATTCGGGAGTCATCCCGCCTTCCAGAACCAAACGGCCGCCTCCGTGTTGGATACCAGCGACCTGTTCTTCCTCGGTGCGAGCCAAGGTGGCATTCTGGGCGGCGCCACGACCGCGATCTCCCAGGATTGGACCCGCGCCGTGATGGCTGTGGGCGCCGCGGATTACAGCAAGCTGATTCCGCGAAGCATCGACTTCGATACCTTCGCCGGGTTCATGGCTTCCGGCTACCCGAGCGCTCTGGACCGCAAGATCGGCTTCGGTCTCATGCAAATGCTCTGGGATCCGGCGGAAGCCAACGGGCACCTGCAGAGGCTTGGACCCGACACCTACCC
>CBFHUR010000117.1:0-4095 GCA_965658895.1 Binatia bacterium
CTTGCGGTGCTGCGCCCGGTCGAGTTGGTGGTCGAGAATTGGCCCGAAGGCCAGGTGGAATATCTCGAGGCGGTCAATAACCCCGAGGATCCGTCTGCGGGAACGCGACAGATTCCGTTTTCGGGACGTCTGTGGATCGAGCAGGATGATTTCCGGGCCGAGGCGCCGCGGAAATACTTTCGCCTGACGCCGGGGCGCGAGGTGCGTTTGCGTTGGGCCTATTTCGTCACCTGCACCGGGTTCGATACCGATCCCGAGACAGGCGAAGTTGCACGAGTGCGATGCACCTATGATCCGGCGACCCGCGGCGGGGACGCACCGGACGGTCGCAAGGTCAAAGGGACGATCCATTGGGTATCGGCCGAGCATGCCGTGACCGCACCGGTTGCTCTTTATGACAGACTCTTTGCCGATGAGGCCCCCGAACAGGGTGAGTGGCGCGAGAATCTCAATGAGAGCTCGCTCGAGGTACTGCCGGATTGCCAATTGGAGGCCTCCCTGGCCGAGGTGCCCGAAGGGCAGACCGTCCAATTCGAGCGCAGCGGTTATTTTGTGAAGGCAGCCGGCATCGGCTGGCTGCGGACCGTGGGCCTCCGCGACAGTTGGGCCAAGGTCGCGGGCCGCAAATAAGGGCCGGGGCTCGAATTGGCCTGACTGCTTTGGCTTGCTCCGAAGAGCTCGGATCCGCGCGGTTACTCCTGGTTGGCCGGGGTTTCCCGGTCGCCCCAGAGCCGCGCGGGCAGTTCACTCACGGCCTGCTTTACATCGGTCATTGCGAGATACAGGCTGGGGACCAGCAGCAGGGTGACCGGTGTCGCGAAAAGGACGCCGAAGGCCAGCGAAATGGCCATCGGGATCAGGAATTGCGCCTGCACACTGGTTTCGGACAGCAGCGGTGAGAGGCCGGCAAAGGTCGTGAGCGAAGTCAGCAGAATTGGACGGAAACGTTTGCGTCCCGCCTCGCGGACCGCCACCGAAAGAGGCGTGCCCTGCAGGCGCTCCCGGTTGATGTAGTCGACCAGAACCAGGCTGTCGTTGACCACGACGCCCGCGACCGCCACCAGGCCGATCACCGAGAACATGCTCATGGTCACGTTCATCAGGACATGGCCCAGGACCCCCCCGGTCATACCGAAGGGGATCGCGGACATGATGATCAGCGGTTGCAGATACGAGCGCAGCGGGATGGCCAGAAGCCCGAAGATCACCAGCAGCGCTACGCCGAAGCCGCGCGCGAGAAATGCCAGGAACTCGGCCTGTTCCTTTTGCTCACCCTGGAGCCGGTAGCTCAGCGACGGGTATTGATCGAGAATCATGGGCAGGATGCGGCCACGGATTTCGGCGACGATATTGGTGGCGCTGTTGAGGCCGGTGTCGAGGTCGGCCGTGACATGCGCTGTACGTTCACGGTCCGAGCGCTGGATGGTCGAGAAGCCGCGGCCGGATTCGATCGTCGCTACAGCCGACAGGGGAACAGCGGTGCCATCGGGCAGCCGAATGCGCATGGATTCGACGTCCCCGATGGAGCGGCGCTCCTCTTCGGGGTAGCGCACCATCACACGCACATCGTCGCGGCCGCGCTGGATGCGCTGTGCTTCATCGCCGTAGAATGCCTGTCGGACCTGACGGGCCAGGTCCGCGCGTGACAGGCCCAGCACTTCGGCCGACGGCAGGATGTCGAGATTCAGTTCCTGTTTTCCGATCCGCAAAGAATCCGAGAGATCGAAAATGCCCGGAAAGCGCCGGAGCTCTTCTTTGAGTATCTCGGCTCCGGCGGCCAGAGCGTCGCCATCGTTGCCGCGTAATTCGACCTCGATCGGGGCACCGCTCGAGAACATCGACGAGGTATAGGTGAGGGCGACGACATCCGGGATTTCACCGGTGATTTCACGCCAGCGATTGCCGATTTCCAGACTGGTCTGGCTCCTCTGTTTGGACGGGACCAATTCCACCTGCACCTCGCCCTTGTTGGGTGAGCCCAGCGAGAAACTGCTCCGCCCCCGGTCGCTGTCCGACCGCGCGGTATTGGGTTGCGAGCCGATCGAAGTGAAGACGTGTTTGAAGGCACTTCCTTGCTTTTCGGTTCTTTCGCTGTCGATTTCTTCCCGGAGTCGACTGGCGGCGTCTTCAAGTTGCTGGACGGCACGCGCGGTCACCGTCGCCGGGGTTCCCTCCGGAAGGGTGATGGAGGCGACCACCGCGTCGGCCTCGATCGAGGGCATGAAATCAAAACGTACCCAGCCGCCGGTCATCAATCCCAGAGTGATGGTCAGGATCCCCAGGCCGGTTGCCAGCGTGGTGTAGCGCCACTCGAGAGCCTTCTCCAGAAACGGCGTGAAGCGATACTCGAGGAAATGCTCCAACCCACCTGCGATGGTGGTCTGCAGGCGTTCCCAGGCTTTCCACTTTTTCCCCGGTTTCTTCTCGGCCCGACTGCGTGCATGGCCGAGGTGGGAGGGGAGAATCAGCTTGGATTCGATCATCGAGAAAACCAGCGAGCTGATCACGACAATGGGCACCATCTTGGACATCTCGCCCGACGATCCCGGCAAGAAGAGCAGCGGCGAGAAGGCCGCGATGGTGGTCAGAATGCCGAAGGTCACGGGAACAGCGACTTCCTGGGTGCCGGTGATTGCGGCCTGCAGGGGGTCCCCCCCGCGTTCCTGGTGGGTATGGACGTTTTCGCCCACGACAATCGCATCATCGACCAGAATGCCCAGCACGACAATGAAGGCCGTGAGGGAGAGAAGGTTGATCGAGACCCCGAACCACGGCAGCGAAGCGATCGCCCCCAGCATCGCAATGGGGACTCCGAGGCCGACCCAGAAGGCCAACCGCAAGCGCAGAAAGAGTGCGAGGACGCAAAGTACGAGCAGGAAGCCCAGGCGCGCGTTGCTGACCATGGTGTCGAGCCGTGCACGAAGATGCTCGGATTCGTCTTCGCCGATGGTCAGATAGGTGCCGGCGGGCATGCGGAGGGATTTTTCCGCGACGTAGGTTTTGACGGCATCGGCGACCGAAAGCGCATCCTGGGTGCCGGCACGCATGACCTTGATCATGACGGCCGGATCTCCGTCGAACCGCGAGCTCTTGGTGGTCTCGGCGAAGCCGTCGACAACCGTGGCGATATCGCCCAGAAGCACGCGTGTCCCGTCCAGTTGCGAGACGACAACGATGTCTTCGAAATCATTGCCCAGATACGCCTGTCCCCGGGTGCGGAGCACGACTTCCCCATCGCGCGTCTTGATGGATCCGGCAGGCAGGTCGAGCGAGGATTTGCGGATGGCGCCGACGATATCATCGAACCGCAACCCGAAACGCCGGAGGTCCCTTTCCGAGACTTCCACGGAAATCTCGAAGGGCCGCACGCCGGTCAGGCTGGCCATGGTCACATTGTCGAGCGCGACGATCTCGTCGCGGATCTCTTCGCCAAGCGCTCGCAGGGTTCTCTCGTCGGCATCCCCCGAGACCATCAGGCTGATAACCTTGCCCTGAATTTGTGCCTGCTTGACGGTGGGTACCTCGGCTTCCTCGGGGAAGCTGTCGATCGAATCGATCTCCGCCTTGATATCATCCAGCGCGGTCTCGACGTTGGCCCAGTCCGCGACGTGGACCAGCACCGCGCCCATGCCTTCCACCGCGGTGCACGTGATTTCCTTCACGCCGTCCACGCCCTGAATACGTTCTTCGATGCGCACGCAGATGGCCTGCTCGACTTCTTCCGGCGAGGCTCCCGGGTAGGGGACCGAGATGCTGACCGAATCCACCCGCATCTCGGGGAAGATCTCGAGCTTCACCACCGGAAGCGCAAGAACGCCGCCGACGACGATCAAGGCCATCAGGAGGTTTGCCGCGACCGAATTTTCGGCAAACCAGGCGATTGCGCGTTTCATGAGGCGGGAGCGACCCGAACCTTCATGCCGTCGGTGACGGCTTCAATCGGTGAGATGCAGATGCTCTCGCCGTTCTGCAGGCCCCCGCCGAGCAGGAATCCATCGCGCGTTCGTTTGATCACGTCGACGTCGCGGTAGTTCAGCTCCAGATCATCGTTGATGACCAGCACGCGATCGCCTTCACGCAAGGCCCGGCGCGGGA
>CBFHUR010000118.1:0-3839 GCA_965658895.1 Binatia bacterium
GAAGACATGCCCCTGAGTCCCCGAGCGAACCGGGAAACGGCCGGTCAACAAGGCAGCGCGAGACGGCGTACAGACCGATGTCGGGGCATAAAAACTCGTCAAGCGGATGCCCTCGCTGGCCAGAGCATCCAACCTGGGTGTCTCGATCAACTGATTTCCATGGATCGACAAATCGCCGTAGCCAAGGTCATCGAAGAAAATCACGACAATATTGGGTGCGGTGCTTAGGTCCGCCCCCTGCAGAGAGCTCAGATAGCGTTCCTTCTCTACCAGATGAGGGGCTGCCGGCGGCTGTGGCGCCACCCGGACCTGCACCCACCGGCCGAAAGCTACCACGGTGCCGATCAACAAAACGCCGAGAACGACCCCGCCGACCCCCAGAGCAAGTGATCTAAGCACGCGCATTTCCCACTCTATATCCTGCCATGGAGTGCCTCGCGAGCCTCAGGAACCGCGGTTCGGAGCGACCCGCCAAATCCGCCATGATAGGCTGAATTGCTGGCGACCAAAGGCGAGGTTCGCTAACGTTTTCCTACGGCTTACACTTTGAGGCCGGGAAGGAAGTGCTTTGAAAACCGTGCAGAACACACTGCAAACCAGGCGGACCGGACCCATCGTCGTTCTGATGATGCTCACCCTCGCGACAGCAAGCTGCGGCAAACCCGAACTTCCGAAGCCACCGACACCGGAGGTCCTGACTGCCCAAAGCACCTCGACGAATGTTCCGATCTTCGGGGAATGGGTCGGAACGACCGAGGGCTACGTGAACGCGCAGATCCGACCCAAAGTGCAAGGCTACCTGCTCAAACAGGTCTATGAGAATGGCGGCGAAGTTACCGAAGGGGAGCTGATGTTCCAGATCGACCCCCGGCAATTTCAGGCCGAGGTCGAAAATGCTCAGGGAAATCTGGACCGAGCGAAAGCCACGCTCAAGCGGAGCCAGCTGAATGTCAACCGGTTCCGGCCGTTGGCCAAACGCGGCGCCGTCAGCCAGAAGGAACTTGACGATGCCGTCCAGACCGAATTGGCAAACCGTGCATCGGTCGAGTCTGCCAAGGCAGCTCTCGAAAAGGCACAGCTCGATCTGGGCTGGTCCAACATCAAGGCACCCATTCGAGGCCTTGCGGGAATCGCCGTCGCGCAGATTGGCGACCTTGTCGGTTCCAGCGATGTCCTCACCACGGTATCGACAATTGACCCCATCAAAGTCGAGTTCCCGATCAGCGAGCAACAATATCTTCGCCTCAAGCGCAGCCTGATACAGAACCCCGGTCGAGCTGACGGGCAAGCCAAGTTGATTCTCGCCGACACCACCACGTACGACCAGGACGGAAGCTTTCTTGCCCTCGGCAGAGAGATCAATCCCGAGACCGGCACGATCCTGGTCGAAGCGCGGTTCCCGAATCCGGATGGACTGCTGCGACCCGGTCAGTACGGACGCGTACGAGCCCGGATCGACCTACTCGAAAATGCAACCGTGATTCCGCAACGCGCGATCAAGGATCTTCAGGGGACGTTTCAGGTTGCGATAGTCAAAACAGACAACACGATCGAAATGAGGACTGTCAAAGCCGGGCCAACCTACAAAACTCTCTGGGTCATCGAAGAGGGACTCAAGCCTGGCGAAACCATTGTTGTCGAGGGATTGCAGGATATTCGAGAAGGCTCCAAGGTCATCGCAAAACCAGCACCCGCCCCCGCCGCCACACCGACCGCAACCCCAAGCAACGGAAACTGATTGATGTCGCGCTTTTTCATCGATCGACCCATCGTTTCGATGGTGATCTCGATCCTGTTGACCTTGGTTGGCGTGGTCTCGATGGCCGGTCTGCCCATTTCGCAGTTTCCCGACATCGCCCCACCCGAGATCCAGTTGACCGCGACCTACGTCGGGGCCGATGCCCTTACGGTAGAAGAGTCCGTCTCCACACCCATCGAGCAGCAAATGAGCGGCGTCGATGGGATGCTCTACATGTACTCAACCAACGCCAGCAATGGCATCGGCACCCTGCGAGTCAACTTCGAGGTCGGCACCGACCCCAACATTGATCAGGTACTGACCCAGATGCGCTACCAGCAGGCCGAATCGCAGCTGCCGATGCCGGTCAAGGAGCTGGGCGTCACGATCAAGAAGTCGACCAGCAGTCCCCTGGCCCTGTTTTCCATCTATTCGCCGAACGGGACCTACGACGCGGAATTTCTCTCAAACTACGCCTATATCAACATCAATGACCCGATGACCCGGGTCTCGGGCATCGGCCAGGTGAACATCTTCGGCGCCGGGCAATATGCGATGCGGTTTTGGGTTCAGCCCGACAAGCTCGCCCAGATGAAGATCACCGTGCCCGAGATCATCAATGCCGTGAAGCAGCAGAACGCGGTGAACCCGGCGGGGCAGATTGGTGCCGAACCCGTTCCTCCGGGCCAACAATTCACCTACACGGTTAGCGCCCAGGGCCGCCTGAAAACACTTGAGGAATTCGGGGACGTGGTCATTCGAGCCAATCCGGACGGTTCGTTGGTCACCCTGAAGGATGTCGCGCGGATCCAACTCGGCGCGCAGAACTACTCGGTGATCGGTCGCCTCGATGGCAAACCCGCAGCGATTGTCGGAATCTACCAGGACCCCGGATCCAACGCGATTGACACCATGGATCAGGCCACGGCCCTCATGGAGAAACTCAAGACGCGTTTCCCGGCCGATCTGGATTACCAAATTTCTCTCGACACGACGCAGGCGGTCCGCGAAGGCATGAAGGAGATCGTGATCACCCTCTTCGAGGCCCTCGCCTTGGTGATCCTGGTCGTATTCATCTTTCTGCAAGGCTGGCGGGCAACCCTGATCCCACTGCTCGCGGTTCCCGTCGCGCTAATCGGAACGTTCGCCATCTTTCCGCTGCTGGGCTTTTCGATCAACACCCTGTCCTTGTTCGGTTTGGTGTTGGCGATCGGAATCGTGGTCGACGATGCCATTGTCGTTGTCGAGGCCGTCGAGAAGAACATCGAGGAGGGCCTCGCCGCGCGCGACGCGACGCTGAAGGCGATGTCCGAGGTCACCGGGCCCATCGTGGGCACCACCCTCATCCTGATCGCGGTCTTCGTGCCAACAGCATTCATTCCCGGCATCACAGGTCTCCTCTACCAACAATTCGCCATCACCATCGCCGTTTCGGTTCTGATCTCCTCTTTCAACGCGCTCACCCTGAGTCCTGCGCTCTCGGCCATGCTCCTGCGCCCGCGCGAACCAATGGGAGGCCCTCTCGGCAAATTCTTCGACTGGTTCAATCGCGTTTTCGAGCGTGCGACCGATGGCTACGTTTCCTGGTCGCACTTTCTCATTCGCAAGGCCAAATTTGCCATGCTTCTGCTCGCCATCCTCGGCGGAATCGGACTGCTGATCGGCTCTCGTCTGCCGACCGGTTTTGTGCCCGAAGAAGACCAGGGGTACCTGTTTGCCAACATACAGTTACCGGATGCCGCCTCGATGGAGCGCACCGACCAGGTCAGTGCGCTGGTCGAGAAAATTCTTGCCGAAACCGATGGGGTTCAAGGCTACAATACGATCATCGGCTTCAGCCTGCTCAGCCAGGTAAATACAACCTACACGGCGGCCATGTTCATCACCCTGGAACCATGGGATGTCCGCGACCCCACGGGCCTCGAAGCAAAGGTTATCTCGCGCAAACTGAACCAGCGGTTCGCACGTGAGATCCCGGGGGCAAAGGCCATGGCCTTTCCGCCGCCCGCAATCCCCGGCATCGGAAACTCCGGAGGGGTTACTTTCGTTCTGGAGGATCTGGCAGGTGGAAGCGTCGAGGAATTGGCGGCGAATACCGACA
>CBFHUR010000119.1:0-3610 GCA_965658895.1 Binatia bacterium
ATATGGCCACCAAGATCGAGGCCAGCTGCCAGCTTGTACAAAGCGCCGCCGAGAAAAAAGAGCGCGGCGAGGGCACCAACGAGATCCAGCGACTGGTTGTCGCCAAGGGCCTGCTGGCGCGATACAGGCGCTAGTCCGGATCTACCGATTCCAGCTGCCGCAGGGTAATTCGGTAGTAGTAGATCCAGCTGAGGATCTGAAAAAGCTGAGGGACCAGAACAACCCAAACAAGGGGAAAATATTTTCGCTGCATGAACAAGTCGAGGAGCGAATCGGGGAAAGAGTTCGGGAAGTACAGGTAGATGTAGCCGGACCAGACGGCGAGCGGCAGATAGCTGAGCACGAGGATCAGAAACGGATTTCGCACCGAACGGCGGATACAGGCCCCCGCGATGATCCAGGGTGTGAAGAAGATCCAGGATTGTTTTACGAATTGGACAGTGCCTTCGGGGGAGCTCCAGTAGAACAGGGCCAAAACCGGGAGCAACAGGATCAGCAAGGCGAAGACTGCTGCGAGATTGGGTTTCCACGGCACTGGCGTGACCTTCGACATCCCCGCATCGTTGTTGCTCCTATGGCCGGAGTCAAGAAATTAGTCTTGCGAAGCCTGACGGCATCGGCGCGGATGAGGCGGGGTATGGTGTGCTGTGGTTGCGGGCTGAATTCTTCCCGGGCGTTTGTGTCCTGCAGCGCCGGGCGGTAATTGCGGGGCATGGAACATGCCGAAGATTCGCTGGTCGAAGATGCCAAGCAGGTGGTGCGCGGGGTTTGTATGGGCGGGGCCGATATTGTGCCCGGCGTCTCGGGCGGCACGGTGGCCCTGATCCTCGGCATCTATGAGCGTCTGGTTACCGCGATCAGTCACGTTGACCTGACGCTTCTGGCTGCGGTGCGCGAGCGACGCATTGCGGATGCCGCACGCCACATCGATCTGCGGTTTCTGATCGCCCTGGTAGCCGGAATCGGCATTGGTGTCCTGAGTCTGGCCGGGTTGATGCACCATTTGCTCGAGCATGAGATGCCGAGCACCTTCGGCGCCTTCTTCGGCTTGATCCTCGCTTCGACGCTGGTGGTGGCGCGTATGATCGAGGACTGGAACCCGACGACTGTCATTGCCGCGATCGCCGGTGCGATCTTTGCGTTCTGGTTGACGGGTCAGGTGCCGGTCGTCGCCAGCCCGAGCGTGCTCTACATCTTTTTCAGCGGGATGATCGCGATCTGCGCGATGATCCTGCCGGGCATCAGCGGATCGTTTATCCTGCTGATCCTCGGGATGTATTATCATGTGACGGGAGTGCTCAAGGGCCTCGGTGGCGGTGAGTTGACCGGCGAGGGGATCACCACCCTGCTGGCCTTCGGGGCGGGGGCTCTGGTCGGAATCCTGACCTTCAGCAAGATCCTCAAGGTTTTGCTCGAGAAGGCACAATCGCTGACCATGGCGGTGCTTTGCGGCTTCATGTTCGGCAGCCTGCGCAAGATCTGGCCGTTCAAGGTCGAGGATTCGGCAACCGTGATGAAGGAGTTCAAGGAAAAGATCTTCCTGAACGTCGCGCCCTGGGAGGCCCCGGGTTCGGTCTGGTTCCCGATCCTCTTTGCCGTGCTCGGTTTTGCGCTGGTGATGTTGCTCGACCGCTTTGCCGCGGGTCGCGGCAAAGCGGTCTGAGAAACGTCTAGAGTGCCAGTTCGGCGATCGCGCGCAGATTGCGCGGGTCGCGGTCCCCGATCAACATGGTGGTGACGCGGGAATCTTCCCACGCCTGCATGCGATCCTTGATGCGATCGATCGGCCCGCAAAGAGAGATCTCGTCGGCAAACGAGTCGGGGACGACGTGGGCTGCTTCCTCGCGCTTGCCTTCGGCAAAGAGGTCCTGGATCTGATCGACTTCTTTTTCGAAGCCGAAGCGTCGCACCAGGTTGGCGTGGAAGTTTTTGTGCTTGGCGCCCATGCCGCCAATGTAGAACGAGAGCATGGACTTGACCGGCAGCAGCGCTGCCTCGAGGTCGTCGTTGATGTTGACCGTGACGTTGCAAGCCACATCGAAGTCGGGCCCAGCGTTCTTGAGCGAATCTTCGTAGACCTCGGGGCGGTAGGGCGAGTAATACAGCGGCAACCAGCCGTCGCAGAGCTCAGCCGACATGGCCACGTTCTTGGGTCCCTCGGCGCCGAGATAGATCGGCAACTCGCTGCGCAGCGGTTTGTTGATCAGCTTGAGCGGCTTGCCGAGCCCCGAGCCTGTCTCCAGAGGCAACTGGTAGTGGTCGCCCTGGAACTCCAGAGGTCCCTCGCGTTTCATCATCTCCCGGAACAGAGTCAGGAACTCACGGGTGCGGCCCAGCGGCTTGCGAAATTCCTGGCCGTACCAGCCTTCGACAACCTGCGGTCCGGATACACCGAAGCCGAACATCACGCGACCCTTGCTGAGGTGGTCCAGCGTCATGGCCGTCATGGCGGCGCACGCGGGCGTGCGCGCCGAGATCTGCATGATGCTGGTCCCCAGCTTGATCTTGCTGGTCTGTGCGGCAATCCACGCCAGCGGGGTCACGCAATCCGACCCGTAGGCCTCGGCCGTCCAAACGGAATCGTAACCGAGCTTTTCGGCCTCGATCGCGATCGGGGCGGGGTCTTCGGGGCCAAACATCCAATAGCCAATCATCAATCCGAGTTTCATGATGAAATGCCTAGAGGATCAGGCGAAAAGTGCAAACTTGACGATAGATCAGCGAATCGTCAGGAGAATTTCGTCGGTCTGGACCTGAGCTTCGACCGCGGTATCGATCGAGACGATCTCGCCGCCGCGCGTCGCGCTGACCGGGATCTCGAGTTTCATGGATTCCAGAATCAGCAGTTCGTCTTCGGCTTCCACGGTCTCCCCGACTTCCACGAGGATCTCGAGGACCCGGCCGACACTGGGACTACGTACAGATAGGATGGCGCTCATGCCTTGGTCCTACTGGAAGTGACGAAAAATCCCAAAGGCTCCGGCTTTGAGCATTGAAAGCCGCGCCGCGACAGGCCACAAAGGAGGGCAGGAGGATCGGACCTTGAAAGTGAAAGCCGCCGTGGCGCATGCCGCAGGAAAACCGTTGGTCAT
Organism: Binatia bacterium; assembly: GCA_965658895.1. Classification (GTDB taxonomy): domain Bacteria; phylum Desulfobacterota; class Binatia; order UBA12015; family UBA12015; genus UBA12015. The sequence continues at coordinate 3,093 of CBFHUR010000119.1, forward strand.
CGAAGAAGTGGATCTTGAGGGCCCCGCCGAAGGCGAGGTTCTGGTCGAGATGCAGGCAACCGGGATCTGTCATACCGATGCCTTCACGCTCTCGGGTGAGGATCCCGAAGGTATCTTTCCCTCGATTCTCGGCCATGAAGGCGCGGGGATTGTCCGCGAGGTAGGAGCCGGGGTGAAAGGTCTGGCACCCGGGGATCATGTGATTCCGCTCTACACCCCGGAATGCCGCCAATGTAATTATTGTACGTCCGGCAAGACCAACCTTTGTCAGGCGATCCGGGCAACCCAGGGGCAGGGCCTCATGCCGGATGGCACAAGCCGGTTCTCGATCGGAGGCGACAGCATCTACCATTATATGGGGACGTCGACGTTCGCGAATTTCTCGGTGGTGCCCGAGATCGCACTGGCCAAGATCCGCGAGGACGCGCCGTTCGACAAGGTCTGTTACATCGGCTGCGGTGTGACCACCGGTATCGGCGCGGTGATCAATACCGCCAACGTGCAGGCAGGCGACAATG
>CBFHUR010000120.1:0-3442 GCA_965658895.1 Binatia bacterium
AATCTTTCAATTGATGGTAGCGGTTCACGCCGACCTCTCGAGCCCGAACCGTGTTTTCCCCCTGGGGTCCACCCTGCTTGAGGTTGTCCTCGTCATGTACCCAACCTTGCGGCGTAATCGTGTGTCGGTTGATGGCAACCAGAACCTCGTAGTCTGAGCGCACACTCTTCTCGCGACGGGGTAGCGGGCGGATCGTTTTTTCACTCGTCCAAGTGGAGAACGATGGCGTATGCTCCCAGCGCCCCAGTGCAGAGTAGCGCGGACTGTCGTCGACCTGAAAAACGGACTGGCTCCAGCGACCTTGTGCTTCATCCGAGCTCACGTCGGTTCGGGACCAACGGTCGGCTCCCCGATAGTCGTAGATACTGGCGGGTTGGTAGGCCCAGTCCTGACGCCAATGCTTCTGGATGAAGGGACCCTGGCGCTTGCCGTCCTTGTCGACGACGTACATTTCGAGAATGTGCTGGAGGGAGATGAAGTCTTCCCGATCCTCGATCACATAAACTTTTTCGGTGGCCCAGGAGCGGTAGGGTTTTGCCGGCGTGAAAGGTGGATCGAAGACGATCGTTTCCAGAAAATCGAACGAGACCCGGTACTCGCCAGCCATGGCGAGGATGGCGGCTCGATCGCGGTCCATTGGAGAGCCCTTGGTGTTCTGGAGGGCTTGCCATTGGTCCGTTGGCGGCGGCTGCAAGGATACGGCTTCCCCTTGCGAGGTGCCCCCACGGGGACTCATGTCGGAGGTATCGATAAAGGGCCAGGCGAAGACATAATCAGGTTGCTGGCTATCGATGTTCCCGGCCTGCTTTGCGGCGCAGGCAAATAACATGGAAGAGCTGACAAGAATCAGAAGAGCGTTTTTCAGCGGGTTCATGATCGCAATCCAAACAAATCAGGATTGCATTTGCTCGTGATCAGCGCGGGCTTCTCAGTGATCGTCTTCCGGGAAATACACGACAACCTGTGCCGTATCGCGCAGGAGGTTGACGGATCCGACCCGGACTCTTTGCACGTCGAGTCCGGTCCGTTCGCGAAGGTCGGCGATCAGGGCCGCGTGATCGTTTTTCCGAATGATATCCATGTTGTCGTAGGTGATGACGCGGCTTTGGTCGGCGCGGAAGAAGGTCAACCGCTCCAGCAGGGCCGTCAGTGCAACGATGGCGCCATTGACCAGAAGCAACTCGGCGAGACTGACTTTCTTGTTGGCGACAGCATTCAGAATCGCGATGCCGATGACGACGAACATATAGGTCAGGTCCTGGGTGCGAATCGCCTCGGTGCGGTAGCGAAGGATACCGAAAACCGCGAAGAGTCCGAGTGCAAATCCCAATTCAATCGGCACTTTGCGCAGCAGAAAACAGAGCGCGAAGGTGATCGCATTGAACATGAAATAGGTGAAGATGTACTCGTTTTTCCCGTAGCGCCTGACGTAGACGCCCAGGACGATCATCGCGGTAAAGGCCAGATTGAGGCCAAAGCGAAGACCGAGCTTTGCGAATCCGGGGAAGTCGAAAAAGTCGGGGTAGAGGCCGAGAATCTCAGTCATGCAGCATTCTCCTCAAGGAGCGGATTTTCGGCAGATATCTTTGCATTGGCAGCGAAGGCAGGAGAAGTGTGGCCGCTGTGCAGTATTTGCTGATGGATTCCGGCAGGACATGTGCTTGCCGCAATGCCAGCATGATGGGCGAGCGCGCTCGGAAGCGGTCCTGCTTGATCTCGGCGATCACAGCACCGGGAATTCGGGCATCTCTGGAAGACTCCTGAAACGATAAATCCAGATCGAAGGTTGCTCGTTCCATGGTGTCGAGGCCGACCAGCGTGATTCGATGGAAGTCGGTTCGCAGACTGGGGCGCAAGCTCTCGGCAGCGATCGGATTATGCTGGTTGATGAAGTCTCGTTCTGTGCTTCCGATCGATTCCTGCAGAAAGGGAATCTCCTGTCGGGCCTTGATCGTCCGATTGGCGCTGGTCTTGTTCTTGATTTCCAAATAGCTCAACTTCCGATCCAGATAGTGACGGATCCGAATCTTGTGACGCGGTCGACGCCCGCGATGGTGCTCGCGCAGGCAATCATAGTTGGGAGTATCGAAGTAGAGCGTCTTGTACTGCGCGGCGGAGGCTCCTTCGGCGGTCAGGAGCCCATAGTGGTCTCTGACCTGACCGAGAACCTGACGCAGGGCGTCGAAGTCGAGAATAAATTTGGTATCGACTCTCTTTTGGAGCGCCCGTCGCTCCAGAAGTTCAACATTGGCCTCGGGGAATCGCGACAATGTTTCCGGCATCCACGGCGGAAGAGTCTTGATTTGTTCCCTCAATTCAACCTCGGTTTCATGTCGGGCAATCGCTTTGCGTGCCTGCCGGTTCCTGTGCAGGCGCCGCAGCAGATGTTGTGTGGTCGACGCGATTGCATGATTTCCAAGTTGCGGCCCGTCCACATCACTAGTATCTCAAGGGAATTAACGCAATCGCAACATTTTGTTCATTGAACTGTCGCGTTGGTTAGTTGATGCCCCGATGCCAAATAATCTCCCCGCCTTCAAAGTCGTCTTCTGGTTTTTCCTGATCGTTTTGGCGGCTTGTGGACCGGGCCAAGGCGGTGCCCCGCCGAGCATTGGCGATGGTTCGGCTGACGAGGGCGCCTATCTTTTCGATGACACCGTCGTGCGAACTTACGCTCTGGAGATGAGCGACGAGAATATCGCGTTTATCGATTCCTCGCCGGCTCGCGAGGAATACGTCGAAGGGTCATTGGTTGTGGAAGGGGAGCGGATCGACAATGTCGGCATTCGCTACAAGGGCGGGATCGGTTCCTTCACCGGTTGTGTTGGTGGTGGGCCAGGCGGGATTCTGGACGTCTCGGGTCCGAAGATTTGCCCGAAGCTCGGGATGAAGATCAGCTTCAACCTCTATGTCGAGAACCGGCGTTGGAAAGGGCTGAAGAAGCTCCAGTTTCACGCGATGAATCAGGACCCGACGTATATGAAGGAAGCACTCGGGTACCAGATGTTTCAGGACTTCGGCGTCGGATCTTCTCGAACCGCTTTCGCGCGGATCCTTCTCAATGGCGAATTCATCGGCCTCTATATTCTGGTCGAGGAGTTGGACAGCACCTTCACCGAATCGCGTTTTGGAGAACTCGAGGGCGGTGAAGGAAACCTCTACAAGGATTATTGGCCGGGCCGTCAAGTGGAAGCCGATGACGTCCTCGCGCAGATCCGCCCGGATGTGACGTTGGATGAATCGCTTCGCACCAATCGTGACGAGTCCGATCTGAATCACGATACGATGACAGGGTTCATCGACGAATTTCAGGCAGCGCTCGAGATCAGCGATGAGGTCGTGGATGAGGTCGTCGGCCGCTGGATCGATACCGAGTACTTCCACAAATTCATCGCTGTTGACCGCATGTTGAAAGCCAACGACGGCCCGCTGCATTTCTTTG
>CBFHUR010000121.1:0-3133 GCA_965658895.1 Binatia bacterium
GCCGGCCTGCCAGGTGTTTGGAGGCCTATCCGGTTCTTGGGTGACTCCTCGAGGGGATCAGGGATCTGCAAGCGATTCCGGAAGTCCAGCAGCCCATCGGGATGAACCGGGGGGGGCAGTTTTCGGGAGGTCGGTCGCAAGCGACCCGAGAAACTAAAAAAAGCTATGAGTTGCTATCGACGCATGCGGCGACGTCTGCGTCGCCCGTAGTGCGACGTTGCCGGCGGTGCCGTAACGCCTTGCGTCGCGGGTGCTGCGTGGAGCGGCGTTAACCCGCTGGCGCCCAAAATGGCTCTGGTGAGAGTCTGGAGCGTGGTGGCTCCGATTGTCATGCGTCCCGTCTGATTCGTTGTCATCATCGTTCTGTCCTTTGCTTGAATAACGTTCAAAACGTTCAACCTCAGTTTCGAGCAAATTTGAGTTCCGTCAAGTGACTTCACGAATTTGGATCCGGGTTCCAGCGCGATGGTCGGTGGCTGCTGCGCCGGAGTTCACTGGCATGAAGGTCGCGGGCCAGGGTCTCGCGCTGAATCAGCGTTGTTATATATAGGTTTTTTCTGCTTGAGGTCCGTGGTTTCGCCTCCGTTCGCAGGCTTGGGGGCCACGGAACGAGCCCGTTTATCAAAAAAACTTATGATATAATCTTAAAAAATACAATCTACCTTATCTTGTGCTGGTCGCTGGCGGGCTTAGCTTGGAATGAGTGCAGATCTTTCATCGCAGCCAGAATGTCTTGTCTCGCGTCCTTATTTTCGGAGGAATCGGCCTTGTAGGACTGTTTTTCTTCCTGGCCGGGACTTTGAATCGGTCCCCTTGGGCCACCGGGCAAGGTGTGGCCAAAGAACAGCCGATTCAGTTCAGCCACCGGCACCATTCCGGAGAATTGGGAATCGATTGCCGCTACTGCCACGTCTCGGTGGAAGACGCGGCCTATGCAGGGATGCCGCCCACGCAAACCTGCATGAATTGTCACGCTCAGGTCTGGACGGATAGTCCGTATCTGGAGCCGGTGCGGTCGAGTTGGCGCGAGGACGAGCCGATCGCCTGGACCAAGGTCTACGACCTTCCCGACTACGTCTACTTCGACCACAGCGCTCATGTGAACAAGGGTGTGGGCTGCCAGAGCTGCCACGGGGACGTGGATGAGCAGAACGTACTCTGGCAGGAGCCTTCCCTGCACATGGAATGGTGTCTCTCCTGCCACCGCGAGCCCGAGAAGTTCCTTCGGCCCAACGATGCTGTTTTCGACTTCAATTACGAGCCTCCCGAGGACCAGCTCTACCTCGGCCTGAGCCTGCTCGAGGAATACGACGTCAACCCCGGCGAAGACTGCGGCGTCTGCCACCGCTGAGGAATCAAGCACATGAGTGAATTTAATCTTGACGATGCGCGCGAGCGACTGAAAAGCGAATCCGGCCCCAAATACTGGCGGAGTCTCGAAGAGTTGGCGGGCGATCCCGAGTTCGAGAAATTCCTGCGCAGCGAGTTTCCACGAGAAGCCGCGGTCATCCCCGATGATGCCAGCAACGTCGATCGCCGCTCGTTTCTGCAGTTGATGGGAGCGTCGCTTGCCTTGGGCGGGGCCGTCGGTTGTACCCGGCAGCCTGTCGAGAAAATCGTACCGGCCGTGAAGGCTCCTGAGTACATACCCGGGACGCCTCGCTACTTCGCTACAGCAACGCCATCGCGGGGCTACGGGGTTGGTGTGCTGGCCGAAAGCCACGAGGGGCGGCCGACCAAGCTCGAGGGCAATCCTGACCACCCCGCCAGCCTCGGCGCCACCGACGCGCAAACGCAGGCCTCGATCCTCACGCTTTACGACCCGGACCGCTCACAGGTGGTGCGCCAAGGGCCGGAGATCCGGCCCTGGAGCGCTTGTGCGGATGAAATCGTGCGTGCCCACGAGGCGGCCCGTATTCACTCCGATGCCGGTATGCGGGTTCTGGTGGGACCCGACTCCTCGCCCACACGCCAGGCGCTCTTGCGGAAGCTCCGGTCCTCGGGAAGCGGGATCGAGATTCATGAATGGGATCCCGTCGATGCGGGGCACGCTCGGGCGGGCATGCGCCTTGCCTTCGGCCGCGACCTCGCTGCCGTCCTCGAGATCAAGGAAGCCGATACGGTGGTTTCCTTTGACGCGGATTTTATCGGCGAGGGGCCCGAACATATTCGCTATATTCGAGAATTGGCGAGACGTCGGAGTCCCGCGGCCCCCGGCTTCCAGCCGCTTCGTTTGTACGCGGCCGAGAGCGGGTTCTCCAATACAGGAGCTGCGGCCGATGAGCGGCTCGGGCTTTCGCCGATCGAAGTCGAGAGCTTGCTCGAAGCGCTGGCTGGCTCGCTGGGCATCGGGGCCCCGATGGCCGCCTTGCCCGATCGGCAGCAACGTTGGTTGGATGCCCTCACCGCAGACCTCCGGGCCTCGCAGGGCCGCTCGATCATTGTCGTGGGCGAGAATCTCCCGGCCCATCTCCAGGCTTTGGCATTCGCGCTGAACGAGCGCCTGGGCAACCTCGGGCGGACGGTCAAGCTGCTTGCACGAGGAGGCTCCGATGATCCTGCTCCCGAAACTTTGGAAAAACTCGTCGCCGATATGCATCAAGGACGGGTCCATACCCTCCTGATCCTGGACGCAAACCCCGCCTACGACGCGCCGGCTTCGATTGATTTCGCCGGGGCCATGAAGAAGGTTCCCCAATCCTTTCATTGGGGTCTCTACGACGATGAAACCGCAGCCCTGAGCCGCTGGCATATCCCCGCGGCGCATTATCTGGAAACCTGGTCCGACATTCGTTCGGGGGATGGCACGGTATCGATCAGCCAGCCGCTGATCGCTCCGCTTTATGACGGGAAGTCGGGGCTCGAGGTGCTCGCGCTTCTCTCTGACGACAGCAAGGCGACCGCCTACGAGACGGTTCGCTCGTTCTGGGAAAACGAGAATCTGGCCGGCGGATTCGAAGGTGCGTGGAATCGCTCCCTGCAAAACGGGATCATTGCGGGAAGTGCCTACCCGCAACTGGCGGCCCCCGCGATCCCCGATCCGGAACGCTTTCGTCGCCGGGAAACCTGGTCCGAGCTTGGCGGGCTCTGCGTCACGTTCCGGCCTCATCCCGTAATTGGCGACGGTCGGCTA
>CBFHUR010000122.1:0-2974 GCA_965658895.1 Binatia bacterium
AGGCCATCGCGTACCGCGAGCGCATTCTCGGCCACCGACCGGAGGGCAGCGGGTTCGAACCCCTTATGGTCCTGTACCTGACCGATACGACTCGCCCCGAGGAGATCGACGCGGCGAAGGCCAGTGGAGTCGTGTTCGGGGTGAAACTCTATCCGGCGGGCGCGACTACGAACTCCGATTCGGGAGTGACCGACCTGCGCCACTGCGACGACGTTCTTGCACGAATGGCCGAGGTCGGTCTGCCGTTGCTCGTCCATGGAGAGGTCACGCGGAGCGACGTCGACATCTTTGATCGGGAGCGCGTCTTCCTGGAGGAGACGCTCGGGCCGCTCGTGGAGCGGTTTCCGAACCTGCGTATTGTCCTCGAGCACATCACGACCAAGGAGGCTGCCGCGTTCGTGCGGAGTGCGCCGGCGCGCGTGGGTGCGACCATCACGCCCCAGCATCTCCTGGTCAACCGCAACGCGATGCTGGTGGGAGGCATCCGTCCGCACTATTACTGCCTGCCGATCCTGAAGCGGGAGGAGGACCGCGTGGCGCTCGTCGAGGCGGCCACCAGCGGATCCCCGAAGTTCTTTCTCGGGACCGATAGCGCGCCCCATGCCCGGCTGACCAAGGAGACGGATTGCGGCTGCGCCGGCTGTTACTCGGCACCCTACGCTGTGGAACTCTACGCACAGGCCTTCGATGATGTGGGGGCTCTCGACAAGCTCGAGGGTTTTGCGAGTCACCACGGCCCAGACTTCTACGGGTTGCCGCGGAATGAAGACGAAGTCCGCCTTGTGCGTCGTGAGCAGCGGATCGAAGAAGCATTTGAGATGGGTGACGACGTGGTCGTTCCGCTCTGGGCTGGGCAGGTGCTTCGTTTCTCGCTTGAGGTGGACTGACGACCCGCATTCATGAGCCACCTCGGCTCCCGAGGCGAATATTCCGGAGACCCAAAAGACCACGGGCGCCGGAATTTGTATTCTGCCGGCCGTTGCGCAAAGACGACAGGAAATGGCTGAGCGCAAGGTCGATCAGGAATTTACCCCCGATACATGGGCGACTCTCGGGTTTCGCGAGAAGGTCCGTGTCAGTTGCGAGGGATATGTACGCGAAGGCATCGCGCTGCCCAGGGTTGGGTATGCCTACCATGCACTGAAGCTCGCACTGCTGGTCGCTGGCTGGTTCTATTTCGTGAGCTTCACGCCCGGGATGGGAGGCGTCCATGACTTCTCGGCGTGGTGGGCCGAAGGGATCGCTTTCCAGAAGGCGTTTTTGTGGGCGAGTCTATTTGAGGTCATGGGATTTGGCTGCATGAGCGGACCACTCGGCGGACGCATGCTGCCGCCGCATACTTCGTTTATCCATTACCTATGGCCGGGCAGCGTGAAACTCGCGCCCTTTCCGAAGCTGCCACTGTTCGGCGGCCACCGCCGCTCGTTGCTCGATGTCGTCCTCTACGCGGCCCTGCTCTTCTCGCTGGCCCGCACCCTGGTTTTGCCGGAACTCTACACCGAGGACTTTCTGCCGATCATCATCCTGCTGCCACTATGTGCACTGGGCGACAAGACAATCCCGCTGGCGGCCCGCGTGGAGCACCACTTCGCCATGCTGGTCTGCTTCCTGCTGTCGGACAACTGGATCGCGGGGGCCAAATGGGTGCAACTGGCGATCTGGTTCTGGGCCGGCGTCAGCAAGCTCACGGTTGCGTTTGCCTACGTCGTCCCGATCATGACGGCCAATAATCCTCTGCTGAAGAGCGAGGCGCTGCGCAAACGGCTCTTTGTCTCCTACCCCGACGATTTGCATCCATCGCTATTGGCCAAGGGCATGGCGCATGCCGGAACGTTTTTGGAGTTTGCTGCTCCGCTTACTCTGGTTTTTGTGACCGGCCCCGGCCCGCTTCAGGTCGTCGGCATCGTCTGGGTGTTATTGTTGCACGGATTCATCCTGAGCAACTTGCCGATCGCCGCCGTATTCGAATGGAACGTGCTCAGCCTCTATGCCGCCTTTTTCCTTTTTGTCGGCCATCCCGAGGTCAGCCTGCTTGCGGTTGGTTCTCTACCGCTGGCGGGCTACCTGCTGGCAGCGCTGCTCGTCGTCCCGATCCTGGGCAATCTCTTCCCGTCAGCCGTCTCCTTTCTTCTCTCGATGCGCTACTACGCGGGCAACTGGGCCTGGAATGCCTGGCTGTTCCACGGTGACAGCTACAAGAAGCTCGACCGAGTCAAGCGTGTCGCCCCCCTGCAATTCGAACAGCTCGAGAAACTCCTGCCACCAGCCGACGCGGTCCGCACCAGCGCGGGCTACCTCGCTTTCCGGACCATGCACCTGCAAGGCCGCGTTCTGGGTCTTGTACTGCCGCAGGCAACCTCGGGAAATCCCTTTCAGGAATATACCTATGTCGACGGCGAGATGGTCTCGGCCATGGCGCTGGGATGGAATTTCGGCGAAGGTCACCTCGGGAACGAACGCCTGCTCGAGGTACTGCAGAAAGAATGTGATTTTGCCGAAGGCGAGGTCCGCACCATCATGGTTGAAGCCCAACCGCTTTTCGGAAACAGCCTGCACTGGCGTGTCGCCGATGCGAAGTCCGGTCAGATCAGCGAGGGTTATGCAACTCTGGAGGAACTCGCGGCACGGAAACCTTGGGATGTAGACCCCTGATGACTCACTCCAAGCCGTCAAGGATCGACACATGAGTCGGCGTCAGCACGTCGTCGCCTCCGCGTTCTACAAGCCCGTTACCCACCTCACCATAGAAATTCCTGCCCCAACAATAACGAACCTCGGACAGGATCTCGCCCACCGCGCAGGTGGTACGGTTCTCACCTGCCCAAATACGCGAAACGCCTGAGAGTCCAGAGACCGCTACCGGCAACAGAGCGTCGGTTGTTGTGCCGTCGCCGAGTTGTCCATCAATGTTATCTCCCCAACAAACTGCCGACTCATCCTCGAGCACGGCACAGCTATAACCGCTACCGACCGA
>CBFHUR010000123.1:0-2786 GCA_965658895.1 Binatia bacterium
TCATTACGCAGAGAAGCGGAAAAGATCGACTCAAAATTTTCATGGCAGGCTCCATTTCAGAGGTGAGGGGGGCGGCGTTGTTTCCGTGTAGTCAGTTTTCGGTCGGGTGAGAGATCGGATTCTCCTATCGAGTTCATGGAAACTCTGGGAACGATTTAAACAGCTGTTGCAAGGAACACCAGAGTGGTTGTCTCATCCAGTGAGACGGGTTTTCTTTGGCGCGCGACCGATCATCCTCCGCGGAGCTTTCGGGCAGTACGCGTCGCGTGCAGGATGGGGCAGCGCCTGCTCCGTTCGATTCAGCTGCATGAGCCCCATTTTCTTATTGGTGAAACGCAGTGCGGGGCGGGCGCTAGCGATTCGCCCGGCAGCACTGCCCCGGGCGGGAAACGCTGCCGTGGCAGAATCGGGATGGACCAATAGGGCTCCCGATGAGCAAAAAGTGCCTTCATGTTTCCTGCCGTCATGGCCAGCCTGTCGTCTCTGGCAGCGGCAGGGAATCAAGTGGCAGGCTGGGGAACGCGCGAGAAGATGAAGATACCCAGGAGGTAGATCGCCAGGCCGATCAGCATGACGGCCTGAAAACCGAACGTCATCGAAAGAAGGCTTGCGAGAACCGACGCCACGACCGAGAAAAACCCGTTCACGGCCCAACACCAGGCAACGTATTCTTCTCCGTGTTCCGAAAGGACCGAGACCGTGCGCAATCCGAGCGGCATGAACATTCCCAGGCAGAGGCCCAGCGGTGCCATCAGCAGGAATGAGACAGCAGCCCGCAGGAAGAGCGGCAGAGTGACACCAGCCTCCACGATGGGCGTCAGCGAAAAATGGTAGAAAACCACCAGAAGTGTCAGTGCGGCAGCCAGCCAGGAAAAGGCCCGGTTGCGCTGCGCCGTAAATCGCTCGCTGAGCAGACTCCCCAGCCCGCTTGAGAGCAGCAGCGAGAAAAGCGTGACCGTCAGTGAATAGGTCGGGTAGCCCAGAAACACCGTCAACTGCTGAATCAGACAGACTTCGATGAACATGAATCCAAGGCCAAGCGACATGAAGTAAATGCCGGCCGGAGCCTTGTAGGATATTTCCCGCCAGACATCCCGCAGGAAAATCAGAGGCGCAAGCAGGAAGATGGCGGCGAGAAGCACCGCCGCAACCAGAAGCGCGACCTGCGCTTTTTCACCCACACCTTCCTCGATCGTCATCGTAGTTGTTCCATCCCCACCGAAAATCGCATCAGGGAAGGAGACGAAGTGCCAGAAAAAGGGCGAGTTGTCCGTGATCGGTCCAACTTTATAGGGATAGGCGTCGTAGAATTCCCGCCGCTCTCTGCCTTCCAGCAGAATCGCCGAGCTCACCCGCGGCTCTGGATCGGTCGCTTCGGGAGTATAGAGGACGCGGTTGTTATTGAGACTGGCGCTGGTCTCTCGAAAGGTCGCGATATCAGCCGGCGTAAAGGGCACCTTCTTCAGCACGATTGTGACCGTCCTGAGATTGCCGAAGCCAGGCGAGGTTGCTGCCATCACGTGGGCGGGAAAGTCGTCGATGCCAAGTTCGCGGAACGCCTCGCGCGCAGTCGCCAGATAGCGCAAGGTGCGGTTGGGGCTGGCGTCCAGATCAATCTCGCCGAATTGAGCCGTGAGCATGCCGTCCGACGTCAGATGTCGCATGACTGTCTCGATCATTTCGCGGGTATAGAGGTAGCTTTCGGAAAGAACGAATGCGCCGGAAGTCGCGGAGTTCATCGCCGCGTAGCTGTCGGGCGCGACCAGCCAGATCAGGTCGAACTTTTCACCCGAACCTTCGAGATAAGCGCGTCCTTCAGCGTTCACGATTGTGACGTCGGGATGATAGACCAGATTCCCGGTGAACTCCGCGAATTCGTCGTGTAGTAGATCGACGGTGGCCGGATTGAGCTCGATGCCGGTGACGTGCTCGGCACCGAAATGCAGCGATGCCATTACCTCGTTGCCTCCGGCGGACCCGATGATGGCGACGTTGGCGCCCCTGCCGAGGATCCGGAACGGGTATTGACGGTCTCCGGTATCATAATGGCCCAGCGAGGTGACGTCGCCGTCCCAGGGGTGGATCCCCGAGCCGATAGTACCGTCGTGGATCAGGAGGTAGCCCCCGAAAGACGGCACTACATCCACGCGAAACACGGGACTCCATTCTGTATGCACCGAGTTCTTCAACCCGCCCTTTACGCGATCGCGGACGAGGTCGGGCAGGAACCCGGGCGCCAGAACGAAAAAGAGTGCCGCGGCGCCGGCCGCAACCACACCGATCTGCCATCGGGGCCCGGCCTCTCTTGCCAGGCCGATGCCGGCGATCGCAAAGAGAAATCCTGAAAGAAGGACGACACCCGGCGCCGTGAGCCAGACCAGCGCCGGGATGATCAGCACACAGCCGACCGCGGCGCCGACCAGGTCGGCAAAATAGAGTCGTCCGATACGCTCAGTCTTGGTGGCAAAAACGATTGCCAATGCGACGCCGGCTGCCGCGAAGGGCGTGAACAGCGTCAGTAGAAGAATCGCAAGTTTCCCGCCTTCAAGCGCAGCGCTATCCCAGTGCCCCTGACTCGCTTGCATCACCATCCGGAAGAGATTCATCGGTAGCAATGCGGTCAGGAAGTAGCCCAGCGTCACGCTGACCGACGCAACCAGCGTACAGGCGAGAATCACCCGTGTGGGCGGCAAGCGTCGTAGCCAGGCGAAGAGGGCGACGAAAACACCGCCCGCACCAAGGCCGAGCAGGGAGACTCCAATTACCAGGTAGGTGAAATAGTAGAC
>CBFHUR010000124.1:0-2281 GCA_965658895.1 Binatia bacterium
TCGCGCCTGTCTCCTGGGCCGACACAAAAAGCCGCCGCACGAAATTAAAGGCTTCATCATCGGCGGCCCGCAGCTCCGGATCGTCACGGTCGACGCTGATTTCCGCTCCGAAAACGATTTCGTGGTAGGCCGTGTCCTCCAGGGCGAACTGAAGATAACCCTGCGCGATCGCGGCCAACTGGACCAGAGGGTCCGGATCGAGATCGGCGGCCGCCTGATCCATCCGGTCGGCCAATTTGCGGAAACCATCGGCGGCAACCGCCGCAAGCAGCGCGTCCTTGTTCTTGTAGTGAGCATACGGGGCGGTGTGCGTGACCCCGGTGCGCCGGGCGAGTTCCCGAAAGGTCAGGCCTTTCTCGCCGCTCTCCTGCACGATCTCGAGCGCGACGGTCTTGAGAGCCTCCTTGAGACGCCCGTGGTGGTAAGCCTGCGCCTCGGAATCCGGGCTTTTTTCTTTATTTGCCATCGAGTTCTCCCTGGCTTCAGACGTACCATTTGAACTTACTATTAGAAAGTAACTTTACGGAAGAAACCCATGGCGGCGAAAAAAGAAAAGAAAAAGTTCCCGTATTACAAAGCATTTGCATTTTCTTTACAGTGCTTAGTTGACAGTGTTTAGTTTCTTTCCTATTAATACTTTCCATTGTAAAGATCTTCTAACGAAGCCAACCAAGGAGAGAGAAAAATGACATCCAAAACAGACATCTTCCAGAGAGATCCATCCCGAAAGCCCTCTGTTCGCGAGGGTTGGTCCAGGCGTTTCGCGAAATGGACATCTGCAACCGCGCTGCCCCGGCTGACTGCCGGGCTGGTTCTGGCCACAGTGCTGGTGTCGGCCTCTCCGGCATCGGCCACCGATTGGATCATCGATGCACAGTTGATCGGCGTCGACACCAGCGGCCTCCGCGTTCGGGAGTGCGTTCTCCCGAACCAGGTCCTCCGGGTCCATTCGCGCTGGATTTCCATGTCCGGTCCCGAGTCGCCCTGGGGACCCTGGTGGGGATCGCCCGCGAACATCCGCGTGACGACCGACGCCAACGGCGAATTCTCGCATCGCAAGCTCATGCTCAACCCCAACCTCACGCGGGACATCGAGATCCAGAGGCATGAGTCCGTGTGGCCGAACGCCTGGCGCACCATCGCGACCATCGGGGCCGTCGACGGCACCAGCCCCGATTTCTTCGCCGGTTTTGACGACCGGGGCTTCGGTCTGGGAGAGATCCGCATCCCCGCAAACTGCGCCACGGTAATGACCTCCGCCGGAGACAATGGCGGGAGAAAAGGTGACAAGGCAGACAAGGACGACAAAGGCGACAAGGGCGACAAGGAGTCCTTCTCCGATCGTCTGCCGGTTATCGAAGCGATGCCCTGCGGCCTCGGCCCCTTCGGCGATCGCGGCATCGACTTCGTTCTCGCGTCGGTCACCGTGCGACACCGCGATCTTCTGCCCACCTCGCCCTACCAAGTCACATGGGAGGCCGTCGTACGGAACGATGGAACCTCCTCCTATAGCGGAACGGAGAGCTGTCTGGCCGAGGTCAACGTGACCTTCACACGAACGGATCCCAATGATGGCAGCACCGACGAGCGGACCTACTGCAAAACGGGGGGCAACTGCAATGTGGCGGGTCCGCTAGCTCCGGCGGCCTCGGCGATCGTGGTCGAAGAGGGAAACCTTTGGAGTACTTCGGGCGGCGCCGACCAAGTCGACGTGTTCTTCGAGGTCGACCCCCACGGAGCAATATTGGAATCCGACGAGAGCAACAACACAGCGATTGGGTGCTACGAGCCTGCTACCGAGACCTTCCAACTCGGCCCCTGCCAGTAGGCGCTAACAGGCGGGAGGGCACACGCGAGCCAGTTTGATTCTCGCAAGGATGAGGGCGGGGTGCGAAAGCGCCCCGCCCTTCTGCCTTCAGGGCTTCCGGCAACGACCACTCCCCAAAAAGCGACGAGTGCGAGACTTGCGATTTTTACAATATTGCGGAACTTTTTCATGATCTTATCTTCTGTTTTCGGTCGCGGGAGGCGGCTTGAATCGGCCCCCCGAGGCGAGTTCTGGCAAATCTGGCGTACAATCGAGATATTCCGAGAATTCATCTCGTCCAGCGAAGAGAGATGACGGAGGGTTAATTTACGTGATGGAAATTCATGGATTCACCGACGCGCGCTTTGCCCCGGTCCGCGACGCGTTCTGCAGAAATGCAGCCGACGGGGTGGACGACCTGACCTTCTCGGCAGGAATGCCCTTCGCCGTCCGCGGCGGCATTCAGGTTTTTTT
>CBFHUR010000125.1:0-2046 GCA_965658895.1 Binatia bacterium
CCAGATAGCGCTCGGCCTCGAAGCCCTCGACTGGCGCGATGCCCTCGGGTGCCTGCGTGCAACCGGCACCGAACAGCCCCGCGCACAACAAGACGACCGGCAACCACCAACGCACACCCGTATTCCGACCTGCCACTTCTAATCCTGTTCCTGCTCGCACGGCTTCACCCGATTCCTTTGTCTGATGCGCCCGACAGGAGCCCTTTTCGGCACCCTTGGCGGAGCTTCTTGTTTCGATCCGCGCACCGCCCTCTGGCCGGCGCGTACCCTGCGATTTTTGCAGAAAAACACAGGCCGGAAAACCGCAGGCCCGATTCCGCCCGACCGGCGGCGAAGCCGGCGTTTGCGAAGCGGCCGCAGGCAGGCAAAACAGAGTGTATGGACAGACCCGCCTTCACCCAAAACCGCGGCGCTTCGCTGCTCTATTGCACCGTCGTCTATCTGATCGCTGTTCCGGCGGCCTGGTATACGTTTTCGGCCTCGGGGCTCTCGCCTCTGTGGGCGATGACCGCCGGGCTGTATGTGGCATCGATCATCACCTTTCTGGCGATGCTGCCGGTGAACAACGGCTCGGTCTTTGATGCCTATTGGAGCATTCTGCCACCGGCGGCCGCCGGCTATTTTGCCACGCTGGCCGCGGTGCCTGACTGGTCGATGCGCCAGATCGCGGTCATGACGGTCGTTTGGTTCTGGGCGATTCGATTGACGCTGAATTGGGCACGCAGCTTTCCGGGGCTGCATCACGAGGACTTCCGCTACATCGACCTCTACGGAAAGACACCGACGCCGCGTTGGTTTGTGCAACTTGTGCTGGTGGACCTGTTTCCCACCCTGCAGATCGTGCTCGGTTGCCTGCCGCTCTACCCCGCTCTGGCCATGGGCGACCTCAGCTTTGGCTGGCTTGACGGATTGGCGCTGTTCGTGGGCGTGGCAGCAACCCTGATCGAATTGGTCGCCGACGAACAGATGCGTGCCTTTGTGCGCCAACGCACCCCCGGCGCGCATATGGAGACCGGCCTGTGGCGTTACTCTCGCCATCCGAACTATTTCGGCGAGATGCTCTTCTGGCTGTCGCTTTGGCTCTTCGCGTTGGCAGCCGCACCGGCCTATTGGTGGACCGGCATCGGCGTGTTGGCGATGTTCCTGATGTTCGTCTTTGCCAGCATCCCGATGATGGATACCCGCAGCCGCGAAAGGCGGCCCGGGTATGCGGACTATGAGGCCCGCACCTCCAGCCTGATCCTCTGGCCGCCCAAAGGTAGCTGAGCCACAGACGGATCCTTTGCCGAAAGCCGATACGAGCACAACGATGCCCAGCGACCAGTTCCTTCTGATTGTCGACCATGGAAGCAAACGCCCCGAGGCCGCTGCCTTCCTCGAGGATATGGCCGCACGCGTCGCGACAGCCAAACCCGATTGGCAGGTCCGCACCGCTCATCTGGAGGTCTGCCCCCCGGATATCGGCGAAGCAATCGACGCCTGCGTGCACGAGGGCGCCCGCGAGGTCGTGATCCAACCCTTCTTTCTGCTGCCCGGTCGCCATACCCGCGAGGATATCCCGGCCATTGCCCGGGCCGCGCAGGAAAAACACGGAAATTGCACGATCCGCGTCGGCGAGGCGATCGGCGAGGATGACCAGATGGTCGAGATCCTGATCCGACGAGCCGCCGCGCTGCTGGCAGAAACCTCGGGATGAGGCTCGCGAAAGCCGCGGTCAGCACATAAAGGTAACCCTCAGACCCCGGCGCCCGCGTCGGCCCATAGCAAGTACATTCTTCGGAGGAATCAATGGATATTCAGGCTTGTGACAAACTTCTGCGCACGACGCGCTCGGTCCGCAAACGTCTCGACTTCGACAAACCCGTCGAGCCGAAAGTGCTCGAGGAGTGCATCGACATCGCGCTGCAGGCCCCCACGGGATCCAATATGCAGGGCTGGAGCGTGGTGGTGGTCACCGACGAGGACAAGAAAAAGGCTATCGCCGACGTCTACAAAACCGGCTTTGCCGGCTATGCCGCCATGCGCGAAGAAATGCCACCGGCGTTT
>CBFHUR010000126.1:0-1998 GCA_965658895.1 Binatia bacterium
TGGATACAGGCGGCTGCCACCCTGCAGGGACGTGGTGAACAGCTCGGGCGAGATGCAGTATTCCGGCAGCACGCGGAACTCCTTTACGGCATCGGCGTATTGTTTGGGCGTGTTGATTGTTTCGGTGCAATCGGCGCGGTCAGGCCGCAGATTCACGCTGTCGCCGCATGAAGCCAGCAGGGCGGAGGCGAGGGTGAGCGTGAGGGCGGCACTGATGATACGCCAGCTGCGTCCGGTGGAACGTTGGGTCTGGGACATGGGTACTCCTGGGTCATTTTCGTCCGGGAAGGTGCGAACGGTGGGCATGATCTATCAGCGGTGCCCGACCCAACTCAAGCCGGCCCACGCATATGAATCGAGGGCTGAGGGGAAAAATGTTGGCGGCGCCGCGAGCCGGTTCAGCGGAGGGCAAATAGTCCGCGAAGTCCGCCACGTCCCGTGCGCTCAAACCGCGTCACCACCAACTCGCCCTTCATCCCGGCATCCACGCACGGCCCGCATCGCCAGCTTCGCACCACGCGTCCCGAGGTGCGGTGGTTCTGGCACACCGGGCAGCGATGGTCGTAGACGTATTTTTTGCGGCGGCCGGAGCCGCGTCCCCCGTTTTCGCCGCGTCCGGGCCCAGCTGGCATCGTAATTCCCAGCAGCCGCGCATCGACCCGAGCGCGTGCCGGATAACCGGCCCTCTCCATCAGGGCCGCCCATTCGCGTCCATGCGGCCGGATCCGGCGGGTGGCCTGGCCATGGGCCACGATATGAGCGGCTTCATGGCAGATGACTTCCTCGAGAGAGGCCTGCGGGCCCTCGACCACGGGCCGGGCGATGCGGATGACGCGGGTATCGGGGCGAACCCGGGCCAGCGACCGGGTCATTCGGGTGCTGACCTCGACCCGCGTGGTCTCGGCGAGTTGGGGGAACTCCCAGAGGTCACCCACGCGCCGGAGGACTGCTGCGGCGATTGCCTCCAGGTCGATTTGCTCGGGCTCCCCCATAAGAGCCTGTCTAGCGGATCTCGCAAGGGATGTCGTTGTGGTGAGGCGCATCTCTGACGGGTGCGCCGTCGCACCGGCAAATCGCGTCGTGATCGTCGAAATACTCGCAAATCGGAGCGAATCAGGGCTCTGGCTCGGGTGTTTGTTCGGGTACCGGTTCGGTAACCCGGCATTCCCGGCAAGCGTAACGCTCGGTTACCGAGGCCGGTTCGGCATCGCGGGGTCTGATCGGAAAACATAGTAAAATCAGACAAGTATCGGTTGGCACGAAGTCTGCAATTCACTTCCTCCATCAATAACAGGCCACGGAAACCTTCTGGCGGCCCATAGCGCGGGGAA
The DNA here is from genome assembly GCA_965658895.1 of Binatia bacterium. Classification (GTDB taxonomy): domain Bacteria; phylum Desulfobacterota; class Binatia; order UBA12015; family UBA12015; genus UBA12015. The sequence continues at coordinate 1,332 of CBFHUR010000126.1, forward strand.
AAAACGATGAATACGAGAATCTTGAAAAAATGGTCGAGCGCCGGACTGATGGGCGCCATGTTGATCGGGGCTGTGGCGGGATCGAGTTCGGCCGCGGCGGGCCCTCGGGGCGCGATGTCGCCAAAGGCGCCCGATGTGGCGAATTTGTCTCTGAATTTGGCCGCAGTCGAGGATCTAACCGGATGCAAGGGCTTCGGTCGTCTGGCCAGCGGCGGGTTCGGCCCGGCCGCATCCGGTCCCTGGGTTTCCGGCGAGGCCCCGTTAGTGGTCGTCTGTTCAGGGGACCTTCGGGCCGAGGGTGCTGACGATCCGCTCGGCCTGAGCGAAAGCATGCGTGCCATTATCGACAACGCCCGGCAGATGGAGAGTCTCCAGATGCGCGATGTCCTGCGCGCCCGGAATGTTCATGTGCCCGAGATGGATTTCGAGACCATGGATATGATGACCCTGGGCTGGATCACGGGGCAGATCGCCGAGATCTTCGCGATGGCAGCCGAGCATGCCGAAGGACCATTCGGCTTCGGCGCCTATGTCGATTTTATTACCGAGACTCACGAGCCTTCGAGTTTTTGGTCGATGGGCTGGGCCGAGCGCGATGTCAATGACAACGGACAGTCGGATCGGTTCGAGGCCTGTGCGCCGAACTGCGACCCTCGCGATACCGACG
>CBFHUR010000127.1:0-1956 GCA_965658895.1 Binatia bacterium
CAATGCCGGCGGCCGGACCTTGTTCCAGCAGGGCCATGACTTCGACATGCGGCGTTTGGGGCAGCATGTCGTAGATTCGCACGCGGCGGGTCGACCAGCCTTCCCGAGCAAAGGCGCGCAGGTCACGGACCAGCGTCTCGGGCTCGCAACTCACGTAGAGGATCTTGCGCGGGGCGAGCTTGATGATCGCCTCGCCGGCCTCCTGGCTCAGGCCGCGTCGCGGCGGGTTCACGATCAATGCCGAAGGGTTCTCGAATCCTTTCTCGGCAGCGACTTCCAGAACTTTTTCGGCGGGGGCTGCCACGAACTCGCAGCGATGTCTTTTGAGCCGCTTGGCATTGGCCCGAGCACATTCGATGGATGCCTCGGATGCCTCGATCCCCAGCAGGCGAGTGTTGTGGTTGATTGAAGACAGGCCCAGGGCACCAACTCCGCAGTAGAGGTCGATGACGCCATCGGCGGCCCAGACGTCGAGCCATTTCGCAGCTGTGGTGTAGATACGCGAGGCAATTTCCGTATTCGCCTGCAGAAATGCTCCTGCACGCGACTCGAGGACGAGATCACCGAACTTCTCCCGAAGAGCCGGTGGGCCCTTGATCTGTCGAATATCGTCGGTCAGCAGCTGGTTTCCGGTGTCGCTGTTTATGCACAGAAAGACAGATTCCAGCTCGCGATGGCGGCGCTGCAATCGCAGCACCAGCGTGTTGAGCTTGGCGATCTTGTCGGTGGCCGCAACCAGAGTGAGATGGGTCAGTCCTGCATGGTCCGAGGTGCGGGCCAGAGCATAGCGAAGTGCACCAGTGCCGTCGCGCTCATCATAGATCGGAATCTCGAGATCCTCGACCTCCGAAAGCAGCGTTCGCAGAAGTGGCTGGAGGCGACGATGATGGACAATGCAGCTCTCCGCGGGCATGACGCTATGGGTTCCGGGTTTGTATACCCCGAGAATCAGTTCCTGGTCGAGGCTCTCTCGGTTGCGTCGATTCCGGAAGACCAGCTTGGCGTGGTTGCGGTATCCGGTTTGTCGGGGGCTGCCCACCGGGCTGAGGAATTGAACGTCTCCCAGTTCGGGTGCCTCACGGAGCATCTCCTGCACGCGTTCGTGTTTGGCGCTCAACTGTTTCGTATACGATCGGCCCATCCCGGGGCAGCCAATACAGGCAGGAAAGTGGGGGCATTGGACCTGCTCGGACTTGGGAACCCGCCGTTTTGGTGGCCGGCCTGCGCGGGTATCGGTCTGCGCCTGCTCGCGTCGAAACGGGCGTGCGGGGCCGCCCTCGCGTCGGTCCTCCCGGGGTATATGGCGGCCTTCGCCGCGTCGCTGTTCGTGCTGGTCTCGACGGCCTTCTCCACGCCGGTCGGTCCGTTGGTCGTCGCGGGGGGTATCCCGGCGTCCACGCGCGTCGATGGGGGGGCGACCGTTTGTGGGTCGGGGCGAGCGTCGATCGTCGCGCCGTGGATCGCGATCCGAGTTGCTCCGCGGTGAATGCGCCCGGTAATCTTCGCGCTGTCCTCGAGGTCGCCGCGAGTCCTGCGAGCCTTCCGATCCGCGGTGGTTTCGTGATGTCCTCGGGCCACGCCCGTCGGCGTCCTCGCGGCGATCTCGCGGCCCACCGCCGGCTCCCGCCGGCCGCCCGTATCCGGAGTAGTTTCCGCCGCCTGTGCGCGCCTGGCCTCCGGATGAAGTGCGAGGCCCATCGGTGCGGGGAGCGCGGCGGTCGTCTCCTGGCCCCCGCCTGTCGTCTCGGGAGTTACCCCATCGCTCGTGGGAGCGTCGTGAGGTGCCTTCCTGATGATCGCGCCGCTCTCGACCCGGGGGTCCGCTTCGTCCGCCCTGGGAGTCTCCTGACTGCCGAGGACCGGAGTAGCCTCGCGGGCCGCCTGAGCCTCGTGGGCCGCCTGAGCCTCGCGGGCCGCCTGAGCCTCGCGGGCCGCCTGAGCCTCGCGGGCCGCCTG
>CBFHUR010000128.1:0-1828 GCA_965658895.1 Binatia bacterium
GGCGGGGGTCACTGGCCAGAAGGCGCTGAACCAAAGTAGTTCCCGACCGCATCATGCCCATCCCCACGATCGGTTGGGCGATGACCTCGTCTTCGATCTCGGGGTGGCGACGACACCAATCCTGCAGGCGCAGTCGATTCCGAAGATTTCGCACCATCGATCCGCGAAGAACTTTTGCCCCGCCTTTGTGCAAGTCCGCCGCCCCGAAAGAGCACGCCAGAGCCTCCATGGGTTCGCGGAAATCGTCGTTCCCGAAATCCTCCAGACCATCGATCGCTCGGGCGGCCTCCAGCAGCGAATGCGGCTCAAAATACTCGGGAAAACGACCCATCCTGACTCCTCTTAATTCACCCCGGCCTGGAGCACGAACGGTTTTCACAAAATGCGAAGATCCCCGAAATCCATGGCGCGGCTCCCTCGGCCTGATTTAGGCCAAAGACCGGCAGGGAGACCTCCTGATTGCCGGACGACGCATGACGGGCGTGACCGACAAACAGATCAAGGAACTGGGTATCGAAATCACCCCGCAGCATCCGGAACCCGAACGCCGCCGGGCCGGGGTGATCTTCGAGAGCCAGACGGCTTTTCGCGACATGCTGGCGACCCATGTGGTCGCGAACGACGAGCAACGTTTCGTGACCGGAGAAAATTGGAATTCCGGCCGCGAAACGTCCCCGAAAATATTGGCGATCGTCCAAAAGAATAGCGCCAGCTGAGGCAGGGCTCAGCGGGCGATATTCAGAACCTTTCGCTGGGTAAACTCATCGAGCCCGGTGGCACCCAATTCGGTGCCGATCCCGGACTGCTTGGCCCCGGCAAAGGGAATCCCGGGGTCCAATTCGCCGTGCTTGTTGACCCAGATGGTCCCGGACTCCATTCGGGCGGCCAGCTTCTGTGCCGCATCGACGTCCGCGGCCCACACACTGCCGCCCAGACCTTCCGAGGTGCTGTTGATCTGCTCGAGAACCTCTTCGGGATCCGAGTATTTGATCACCGGCAAAGCCGGGCCGAATTGCTCTTCATCGACCAGACGCGCACCTGCGGAGATATCCCGAACAATTGTAGGTTCGATGAAATAACCCGGACCATCCACCGCCTTGCCACCGGCAATGACGGTACCCTTCTCGGCGGCGTCCGCGATGATCGCCTGCACCTTTTCATACTGCAATCGATTCTGCAGCGGACCAAGTTGGGTGCCCTCGGCGGCGCCATCACCAACTTTTTTGGAACGCGCGATATTGGCCAACTCCTCGCACATCGGCTCGTAGATATCCTCGTGCACGTAGAGTCGCTTCAGCGCAATGCAGACTTGGCCGTTGTTGGCGAAGGCGGCATCAAAGACCTTGGCGGCGGTCTCTTTCGGATCCACGTCCGGCAGGACCAAACCGGCATCGTTGCCACCCATCTCCAAGGTGATGCGCTTGATGGTTGCGGCAGCCCCCGCCATGACCTTCGATCCGGTCGCCGTACTGCCGGTAAACGAGATCTTGCGAATATCCGGATGGGCCGTCAGACAACCACCGAGATCATTGGCGTCGGCAATCACATTGAAGACCCCCGGCGGTAGAGCGTCGGCAATCAATTCGGCCAGACGCAGGGTCGCCAGAGGTGTGGTCGGCGCGGGCTTCACCACCAGCGTATTGCCCGCGAGCAAGGCCGGCGCCAGCTTGAAACCGATCAGAATGAGCGGGAAGTTCCAAGGAATGATCGCACCCACCACGCCCAGCGGCATGCGGTGCACCTCCACCCGACGGGTCTCGCTATCTTCCAGAACATCAACCGGCAGATCCATGCCGGCAAAATGTTTGGTAAAGGCCCCGAAGCCGAA
>CBFHUR010000129.1:0-1700 GCA_965658895.1 Binatia bacterium
AAGAATCCACCCTGGGCGCGCTGATGGTCGGGAGACAAGCGAGGCTCGAGAGCCTGCGCGATGGATTGTCAGAAACCCTCAAAGACGTTTAAGATAAGGAGCCTGATTCTGGGAGTGGAGACCCCGAAGCCATGGATTCCTGCAGACACGCGACATTGGTGCTCGTTCCGGTGGAAATGAAACGGCGATGCTGCCGGTGCCATCTCACCGTCTCCCATGAGGAGTTGGCCGGCTCCTATTGTCCGGAATGTTTCGAGGAAAGTGGCCGGCGTTATTACGACTTCGATGATGTCGAGGCGGGGAGCGGTTCAAGTTCGCCCTACGTTTGCGAGGATTGCGGCGTTGGCGTGGGTTGAGGGCCGATCGGGACTGGTGCGGGATCGCATGGTTTGGTGCCGCCTTGAAGTGACGTGAAGATATGGAGCAGCGATGATGAGCGACCACAACGAGAAGACCGATGACTTTCTGGACCCGAACGTATGGACTCCGGAGATGGAGATGGCCGAAATCGGGGGCGGCGTCCCCGGGGCCGCGGACCTCACTCTGGACGAGATCAATATCGCCAACCCGCATCTGTTTCGGGAAAACCGTTGGCGAGAACATTTGGCGCGATTGCGGGCCGAGGACCCGGTTCACTTCAATGAACTCGAGTCGTCGGGGCGCTACTGGTCCGTGACAAAATACGACGATGTGCGCGAGGTGGATAGCGATTGGAAGACGTTCTCCTCGGCTGAGGGGATCACTCTGGGGCCAAGACCTTCCCCGGAAAAAGACGCCATTCCGGAGCCGCTGACCTCCTTCATTTCGATGGATCCACCCACTCACGACGAGCAGCGCCAAACCGTGCGGGCGGTCTCTGCGCCCCGGAACCTTCCCAAGTTGGAACCCCAGATCCGCGAGCGGACGGTGAAGGTCCTGGAATCGCTACCCGAGGGCGAGACCTTTGATTGGGTCGATACCGTGTCGATCGAGCTCACCACGTTGCTTCTGGCGACGCTCTTTGATTTTCCGCTGTCGGATCGGCGCATGCTCACCCGGTGGTCCGATATTGTCTTTGCGGTTCCCGGCCCTGGTGGCGTTGTGGAGACTCAGCAACAGAAAATCGACGAAATGATGGAATGCGTATCGTATTTTGAAGGTCTGTGGGCCGAGCGTCGCGAGAAGCCCGGCTTTGACCTGGTTTCGATGCTCGCCAACGGGGAAGCCACACGTGATATGCCGACGATGGCGCATCTCGGAAACCTGCTTCTGTTGATCGTCGGCGGCAATGACACAACCCGCAATACGATGACGGGAAGCGTTTACGGATTGAATCAATTCCCGGATCAATACGACAAGTTGATCGCCGACCCCGGGCTTGTGGGTAATCTGGTGCCCGAGATCATTCGCTGGCAGACGCCCCTGTCCTATATGCGCCGGACGGCGACGATGGACTGCAAGTTGCGGGACAAGAAGATCCGCGAAGGTGACCAGATCCTGATGTGGTATCTATCGGCCAATCGGGACGAGGATGTATTTGATCAGGGAGACGCGATCGACCTCGAGCGGCCCAATGCGGATCGCCACCTCTCGTTCGGTTTTGGTATTCATTTTTGCATGGGGAGCCGGCTTGCGGAGCTGCAGTTGCGCATCTTGTGGGAGGAAGTTCTCCAGAGATTCAAGCGTATCGAGGTTCAGGGTGAGCCGGAAAGAACCTTCTC
>CBFHUR010000130.1:0-1643 GCA_965658895.1 Binatia bacterium
CGAATGATGATCTCTTCAGCGAAGACCGAATACTGCCACGGCTCTGCGAGGATTCCGGTTCTACCGGGGAGCGCCTGGATCCGCTTGGTCTCGCGAACGATCGCCTGAGTCACCGTCGATGTCACTTCATTTGGTTCGATGCCGAGGGCAGCCTGAATTTCGCGATGCCTCTGTTCGATCGGATCGATCTCGCTCTTGAGAGGGTCAGGAACAAGGCGACTGGATGAGTCCGAGCAGCCAGCGCAGCACAGGGTCAGGATGAGGAACGCGGCGACAATCGGGCGGGCGACTTTCTGCGGTGTGGGCTCAGGCAGCATCAGAACTGGGTATCCTTCCGACAGGGAAAAAGACAACAAAGGAGCGGTTTCGGGAGATGCTGGTACATACGGGCTGCGACGAAGGCTCGTAGCCGCGCATCATCGGCGCCACCGCGCGGTAGCCATTGTCGGCCAGCATCGGGAGTTGATGGCGAAAGGACTCATAGTGGTCGGGGAATCCATGCAGACAAAGCACCGGATCGCCGGTGCCTTCCGCGAGCGCACGGAAACGAAGACCGTTTGCTTCGAGCTCAATCGTTTCGCCTGTCATCCGCAACTCCTACCTGCTTTATCGAGCCCGAGCACGCCCGATCCTTCAGCTTCTCTCCACAAGAGAACTCGACAATTCACTTGGATGGGCGGCAAACCGAGTCGCGCCGGCCTGATGAAGTTCTTCACGGGAACCGTACCCGTAGAGGACGCCCAGAAAGGACATTTCGTTATAAATGGCACCTACCGCATCGGCACCCCGATCCCCCACCATCGTCGCTTCTGCCGCAACGACACACTCGGTCGCCAGAGCATGCGACAGCAACTCGCGCTTGTCGACTCTGGTGCCGTCGAGATTCGATCCGTAGGCCACCTCAAAAAAACCCGCGAGATCGAAGTGCTCGAGGACCCGATCCACGTAGACTTTCGGCTTGCTCGACGCGACAAAGAGTCTCAAGTCGGACTCCAGCAGTGTGGACAGTGCCGCGGGAATTCCAGGGTAGACTTCGTTCTCGAAGAGCCCGACATCACCGAACCGCTTGCGATAGAAATCCACGCCCTGCCCGGCGCGTTCGACACCGACCAGTTTTTCGAAACTGTCGAACAGGGGCGGGCCGATGCACCACTCGAGGGCATCCGGCCCCGGAACAGGCTCCCCCAGCCGCTCAAGCGCGTACTGGATACAACCGGTAATTCCGGGCTTCGGATCCGTCAGAGTTCCATCAAGGTCGAAGAAAACGACGCTCGGTGCTCGGGGGGAAGTCGGCATGGGGTCGGCATGCGGTCGGTACGCGGTCGGCATGCGGCGCCGCTCCGCTCAGCGCTCCAATCAGCGCTCCGTGTGCGTCCCCATGCGCCCGGCAATCAGATTCAGGTCCAGATAGGTCTTCATGCCCGGGTTCGGCGCGTCACAGACCAATGGGACGGCATTCACACAATGGAACCCGGTAGTCTGGATTCCCTGTGCGGTGCGCTCCTTTTGCTCGGACGAATCGATCTGCACGTCGAAGATGAGGTTCACATCGCCCTCGATACGAATCCGCCAACCCGAATCGCGCGGAATATCGAGCTTGGACTCCAATCGCGTCTGGTGGAGATCATCCATGAACCAGATCT
>CBFHUR010000131.1:0-1530 GCA_965658895.1 Binatia bacterium
GCGCGGCGAACTCCCACCCGGGGTTGTCCCTTGGCCAACGTTCCAATACCCCGACAAATATTGCGCAGTGGAAGGTTGTCTATGACTTCGAAAAGGCAATGATTCTGGCCGAGAACGTCATCGAGGTGTCCCGCGACGGTTACAACATCTGCGCTGCGGTTGCCCAGCAGGTCGTGGTTGGTGGCGGGATCGGGGTTTGCGCCGGCGGTAACGCCTCTGCGGTCTGCGCGGTGGTTGCCGGTGCGACTACAGCTGCACAGATTATCTATGCGGGCAGCCAGTGGGACTACCTGACCGCGCGCATCGCGCAGGACCAGAAGGACTACCTTGATACTGAAATTGCCGACGTCGAAATCGAGACCATGTTCGACGAGATGAACCATCTTCACAATGATCTCGCCAGCCATGTGACCACTTCTACCAGCGAGCGGTCGGCTCTGAGTTCGCAGATCACGACTCATGACGCGCAGATCAAGCAGGCTCTGGCGGAGCACGACGCCCGGGTGAATGCGCACATCGATACGCTGGAGCTTCAGGTCGGGCAGCACGACACGGATATAAAGAACAAGCTCGATCAGCAGCATCAGGAAGTCATGGCATCCCTGACCCGCATGGAAGGGAACCAGAATATGTTGTTGAAAACCCAGCTTGAGCAGATGTTGATCCTCATGGGCGGAAGGCGTTCCGGAGTTCTCGTCAACGATCGCCTCGCAGAGGTTTGCGACGCAGCCGAGGACGCGATCGATGACGCTGAAGCCAACGGTTATGTGGTGCCGGAACGGGCCAGCGATCTATATGCAGAGGGCGTCGTTCTCATGAATGGGGGCGATCCCAAGCGAGCGCATGACGCCTGCCGCGCAGCGTTTCAGATGGCGGTATCACGATCGCTAAAGCGGGCCAATCCCTGAACCTGACCGCAGGGTTCGATCCGAAGTTCGGGATCGGCGTGGGACTTCCGACGCCGATCCCGGGGGTCCCTCGTCAACCTCACCGTTCAAGAGGCGTTTCAACAAGGATTGTTCGCGACAGGCTTGATCTCGATTGGTCCTATACGCCAGAAGGACTCGGCCTTTCCTATCTTACGGCACCACTCGACGAGAACGTCGTACTCGCGGGGCCAGGCTACGCGGACCTCTGGATTCAGACCAACGCGGACGATGCTCCGATCGAGATCGTACTGAGTGAAGTCACACCGGACGGCAACGAGATCCGGATCCAGACCGGCGTCCAACTCGCCGGCTTCCGCAAGATCGACGAAGAACGCTCAGGCCAATTCCTCAGCCGACTTCTTTTTGGCGAAGATGACTACGAGCCCCTATCGAGTGACCTCACGCTTGTTCGCGTACCCATATTCGACGTCGCACACCCGCTCCGGGCCGGATCTCGGCTTCGTGTCCAGATCAACACCCCCGGCCGCGACCTGCCGCTGTGGTTCTTCGACAACCCCGAACCGGGGACGGTAGGAAACATGAAGAGCCTTTTTGCCCCAGCGGCGCTCTATTCCTCAAGCCGAATCCTGCCGCTGGCAGT
>CBFHUR010000132.1:0-1405 GCA_965658895.1 Binatia bacterium
TCCCCGACGCGGCCCTGAACCACATCCGCGGTTGTGGTGTATCAAACACGGATGAGAGCGAGATTCCCGCCGCCGTGGAGGCCGCGGCCGCAGCCGAGGTGGCCGTGGTCTTTGTGGGGGGCCGCTCGGGCCTGGTGCCCGGTTGTACCAGTGGTGAATTCCGTGACGCCGCCCATCTCGAACTGACGGGCGCCCAGCACGAATTGGTTGCCGCGGTGTTGGAAACGGGGACGCCGACTGTGGTCGTGCTCGTCGGCGGGCGCATTTTTGCGGTCCCCGAGATTGCCGGTCGCGCCGGCGCCCTGGTCGCAGCCTTTCTTCCCGGCGAGGAGGGCGGCCACGGGATCGCGGACGTGCTGAGCGGCGCGGTCGATGCCAGCGGTCGCCTGCCGGTGAGCATGTTGCACAACGCAGGCCAGATCCCGCTGCATAGTGGACTGAAATGGGACGCGGGCTCGGCGATGGGCAACTTTGAGCCCAATTATATCGATGCGCCATCCGAGGCGCTCTATCCCTTTGGGCATGGCCTGAGCTACACGCAGTTCCGTTGCACGGACGCCGAGGTAAGGACGGGGACGACGGCCGATACCTGCCCTCTCGAAATCGAGTGCATGCTGCATAATGTGGGCACGCGCGATGGCATCGAGGTGCTGCGTCTGGAGATTCAGGATCTGGTGGCGTCTGTGACGCGACCGGTTTGTCAGCTCGCGGGCTTTGCCCGCATCGAGCTCGCCGCGGGGGCCTCGGTTCGAGTCCGCTTTCGGCTCGATCGCTCGCAACTCGGTCTATACGACCGGCAGATGCGATTTGTCGTCGAGCCCGGGGACGTGCGCTACCGAATCGCTGGCGGTGCGGTCGAGGCGCCGATCGATGGCGTGGCCAGCATCGGTGGGGATATCGTTGCTCTTGATGCCCAGCAGATCATTCCCACCGAGGTGGTTGTCGAGGGCTGAGGCTTCCGGGCGCAAACGCAAAGAGGAGACTGCCGAGAGACAGTCTCCTCTTTTGTTGTTTCGCATGAAGCGTCGCTATCCAGAGCGCCATTCGGGCTCGGGGTCGGACGATCGAGTCGCGTTTCGCGGCTCAGGAGCCGGTGTTGAACATCACGGCAACGTTGGCAAGCCAATGGCTGCCATGCCCGTCGGCTCCATCGTCAAAATCCAGGTCGGTGTTCCACACGTGGCGGTAGCGGTATTGGTAGCCAGCGGTGAAGGCAACCGTCAGGCTCTCGCTGGTAGCGAGGTTCACACCGATCTGCGGGCCGCCGCCGATGCTGAAGGTGTAGATGTCGGGACCAGGGCCTGAATCGGCGAGCGCATCGAAGCCGAGGCCGATCGCGGGGCCGATCCATACACGCGTGCTGCTGTCCTGGAACACGCGGAACCCGAAGGCATTGTTCATGGAA